>JAHDDK010000021.1:0-58469 GCA_020629375.1 Acidimicrobiales bacterium
CGGCGGCATCGCCGTCGTCGCCGCGCTCGTCATCGGTTTCGCCGCCGTCACCCTCGCCAATCGCTCGGATCGGCTCATCCTCGGCGACGTCGACTTCCGTGACCTCGACGCCCAGAACATGGCCGACGAAATCGCCGAGCGGGGCCCGATCCTCTGGCCAGATGTCGCGTCGGGCAACCGCGACATCTGGCTGAATCACCTCGGCGACGACCCGGGTGACGGGTGGGTCGCCTTCGAGGCGCGAGTGACTGGGAGTTCCCGGGACTGCAACGTCGTCTGGTCTCCTGACGACGACACCTTCACCGATCCGTGCACCGACGTCGTGTACCCGAACGATGGTGCCGGCCTCGACGAAATCCCCGTCTACATCGACGGCCGAGACCTGATCATCGACATCAACGGAATCCGCGACCCGGACGAGTTCGCAGGATTCGATGCCGATGCCTGACCATCGGCACTGCCATCCGGTCCACCGATCACCGAGGGCGAAGAGTCACGGAACGAATCGGCGAAAAGACCACTGGTTGTCAGAATTGGCACGTCCAGTGGGTTTCAGTGGTACTCATCGGGCGGCGAACCCGTACGAGACGAATCGGTGCACCTTGGCGGAACGGCGGGACACCGATCCGATGAGGCCCCGGAACGGCGGGTTCCGGGGCCTCATCAACTCGTCACAACGATGACCTCCCCCACCTCTCAGCCATGGTCGGCCCTGACGGCCGAGCGTCGACGGGGCGCCGATCTTCGATGATCCGTGGATCATGATTCACCCGAGCGACGGCGACTGGGAAGACCAGGCCGTGATCGATCTCCGCGGATCGGGCTGGTGATCAGATCTTCTCGAGCGGCGCCCAGCTGAGCAGGAGCTGCTTCTCGCCTGCGCCGGGAAACCGCACCCGCGCCTCAGCTTTGTCTCCGGCACCGGTGATGTCGATGATCACGCCCTCGCCGAACTTCGCGTGTCGGACATCGTCGCCAACCTTCAACCCGATCTCGTGGCTGCCGGTCGTACCGGCGGCCGATCCGATCGGTGAGCTGGACCGGGATCGGCTCATCGCAGCATCGACCATCGACTCACGGTTGGCGATCCGGCGGGCTTCACGGTCTTCGGCGCTCCAGCCGCCGGAGCCGAAACTGGCCGAGCGGCGACGCGCCCGACTGCCTTCTGCATCGACCACGAGGGCGTCGGGGATCTCGTCGAGGAAACGACTCGGTGGGTTGTATTGCGTGGTGCCATGCAGCATGCGGCTCCAGGCATGCGAGATGTGAAGACGTTCCATTGCCCGAGTGATCCCGACATACGCAAGGCGACGTTCCTCTTCAAGCTCGCGCGGTTCGCCAAGCGACCGCATGTGGGGAAAGACACCGTCCTCGAGGCCGATCATGAACACGATCGGGAACTCGAGGCCCTTTGCCGAATGCAGCGTCATCAAGATGACCTGTGATTCGTCGTCGCCGAGGTCGTCGGTGTCGGCGACGAGGCTGATCTGTTCGAGGTACTCCTCTGCCGAGTCGAAGTCTTCGGCGCCGCCAACGAGTTCGGCGAGGTTCTCGATCCGGCCCTCGGCTTCGATAGATCGTTCTTCCTCGAGCTCGGCGAGGTAGCCCGACCGGTCGAGCAAGACGCGGAGCAGCTCATCGGGCCGTTCGCCTGCGTCGTGGATCTCCGCGACCTCGTCGATGAGCGTCAAGAACTCGTCGATGCCCTTCGGGGCACGCCCACTGATGCCAGCCTCGTCGTAGTTGCGGAGTGCATCGATGAACGGCACCCCGTTGGCCCCCGCCCACTGGTCGAGCTTGGCAACGCTGGAGTCGCCAACGCCACGTTTGGGGACGTTCAACACGCGTTTGACCGACACCTCGTCGACCGGGTTGACGACGGCTTTCAGGTACGCAAGCGCGTCCTTGACTTCGCGCCGGTCATAGAACCTCGTCCCACCGACGACTTTGTACGGGATGTTGACCCGCACGAGGTATTCCTCGAGCGCGCGGCTCTGCGCGTTGGTCCGGTAGAAGACCGCCATGTCGCCCCACCGGTGGAGTCCGCCCTCGTGATGTCGGGCGATCTCGTGGGCGACCCACTGCGCCTCGTCGGTCTCGTCGTCGGCGAAGTAGCGAAGGATCTTCTCGCCATCGCCGGACTCGGTCCACAACTCTTTGGGCTTGCGGCCCTCGTTGTTCTCGATGACGGCGTTTGCGGCAGACAAGACCGTCTGGGTCGATCGATAGTTCTGCTCGAGCAGCACGACGGTGGCATCGGGAAACGTGTGCTCGAACTCCAAGATGTTGCGGATGTCGGCACCGCGGAAGCGATAGATCGACTGATCGCCGTCGCCAACCACGCAGACCTGGCGATGATCCTCGGCCAACATGGTGACCATTGCGTTCTGGACCGCATTCGTGTCCTGGTATTCGTCGACGAGGACGTGCTTGAAACGTCGGCGATAGTGGTCGAGCACGTCCGGATGGCGGCGGAACAGCTCGACGACGTTGAACAACAGATCGTCGAAGTCCATCGCTCCGGCGGTACGCAGACGCTTCTGGTATTCGGCGAACACCTCCGCGATCTTGCGCTCGAAGATCGTCTGCGCTTCGGCGGCGAACTCCTCAGGACCCCGATGGTCGTTCTTCGCGGCGCTGATCGTCGCATGCACAGTCCGGGGCGGAAACTTCTTGGAATCGATGTTGAGATCACGAATCACATAGCCCGTCAGGCGCACCGCGTCGGCTTGGTCGTAGATCGTGAATGACGACGGGAACCCGAGCCGCTCGGCGTCTCGACGCAGAATCCGCACGCAGGCCGAATGGAACGTCGAGACCCACATCTTCTCGGCGACCGGGCCGATGAGCGAGCCGACGCGCGTCTTCATCTCGTTGGCGGCCTTGTTCGTGAACGTGATCGCCAAGATCTCGAACGGCGAGACGCCCCGCTCCATGATCAGGTGCGCGATCCGGTGGGTGAGTACACGGGTCTTGCCCGACCCGGCACCGGCAATGATCAACAACGGGCCGGACTCGTGGAGGACGGCGTCTTCTTGGGCCGGGTTGAGCCCATCGATCAGCGCAGACATCGCGTCAGACCCTAACCGAACGAATGATCGATCGGCCGAGACCGGGTGGCGAATGACCTATGGGCCTCAACGCCCAACTCGCCGATCTCTTCTCAATGGAGCACCTTTCGACGCGCACAGATGCTGCGTCCGGCGCGCCCGACGGCGACGAACGCCGCCGCGCCGCGCTCCCCCTGCTGCTCCTCAGCGCCATCGTCGTGTGTTCGTCAATCCTCGTCATCTCGGCCGTTCGTACGACGTCTGCCCGGGTCAGCGCATCGACAGACTCCTCGTCGCTCCTGTCAACCGGCACGATCGCGCTCGACCAGGACACGGCGGTCGACCTGCTGTTCGATGAGCAGAACCTCTACCCCGGACGCACCGTGGAGAACTGCATCGACGTCACCTACGTCGGTTCGCTCGACGCGGAGCTCCGCGTCTACGGGACGATCGACGGAGGTACCGGACTCGACGATTTCGTCGATCTCCGACTAGCCCTGCTGACAGACGGCTGCGCTCGCAGCGCGACTTCGCCGCTCGGCACCCAACACGACCACGGCTCGATCGCCGACTTCGTTTCGGCGCAGCCGTCGTGGCCCGAATCGACGCTTCGAATAGCACCGGTGGGCACTGATGATGTCGTGGGCCTGTGGGCCTCGGTCGTGGTGCGCGACGACAACGCTGCACAAGGGCTGACAACCGACTTCTCGGTCATCGTCGAGGCGCGAGCCCAGTGATCACCCCCGAACGCATCCGGTCGCTGATGACGATGTTGGCCTGGATTCACGTGTATCTCGTCGCGTTCCTCGGCGGCTGGGTCTTGGTTGTCACCCTCGTCACGGGGTGGGAGCCGATCGTCGTCACGAGTGGGTCGATGCAGCCCACGCTTCGGCCAGGGGATGTGCTGATGATCGACGATCACCCGGCTGACTTCGTCGGTCAACGAACCGTGGTCACCTACGCCGACAGCGACGGTGAGCTCGTGACGCACCGGGTGTTCGAAGTCCTTCGAGGCCAAGGCGAGTACATCACCAAGGGAGATGCGAACCCGACACCCGACACCGATCGGATAGCACCCGGGGAGGTGGTTGGCGTCGGACGCCTCGTCGTGCCTCTTGTCGGCTTGGCTCTCGTGTGGGGCCTCCAAGGAAACCTCGCCCCACTGTTGGCCGTCATCGTTCTCACGATGGTGTCTCTGTATCTCACCGCGTCGTCAGTGCTCGAGAATCGGCGTGAGCGCTCCAACCGAGCCGAAACGCAGCATGTGACGGTCGCCGATCAGGCGATTCGGCGAGTGCGTTTCCTCGTCGCGATCATGATCCTCAGCCAGTACGTGCTCGACGCGGGCCGGTTCGAGATCGAACGCTTCCCGATCGGCCGGCTGACGATGCTCGCTCTGGCGGTGGCCGGCCTGTTGCTGATCAACCTCGCATCGATTGGCGCCACAGTGAAGAGCTGGGATCTGGCCCGTGTGCGCACGATCGAACTGATCGCCGACACGCTGCTCGTTCTCCTGCTGACCACCGTGACAACCGGAGCAGGCATCGGATGGGTTCTCGTGGCGCTGCCGATCGTCGAAGCCGCCGTCCGGTTCGGGCTGACCGGCTCGCTTCTTCACTGGATCATGATGGCGGCGTCGACGATGGCCATCCGCCTGTGGATCCTCCAGGACAACACGTCGAATGTGAATGCGGTTATCGACGACCTCGAACAAGCCCTCGATCAACTCGGGGTGCTCCTGCTCGTCGTGATTCCGGGCGCCTATCTCGCCGAACAGCTGCTGGGCGACGTCGTCCGGCAGCAAGACGCAACCGACGCCGCACTGCGAAAGGGTGAGCTGCTGGGTGTCGTCGCCGAGGCCGGGCACCAAGTCAACCGGATGGGGGTCGCCGTCTTCGACACCCTCACCGCATCGGCCGCGATGCTGGGCTTCGCTTCAGCCGATGTGTGCGTACGGACCCCCTCCGGAGAATGGGAGCGCTTCGGCGCCGTCGGCGGACTCTCCCTGCCCTCGCCCGGGGAGCCAGCGAGCACGCTGGCGTCGAGCGACCTCGATGCCGACGTCGTGACGCTCGGCGAAGAAGGACACGACCAGGCGACGCTCTCGGCCCTCGGCTTCGCAGCGATCACGCGGCACACCCTCATCGCTGGCGATCAGGCCGTCGCCCTGCGCGCCGGTTCACCGCTTGGCGACACCGACCACGCGACCCGACTCGAAGCGCTGGGCCTGCTCGCTGCGCAAGCACGAATCGCGCTGCAAAACCAGCAACTCGTCGGACAACTCGAAACCGCTCGTGACGAGCTTCACCATCAGGCGACGCACGATGCCCTCACCGGGCTCGAGAACCGCGCCGAGTTCATCCGGCGCCTCGCATCGGTCGGAGACCGAGCCGAAGGTGCCGCCGTGCTCTTCCTCGATCTCGACGGCTTCAAGAAAGTCAACGACACGATGGGCCACGACGCCGGCGACGAGCTGTTGACCGTGGTCGCGCATCGACTCCGAGCCGCAACCGAGCAAGACGGGACGGTCTTTCGACTCGGCGGAGACGAGTTCACGATCCTCGTCCAATCGGCGACGCCAGCTTCGCTCGATCTGTTGGCACGGCGTATCCATAGGGCACTCGCTGAGCCGTTGTCATTCGCCGGAAATCGGCTCACCGTCGGGACGAGTATCGGCATGGCGCTCGCCGATACCGACACCGACGCTGACGAGCTCCTACGACGGGCCGACGTGGCGATGTATGCGGCAAAACAACATGGTGACGAATCACGGACCGCGACGTACCATCCGGGCCTCGACGAGGACGAGCGACGCCGCGAGCACCTCGCACGCGACTTCGACCAGGCCCTTACCGAAGGAACCCTCGCCCTCGCCTACCAGGCGATCGTCACCGCCCGAACGCACCAGATCGTGGGCGCCGAGGTCCTCATTCGATGGAGTCATCCGAGCCGAGGTGCGGTCGACGCAGAGACGATTCTCGATGTCGCCCGGTCAACCGGTCGTAGCGACGAACTGAACGCGTGGATCTTCGACACGGCGCTGCGAGACCTACGCCACCTCGACGAGGCGACGGCGACGAACCTGACGATTGCAATCAACGTCTCGCCCGAAGAGCTGGGAAGCGACGCGTTGGTACCCAACCTCCAACGTGCGATGCGTGTCCGAGGCGTCGATGGTCGCCGCTTGATGATCGAACTCAGCGAACGCATCGTCGCCGAGCGTCGTGGTCAGATCCCGAACCTTGACCGACTACGTCGTCTCGGAGTCGATCTCAGTCTCGATGACTTCGGCGAAGGAAAGACCTCTCTCGCCCATCTGCGCGACCTCCCGATCCAGCAACTCAAACTCGATCGAATGCTCGTCGAACAAGCATCGACGAGCGCAAACGACCTCGTGATCCTCCGGTCGATCGTCAGCCTCGCCCACGAGTTGGGATTCGCCGTCGTGGCCGAAGGAGTCGAGCACGCGGCGCAGGTTCGCATGTTGCTCGAGAGCGGCGCCGACCAGCTTCAGGGCTACGGGATCCACGAGCCGATGCCGATCGACCAGTTCGTGAGCGTGGTCCGCGCGGCAGATCGGCGCGTCGACCTGAGGACGGCCGCATGAGACCAAGCGACTTCTTCACGACGGCGACGGCGGCAACGGGTTCCGAGCCGCAGGGTCTCGACTCGCGGTCGGCGGCCCGGGCCTTCGCCGCGGCGATTTCGGCACTGTTGATCTCCACGCTCGTAATCAACCGAAGCAGCGAAGCCCTTAGCACGGACGGCACCGCCGCAGCCTCGACCGTGAGCTCTGGCGTGATCGAACTGGTGGACGATGACGGCGGGCGCTCCCTGTTCGACCTGTCGAACCTGGGTCCCGGAACCGAACAGGCTCGATGCATCGAAGTCACCTACGCCGGAACGATCACGCCGGTGATCCTCACAATGACGACCGAAGCGACGGGGGAGCTCGCACCATGGCTCGACGTCACCGTCGACGAAGGCACCGGAGGGTCGTTCGACGACTGCGACGACTTCCGTCGGTCCGATGAGGTGTTCGTCGGTGATCTGGCCGAACTGAGTGAGGTCGGGATGCTTGCTCTCGGCCCAATCTCCAATACCGGCGAGAGCCGGACCTACCGAATCGCCGTGTCGGTGCAGGACGTCCCCGAGGCGCTCGGCAAGTCGGCGACGCTCGACGTCCTTTGGGAGGTCACGCCGTCATGAAACGCCGACTCGCCGCAACGCTCGCCGTTCTCGCCCTTGCGCTCGCCACCCCGCTGATCGCCTGGCTTGCCCTGCCCGCCACGTCGGCACGGGCGGGTGATCAGACCACCATCGGATCGAACCGCCTCGGCGCGGGAGTTCTCGACGTCGAGATCGACTCGACCAACACCGCATTGTTCACCGTTTCGAACATGGCTCCTGGCGACGCCGTCACCGGAACCCTTCAGGTCCGCAACTCGGGGACACTTCCGCTTGAGGCAACGATCTGGCTTCGCTCGGATGATCCACGCATTCCACTCTTCGAGCTCACCATTGCCCCCGGAGCCGACTGCACGAACGCACCGGCTGGATCGTCGATCGCGACCGAACCGCCTGCTGCCGACACGATCAGACTCGCCAGCGGCGCCGAATCGGCGTATTGCCTACGGGCGACTCTGCCACTCACGGCACCCAACAGCGCCCAGGGCGTCGATGCGACGTTCGAAATCGTCGTGGACGCCGTCCATGACATCGCAGCATCGGAGGCCTCGTGATGACCGCGACCCGCCGAGATCGCATGGTCGGCCTCCTGTCTGTCGGGGCGATCATCCTCGCCAGCGTGCTCCTGGTCGGCGCGATCGCTGGTCACCGCCCGGTCGTCATCGAGACGGGCAGCATGAACCCGTACGCGCCGGCGGGATCGGTGGCCATCGCCGGCCCTCGCAACGGCGAGACGATCCGGGTCGACGACGTCATCGTGATGCGCCGCCCCGGACAGGTGCCTGTTACCCATCGGGTCGTCGAACTCGACGACACACCAAATGGCACCGTTGCCCAGACACAGGGAGACGCGAACGCCACGCGGGATCCCGGCCTCTATCCGCTGGGTTCGCAAGAGCTCGTTGTGCGGTGGGTTCTTCCAGAACCCATCTCGTTCGTCACTCGCCAGCTCCTCCACCCGGTCGCCACCTTCGCATTCGTGCTCGTGAGTGTTCTTGTCCTGAGCGCATATGCGCTGCGCCGAATCTGGTCGGTCTCGGATGCGGGGCCCAAGCCACGAGCCGAGCACGACCGTACGAGCCACCCTCGGGTCTCGCGGCGTCGCAAGCGCCGGGTGATCGGTGGCATTCCCTTGATCTCTCTTCTCGGCGCAGGCGTTGCCTGGTCGGTGTTTCTGGGCACCGTCACCGTGTCCACGAACACCTTTGCGACCGCGGGATGCTTCGACAGCTCGGTCCGGTCGGTTCAGCAGGGCACGACCGCCCACACGACCGACGGAACGGTGACGGTGCCGATTGCGCCCGTGGATCCCACGACAAGTTTCGTGTTCGCCACAGCAGCGAGCGAGACGAACGTCCTCGCAGACGCCCTCGTCCTCGTCGAGTTGGCAGCCGATGGGACCACCGTCGACCTCACACGTACGACGGACTCGACCACGGCCATTGATCTGGACATCGCCTGGAACGTGGTCGAATACACCTGTGGCGTGACCGTTACCCGCGGCGTGACGAATGGCGACGGCTCGACGACACCGGACATCGCGTTCGACCCTGCGGACGCCGACCGAGCAATCGTCTTGTTGAGCACCGACGCGCCGCGAAACGACACGGTCACCGACGGCAACGAGTTCATCGCGCATCGGTTCGACGGCTCCGATCTCCGAGTCGCCGCCTCTGGCCCCGTTCCGTCCGCGCAGCGGATTGGCTGGCAAGTGATCGTGTTCGACGACCCGTTCGACGTCGCTGTGCAACGGACGACCGTGCAAGTTCCGGCTGGCGACGACTCGTCGGCCTGGGCGCCTCCCTCGCCGGTCGATCCCGACACCACACTCATCCTGACGAGCACATTGCCCCAGAACTTCGCCAATGGATCCGATGCGCTCGTGCGCACGAACCTCGACGCGACCGGGTCGGTGCAACTCGACCGCGTCGGTACCGGGGCACCAATCGATGTCGATGTTCAGCTCATCCAGTTCTTCGACGGCACCACGGTGCAACACGGAATCACCGATCTTCCCGCCGGCGTCACCGACGTCTTCGTCAACGTCACCCCGGTGGACCCACAACGCAGCACCGCCATGACCACGGCTGCGGTTGGTGGCACAGCGAGCAGCGGCCAGACGAGTCAATCGAACCTCGCGGATTCGTCCGGTGACGCGGCCGTACGGGCCACGGTGACCGCACCGACCGAAGCTCAGCTCCGGCGAGACGGGGCCGGGCAGGACTCGTCGTTCGGCTGGCAGGTAGCCGAGTGGGGCGGCGCGCCGTCGTGGGATGCGGATTGGCCCTTCCGACAGCGAATCGACGTCGAAACAACCTCGACACCGGCGCCCGATGGCTACACCGTTCCGGTCGAGATCGATCACCGAGCGCTCGTCGACGCCGGTTTGGCGAACGCCGACGGCTCCGATCTTCGCATCGTCGGCTGGGATGGATCGGCGTGGATCGAGTTCGACCGCGTGCTGGATGAGGGCAGTGCCTTCAACAGCTCGACCACGACGTTGCTGTTCCGCACCGACCGCGCCGTGCCGGCAAGCGGTCGCATCTCGTACTACCTCCACTTCGGCAACCCGACAGCCGGGCCCGCCCCAAGCGATCCTGAAAACGTGTTCGCCGTGTTCGAGAGCTTTGACGACGGTTCACTCGGCGACTTCGAAAATCGTGGCGGACCAATCGAGTGGTACGTCGCCGACCCGTGGACCCGACGGATTCCGATCACCGTGCCTTCGGGGCGAGTCCAAACATCGCAGTCCGATGTTCCGCTCATCGTCTCGCTGACAAACACCGATCTCGCAGCCCACGCTCAAGCCGACGGTTCCGACATCCGGTTCGTCGCCGCTGACGGCACCACACATCTCGCTCACGAGATCGAACGGTGGGACCCAGCGACGGGGGCGCTCGACGCCTGGGTGCACATACCGACGATCGCGTCGACAGCGCCGACGAGCTTCTTCGTCGAATACGGCGCCCCCAACGCCCCCTCGCAGGAGCAGATCCGCGCAACGTGGCCGACGGACCACGACGCCGTCCTGCACCTCCGAAACGCCGACGGCAACACGCACGATTCGAGCGTGTTCGGACACGACGGAAGCCAACCCGACGTGGCACGACGCCCGACCGATGCTGGCGGCCTCATTGGCCCGGCGCTCCGCTTCGACGGCATCGACGACGCACTCATCGTTGCTCCGACCGACTGGAGATCTCACACCCAGCTCACCGCGTCGATGTGGGTGCGGCCAGACAATCTGGCGGGAGATCAGACGCTTCTCCGCGCCGATGACCTCGCCGGGTCACCCGTCGTCCACGTTGCGGCAACCACCGGCGGCGGCATCGAAGCCTCGTTGCGGCTCAACGGCACGATGCACACCGCAATCGCTCCGGCAGGATCGCTGTCCGTCGGCGCATGGGACCTGGTTGTCGCCACCTGGGACAGCTCGCAGCTCCGCATCAATGTCGGCGTGGACGAGGTCGCGTCGACTCCTGCGATCGGCATCATCGACGCGACCTCCGGGCCGACGGTGATCGGAAACGACCCGACCGTGAGCCAGCCCTTTGCGGGCATCATCGACGAAGTCCGCATCGAGCGCACCCCTCGGTCGTCAGCATGGTTGGACATGCGCGAAACCAGCGAGCGCAACCCGCAGGCCTTCACCACCACCGCAGCCCCTCAGGCGGGCACCTGGGGTGACCAGGGAACGTGGTCCGCCAGGATTCCCCTCGCCGTACCAGCTGACCGCGACGACGGGACCGCCGCGGACCAGCTCGTCCCGATCCGCATCGTCCGATCGGAGTTGACCGGTGCATTGACTTCGGGCCACGACCTCATCGTGACCGACGGCGACGGAATCACGCGCCTCGATCATTGGATCGAGAGCTGGGACCCCACCACCGGAACCCTCACGGCATGGATTCGGACCGGAGACCTCGACCTGGTCGACGACACGGTCCTCTATCTCTACTTCGGCAACGGTTCGGCACGAGACCAACAGGACCCCGCTGGCACCTTCGGGACTACCGGCCTCCTTGCCTATTTGGGTAGGTCTCTACCTGGCTGAGCCGAACCCATAGTCCGTTCGGCTCTCGGCTCCGCACCCGAGATTGTCGATATTCAACGGGTGAGCGATCGGGCACTCTCAGAGCCATCGGCTGTCGGCATACGCCTCCTCGCGACCGCCGCCGTTCTGCTGCTCGCAGGATCCATGCTGACCATCTCCTCGCTGGCGCTGTTCACCGACCAAGCGGTGAGCGAGCAGAACAGCTTTGGAACCGGAACGATCGATATTGCGGCGAGTCCTGCGACGGCCGCCATCACCGGCCTCGATCTTGCTCCCGGCGACTCGGTCACCGCACCGCTCACGATCACGAACAACGGTTCGCTCGATCTTCGGTACAGCATCACGTCCACGACCTCCGAGGACGTCCTCGCCGCCGAACTGGAGATGACCGTTCGTTCTGCGGTGTCGGACTGCGACGACAACGGGTGGAACCAGACCGGAACCGAGCTCTATCGCGGCCCGCTCGGCTCGACCGCCCCGATGGCGATCGTGGGTTCGGCGGCTCAGGGCGACGACGGCGGCGATCGGGACCTCGGTGCGGCAGACGCCGAAGAGCTCTGCGTCCATGTCGAGTTGCCCCTCGCTGCCGACACGTCCCTCGAAGGGCTGTCGACCGAGTCCACCCTGACGTTCGAAGCCGAACAAACCCGAAACAACCCGTAGGCGATCGTGTTCGACTGGAGAACGGTCCTTCGGCGGACGCTTCTCGCCGTCATCGCCATCGCCGCGATACCGGTGGCTGTCGCCGTCCTGCGCGAATCCCCAGTCCTTGCGGTGCCGCCGGCGTCAGGCGAGTGGACGTTCGACGAAGGCTCCGGTTCGGTCGCCGCCGACTCGTCCGGCTCGGGCCTCGACGGCACAATCATCGGCGCCACACACACCACGGGCGTGAGTGGTTCGGCCCTTACGTTCGATCAGACCACAGACCGAGTGGTCATTCCGAACGATCCCTCTCTCGATCCCGGAACCGGCGACTTCAGCTTGAGTATCTGGTTCAACTCGACCCACCTGCCCCCCGACTCCACGTTCCCTGAGCTCGCCGTCAAGAAGACCCTCGGAGGCGCCGAGTCCGGCTGGGAGCTTTTCGTGTGGCAGTCGACCCCAAACCAGACCCTTCTGATCTGGAAGGTCTGGGAGAACGGCACCTGGTGGAGTGTCTCGGCGCCCGTCTCCCAAGACGGTGTGTGGCATCACGCGGCGGCAATCGTCGACGGCTCGACGTTGCGGTTGTACGTCGATGGCGCTGAGGTGGCCAACGGCAGTCATGGCGCCAGCACCATTTCGTCACCCGTCGATTTGGGTATCGGCGGGACGGCGACTCAAGACGACTGGGCAGCGTTCGTGGGCGACTTGGATGAGATCCGAGTCTGGGGGACGGCGCTCACCGCAGCGGACGTCGCATCGCTGGCGCTGATCGACCTGACCGTCAATTCGACGGGGGACGCGCCCGACGCCAATCCGGGCGATGGTCGCTGCAACACCGGAACGGGCGTGGTTGTCGAGTGCACGCTGCGCGCCGCGATCGAAGAGTCGAATGCGACGACAGCGCTCGACTCGATCAGCTTCGACATACCGACCACCGACCCCGGCCACACAAATGGGGTCTGGACGATCACCCCGGCGACCCGGCTCCCGACAACGCTGCGCAACGGCCTCGTCATCGATGGCTACACCCAGCCGGGATCCGCACCGGGGACACAACCTTGGCCAGAACCGATCGACGCCACCATCGCAATCGAAATCGACGGGTCCGCGACGACGGGGTCGGGACTCCGAATCGATGGCGATGACTCTGCGGTTCGGGGGCTATCGATTCATTCGTTTAGCGGCGGACAGGCGTTGGAGGTCTGGGCAGATCGTGTGCAGATTCATGGCAACGTGCTTGGCGCACCGCCCGATGGAGAGACGACTTCTGCCCTGAGCCAGGGTGCCCTGTCGTTGATTGGATCCGATGCCGAGATCGGCGGCCGACCCGCTGCGAGTCGGAACATTCTTGTGGGATCCGGACAGGCAGACGTCGTCATCAACGGAGAGGCCAACCTCGTCGCAGGCAACAGCATCGGCACCAACCGAAGTGGAACAGCGTCTCTTGGCTCTTCGGTCTCGGGTGTGGTCGTGCAATCGGGTACCGGGAACCTGATCGGCGTCGCCAACGCCGGCAACCACATTGCGGGACAGTCAGCGAGCGGAATATGGATCTATGCCCCAGCCACCGCACCCACAATCCACGCCAATCGGATCGGCACAACGCTCGACGGGACATCGACAATCACCACTGAAGACGGAATCCTCGCCATTGCTACAGACGCCGTGGTCGGCGGGTCGGCGACCGGCGAAGGAAATCTGATCTCCGGACTCCGTGGGACAGCGATCGAGATCGCTGGCGAACGGACGCTCGTCCGCGGCAACACGATCGGCACCGACCTAACTGGCGCAGTGGCGCTCCCGAATACCGTCGGCGTCTCCTCGACAGGTCACCGGAGCCAGATAGGCGGCCTCGCCTCCGGCGATGCGAACATCATTGCCCACTCGATTGAAGACAACGTTCGCATC
Source organism: Acidimicrobiales bacterium (assembly GCA_020629375.1). Taxonomy (GTDB): domain Bacteria; phylum Actinomycetota; class Acidimicrobiia; order Acidimicrobiales; family SHLQ01; genus SHLQ01. The sequence continues at coordinate 13,846 of JAHDDK010000021.1, forward strand.
ACCGCCTTCAACACCCTCATCGCCGGCAACTCCATCTATGGAGCCGGGGACCTCGGTATCGACCTCAGGGACGATGGTGTCACCCAGAACGACCCGAATGACGCCGACACCGGGCCAAATGCCCTGCAGAACTTTCCCGAGCTCACATCGGTGACACACGCTGCGGGCGAGCTGGAGATCTCCTTCGAGATCAACGACGGCCCAGGAGCGCTCTACATCGAGTTCTTCGCGAATCCGTCCGGGATCAATGGCGCCGGCCACGGTGAGGGCGAAGTGTTGGTCGGGACGACCTCGATCACCCACCCCGGAGGGCTCAACTCCTACATCACCCGGATCGCCGGTTCGGCTGGCGACGCGATCTCCGCGACTGTGTCCATCATCGGCACCGCATCCCACACGTCTGAATTCTCGCCGACTGTTGTTGCGACAGACCCTGACACGCTCATCGTGAACACGACGGTGGATACCGGCGACAACGGCGTAGGGGACGGGTCCTGCACCGACGGCTCGATCAACACAGCGGGCCAAGAGCGCTGCTCGCTTCGTGCGGCCATCGAGGAGGCGAATGCATCGCCGAACATCACGACGATCGCGTTTGACATTCCTGCCACCGAACCCGGTCACGACAACGGCATCTGGCGAATCGAACCGGCTTCTCAGCTTCCCGATGTCACGACGTCGCTGACGATCGATGCCTACACCCAACCGGGAGCAAGCGCCGGGACTCGGCCGTGGCCCGAACCGCTCGATGCGACGATCATCGTCGAACTGGACGGCACCACCAACGCCATCTCTGAGGGCCTACAGCTTCGGGGTGCAGACACCGTCGTCCGCGGCTTATCGGTCCACGGCTTCAGCGTGTTCGGGATCGAAACGACTGCACCTCGCACGCTGATCGAGGGGAACTTCGTGGGTGTTCGAGCTGACGGAGTGACTCCGAGCAGCAACGGGATCAACCTCTATATCGAGTCGGCAGAGAGTGTCGTCGGCGGCACGCAGCCCTCGCAACGAAACCTCATCAGCGCAGCGGCCACCGTCGACATCCACCTCGAATCAGGCGACGCCACCGAAATACTTGGCAACCTCATCGGGTCGGATCGCACGGGGACCACCCGGTTGAGCAGCAACCCGGGATCCAACATTCAGCTGATTGCCGGCGACGATGTCCGAATCGGCAGCGCCGGGTCCGGCAACCTCATCGTTGGGACGACGGGAAATGCCATCTTGACCAGCGGTTCCCCACAGCGGACCGTGATCCACGGCAACCGGATTGGTACGACGCTCGACGGCGAAGGACGATTGACGACCGCCGGCGGTATCTGGCTCAACAGTCCGAACCCGGTGGTTGGCGGCGCTGGCTCCGGAGACGGAAATCTTGTTGCCTCCACAGGCATCGGCATACGCCTCGACCAAAACGCGACGGGGGCCGACATCAAGGGAAATACGATCGGAGAGAGCCTGTCGGGAGCCATCGCCCTGCCCGTCACCACCGGCATTTGGGTCGATGGGAATGGCAGCAACGTCATCGGCGGCACGGGAGCGGGCGACGGCAACACCATCGCCAACGCGACAGCAAACAACGTCACGATCGTGTCTGGCAACACCATGATTCTCGGCAACCAGATCAACGGCGCCGCGGGTCTTGGGATCGACCTCGCCGACGATGGCGTCACACCAAACGACCCAAGTGATGCGGACGGCGGTCCGAACCGACTTCAGAACTTTCCGGAGATCGTCTCGTTGGTTTCCGACGGCGCCACCGTCACGGCGACCGTTCGGATCGACGACTTTCCGGGCGAACCGCTCCGCATCGAGTTTTTCCGCAACAGCGTGGTGAATCCCAGTGGACACGGCGAGGGCGAGGAGTTCATTGCCGGATTCGACGTCACACAGACCATCAACGGGGCGGAGCTCCATACGATGTCTTTCGCCGCAGCCCCCGGGGATCTCATCTCGGCGACATCTACGGCAACGACGCTGAATCACACCTCCGAGTTCTCGAAGACCGAGATCGTCACCGGAGCCAGCGACACCATTGTGGTCAACACGACGGGCGACCTCGATGACCTCGCGCCCGGCGATGGTGTCTGCTGGGATGGCACATCCAACGCCGCCGGCGCACCGAGTTGCAGCTTTCGAGCTGCAATCAGTGAATCGAACGCGTTTCCGTCGATCGACACGATCGCCTTCGACATCCCAGTCGGCGATTCAGGTCACAACGCCGGAGTGTGGACGATCAGTCCTGGCAGCGCCCTGCCGGCCGTCACCACTGCAGTGACCATCGACGGGTACACGCAGGCTGGATCCGCTCCCGGCACTCTGCCTTGGCCTCAGCCACTCGACGCTGCTCTCAGCGTCGAGGTCGACGGCAGCGCAATGACCGGCAACGGCCTGGAGCTCGCTGCCAGCAATGCGGTGCTCCGCGGACTCGCGATTCATGGTTTCTCCGGAACAGGGGCCCTGATCACCGGGAGCGACGCGCAGGTCGCTGGGGCGTTCGTCGGGGTCCGCCCGGACGGGACGACCGCACCAGGCAACGGACTGAACATCGACGTTCGTGGCGCCAACTCGATCATCGGCGGCACGCTCGCCGAGCAACGCAACCTCATCGGTGGAAGCTCCGGAACGGAGATCGCCATTCGTGCGTCAGCGGTCGAGGTGCTCGGCAACCTCATCGGTAGCGACCGGTCGGGCGCGACCGCCATCACGACGACCGGAATCGGGATCCACGCCGAAACCGGCACTGACCTGCGGCTCGGGCGGGTCGACCATGGGAACCAGATCGTGGGTGCCACGACCGGGATCCTGTTGGAAAACAACTGGTCGACGAACGCACGTATGCACGACAATCTGATCGGAACCGATCTGTTGGGCACGACACCGCTCCCGAATGTCGTCGGTGTCCTGAACACGGCCCATGGGAGTCAGCTCGGCGGGCTCAACCCCGGCGAAGGCAACGTGATCGCACACTCGATCGAAGACAACGTCCGGGTAAACGGCTTCAACATCGCAATCCTCGGAAACTCGATCTTCGGCGCAGGCGATCTCGGGATCGATATCGCCAACGACGGCATCTCCACAAACGACCCCGGCGACACCGACGGAGGACCGAATCAGACGGCCAACTTCCCGGTCATCACCTCGCTGCAATTGATCGGCGGGTCGGTGACGGCGACCTTCACTCTGGACGAGGTGCCGGGCACGCGACAGATCGAGTTCTTCCGCAATCCCAGCGGCGCAAGCGCCTCCGGGCACGGGGAAGGCGAACAGCTCGCCAGTTCGACCCTGATCACCCATCCAGGAGGGGAACAGACCTACACCGTGACGTTCGCCGGCCAGATTGGTGATGAGATCTCCGCAACGTCAACCGCGATGAACGTGACCGAGCCTCGCACCAGCGAGTTCTCTGCCACGGCGACCGTCGTCGGCGTAGGCGACCCCATCGTCAACACAACGACCGATCTCCCCGACACGAATCCGGGCGACGGCATCTGCTGGGACGGACAGACCAACACGGCGGGCGACCCGCGCTGCAGCCTTCGGGCCGCCATCGCCGAAGCCAACGCCAACGCCAACGTCGGTCTGATCGAGTTCGACATTCCGACCACCGAGCCTGGAGCGAACGCCTCAGGTTGGTTCGAGATCATCCTCGGTACCGCGCTTCCGGACATCACGAGCGGCGTCACGATCGACGGCACATCTCAACCCGGTTGGATCGACCGGCCACTTGTAGTCGTCGACGGCGGCGACGGCAACTTCGACGGTCTCCGCGTGGCGGCCGATGACGTATCGATCCGCGGTATCGCAATCAACAACCTGCAGAACCTCGGGATCGATGCCATATCTGGAGCGAACTTCACCCTCGAGCACAGTTGGATCGGGATCCGGGCAGACGGCAACGGCGGATCGTCGATCGATGCTGGTGGCCTGCGTATCGGCCCCGCGGCGACGGCGGCTCGAATCGGTTCGCCAAACGCTGGGAACGTCATCGGCTACAACCGGCTGGCTGGCATCGTCGTCGAAGGTCCGAACACGATCGTGTCGTCGAATCTGGTCGGCCTCGGGCCTGATGGCGTCGCCGATCTCGGGAACTTCGGCGACGGGATCGTGGTCGAAGTCACCGGAATCAACACACGAATCGAGAACAACACGATTGCCGACAATCGCGGAGCGGGAGTCGTGGTCCAGTCGTTCAACGTACAGATCCTCGAGAATGCGATCTACGACAACGTGGGTCTCGGGATCGACCTTGCCGATGATGGAGTCACGCTCAACGATCCAGGTGACCCCGACACCGGCCCGAATGGTCTGCAGAACTACCCCGTCATTCTCGGCGCCGAGCGAATCGGCGGATCGATGGTCATCACCGTCGAGATCGACGACGATCAGGGCGACAAACGGCTGGACTTCTTCGGAAACGACATCGCAGACCCGAGCGGCCACGGCGAGGGCCAGACGTTCCTCGGATCACAGATCGTGACGCACCCTGGCGGCGGCCCGTTCGTCGTCGAGGTCTCCATCCCCGCCACGGGACCCACGCTGCTCAGCGCAACCTCAACCGGGCTGAGCACCTCCGAGTTTTCACCGGTGTTTGCCGGCCCCGACCTTGCGACGGTCAACACAACAGCAGACGTCGATGACCTGGTTCCGGGAGACGGCGCATGTGACACGGGCCAGATCACCACCGCTGGCCAGCCGGCCTGCTCCCTGCGCGCTGCGCTCACGGAGGCGGCTGCGACTTCGAACATTGAGCGCATCGAGTTCGCCATCCCCACGACCGAGCCCAACACAGCAGGAGGCCTCCCGACCATCGAGATCGGCGCACCCTTGCCCGTCGTCCGCCAGGGACTGTCGATCGACGGCACGACCCAACCGGGGTGGATCGACACGCCGTTGATCACGGTCGATTCCTCGACCGCCGTCGGATCAACCTTCGTCTTCGGGGCGGATTCGTCGATGCGGGCCATCGCAGTCGGGGGCACCCAAGGCGTGGCGATGGAACTGGCTGGCGACGCCGTCGCCATCGACGGTGTCTGGATCGGCATTGCGGCAGACGGGACCGACCTTGCGGTGTCCGGTCACGGGATACACACGACGGGCTCAGTCGGATCGACCATCACCTCGTCTCGTATCGAAAACCTCCAAGGATCGGCCGGGCTCCTGGTCGAGGGAACGTCGACGATCCAATTCGGTGGCGTCGACACCGGCAACACGATCAGCCGTTCCGGCGACGGCGTCGTGGTCCGCGGCGCCGATGCCCGGGTCGAGATCATCGAAAGCGTCATCTGGCAGGTGGATGGCCTCGGTATTGATCTCGGCGACGACGGGCCCACGCCAAACGATCCGGGCGATGCCGACGTCGGGGCGAACGACCTTCTCAATGCTCCGCAGTTGACGAATGCCGTGCTCAGCGGGTCCGCAATCGTGGTGGATGTGACGCTCGACGTGCCGATCGGTTCGTACCGAGTCGAGTACTTCGCCAACGCGAGCGGCAGCCCCGGCACGACCGCTGGTGAGGGCGAGACGCTCATCGCCTCAACAAACATCTCGATCACGGCCGCCGCGCCGTACACCTTCCGGCAGTTTGTCTCGGCCAACGCCGGAACGCGCATCACCGCAACGCTCACGGACCTCGGTGTCCCAGGCGTGACATCGGAGTTCAGCAACGAGGCAACCGCGATGGGGCTGAGCGAGTCCTTCGTGCTCGATCTGTCGGCTCGACACAGCGACCTGCGAGTCGCCGGCGGTCTCGACGTGTCCGCTGCGAGCCCGTCGCCCATCGGCGTCGCCCAACGTTTCGACGGCATCGATGACGCACTCGAGGTGCCCTCACTCCCCCACGCTGGTGATCAGCTGAGCGTCACAGTCGGCTTCATCCCCGACACGGTTGCGGACATGGACGTGATCGCACGTCGGTCGAGCGGTAGCGATGACTGGTCCATCGCGATCAGCGGTGGACGCGTCGTCGCAACCCTCCTCGTCAATGGCACAACACACACGCTCGACGGCGGATCGGTATCGCCAGCGCAGCTCACGGTGGCCTCGCTCGTCTGGGACGGATCGACGGTGTCACTCGTCGTCGACGGGACGATCATCGACACGGCACCCGCCGCCGGAACGATCGGCAACACAACGCCGTCGCCGGTGCGTATCGGTGGAAGTCCTGCTCGTCCCTTCGACGGGCTCATCGACCTCGTACTGGTCGATGACGTCGCCAATGTGACCGCCACGCTGATCACCCACCTCAACCTTGCCGCTCCCGACCTCGCCAGCGGCGATGTCCAAACTCGTGCTGGGGTCGAGTGGTCTGTCGACGCGACGCGGGCACGATCCGGTAGCGGAGCTCTGCGGGCGCCGACGGTCGATGCACCCACTCCGCCAGCCTGGGCGGTCGCCGTCGATCTCGACACCGTCGGCGTGGTGTCGACCAGCTGGTGGTGGATCTCCGATTCGACGGTTGTCGACGTCGCCTCCGGTACGCGCACCGGCACGCTTCCCACAGATCAGATCGAATTCGCTGTTGCCGGCGCAGGGTCGACCCTCCGAAGCCGCTACGACACCGGAGTCTGGTCGGGCGGACCATCGGCCCCGGTCGCATCAGGACGGTGGGTAGAGATCGAGGTCTGGACCGACCAGACCGGGCAGAGCCGGACATTTGTGGACGGCGTCGAAGTCGTCACCTGGACAACCCCCTCGGTCGCGCCACCGACCGGATCGGTCGGCCTGCGAGCGGCGGGGGTTCCCTCGGGCGAGTCGGTGTTCGTCGACGACGTCGAGGTCCGAAAGTACGTCACCCCCGAACCAACCGCCTCCCTCGGACCTCTCGAACGACGCTGACGAGTGTCCTCAGCGAGACGCCCGCACCCATACCGGCCCTGCGCCAGTGTCGGCGAGGAGGATGACCTCGTCGTCGTCTGCGGCCAGAAGCTCGATTCGTGTGCCGGGATCCAGATCGAGTTCGACTCGGTCGACGCGGTCTGCGGAGGCGAGCGTGACCGTCGACCCGTTGCCCGACGATCCGAGCATCCCGACCCCGCCGGTCGACGCTGCCGCAGAATCGACCATCGCATCGCCGAGATCGACACGGGCCCACGTGGCGCCTCCGTCGACCGACGTGGCGGTCCAGCTCATCGCCGAGACGTCGCTCGAGCCTCCCGCCAGAACGAGGGCATCTCCTGCCGTCGACAAGGTGAGGATTCGACCCATGTTGGGGTCGTCGTCGTTCGTCATCGACAGCGGATTCTCGGACCACGTGATGCCGTCGGTGGAGACGAACAATGCGTTGCCCAACGTGCCCACGCCGGCCGCGACGACGCCGTCGGGGGCTGGCACGACGCCCACGATGCTCTGCGCATCGGCGATCCGCCCGATCGGCGCATACGGGCCACCGAGCGGCCCATTCCAGACCACAGGAGAGGCTCCGTCGCCGACCACCCAGACCGTTCCGGACGAGACGGTGAGGTCTGTTGGCACCGCATCGCCAACGGGCAGCGCCGGAGCCACCGACCACTCCACGAGATCGGCGCTCGTCGCCACGAACGTGAACATCTTCTGCGCGTCGATGTCGAACGACGAGACGAGCGCAACGAAGCCATCCTCAGCTCGTCGGATGACCGAGACCGTTGCACCCGCCGGCAGGCCAGTCACGTCGACCTCCTCCCAAGCCAGGCCATCACTCGACCGCAGTCCGATGGCACGAATACCTGCCGACCCTCCGAAACTCGATGCCACCCCGCGCCATTCGTCTTGCACCCGATGAACGTGCACGCCTGACCCCGCGGCGAACGACACCGCCGATGCACTCGTTTCGACGGTGATGGCCGATCCGACATCAAGCTGCAGTGCGTCGACTCGCGGCGTTTCGGGGTCGGCTTGTGCCTCTGACACATCGGCGTCGGGAGTGTCATCGTCCGCCTCGAGGCTGTCCGTGTTGACAGGCTCCTGTTCGTCGGGTGCGAGATCGGCGGGTGCAGGATCCTTGGCTTCGCTCGACTCCGCAGGATCGGCGTCGGTCGAGTCATCGTCGACGGTCTCCTGTGCGGTCGGTTGATCAGCGGTCGCCACAACGTCGGGCGTCTCGTCGACCGCGATGACCGCTCCGACGATTGCCATCCCGGCGATCAGCATGGCTCCGAGGCCCGCAACGGCGCGATTGCGCCGGCGCCGGCGCTCCACCGTGTGAGCCATCTCGTCGAGCGTGGGCCCGGAGTGAACCTGGTCCGGCGCGAGGTGGCGTAGCGCCTCGCGGAGTTCGGGATGATCAGTCATGATGTGCCCTTCTGGAGGCGTCCGATCGGACGTGAGGGTGCAGGAGTCTGGAGGAGTCGTCGACACTCGGTGAGCGCTCGATGTGTGCGGCTCTTGACAGTTCCGGGTGACAAGTCGAGTGCTTCAGCGACATCCGCGATCGGCCACTCGAGGTAGTAGCGGAGGACGAGCACCGTGCGGAGATCATCGGGCAGCCCGGCGATGGCGGTCTCGAGATCGGTCGATGGCTCGATCGGATCGGTCGTCTCCGAACGAGCGATACGCGGTGCGTAACGCCGGTCTCGACGGAGCCGACGGAATCGAGACCGGGCCTGATTCCGAGCAGTCCGAAAGATCCAGGCTTGTGGCCGGTCGAAGTCTCCGACCACATGCCACCGATGGAGGGCGCGCACGAACGCCTCGTCGACCGCGTCAGTCGCTGAGGCGCCGTCACCTGTCGAGATCGCCAACGCTCGGATCATTTCGTCGCGATGCAAACGCCAGATGTGTTGAAAGTCGTGCGTCGTCATCGCCCTCCGACTCTTCCACGTCTACCGATGCCGAAAGGTTCGCAGAAATCGGCGAGATCGCCGAAACGATGCGACCGCTGGTGTCGAAACGGGGCTACTCCGATCGAGTCGGAAGGGCGATGGCAACCACCTCGGAGGTGGGTTCGTCGGTATGGAGGACGACATGTTCGCCGGCCACACCAAGAATCTCGTAGAAGCGTTCTCGGCCATCGAGGGTTCGGAGATCGGCAACCGCCACGGTCTCCCCGGACCACATCACCAGCAGCTCGACATCACCATCAAGGCCAATGAGATTGAGCACGTCCCAGCCATCGACCGTGCTGTGCACACGAGGGGCGACCCAGTCGATCCCCGGAAGGTACGCCGAGAGGTCGAAGGAGGTGACCGACTCGCCGACGCCACCAACGCCGAGCTCGTCGATGACCAGCGACGAACCATCGATGGACGCGAGAAGATCGCGGCCCGAACTCGCTTGGCGCCACACGACACCGATCGGAAGATCGATCTCGATCGGCTCCCATTGCCCCGCCTCGGACAAGCGCCAGAGTGCCGACCGATCATCGGCCACGCTCCAGACGTCGTTGCCGACCAGCCGGGATGCTGCGTTGAGAAGCGGCTGAGGTTTGATCGAACGAACCGTGTATGGGCCACCCACCGGGCCGAAAACGAGGTTGTCTCCGGCGAGGACACGGACGCCCGACTCATCGAGCTGTGCCGTCTCGCTGTAGCCAAGGGAGAACGCCTCACTCCATTCCCAGACCTCACCGGTGTCCGACGTGCCGATTCGAAACACCGTGCCGTCGTCTGATCCCTCGAAATCGCGTACAACGCTGACCACCTGGTCACCAGCGGAGCCGAGGTCAACCCATTGAAAGTCACGATCCTCGGATCCAAGCCCATCCACGGTCCACGCTTCGCCGTCGCTGGTGGCGATCCGGCGGTAGAAGGTCTGGGATTCGTGCCAGACCACGCCCATGAGGGCGCCATCGTGAGCGGCGTAGCTGCCGAATGCCACCTGCGTGAGCTCTGGCGGCTCGGGCACCGACGTCGCCGAGGCATCGATAAAGAGCGGTTCGATTACGGCGGGCAGCTCGACAGCCGGCGCCGAATTCTCGTCCGTATCGTTGTCGGGCTCGGGGTCACGGTCCGGTGTCGTCTCCTCGGGCACCGGGACCGGGATCGTGTTGACGGCCTCAGGAACGTCGACCGTTTCGATCTCCCCCGGAACAGTTTCGTTGAGCAACGCAGTCACGCCGACGAAACCCCCGACGACGATCGCGACAGCTAGGACACCGCCGGCGATTCGGCTGTTGCGTTGGCGCTCTCGTCCACGGGCCATGACGGCGTCGAGATCACCGGGGACCACCGAACGGTGTCTGTCGTCGTACGACTGGAGGCGATCTTCGATACTCATGATCCCAGGTCCCGGAGTGCGGTCTCGCCGAGGGTGCGGGTGAGATGGTCGAGTGCACGGCTGGTCCGGCTTTTCACCGTACCCGGACTCACGCCGAGGGCTTCGGCGGTCATCGTGACGTCCCAATCCTTCAGAAAACGGAGGACCAGGACCGCGCGATGATCCTGGGACAAACGATTCAAGGCGTCCTCGAGGTCAGGGTCCTCGACGAGATCGACCGTCGACTCGGGGCGAGCGATCTTCGGTGCGTACTCTCTGTCGCGTTTGCGTCGGCGGAATCGACTGGTCGCCCAGTTGAACGCCACTCGGTACACCCACGACTGTGGGCGGTCGTACTCGGAGACCGTTTTCCAGCGCTGGAACGCACGGGCCATCGCTTCGTCGACGGCATCGGCCGCCAGTCCGTCGTCGCCGATCGTCATCGCGAGTGCGCGGACAAGCCCATCGCGGTGCGATCCATAGAACCGCTCAAACGACGCAGTCGACGAACGGACCCGGTCGTTGGGCACGGTCTGAATGGGCACGATCATCGCCGTCACATCATCAACACGCTCGTGGTCGTGTTCGCGTTCCATCGAATCATTCAGTCGGCCGGAAGCTCGGGAGACAAAGCCCGCAATACGCTCTGGCCATGCCTCACCCTTTCCGTTTCAGTGCATCGCTCGGCGGTCTCGCCATCGAGAACATGGTGACGACGGCCCAGCGAGCCGAGTCGCTGGGCTACGCCACCGTCACACTCCCCGACCACCTCGACGACCAACCGGCCCCGCTGATCGGCCTCACCGCGGTGGCGGCTGCGACCTCGACGATCACTGTTCTACCGCTCGTGTTGGCGAACGACTATCGACATCCCGCCGTGCTCGCCAAGGAGATCGCCACGCTTGACGCCGTGTCGGGCGGTCGGGTCGAGTTCGGGATCGGTGCCGGCTGGATGACAACGGACTACGAGCATTCCGGAATCAACCATGACCGTCCCGGAGTCCGCATCCGACGCCTTCGTGAGGCCGTTGATGTTCTCCAGTCTCTCTTCGCTGGCGAAGCGCTCTCGCACGACGGCGAGTTCTATTCGGTGCACGGGGCGATGGGTGCCCCGCATCCGGGCCGGTCGATTCCGCTTCTGCTCGCCGGCGGCAAGCAGAAGATGTTGACGTTGGCCGGCGAGAAGGCCGACATCGTCGGAATCAACCCGGGACTGACCGCCGGGGTGATCGACGAACGGGCAGGCAAAGACGCCACCCTCGCCAAGACGGATCAGAAGATCCGGTGGGTACGCGACGGCGCCGGAGACCGTTTCGACGAGATCGAGCTGCAGACCCGCATTCACATGGTCGTGATTACCGACGATCGTGACGCGGTCGCCGCCGAACTCGGCCCGCTGCTCGGATTGAGCGGCGAAGAGACCTTGGCTTCTCCACATGCGCTGATCGGATCAACCGATCAGCTCATCGACGAGATCCGGTCGTGGCGCGACCGTTGGGGCATCTCGTTCGTGTCCATCAACGCCGAACAGATCGACGAGTTCGCCCCCGTCGTCGAGGCGCTCGCCGGAACCTGATGGCGACGTCGCTCCCCGACTGCGTCTTCTGCCAGATCATCGCGGAATCCGCTGATGCTGCGGTCGTCTTTCGCGATGACGAGGTCGTCGCGTTCCTCGACGTGGTGCCGCTCTTCGTCGGACACACACTGATCGTCCCCCGCGAGCACCACGTCACGCTCTCGGATCTACCCGAGGATCAGGTCGAGGGCCTCTTTCGGCGCGTTCGACGCATGTCGTCGGCCATGGTCGCCTTCGGCGCCGAGGGGTCATTCGTCGCCATGAACAACACCGTGAGCCAATCGGTACCCCACTTACACGTACACGTGGTGCCTCGCACGAAGGGCGATGGGCTGCGAGGCTTCTTCTGGCCCAGAACGTCCTACGACAGCGACGAACACCGACAGATCGTGGCGAGCGAACTCGGTCGGCTCTACGAGCTTTCGGAGAGCGGCGAACCGACGAGCTGAAGAACGGTGTTGACGAGCGACGCCACGTCCGGCGCCTCCGAAGTCACGACGACGAATCCGAACGACTCTGCCTCGGCAGTCGTGGTCGGACCGATCGACGCCGCTGGCACGGTTGTCGGGCCGCCGTTCCGGACCCACCGTCGCACGGCGCTCGGCGAGGTGAACATGACGACGTCGATCGCATCGAGCGCGGCGATTGCCGATGCGGCTGCCGCAGGTTCGACGTTGCGGTACGCCGGCACCCGGACGACGTCGATGCCGAGGTTGCGAAGGCCGTCGACAAGCTCGGGACGGCCCCCTTCGGCTTGCGCCACGAGGACTCGCCCGTCGCCTACCAGGTTCGGGAGCTGGGTCAACAGTCCCGCAGCCGATGCCGGGTCCGCAACGAGTTCGACCGATCGTCCTGCCGCTTCGAACACCGAAAGAGTCGTCGCACCAACAACCGCGAGCAGGCCATCCCACGAGTCGATGGCAGTGGCCGCGTCGAGCACAGCGCGCGCGCCGTTCGGCGACAGGACGACGAGCCAATCATCGGCGCCGAGCTGGCCGAGCTGATTTCGGAGAGCCGCTCCGCCATCGTCGGGCGGAACGATCTGGAGCAGCGGCACCGCAACGCTCTCGCCCCCTTCGGCCTCGACTGCCTTGATGAGCGGCGCCGCCTGCGCACGACTACGGGTGACCACCACCCGACGGCCGGCCAGCCGACCGCTCATCGAACGGTTGGAGACAGCAGCCGCGCGGCGCGGGCACCGAGTTCGGAGGTCGGCGCACCGGTGACCTCGACTCGGTGGACGGGGCCGTCGACGGACTCGGCGAGCACCGCCCGAAGCAGACACTCGCCATCACCAAGAAGTTGGGCGTGTGCACCGGCCGGCAGATCACAGTCGCCACCGAGTTCGATCAGAAACCCTCGCTCAGTGTCGAGCTCTGCCCGTGCCGTCCGATCCTCGATGGCCCCAAGCCGGTCGATCAGCTCGCTCGCCATTGCCGAACACTCGACAGCGAGGGTCCCTTGCCCAACCTGCGGGACGATCGCACTCGCGTCCAGTGCATCGACGACGGCCGGTGATCGTTCGAGTCGCTGCAGCGCGGCGTGCGCCATCACAATCGCATCGGGTCCATTCGGGTCGTCAAGAAGCCCAAGCCGAGTGTCGATGTTCCCGCGGATCTCGACGAAACGCAGATCGGGACGACGTTCGGCGAGCTGCACTCGACGCCGGACCGAACCAGTACCGATAGTTGCCCCATCGTCAAGATCGTCGAGTCGGGCTCCGACGAGCACGTCAACGGCTGAGCCCCGAGACGGCACCGCAGCGACGACAAGCTCGGTCGGGGTGATCGCCGGGAGGTCCTTCGCCGAGTGCACGGCGATGTCGGCTCGTCCATCGAGAACCGCCTGCTGCACCTCCTTGACGAAGACGCCCTTGCCTCCGATCTGATGGATCGGAGTGGACAGATCGCGATCGCCAGCGGTGGAGACGACAACGGGCTCGATCTGAATCGATGGATCGACGGCAGCGAGCAGTGAACCGATGTGATCGGTCTGCCAGCGGGCGAGGGCGCTCGCCCGCGTCGCCGCGCGTATTCGCACCTCAGACCTCGTCGGTGGGCGCTCCGGGAGCGTCGAGGTCGAACAGCTCGCTCAGCGAAGCCGCCAGCCGTTCACCACGAATGGTTCCGGCTGCGCTCCGCAGCTCGGTCGTGGGGGTGTGGAGCAGCTTGTTCAGGATGCGGCGGGTCGCCGCATCGACGTTCGCAAGGGTGTCGTCGTCGAGCTGGCCACGGAGGCGGTCGAGCTCGGCGGCCCGCATGGTCTCCATCTCTTGGCGAAACGACGTCACGAGGGGCTCGACCACTCGGCTGGCCGACGCAGCCTTGAAGCGAGCGACCTCTTCGTCAATGACGTTGCGGACCGTGACGATCTCTGCACGTCGCTCACGTTTACCGACCTCGGCGAAGCGCGTCAGGTCCTCCATGTCGAGGAGCGTGACGCCATCGATGTCCGCCGCTTCGGGGGCGATGTCTCGGGGCACCGCGATGTCGACGATCAGCAACGGGCGATCCGGCCGGGCGGTCATTGCGCTCGCAAGTGCCGCTTCGCCGACCATGACCTCACTCGCACCGGTCGACGTCAGAAGCACGTCCACGCTGGCCAACATCTCCGGAAGATCATCGAGCGATATCACGCGACCCCCCACACGCTCGGCGAGTTCCTCGGCGCGAGCTCGTGTTCGGTTGGCGATCACGACGTCTCGGGCACCGGCGTCCCGTAGCGACACGGTCATGCCCTCGCTCATCTCGCCGGCGCCGAGCACACCGATGCGTCGGCCCTCGAGACTCCCGAGTCGATCGGTCGCCATGGCGACCGCCGCACGCGAGACCGAGGTGATGTTGCGAGCGATGCCGGTGTTGGCCCGAACCTTGCGCCCGGTCGTGCATGACGCCATGAAGAGATCTGACAACGACACGCCGACCGCATCGGCTTCGGCGGCGACGTCGTACGCCTTGCGCACCTGCCCGAGGATCTCGGTTTCGCCGAGCACGGCAGAGTCGAGTCCACAGGTCACGCCAAACAGGTGCCGGGCGGCGTCCTCGTCGTGGTGTGCGTAAAGGTGTTCGGCGAAATCGGCCGGATCGAGGGAACCGTGACGAGCGAGGGCATCGCGGATGTCACCGAATGCCGGGTGGAAACGCTCGACGTTCGCGTAGATCTCCGTGCGGTTGCAGGTGGACAGCACCACCGCCTCAGAAACGTCGTTCGACGACAGCACATCGTCGAGGACCTTCGTGACCCCGTGTTCGGGAACGGTGAGACGCTCGAATGTGCTCAGTGGCACAGAGCGCTGGTTCACACCGATGACGACTACCGACATTGATCCTCAGTCTGTCCGGTCCGAGGCCGGACACCCACCTCTCATTGTTGATGTTCTGGCAAGAACCCTGCCAAGTCCCATGGCACTTCCCCGTTGTGGCATTGATCACGCGTGGAGGCGGGTCCGGAGCCGCCAGGAGGGCGGTGTCGAGAGCCTTCAGGCCGTGCGATCGTCCTCGACCGTGCCGCGTTGGTGGTAATACCCGAGGATCTGGAGTTCGCTGGCGAGGTCGACCTTGCGCAGTGGAATGTGGTCCGGCACCTGAATCACCGTTGGGGCGAAGGTCAGAATCGATCCGACGCCCGCGTCGATCAAGGCGTCGGCGACCGGCTGAGCCGCCGCGGCCGGGGTCGAGATGATGCCGACAGCCAGTCCCCGTTCTTCGACGAGAGTCGGAAGATCGTTGATCGAGGACACTTCGAGCCCATCGATCACGGTGCCGACCTTGGCCGGATCGGCGTCGACCAGGGCGCGAATGGGAAATCCCCGGGTGGTGAATCCGCCGTAGCGCGCCAACGCCTGACCGAGATTGCCGAGACCAACGATCACGACCGGGGCATCCGTGTCGAGCCCGAGCGCCGCACCGATCTGGCGCAAAAGGAACTCCACGTCATATCCGACCCCTCGCACCCCGTATGTGCCGAGATACGACAAGTCCTTGCGAACCTTGGCCGCGTTGACCCCGGCGAGATCTGCCAGCCGAGCCGAACTTACGGTCGCCTCGCCTTGCGCCACCATGTCGACAAGTGCGCGCCGGTAGACGGGCAGGCGGGCCACGGTGGCATCCGGGATCTCACGCGTGGACACCGGCTCCACGGTAGCAATCTCCGTGCCCCCTCCCCGCCCAGATCACTCTTCGTGAACAGATTGAGACGCTTGCCCTACTCAAGGTGAGCCGTCGATCGTCCCGAAATTCTTGGAGATGGTCGAGTTTCCCGCACTCAACGCACCGCTTCGCCGCCAGGTCATTGCCCTCGTGGCGATCGTCTCGCTGCTGTTCCCATTGGTGACCATCAGTCCGGCAGCGGCATCCGCTTCGGACGAACTGGTATTCATCGACCGGGTCAACCAGACGAGGGCCGGTGTCGGCCTTCCCCCATTGACCTTCGACGTGGAACTGACGAATCTTGCCCGAAGCTGGTCATCACAAATGCAGTCCGGCGTGTGCGCTGGCGGAGAGTTCATCTGCCATGCGAGCCCGATCTCAGCCGGGGTGACTCACGCATGGGCAAAGCTCGGCGAGAACGTCGGCACCGGTCCGGACATCCACTCGGTGATGGACGCGTTCATCGCCTCGCCCGGGCACTACGCAAACATCGTCGACCCCGACTTCACCCACATTGGAGTCGGCGTCGTGTGGGATGGCGCCCGCCTGTACACCACCCACCGGTTCATGAAGCTCCAGGGAGCTCCGACCACCACGACGACCGCACCGACTACGACGACCGCTGCACCCACGACTACGGCGAACTCGCCGACCACGACCGCGGTCGCGCCGACCACATCTGCGAGTCCAACGACGCCGACCACGACGACGACCGCCGCGCCCGAGCCGTCAGGGACTGCCGACGACCCAGTCGAGTCGCCCCAGCCCGTCGTCGTGCCCACCGGCCCGACGGGTCGAAGCCGTCCAGACGTTCTCGTCGGTGCACTAGCCGGCGTCTGATACCGCGACCTCGGGCTGGCTTCAGTTCGCCAGCAACACGAGTTGGGTGAAGGCGGCGCCCATGATCACGAGCAACAAGATGATGATCGTGATCGTCACAGCTGGCCTCATTGCGGACCCCCATTGTTGATGTCGGGTTTCTCGTTGACCGACTCGGACGGCCGTCCGAGCACGACCGGCGTCGCGACACCCGCCGCGACAGCGCCCTCGACGACCTCGATCCGAAGCTCGTCGCTCGGGGCCACCACAAGCTCCGCAGCAGCAGAGGCACCATTCATTGCCAAGGAGACCAGGCCGGACGAATCGACGACAGCCCCAACCTCATTGGTCGCGATGCTGCGGTACGCCTCGCGGCGAGAAATGGTCATCCGACGATCACCGACAACGAGGCCAAAAGGATCACCCCACGCGGAGAGGTCGTCCGGACCGAGATTGAGTTGGATGTTGCCATACTGATCGATCCACAGCACCTCGACGAGCAGGGCGCCATCCTCAACCCCAGTGACGGGGAGCAGCCCGGGCATCAAGGTCGACGGGTCGATCGCTGGACCGAGATCCTCGAGCGGAACGCCCGCGCACAGGTGCGCGGCGGCTGGAGCGAAGACGTCGCGGCCATCGAAGGTCGACCCGAGTCTCGGGAGTTGATAGGCCGGATTCGCGAGTTCGACCGCACCCGTTGCCCCGCCGACCATGGCCACCGCAGACGCCAGCAGACCATTGTCGGGGCCGACCAGCACCGAGGCTCCATTGCCCACATCGACCGCGACCGCCCGTCGGTCGGTGCCGACACCGGGGTCGACAACGGCGAGGACCACTCCAGGACACAGGTACTGCGCGGATCGTGCGAGTGCCAGCGCACCCGCACGCACATCATGCGGACGAATCCCGTGGGTGATGTCAATCACGGTGGCGGCAGGCTCGATCGACCGAATGACCGAGTGCACGACACCGACGAATTCATCTGCGTGTCCGAAGTCGGACAGAAACGAAATGGTGGAATACCGCACGGGCCGAGGGTACCGCCCGATCACACACTGCCCAGCACGCAAACGGCCGGGCACGACCACACACTGCCCAACACGCAAACGGCCGGGCACGATGTGCCCGGCCACTGGCGCCTGCGAAAGCTGAACCGAGATCAGCCGGCTTCGGTGTACCGATCGCCCAGGTAGCGGTCGACATCATCGGGTCGAAGGCGGTAGGACCGCCCAACACGAACTGCCGATAGCTCCCCGGCCTTGATGAGTCGATACACCGTCATGGTCGAAACTCGCATCAGTTGTGCCACTTCTGCGACCGTCATGAACTGCCGACGTTCGTCGATCTGACTCACGTTTTTCAGGCCCCTTCTCCGCTTGCGCAGCCAGAACGTAGTCCTCTGACAGGAGAACGCAAACGGGGGGACGTGGTTTGTCTCGGGTTTCTGCGCGTTCGCGCTGCGGGCGCGAAATCGGCCGCGAAGCGCCCCGAAATCAGCTGCCGAGCTCGCGCGAACGTTCGACTGCTGCGGCAACAACACGCCCGATGAGCTCGACGAAATCGTGATCGTCGAGAACGGCGAGGCCCGCCGCTGTGGTCCCACCTGGCGAGGTCACGTTCTCTCGGAGGGTTCCGGGATCCTCACCAGATTCGACAAGGAGGAGACCCGCGCCGAGGATCGTCTGCCGGGCGAGCTGGTCGGCGATGTCGGGCGTGAGGCCAGCGTCGATCCCGGCGGCGATGAGGGCTTCTGCGAGCCGGAAGACGTACGCCGGCCCGGATCCGCTGAGGCCCGTGACGGCATCGAGTTGCGCCTCCTCGAGGCGGACGACGACCCCGACGGCCGAGAGGATCGACTCCGCCCAGTCGAGGTCGGCGTCCGTTGCAAACGCTCCCGGAGCGATCGCACCCGCTCCGGCGCCCACGAGAGACGGCGTGTTCGGCATGCACCGGACGACGGCAACGCCGGGGGCCGCAGCCTCGATCGCTGCGGTGGTGACGCCGGCTGCGATCGAGAGAATGCGTTGGCACCCGGCTGAAGCAAGTCCCTCGGCGACCTCGATCACGTGCTGGGGCTTGACCGAGATCACCGCGTCGGTCGGCTCGGAGATCGAAGCAGCGAGCCCCACGCCGGGCATGAGCGTCGACAGTGCGCGACGTCGTTCTTCGGACGGCTCGACGATCAGCAGCTCGGTATCGACGACCTCACCCGCAGCGACGACACCACGTGCGAGCGCCTCTCCCATCTTTCCGCCGCCAATGAACTGAATCGTCCGGATGTGCATCTCTGCATCCTCATCGATTCGGGGCCCAAACGCGCGAATCCCACCGAGCGTGCCCAACTTCCCCGATGGACACGTCGGCGGGATTCGTGAACATCACCATACATTTGCATGTATTGAAATACAATAGAAATTGCGAAAAGTATTGGCATGTCCTGAAAGATCCCTCACCGGACCGTCCATCACGACGCCACGACGTCCATCAGGAGAAGCGACTCGCGAAACCGATCCGCAGTGCCGGCTGGAAGCACAACTCGACAGCAGCCCAGATCGACCCGAGAATCCGATCGAGGGACTCGTGATCGAGCGTCCGGAGGTCCAGACGCCCCTTCAGGAAGACAGCGTGCTCCTCACCGATCGTGAACGACAGCTCCCGCAACTTGTCATTGCGACGCAGCAGATGTTCGTAGAACGCCGCGTGGTTCTCCTCCGGCGACGGCATGACATAGGTCTCGTAGGCCACGGTCCGCTGTCCGAGCGTGAACCAGACCGAGTACACGTCCTTCGAATCGCCGTGCACCCGCACGAACCAGCGATCGGTGACGTCCTCATCGGCGACGACTGCCGCAACCACGGGATTGTCATCGAGCTCGGCAAGCCACCCCGCCAGGGTGTCTCGGGCGATTGCACGCTGCTCGTCTGTCGGGGGAGCGAACTCATCCATGGCCCGAGCGTAGAGCGGGCCGTACGACGATCTGAGCCGAACCCTCCATGCGGACCCCGAAACAAGGGCTCGGTCGCTATGAGCAGCTCACCAAGGCCTCGGCATCGACGAGCGAGTCGTAGATCCGGCGGAGACGCTGTGCCAGACCGGACCACGGGTATCGCTCGGCAGCCTTTGCAGCTGCCGCACCCATGGCCGCTTGTCGCAGCGGGTCACCGAGAATCTCATCGATGGCCTCCGCGTACAGGGCCGGATCACGTTCGTCGATCAAACGACCGGTCACCCCGTCGTCGACCAGGGTTCGGAGACCGCCGACCGCCGCAGCGACGACGGGAATGCCACACGCCGCAGCCTCGAGCGCAACGAGACCGAATGACTCGCTTCGGCTCGGCATGATGAGCACGTCGGCCGCGCGGTAGTAGGTCGATAGCGCCCAGTGCGGTTTGGGTTCGACGAAGTGCACGCGGTCGATGATGCCGAGTTCGTCGAGAAGGCGTTCGATCTTGGCGACTTCGGTCTGACCATCCTGGCCGGACGCGCCACCAACGATCATCAGCTCGGCTTTCGAGTCGGCCAGCATCGACAGGGCGTGCACAGCGATGTCGACCCCCTTGAGGGGCTGAATCCGTCCGACGAAGAGGACGAGGGGGCCGCCGTCATAGCCGATCGCCGCCCGGGCGCCAGCGGCGGGACCAGGGGCGAAGAAGGCGCGATCGACACCAGGGGCAACGATCTCGACCTGCTCGGGTTCGGCGCCATAGAGCTCGATGAGCTGCTGGCGCTCGACGGCTGCATTCGCGATCAGGATGTCCGAGCACGACACGACCCGCGTTTCGGCATCGATCCGCGCCTGCGGTTCGTGATCGCCCATCTCCGCCTTGACCCGAGCCAGCGTGTGGAACGTGGTGACGAGCGGCAGTTCGAGGGCGTGCTTCAGACGATGGCCAACCTCGCCGGAGAGCCAATAGTTGGCGTGCAGCACGTCGACGGGATGGTCGTCGAGCCAGCGTTCCATCCAGGCGGTGAACTCCTCGACAATCACCGGTAGATCTTCTTTGGCGAGATCGGTCGGGCCAGCAGGCACATGGACGACACGGAAGCCGGGCTCGATCTCCACGATGTCGTCGAGGTCGTCGTTCCACCGTCGGACGAACACATCGCATCGAACGCCCGCCTGGACGAGCGACGAAACGAACTCCCGGATGTAGACGTTCATCCCTCCGCTGTCGCCCGCTCCCGGCTGGGTCAACGGAGACGTATGAAGCGAGATGATGCCGGCGCGCATGGGTCGATCAGGACCCCATTCGGCGGCGCGCCACGTCGAACATCGCCACCGCCCCGGCAGCTGCCACATTGAGAGACGCAACCGCGCCCTGCATCGGAATCGATGCAAGTTGGTCGCAACGTTCGCGGACGAGCCGAGACAACCCGGCTCCTTCGGCGCCGAGGACGAGGCAGAGCGGCTGATCGGCGAGATCGACGTCGAAGATCGAACGATCACCCGCCTCATCGAGGCCCATCACCCAGACTTCGTGCTTCTGAAGAAGCTGAATGGCGGCCGGCACACCCTGAACCGAACAAATCGACACGTGCTCGATTGCGCCGGCTGCGGTCTTGGCCACGGTCGGCGAAACGCGGACGCTGCGATGGCGGGGCAAGATGATTGCGTCGACGCCAGCCGCGTCAGCGGTGCGAAAGATCGCCCCGAGGTTGTGGGGATCGGTTACGCCATCGACCATCACCAGGAAGGGGATGTCCACACGATCGAGGATGTCTTCGATCTCGATCGGCGTCAGCGGAGCTGCTTCGGCGAGCACGCCTTGCGCAGACTCGGTCTCGCTGAGGGCATCGAACGCGGTGCGTTTGACCTCTCGGAGGGCAACTCGTTGCTCGGCAGCGAGCTCACGGATGTCGTCGAGGATCGGTGCCTGGTCGAGGCCGCCGACCATCACCACCTCACGAACCTGTCGTGTGCCCGCGAGGAGGAGTTCGCGAACCGCTTGGCGACCTTCGACGCGGTCGCCACCGGGCCCTTTGGATTTGCGGGCGGAGCCGCTATCGCCGGCTGGACGTACCGGAGTCGTGCCGCGTTGGCCCTGCGCTGGTCGCGGGCGTCCACCGCCTGATCGGCGGCGAGGTGACGGATTGGGGCGTCGACCCTTGGCCATGATTTGCGCCGGTCTCAGCGAGCGAGATCGACGGACCAGTCGCCGCCTTCGGACAGCACCTGCACGAGTGACAGCCCGGGTTTGACCACGTCTTGAGCGGTGAAGGGTGGCGCTTGAGCGCCTCCCTCGAATCGAACCTCGTTGACGACGAGGTCTCGGCCGTCCGACGCAGAGACGCCGACCACGGCGAAGTGCCCGAACCCGGTCCAACGCGTCGTCACGGTCGTGTTGGGAGCTGCGGGTGGAACGAAGACGACAGTGTTGCCCTCGCCGACGATCGTGTTGGCCGCTGTTCGAACGCCGGTCGCGTCGGTGAAAGTGATGGACCAGGGTCCACCTCCCGAATCGATCTCGATGGTCGCCGGTTCGGCAGCGAAGATGAAGGCGCCTTCGTACCGGTCTCCAGCCCCGCCGTAGCTCGCAATGTGCTGTCCATTGGCGTCGAACGCTCGGACGCCCATCGAGTCGAACGACTGGACTCCATCGAGTTGCACGCGAGCGACGTAGTAGTCGTCGCACCGGTCGATGAAGGGGAAGCAGTATTCGAGCACGGAGAATCGTGCGCCAAGGACCGGTTCGACGACCGCGTCCCCGATGCCGGAGAGTCTGGTGAAGTTCCCCGAACAGGTGGCTGCTCGACGGTCGTAGACATCGGTGATGCACGTGTCGTTGCCTGCGTTGCCGGCGAGACGGTCGACGGCGACGCCGCCGATCAAGGTGTCGTTACCGCCTTTGCCGCTGATGCGATCGTTGCCTGCCCGGCCCAACAGCATGTCGTTGCCCGACCCGCCGATGATCCGATCGTTGCCCTTGCCGCCGTCGATGTAGTCCTTGCCGGCCCCGCCACCGAGGACGTCGTTACCGGTCCCACCACAGATCACGTCGGCTCCGCCCAGGCCAAAGATGCGGTCGTCGCCAGCGAGACCCACGATCACATCGGCGCCCGTCGTTCCGGTGATCGTGTCGTTGCCAGGTGTGCCGACGATCGTCGGCACCTTGCCATCGCAGCGTTCGGTGGTTCCCTGTGCTCCCGCGCCGAGAGCGGACACGCCGAGGACCGAGATGAAGGCCACGACGAAGAGTCCGAGTACTTGGCGATGTCTGCGCATCGAGGATCACGCTCTTTTCCGAAATCGAAGGCCCTGCGGCGATGGGCGGTTGACGCCCGGCGCGTTCGGCACAGCTCCACAACGCTACCGGTGGTCATCGAATCGCAACAATGCCGGACAGGGATCACACCAGGGTGGGCAGACGTCACACCCCGGCACGGTCGTTGCTGACCAGAGTGGTTCGGGGCCGCTTCAGCGCCGGGTGACGAGTGCCGTCGCCCAGCAGGCGATGCCTTCGTGTCGTCCGAGCGCGCCAATCCCTTCGGGTCGTTTGCCCTTCACGGTCACCGGGGCACCGACCGCGTCGGAGAGTCGTTGCTGCATCTCGTCGCGACGCGGCGCCAACTTGGGGCGATCAAGAACGACGGAGCAGTCGGCATTGACCGGCTCCCAGCCCGACGCTCGAATGTCGGCGACAGCACGAGTGAGCAGATCGATACTGTCGGCGCCCGCGAGCGCAGGATCGGTGTCGGGAAAGTGCTGTCCGATGTCTCCAAGGCCCGCCGCACCCAACAACGCATCGGTAACGGCGTGGGCAATGACGTCAGCGTCGGAGTGGCCAGCGAGACCCGGCCCTGACCCCTCGAACCGCACTCCCCCGAGGATCATGGGCCGATCCGGGTCGTCGGCAAAGGGGTGGATGTCGAAGCCCTGGCCGACGCGGAAAGTCGGCGATCCCTGCTCGGTTTCCATGTTGTCGAGGATGGCAGCCGCGATGACGAGATCCTCGGGTGCGGTGATCTTCCGGTTGGTGGTCTCACCGTCGACCATGGCGATCGGCTCGCCGAGTTCGGCGACGAGACTCGCGTCGTCGGTGGCGATCCCGTGTTGGTCATGGGCGTGACGCAAGACATCGGTCCGGAAGCCCTGTGGGGTTTGCACGGCTCGCAGGGTCGAGCGATCGAGTGGCGCAACCGTGGGGTCGAGGTCGCGGATCGTGTCGGTCACCTCGATCGTGGGGACGACGGCAGCGGCGCCTGCGTCGAGTTCGGCGATGACTCGGTCGAACAATGCCGAGCTGGCGAGTGGACGCGCGGCGTCGTGCACCAAGACAAACGGAACCGCGTCGACGGCAGCCAGACCGTTCCGAACCGATGCCGAACGCGAGTCGCCGCCTGCCACGACCTGCACTGCAGCCGTCTGCGCCGCGAGATCGGAGCCACGCAGCGAACGTTGTGTTTCGTCGATCGCATCCGCCGGTACGACGACGACAATCGTGTCAGCACATCGGACACTCGTGTCCACGGCGCGTGCGAGAACAGACCGTCCGCCGAGCTCGAGAAACTGCTTCCGGGCGCCGAATCGAGCACCAGCGCCACCGGCCACGATGACGACGGCGACATCGGATCGTCGGGCCGGATCTCGCTGCGCGTGGCTCATGTCACTATCATCGCCCATGCCATGGTTGATGCATCACTTCTGTCCTCGGTCGACCTCTTCCGCGACGTCGATCCCGAGGTGATCGATTCACTTGCCGCCGTCGCCGTCGAGAAATCGCTCTGGCGCGGCGACGTGCTCTTCAACGAAGGGCAGGAACCCGACGCGCTGTACATCGTGATGTCGGGAAGGATCGCCATCGCCAACAAGTCGATCGACGGGCGAGAGTCGGTCGTCGCCCTAATGGAAGACGGCGACTTGTTCGGCGAGATGGGTCTGTTCGACGGTCTTGGCCGATCGGCCGAAGCCCGCGCCCTCGAACCGAGCCGCGTCGCAGAGATTCCGTATCCACCGGTTCGAGAAACCTACGAGACACACCCCGAGCTGTTGTGGCGAGTGGTGGACATGTTGGCCCGGCGGCTTCGCTCGATGGATGAAGCGCTCGCCGACTCGGTCTTTCTCGATGTCACCGGCCGGACGGCCAAGCGGTTGCTCGAGCTCGCTGGCGAGAACGACGAGTTCACGTTGCCGATCACCCAGGAAGAGCTCTCCGGGATGGTGGGCGCCAGTCGCGAGCGCGTGAACAAGGCGATCTCGGCATTCATCCGACTCGGCTGGCTCACCCAGACGGATCGCCGCTACACGATCACGAACCGCAAACAGCTCGAGATCCGCTCCCGCTAGCTCTCGCCGACGGGGACATCCAACCCGAGTTCGTACATGAGGACTTCTTCGTCGGGTCCATACGGGCGTCGGCGTTCGACGCCGACGAAGCCGAAGCGCTGGTGGAATCGGTGCGAGGCGGGATTGTCGGGCAACGTGTTGACTTCGGCGGTGAGGAACGGCTTGCCAGCATCGACGGC
Source organism: Acidimicrobiales bacterium (assembly GCA_020629375.1). Taxonomy (GTDB): domain Bacteria; phylum Actinomycetota; class Acidimicrobiia; order Acidimicrobiales; family SHLQ01; genus SHLQ01. Next base: position 39,022 of record JAHDDK010000021.1, read on the forward strand.
CCAAGCGGCGAACGCTCGATAGAACTGCTGCCCGAGCCCGAGGCCCCTGGCGCGTTCGTCGATGGCGATCCGATCCACGTAGGCGAACGTCTCGTGGCGATTCTGGAACCACCGGTAGTTCGGGCTCTGATAGGTGGTCGAGGTCTCGTCGAGTCCGATGCAGAATCCGGCGATGCCGTGGTCATCGTCGATCACCCAGAAGCAGCGGGCGGCGTCGACAAGTAATCGGAGTTTCTCCTCATCCATCGGGCCGACTTCGGGTTGACAGTCGGCGTTGAGTGCCAAGACCTGGTCGGCGTCTTCGGGACGAAAGGAACGCATCGCCGCATCGTACAAAACGGGATCTGTGGACCGCCCACCCCCGGATGCAGGGTGAACGGTCCACAGAAGCCCTACTGGCTGATTGCGTCCAAGACGTTCAGACGTCCGGCGCGACGGGCGGGGAGAAACCCGGCAATCAACCCAGCGACGGCGGCGACGCCGACGAGTACCACCAGCGACACCCACGGAACGGTGAGGTTGTTGAGGACCTCCGAGGGTGTGGCAATCACGACGAGTACACCGAACACGACGCCGACGACGGCTCCGAGCAGCGCACCGACCATCGAAACGATCGCTGCCTCCCAGCGGACCATGCGTTGCATCTGCGATCGGGTCATGCCGACAGCTCGCAGCAAGCCGAGCTCTCGTGTCCGCTCGAAGATGGACAGCGCCATCGTGTTGACGATGCCGATGAAGGCGATGAGGATCGCCAAGCCGAGGAAACCCGAGAGCAGCCGGAGCAAGAAGTCGACCTGGCCACTGATCTCTTCTCGGTAGTCGGCTGCCGACTGCATCATGACCTGCGGGAAGTCGACTTCGACCTGATCGATGACCACATCGGCTTGCTCGGTGGTGAAGCCCTCGGCGACGTTGGCGGCGATCCAGTCGGGGTTCTCCTGGTCGCTGATGGCTTCGTAGATCGTGTCGTTGACGATGACGCCGCTGAAGATCGATCCGTCGTCGAAGATCGCCACGATGTCGACCGCCGTGGTACCGCCGTCGGTCCCGATCTCGATCGTGTCTCCGAACTCAACGCCGAGTTCGTCGGCAACCGATTGGCGCATGGCCACCGAGTCATCGTCGATGTCGGTCCACGTACCGGAAGTCAGGTCGAGGTCGAACAGGATGTCGATGCGGTCGGCCGGCATGTTGCCGACCTCGAACCACACCTCGGGGTCCTCGAGCAGCGGGTCGTTCGATTCGGCATTGGTTCCCCAGTACCGCATACCGGTCACGTTCGTCAGCTCGTCGCTCTGCTCGAGCGCAGTGAGGGTGGCTAGCGGAACGCTGCCACCATCGGTCGTGGCAAAGGCGGCGTAGTCGGCCCGCACCGTCGACTCGAGGAGCTCGTTGAGGTCGGACTTGAGCGTCTGGCCAACGACGAACGCCATGGACACGAGCGAGAGCCCGATCATCAGCGCAGCGGCGGTGGTCGCCGTTCGCTTCGGGTTGCGAGCCGCGTTCTCCCCGGCGAGCCGGCCCGGCGTCTTGTGGACGAGAGCGACCGGCCGAGAAAGCGTCCGAGAGATCGGACCGGCAACGGTCGGGCTCAGCAGCGTGATACCGATGAAGATCACCGCGGCACCGAGTCCGAGCAGCGACAACAGCATTGCCGTCGAGTCGATCCCGCCGAACAGCGCCGCTCCGGTTGCTACAGCTCCGAGCAGCGTGAGGATCGCTCCGAACACGATGCTGCGTCGGCCCGATTCACCGGTTTCGGCGTGACCAGCGATCGCGGTGATCGGCGACGTACGTCCCGCCCGTCGGGCAGGGGCCCAAGCCGACAGCATGGTGACACCGATTCCGACGCCGAAGCCGATTAGAGCCGTGGTGACCGACAGCGGCTTGTCGAATGCGGGGAGACTCGCACCGACGGCGTTGAGGGTCGCCTCCATCCCGTAGGCGAGGCCAAGTCCGACGACGAGTCCGATCGCCGACGCAATCGCGCCGACCACGAGCGCCTCGGCCATCACGGCTCGCCGGACCTGCCGGGGCGTCGCACCGACTGCCCGCAGCAGACCGAGCTCGCGGACCCGCTGACTCATCACGATGTTGAACGTGTTGGCGATGATGAAGATCGACACGAACAAGGCGATGATGGCGAAGGATCGCAGAACCCAGGCGAAGATGCCGACGAAGGCGTTGAAGTCGGCTCGTTGCTCCGCATTCAGATCGGCGGTGTCGAGGGTCTCGTAGTCTTCGCCGAGTGCCGTTTCGATGTCGGCCCGGATGTCCACGACATCGCGGGTCCCGTCGGATGCCACGACGATCGCATCGAACTCCTTCTCTTGGAAGAGCGTCAATGCCGTCGCCTTGTCGAATGCCAAGAGCGTGGCGCCATTGAGCGTGTTGTCTTGACCGAACCGGAAGGTGCCGACGAGTTCGGCGCTCGTACGTCCTTCGGTCGTCGGCACGATGATGTCGTACGTCTCACCGATGACGAAGCCTTCGTCGGCGGCAGTCGTCATGTCCACGACCCATTCGCCCGCTCCTTGCGGTGCCCGACCCTCTTCGATCGCACTCGGGTTGAGCTGGTTGTCGACAGTCCAGCCGAAGGCGAGCACGGGCGGCCCGTTCTTTGTCAGAACCGAGCCGTCTGAGCGAACCGGCAGGACCGTGTTGTCCCAAGCTCCGATCTCGCCCTCGGCGACCCGAACACCGTCGACGGCTTCGACCACGGCGATCTGCTCGTCGGTGATTGGGACGTCAGCATTCGGTCTGATCTCGACGTCGGTACCGGCGACGATCTCGGAGGCCAGACTTCCGAAGCTGTCCCTAAGGCCTTCGGAGAGGATGTTGGCGGCGGAGATGAAACCAACGCCGAGCACGATGGCCAATGCCGTCAGTGCAAGGCGGAGCTTGTTGGCCGCAACGTTCTTTCGAGTGATGTTCCACATGACAGACTTTTCCTTTGCTGCGGGCTCGCAACCGGCTCGCGCCGCAGATTGTTGCTGCGGGCTCGCAACCGGCTCGCGCCGCAGATTTGATGGGTCGACGGTGCTTCAGCTGTTCGTCGCCGCACGGAGGTGGGCGAGGATGGTGTCGGTGTCGGGGTCGATGAGCTCGGAGACAATCCGGCCGTCAGCAAGGAAGAGCACGCGGTCGGCGTACGACGCAGCGATCGGGTCGTGAGTGACCATGACGGTGGTCTGGTCGTACTCGTTGACCGCTCGCCGCATGAACGAGAGGATCTCGGCACCGGTCGTCGAGTCGAGGTTTCCTGTCGGCTCGTCGGCGAAGACCACCGCCGGTCGCGACGCAAGCGCTCGGGCGACCGCCACACGCTGCTGTTGGCCCCCGGACAACTCGTTCGGCTTGTGGCCGAGTCGTTCTTGCAGGCCGACCGCCGTCACGACGGCGTCGATCCACGCTTCATCGCGTTTCGCATTGCCGAGATCGAGCGGCAGGGTGATGTTCTCTTCGGCGGTGAGCGTCGGAATGAGATTGAAGGCCTGAAACACGAAGCCGATGCTCGTGCGGCGGAGCAGGGTGAGCTCTCGTTCGTTGAGCGTGGACAAGTCGGTGTCGCCGATCAGCACCTGGCCTTCGGTGAGTCGGTCAAGGCCGGCGAGGCTGTGCATGAGGGTCGACTTGCCTGACCCAGACGGCCCCATGATCGCCGTGAACTCGCCAGCGGCGAACTCCACGTCGACCGAGTCGAGCGCGGTCACTTCCGTGTCACCCGATCCGTAGATCTTCGTAGCACCGACCGTCCGTGCGGCAATCTCTCGTGCCGATCCTGGTGTGGTCGCTGCTGGTCGTGTTGCAGTCATGGTCATCCCGGTCCTCCCCGTTTCCGATCCGCCGTTCGCGAACCGCCATGTATTCAGTGTCGAGAAGAACGGCCGACGTGTCGTCGGGCCACGGGCTGGTCGTCGGCTCCTCCCGATGGGTGGACCGTGGTGGGCTCGACCTCCTCCCGTGGGCGGAGGAACCCTGATACCTGAGTCGGGGTGAACCCTGATTCGGCCTACGCGGATCGTTGACGAAGCGGGGTCGGAACCCCGAGCCGGACCAATTGGATGGCCTCGGCGAGCGTTTCGGCACGGATCCCCACGATGCCCTGAGGAATCGGGGGTGCGCCGGCGGGGATGACCGCCGAGGTGAACCCCACTCGGGCTGCTTCGTTGAGGCGACGTTCGAGTTGGGCGGTCTGTCGCAGCTCGCCGGCAAGGCCGATCTCGCCGCAGGCAACGAGGCCCCGCGGAAGCGGCCGGGCGGTGGCAGCTGAGGTGAGGGCCAGCGCCATGCCAAGGTCGGCCCCAGGCTCGTTGATCTTCACGCCGCCGACTGCCGAGGCGAAGACATCCGCCTTGCCGAAGTCGAGCTCAGCGTGTTGTTCAAGCACTGCGAGGATGAGCGAAAGCCGACCCGAGTCGAGGCCTTGCGCGGAGCGTCGTGGGGACGGCAGCGCCGACCCGGCTACCAGGGCCTGGAGTTCGACGAGGAGCGGCCGGTGTCCATCGAGTGTCGGGACGACGACCGATCCCGGGACACCGTCGGGACGGTCAGCCAAGAACAGCCGACTTGGGTCGTCGACCGACACCAGACCCGAGCCTCGCATCTCGAACACGCCGAGCTCATCGGTCGCGCCGAAGCGATGCTTCATCGCTCGGAGGAGTCGGAGCGCGTGGTGTCGGTCGCCTTCGAACGCCAAGACCGTGTCGACCACGTGCTCGAGCACCCGTGGTCCGGCGAGCCCGCCGTCCTTGGTGACGTGGCCGACGAGAATCGTCGACATCGCTCGGGCTTTGGCGCAGGTCACGAGTTGGTTGGCGCAGTGCCGGACCTGACTCACCGAGCCGGGCGCCGAGGTCAACTCGGGATCGTGCACGGTCTGGATCGAATCGACGACGACAAACTCGGGCTCGACGTCCCGACAGGCGTCGAGGATCGATGGCAGCAAGGTCTCGGCATGCAGCCACAATCCCTCGACGACCGCATCGAGACGCTCCGCGCGGAGCCGGACCTGTGCCGCCGATTCTTCGGCGGAGACGTAGAGACAGCGGCGGCCGCTTCGGGCGAGCGCAGCGACGGCTTGTAGCAACAGCGTGGATTTGCCGATGCCCGGTTCGCCGCCGAGCAGCGCGACCGACCCGGCGACCACGCCCCCGCCGAGCACTCGGTCGAGCTCGCCGATGCCGGTTGCCGTCGCCGGATGCTCGGCCAACGCCACCTCGCCGATCGGCACGGGCACTTCACGTGGCGCGCCGAGTACCGCGACCGACGCGACTGCGGACGCTCGCTCCTCGGTGTGGGTGTTCCACGCCCCACAGTCCGGACACTGCCCCACCCACTTGGGCGCCTGATGGGCACAGTCGCTGCACACGAACACCGTCTTGCGTTTGGCCATGGGCCGAGACCCTAGAGACGAGGTCTGACAGCCCGTTCCCCCCGCCGCCGGTCACTTCGGGTTCAGACAACACCGTGACTACACGCGCACAGATCGTGCGTCACGCGCCGCGCATGGCATCGTCGAAGGTGATCAACCACTCGACTCCGAGTTCGTCGAGTACGACGGCGCTCGCCTTGTTGACGAGCACCGAAGTCCCGACCACCTCGACATCGTGCTGTTCGAGGATCGACTTCGTTGCGCGGAGCGACGAGCCGGTCGTGATCCAATCGTCGACGAGCAGCGCCCGAACTCCGGGGCCTACGAGATCGAAGCTACGGAGCAGGAACGTCTCGGATCCACCTCGCCACGTCGGGTCGGATTCGACCAGCAGATCCGCACCCGGATGGTTGCGGTCGTCCTTGCGGGCGAGCACGAGTCCTGCACCGAGCGCATGTGCGGTTAGCGCACCGACGATGGGGCCGCGGGCTTCGGGGGCGACGACGATGTCGATCGATGCGTCGCTGTAGGGGGCGGCAAGCGCCGGGCCGAGTGCCGCCAGCAGGTCGGGCTGGCGGAGCACACCAGCGACGTCGGGGTGATCGTTGACGAGAGGAAAGCGCTGTCGGAGTTGTTCGGAAAGCCAGCGGCGCCGTTTCTCAGACGGGTCCATCATGTTCGACCTGCGGCGAGCAGCCGCTTCAGCTCGCCTCGCCCTTCGTGGATGCGGGACTTGACCGTCCCGACCGGGACGTCGAGGAGCACCGCGATCTCGCGGTATTCGAGTTCGAGGAGGTCTCGCATCATGACCGGCTCGACGATGCGTGCGTCCATCGACGAGGCCGCCTCGAGAAGGTCCAGCTTGTCACCGGCGAGAACGCTCGGCGAAGACCCGGGGCTCGCCTGCACCGGCGGTGGTTCGCCAGACGTCACGTGGCGGCGCAGCGTGCGGTACCAATCGATGCACGTGTTCGTCGTCACTTGATGCAGCCACGTGGTGAACTTCGACCGGCCATCGAACGAGCCGATCCGACGGCTGACGGTAAGCAAAACCTCTTGGGAGGCTTCTTCGGCGTCGAGCGGATTCGGAAAGAACCGTGCCGTCTGGCGATCCACGATCGGCGAGATCGCGGCGAGGAGTTCGTCGAGCCCTGACGGCGAGTCGGCCGCGGCCGATGCCAACTGCTCAATTCGATCGCGGTCCCCGTCCCCTGACACAGCGATCCAGGGTACGACACGTCTATCGGTCCGCCCTTCGTCGGAACGGGCTGCTCTACTCGTCGGCATGGAATTGAACGGTTCGTCGATCGTGGTCGCTGGTGCAAGCGGAGTGTTGGGAGGCGAGATCGCTCAGCGGCTCGCGGCTGTCGGTGCTCGGCTGACGCTCAGCGGGCGAAGCGTCGACTCCTTGCGCCGGCAACAGATCGCCGACGCACATCCGGTCGTGGCTGATCTGCGCGATCCGGTGGCGAGCGAAGCCTTGATCGGCGCCGCCAACGCCGCCCATGGGCGTGTCGACGCCGTCGTGAACGCTGCCGGAGTCGTCGCATTTGGCGCCGTCGAAGACCTCGACAGCGACACCCTCGAAGAGCTGTTCATGACCAACGTGTTCGGCGCGATCTTTCTGTCCCAAGCGGCGCTTCCGCTGCTCCCGGCAGGCGGCACGATCGCCCACATCTCCGGCGTGATCGCCGAACAGAACTTCCCCGGCATGGCCGCCTACGGCGCCTCGAAGGCGGCGCTGCGGTCGTTCAACGAGGGATTCGGGCGTGAGGCTCGCCGCCGCAAGATCCGAGTGCTCGACATCCGCCCGCCGCACACCGAGACTGGGCTGGTGAACCGTGCAATCGCGGGCACGGCGCCGACCTTTCCGCAGGGCCTCACACCGGGGGCGGTCGCCGACGTGGTGGTCGCTGCGCTCGGGGATGACAGCGTGAGCGACGTGCCCTCCTCGATGTTTGGCTGAACGCGCATCGGCCGCTCGGGTCTTTCCCAGAGGAAGAACCCGAGCGGCCGTCCGCCGCGATTGATCGAGGGTCCGCTCGTATACGCGCTGAGCGGGGTTATCTGCTGCGCGAGCAGCAGCGAGTCACAGCGCGAGCGGGATGAGTACCCGGTTGATGCCGTGGATGATGCCGTTGCTGGTTTCGATGTCGGTGAGCGGGTTCTTGATCCGCGGGTCACGAAGCGACGGAGCGGCATCGGTCAGGTGGCGACCGTTGGCGGTGAGCGACGCGCCGAGCAGCGTTGGCACGTGTACCGTTCCGGCTGCCTTCAGTTCGCCGTACGTCGTCGAGCCAGGCGACACGTGGTACAGCAACACGTCTGTCAACACCGGGATCGGGTCACCGTCGCCAAGGACGGTCAACTGCTCGACGATGTAGGCGAAGGCGCCAGCTTCGTTGTAGCCACGCTCGCTGTAGCCGAGGTCACGGGCAAGGCGAACAAACGCTTGGTCGGTGGGCGCAAACACCGTCAGATCGGCAGACGGGTCGGCGAGGGCGTCGACAAGGTCGGCGGCGACGACCGCTTGGATCAACATGTCGAAGTCACCGTTGTTGCCGTCGAATCCGGCGTCGCTCGACACGGCGAGCGCAGTGCCCACGATGGTGGGAAGCTCGGGCTCAGGTTCGCCGCCGATGTCGACGGGGACAAGCACCCGGTTGATGCCGTGGATCACGCCGTTGCTGGTGGCGATGTCGGTGAGGGGGTTCTTGATCCGCGGGTCGATCAGCGCGGGCGCGGCATCGACCAGGTGGCGACCATTGGCGGTGAACGACGCACCCAGCAATGTTGGGACCTCGATCGAGCCAGCGGCCTTGATGTCGCCGTAGAACGTCGAGCCGGGCGACACGTGATAGAGCAGCACGTTCGTCAGAACCGGGATCGGGTCGCCGTCGCCGAGGACTGTCAGCTGCTCGACGATGTAGGCAAAGGCGCCAGCTTCGTTGTAGCCGCGTTCGGCGTAGCCCAGCTCACGAGCCAGGCGAACGAATCCCTGGTCGGTCGGGGCGAAGACGGTCAGGTCCGCGGCCGGATCGGCGACGGCGTCGACGAGATCGGCGGCGATGAGGGCCTGGATCAACATGTCGAAGTCGCCGTTGTTGCCGTCGAACCCATCGAGGCTCGAGACGGCGATCGCCGTGTCGGCGATGGTGCCGACCTCGCTGGCCGAGGCGTTCGTGGCCAGGACGGCGGCGGGTGTGGCGAGAACGACCACGGCAGCCAGTGCTCGGCGCAACGCGCGCAGTGTTTTCATTTGGGCACCTCCAGTGCTTGCATCTACAGCAGCACTACGCAGCGTGATCTTGTGGCGGATGCAGGAAATTTCCGAGATGCCAGAATGAGGGAGTGCCGCAGTTTCATCCCTTCTCGGATCCGATCGACCTGCTGTCCAACCCGCCACGGGTTATCGAAGCTGGCGAAGGCTGTTGGGTGGTCGACGCCGAGGGCAACCGATTGTTCGACGCGGCAGCCGGCTTGTGGTGCATGTCGCTGGGGTTCAGCAACCAGCGGCTGATCGACGCAGCGACAGCCCAGATGTCGACGCTGCCCTGGTACCACAACTTCATGGGCCGCTCCGCCGGCGCCGCCGAACGCTACGGCGCCGCGCTCGCCGAGAAGCTCCCGGACGGCATCGACCACGTGTTCTTCGGCTGTACGGGAACCGACGCTGTGGACTCTGCGGTGAAGATCGCCCGCTTCTACCAGAACGCACGCGGGAAGCGAGACAAGAAACTGATCATCGCTCGCGAGGAGGGCTACCACGGCTCGGGGTATGCGAGCGCCGCGCTCTCGGCAGCGTCGTACATGCACGAAGATCTCGACGTACCGACTCACGGAGTGATCCGTGCGGCGTCAACCCACTACCGGCGTCACGCCGCGCCGGGCGAGACCGAGGAGCAGTTCTCGGCGCGCCGGGCGGCCGAGATCGATGCGCAGATCCGTGAGGTCGGCGCCGATCGTGTGTGCGCGCTCATCGGCGAACCGGTGATCGGGTCGGGTGGAGCCATCGTGCCCCCGAAGGGTTATTGGGAATCGGTGCAGGAGGTGCTCGACAGCTACGACGTCCTGTTGATCGCCGACGAGATCATCTGCGGGTTCGGCCGGACCGGCCGCTGGTTCGGGTCGCAGACCTACGGCATGCGCCCGCACCTGATGACGATGGCCAAGCAGATGTCGTCATCGTACTTCCCGATCTCCGGCGTAGGCGTCCACGACGACGTTTACGGCGTCGTCGCCAAACACAGCCACGATCTCGGCCTGTTCGGACACGGGTTCACCTATGGAGGCCACCCCGTCGGAGCGGCCGTAGCGATGGAAGCGTTACGCATCTACGAGGAGATGGACGTCGAGCGAACCGTGACCGAGCTCGGCGAACACCTCGGCTCCCGTCTCGAGGGGATTGCTGGACGATCGGGCGTGTTCGACGTTCGGCGCGTCGGACTGCTTGCGGCGATCGAGTTCGATTCGGTCGGTGAGCTCGGCGAGGTCGGCACTCGGATCGGCACGATGGCCGAGAGCCGTGGCGTGATCTTCCGCCTTCTCGGAGACACCTTGGCGATCAGCCCACCGCTTGTGATCACCCCCACGGAGATCGACATGATCATGGGCGTACTCACCGAGGTGCTCGACGAGCTCGATATCGTCTGAGCCGAGGGGCGGTCAGACCTCTGCGCGACCCAACATCTCGTAGTCGATGGCGAAGGACGTCGCGACACGGACTCGCAGTCGTTCGTCCTCGAATGCCTCCTTGGGGTGCGCCTTGGCCGCGAGAAGATCCGAGCGGGCAACGTCGACGACGTTCGGGCCGTCGACCTGGCGGTAGCGAGTCCGGTTCGTCACCTGGTTCTCCACCGGCCGACCGGTCAGCGTTGCGAGCGTTTCGAAGAACCGCGGCGCGTTCGACAGGCCGAAGAGACGGTCATACCCGAACGGCGGCTCGGCGAAGGAGAACGGGACCTGCGTGTTCCAGTGATGGTTCAGATCGGGTTCGGCATCTCCACGTCCATCGATCACGTCGCATACCACCTCGACGAAGCGACGAAACGTGAGGTCGGTCTCGCCTCTGCCGGTTGCCGTGTCGAAGAACTCGCGCGCGAATGGCTCGAGATCGTCGATCTTGTGGAGGGCTGTGCGTCGATTGCGGACGAACTTGTTGACGTACGCACCGATCAACCGGTCGTACGGCTCACGAAGCAGCGCGATCGAGGTGTAGCCGCCGTCTTCGCAGATACGCCGAGCGTCTTCGCCGATTCGCCAGTATCCGTGGCGTTGCAGCCAGCCGCGGGCTCCACCCTCTTCGGCCTTGAGCTGCGCGAGGTCTTGCTCGAGCACGGTGAAGCACAGCTGGTGGACGATCGATGTGCACGCGGCCTTGGGTGTCCAAAAGACGGCGAGCTCGTGGTCGTCGAGAACGTAGGCCTGTCGAGTGATGACACCCGCTCCTTCTGGTGGAAAGAACATGGCCGACCCTAGTGCTGTCCTCAGGCGTCGAGATCCCAGTTGGCGAGCATCTGCTCACGGGCGTCGGCGGCCATGCGTCGGAGCCGTCGATCATCACCGGAGTAGGTCTGCACGAAATCGTCGTCGGTGGGACGGCTGGCGGCGAGGTCGGACGCGAGCCACAGGGTCCGGCACAGCGGGTTGGCGAGTATCGACACGGTCACCGCAACGACGCCGCAAATCGTGATGATCACGAGTGGCGGCCAGTCGAGCCACATGAGCACGCCGAAGAACAATCCGAGGGAGGAGATCCCCGAGACGATGTAGTTGAGGATGACGGCGTTGAACCAGTACCCGGGCTCTCGATTGTGGATGCTGCCGCACACCTCGCAGTAGCGCGGTGTGCGGAACAGTCCCGACATCGACCCTTCCCCGCAACGCGGACACCGCAACCGGATCGCTCGCCGGAACAAGGTCCGTCGCTCGATCGGGTCGCGCCGTGGCGGAGGAAGGGCGTTCACCCCCACGACGGTATTCGGCGTTCGGTGTCCGCAACGCTCCAGAGCGTCAAACCATGTGCGGAAGGAGTCGTTCGTAGTACGGCTTGGCCTCTTCGAGAACCGGCTCGAGATGCGACGCGAGGTCGACACCCTTAGGGGTGTAGGGCTGCCAGCCGGTCGACTTGTGCACCCCGTCGTACCAATGCGGGGCCCACGCTCCGTCCTCGGGTTTCGGTCCTGCGGGCCACGACAGCATGGCGGGGTCGAAGTCGAGGCCGAAGGCTTCGCACATCGCCGTGAGGACCCCGCTCGGGTCTTCGAGGAGCCTGCGAGTCTCGACCACGATCGGTTGCTGCCCGAGGGCTTCGATCGACTCGAGGATTTCGACGAGTTCGACGAAGCCCGTGTCGTCGAGGGTCAGATCCGGCAGTTGCACCTGCAGGGACGTGAGCATGTCGAAGGGATCGCGGGTGAGGAGCACGTGGCGGCAGTCGGCGAAGAAGCTCCGGTCGAGATCCACTAGATGCTTCGCCATCTGTTTGAAGAAGACAACCGGTGTGTCGTAGTCGCCGAGGATGACGTCTCGAACAACGGCCTCGCCATCGTGATCCTGCGAACCCATCACGAGCTCGGTCCCCGGGTGATGCCGACCGGTCACCCGCAGGTAGTGGGCGTAGATCGGTTCGTCGACGACCGTGGTGTCGGAGCGCTGGCGCCAGGCGTACATCATCGCGGTCGAGAGGTTGCGTGGACTCGACCACATGTTGATCCGCAGCGTCACTCGCGGTCCTCGTCGATTCGGGCCTGCACGTCGGCGGCGATGGCCGCTCGATAGAGCTCGACCAAGCGGGCCGTCATTGCGCCCGTCCCGGTGCCGTCGCCGATCGTTCGACCGTCGACTTCGCTCACCGGGGTCAGACCCCCAAAGGTGCCGGTCACGAACACCTCGTCGGCGTCGTACACCTCGGTGAGGGAGAAGTCCTTCTCGTACGCGGGGATGCCGGCCTCTCGGGCGACTTCGAGCACGAGAGCTCGAGTGATCCCGGGGAGGTTGTAGAACCCGGTCGACGTCCACACCTCGCCGTTGCGGACGATGAAGAAGTTCGTGGCGTTGCAGGTGGCCACGGCGCCCTTGGGATCGAGCATCAGGGCTTCGTCTGCTCCCGCGCCAACGGCCTGGATCAGGGCGATCACCTCGTGAAGCTTGGAGTGGCAGTTGAGCTTCTGGTCGAGCGTGTCCGGAGGCGGGCGCCGCACAGTGGCGGTGAAGAGCGAAATGCCATCGGAGGCCACACCCGGGTCGGCTTTCTTGTGTTCGGCGATGATCACGACGTTGGGCCCGCCGATGACGTTGGACGGATGCTGCGACGGGGTCTTCTTGTCGCCGCGTGTGATCATCAGCCGGACGTGAACGTGATCGTCCATGGCGTTGCGGTCGACGGTCGCCCGAAGGGCACCAACGATGTCGTCGCGGGTCCCGATGTCGAGGTGGATGGCCTTGGCCCCAGCGAAGAGCCGGTCGAGGTGACGATCGAGGAACGCGAACTTGCCGTGGTGAAGCCGGATCCCCTCCCAGATGCCGTCACCGACGAGAAATCCGGAGTCGAAGACCGAGACCTTCGCGTCGTCTCGGTGGAAGAACTCGCCGTTGATCCAGATCTGAACGTCGGCGTTGCGTTCGTCAGCGACCGCAGAGTGTGTGCTCTTCGTCATGGCCTCATGCTCGCAGGTGCGAGTCTTCGAGCGACAGCCCGGCGGCCCGGGAAGTCGTCGTCGGATCAGCCGTCGGTCGGAAAGGCGTCGACGACGAGTCGTCCAAAGTCGTCACCGAATTCCGGACACTCCTTGATCCGTGCAATCGCCGCGAAGCCGCCAGCCTCCGTGAACGTGACGATGATCATCTCGTCATCGCGGATCGCCTCGACATCCCACGTTCCCTTCACACCACCGTCGGCAGGCGGGATCGCTCGGAGGACGCTCCAGCCTTCGGCCTCGAACCGATCTGCCGCCCGTGATGCGGCCTCCACATGGTCGAGATCCGGAACGGTCGCCATCGCTCGCTTGCCGTACTTTTTGGTCGAGTTCCCGTGACACCCCACCGTTCGGTCTTCGGACTTCGGCAACGGCGCGAGTTCGATGTCGAGACCCGCGTAGTCGGCTCCCGTATCGAGCATCGCGTCGAGACGACGATCGACCCCGCCTATGAGGTACGACCACGCAAGTGCGACGACCGCGACGAGCGCGACGACCACGACAAGCGGTGCGATCTTCATGGGGTGAGACGGAGGCGGTTGACGCTCACTGCGTTGAGCGACGTTTTCTCGCCACCAAGTCGATCCTCGGATTCAAACTCAGCGAGCGAGGTGTCCGTCAACGTGATCCGGAAGAGGTTGATGAGGTACCACATGCGTTCCTGCCAATCATCCCATGACCCAACAGCGGTTCCGGTATAGAAGGAGTTCCCATCGCCTTGGTTGACGCCTCCATCACGCCACACGCTCCACGTTGTGGGCAGTGTGGTGATGCCATTCATCGGACGCACATCGATCGATCCAGTGTTCCCTGGGCCGATTCGATAGTCGAACCCCGAAACGTCGAACTGTGTCGACGAATCACCGAGATTCGGATCGAGGTCGAACAACGGGACATCCCAGATGCGGTTCTGCGGCTGCGGCGGCGCGTTGAGGTCGTTCAAGTCGAGATTGAATTCGTCTTGAAGCTGACTCGTGACCTTGAGGTCGGTGTCTCCGATTCGCAGTGTCACGAACCACGCCTCGACAACATCGGGAACCGCGGAATCGATGCAGTCCAAGTGACCTTGGACGCCTTCTTGTTCGTGCGTCGCGAACAGGCCGTTCGACTGGTACATCAATCGCTGAGCGTCATCGAGGTCAAGTGCTTCTCGAGCCGCGATGAGCGCGGCGAATCCGTCCCGAATGACTGCGTCGCCCTGCCCGGCCCCGATGTCGCTGAAGTTCCGCTCGAAGAACGTCTCCCACTGTGCGATCGACGGGTTCGGGGTGGTCTGGATGAGCTCGACGAAGGCGGCGTAGCGACTACCGATGTTGTAGAAGATCCACTGGTTGCCGTCGGCTGCGCACTGGTGAGCCCCCGAAAGGAAGCCCCCCACGATGTCCCCCCGCACCGGTCGGGCGACGGCGCGGGAAGCCCACGGTGCGGTGAGTGCCCAGTTTCCTCCGCGTTCGCTGACTGGGCCGACCCAGGACTGAATTGCCAAGCCGTACTCGGCGTACATCGCGGTGATCATGGCGTTGCGGATTCCGCCACGAGTCTCGGGCATCCGAGAGATGATCTCGTTCTGAAGAACCCGATCGTTCGGGTCGGCTTCGGCGAGAGCGGTGTCGACCAGAAGGAGGACGGCGGGTTCGTAGGTGTAGCCGCCTCCCAAGTCCGAGAAGATCTCCAGGAGTGGGCCCGGTTCGCCTTTGTCTACCAGCGGAAATGTCCGAAGGACCTCCAGCGGAAGTCCAGGGTCGAGCATGAACGCTTCTGTTCGGACCATTTCGTTGCGGATATCACTCAGGCTCACGAATGGGCCCGAGTAACCATAGGTATGGGCTTCCTCGAGGCGTTCTGGGTTGTCTTTGAGCCACGCGAGTGCCCGGAGTACCGCAGAGCTGTTGAATGGCAATCCGGGAGCGACATCGAAAAGTTCGGTGCGCGTCATGCGGCCATCGAACGTGCCAGTGCCCTGGTCGAGGCGATCAAACTCGGCGAAGAGCACGGCGAGCGATTCTCGGTAGTTGATGAAGCTCTCGGCATCACCCTGCCTGATGAGCGGGAACACCCCTACCTGGCTACCAATCGCGATCAGCAATCCGGACGTGAACATTGGTCGGGCATTGTTCTCGGTGAGGAGGCCGACAAGCGCCGGAACCTCTCCAGGTTCGATGTCCTCAAAGAAGATGTTGTAGGCAGCCACAGCACAGCCGTCGAGGTCTCGCGTCGCGATGGCGCAACGGATCGCGATCTGTTCTCTGACGAAGTACTCATTCACGAAGTCGTCGCCACCAAAGATGTTCTGATCACTGCGCGCTTCGCTGATGATCTTTCGTTCTTCGCACTCAAGATCGTTTCCGAGGAAGGAGCATCCAGGCCCGAAACGGCCGTTGTCGCTGTCGTTCGCCACGGCAAGCGCTCGAACCTCGGCGCAGTTCCGCACACACAGCTCGGAGTCTCCATAGGTGATCGCGTCGTTGAAGGCGATCTGACCGACATCGAGTCCTCGCAAGACCAAACGCGACTCGAGTGCTGGACGGTCGACGTACCGGTCTGGCTGGAACAGCACGTCCTGGCCGACATTCAGTCCATCGACATTCAGTTCGCTGTTCTCGAGGTAGATGCCGTCGCCCGTGAGCGAGACGTTCGCCGATGGGTCGAATGGGTCCAGCGGGTCGCTCACTTCGATGTAGTAGCGCGTGATCCCCCCATCGATGAGGTAGCCGTACACATCTGCCAAAACGGGGTCGTCGCGGAGATCGGCCTCTAGCAGCTCAACACCATCGTTCAACCCATCGCCATCAGAGTCTGGGTTGCCAGGCAGCGTCTCGACCGATGTGCCTGTCACCGTGGTCTGCTCCCACCGGTAGCCGCTCTGGGCCCACGCTCGGGTGACGACGGCCGGAACGAATGCGCCGTTCAGCTCGATGCAGTCCGAGATCGTGTCCGCGTCGGTGTCGGTGTCGTCGTCGAAGATTCGATCACCAAGTTGTTGGTACAGCGGGATCAGCTGGTCGGCGGAGGCGAGTTGGATGTACTCGCCACCCGTCACGTCGGCGATCTCGGTCAAGATCGCCTGGTTGGCGCCTGCCCCAAGTCCGACCGTGTAGACGGTGACATTCGCGTTGGCCGCTGCCTCCGCGACCGATCGAGAGTAGGTACCCGAGCCATCGGTGAGCAGCAGAGTGATCCTCGGGCGCCCCTGGGGGCTCGCAGCAAGAAGACCAGTCGAGCGGTTCAACGCGCTCGAGATGTTCGTGCCGCCGCCAGCCGGTGCCGTCGCGTCGAGAGCCGCGCGGACGGCGTCACGCTCGCTGATCGTGTCCAGTGAGCGAAGGGCACTGCGTTGAACCGATGAGCTCGAGAAGCTCACAACTCCAGCGCGGTCCTTGTCGCCCATCTCATCGAGGAAGATCTTTGCTGCGTCGACTCGGAGGTCGCCTGGGTCATTGCTGTCCATCGACCCGGAGGTGTCGATGGCGAAAACGACGTCAACACCGTTGCTCGTCGCTTCGGTGACGCATTGCGCTGGTACGTCGCCAAGCACACGAGTCCATCCAGCTTCGATCTGCGAGATCGCGATGTCGAGGATCGCATAGATCGAGAAATGATCCAGCGTCGCGGTGACGGTGTTGGTGTCCGGGTCGACGGTCTGGCTGACACCTGCGGGAAGCCAGAACTGCAGATCCGCGTCATAGGTCCAGATCCGAAGCTCAGATTCTTGCGTGGTGATCCGGGCCTCGTCATAGGAGAGCGTCAGGTCGGCACCATCGAAGGCGGCCACCGCATCAGGGTCCATGACCAAGTCGACGATCTCGGACACAACGAGTCCCTCCATCGCTGGAGTGGTATAGGCCTGGTCAACACGAACGTCCCATGGGTAAAGACCGCCCGTGGTCGTGACTGTCAGGTCGACGCCGTCGAATCCGGCGGTGTTCGCCGCAAAGGTCATCGGTATCGGGTTCTCGGGCGCCGGGAGCGTGTCAATGATTTCGATGTCGGTTTGCTCGAGACCGCACGGAACATCGCCGGGGGCCGTGCCACCACGCACACGAAGTACGTAGCCATCAGTTCCCTGAGCGGTGGTTGACGGCTGCCCAGTCACGGTCGCGACCCAACGGCCGAAGCGACGAAGCTGGGCGTCGACACCGAGGTCGCCGGCGAAGAAGATCTCCGTGCCTTCTGCGTTGACCGTGCAAGTCGGGGCGCCGTTGTTGGCTGGTTCGTCGATAGAGGTGACCGCGCAGGGATAGTCGTCGCGGGTTCCGTCCGCGTTGTTTGAGCGCAGTACGTACAACGTCCCTGTCGCCGAAGTATCGGTGAAGCTCGTCTGGCCAGTCACGGTCGCGATCCACTTGCCGTCACGGCGTAGCTGGACGCTTGAAGACACCGACCCATCGAAGGTGAGCGCGACCTGGGTGCCGGTTCGGACCGCCGAACAAATGCTTGGCTCAGGTTGTGGTGCCGTCGGGTTGTCCGAGCACTGGATATCGCCGCCGTAGCGTCCGCCGCGGACTCGAATGAAGTATCCGTCTGCGTTTTCATCGGGGAGGTCGTAGCTCGCCAGGCCGGTCACAGTCGAGATCCACTCGCTGCCCCGCCGGAGCTGGACGCTGAACCCCAAATCGCCCGAAAATGTAAGACGAGTCGTTTCGCCAACCTCGACCGTGCAGGACGCTCGGTCGTCGCCAGGAGTATCGCCACTAAGCGTGCATGGCACGTCATAAGACGTGCCGCGATCGCGTACACGGAGTGCGTACGTCGTGCCTGCCACCGATCGATCGGTTGCGCCGGAGTCATCCGTGACGGTTCGAAGCCACTTGCCGTTGCGCAGCAGCTGCATCGACGAGCCGATGGTGCCGTCGAAGCTCAACGAGACATCTTCCCCCGTGCGGGCTCCCTCACAGAGCAGGCCTTGCGCGCCGGCCGCTGGCGCAAGCGCCAGCGTCGATGCGAACAAAGCAATCAGTACAACGCAACCACGCAAACGAAACATGTGGCGTCCTTCTCTCTCGCCGAAGCGGTGATACTAGGCAGATCTACCTAGGGCGATGGCGAATCGGGCGGGTGGCGTTGATGAACCGCCCGTCGATACGATCTGGCGTTGAGCAGGATCAAGGTGGCGCTTGGTCTCGTCGTGGTGTGGATCGCGGTGATGGCTGCGCTCGTGAATGTGTCGCCGCTCGCCGTCTTCGCGCTCCTCTGGGTTGGAGCGATTGGGTTCACCGTGTGGTTTGCGATGGAGTATGCGAAGCGGCAGAACGCCGCCCGCCATCCCGTCCCACCTTCGGGTTCAGATCTGTAGGCCAAACCCATCGGCCTCTGTTGTCCCGTCGAGGCACCCATTGATCGGCGATAGTTTGTCGAGATCACCACCGATCGAATCGAGCTCGACCAACTGATCGCCGAGTTGCGGGGCTGCGCCTCGTCTCGCCTCGTCGTCGGACTCGACGGTCGGAGCGGGGCAGGTAAGTCGACGATCGCTCGTGCGATCGCGGCCACCTCCGACCTCGACATTGCGGTCATCACGGGTGACGACTTCTATTCGGGCGGAACGAACGAGCAGTGGGATCGCCGAACAGTGGATGAGAAGCTCGCCTCGGTGATCGATTGGCGGGCGCAGCGGACGGTGTTGAGCGATCTCCGCGAATCAGGCATCGCCGAATGGCACCCGTTCGACTTCGACCATCCCGACTGGGCGGACCCTGCGGCCCGCACCTCGATGCCTCTCACGCGGATCCGCCACGGCGACCTGACGGTCTTGGAAGGCGCCTACTCGTGCCGGCCCGAGCTCCATGATGTGCTCGACCTGAAAGTGCTCGTCGACGTCAGTCTCGGCGAGCGCAGGCAGCGGCTCGCCGGTCGAGATGGAAGTGCCTACCTCGACGATTGGGAGCAGCGATGGTTGGCGTCGGAGAATCATTACTTCTCCGAGGTGATGCCACCGGAGCGATTCAACCTGATCATCGACGCTCGCGGTTGACCCAAGGGCGAACCGTCAGCGGACGAGGTTGCCGAAACGGTGGAGGGTTGTGGAGATTGCTTGTTCTCGGACGTAGTGGAGGAGTTCGACCCGTCCAGAACCGAGCACGGGTTGGGCTGTCAGGTGAATGGCGACTTCGGCGGCTACCTCGTGATCTTCAGCAATGGGCGTCTGTCCGACGATGCGCACACGTTCGATACCCGCCGCTCCGCATCGCCGAATGAAAGCCGCGAGAGTCTCACTCGATGCGGGTCGAACGAGCGTGACACCCGCGGTGTTGGCGGCCGCCTCGACGAGATACCGCTCCAGGTCGGTCGCATCCGAACCAAGCCACACGCCCACGGCGTCGAGTGGGCGGTAGCGGAAGACGTTCGATTCGCAGAACAGTCCGGTGGGGTCGTGCTCG
>JAHDDK010000021.1:58598-59275 GCA_020629375.1 Acidimicrobiales bacterium
GCACGCCGGGGCTCCACAGGTTGCCCTCGATGTGTCGTGGCTCGACCAGCCAGCGCTCTCCGAGATCGAGCGTGGTGAAGGCCCGCTCGAGGCGCGTATTCGCCGGTCCGATCAGCGGTCCCATGTTCGTCTCGATGTCGTGTGACTCGCCGAGTTCGATCGACTCGACGGCATCGACCAACTGGCGGACGAAGCGTTCGCTCGTCCCCACTCCTCCAACGAGCACGGCAAGGCTGGCCGCCGAGCACTTCTGGCCACTGTGCCCGAAGGCGCTGGCGACCAGGTCGGCCACGGCGAGATCGACGTCGGCGTTGGGAGTGATGATGAGCGCGTTCTTGCCGGACGTCTCGGCGAACACCGGCAGGTCGGGCCGCCACGACCGGAAGAGGTCTGCGGTTTCGCTCGCTCCGGTCAGGATCACGGCGTCCGCGCTCGTGACGAGCTGCCGGCCGACCTCGTCGTCGGGTGTTCGGACGAACTGGAGCACGTCTCGGTCGACGCCGGCCGCCCAACAGGCTTCGGCGACGATTTCGGCACAGCGCGGCGTCTCGGGTGCGGGTTTGAACACGACGGCGTTGCCCGCGGCCAGGGCGGCGAGCACGCCTCCAGCCGGGATCGCGACTGGGAAGTTCCAGGGTGGGACGACGGCGATCACGCCCAGCGGAGCGAACGCCAGG
>JAHDDK010000021.1:59442-60065 GCA_020629375.1 Acidimicrobiales bacterium
CGGTCGGGTCGGTCTCGGGCTCGTTCACGAAGGGCTCGCCGATCACATACGCCGCTATCGGTGCGAGCGTTCGGTCCTGGGTGCGACGCCTGCCGACGGACGCCGAGTCGATACGGTCGAGCGAGGCCCGAAACGCCGCTTCTTGGCTCACGGATCCGTCGCTGCCCGGCGCAAGGTCGAACACATGCCGAAGGAAGTTCTCCTCCGCAGCGTTCTCCTCGAGGCGACGGAACAAATAGCTGATTGCGACATCGAAGTCGTCCGAACGCACGGCCGGGGTATAGAGGAGCAACGGGTTGGTCGGGTCGGTTTCGTCGGCCAGCACCCGCGCCTGGGCCGGGGCCATGCCCTGGAGCATCTCGAACTGGACCCGATCGGCGACCCCCCGTTCGGCGGCGAGCAGGTGGGTCCAGGCGACATCGAAGAGGTTGTGGCTGGCAAGACCGAGACGGATTCCGCGCATGCGATCGTCGTGAAGCAGCCAGTCGACGCACCGCTTGTAGTTGGCGTCGACGTCGACCTTCGTCTCGTACGGCGCCTGTTCCCATCCGTGCATGGCGGCGTCGACCCGTTCCATCGCAAGGTTGGCTCCCTTGACCAGGCGAACCTTGATCGTTCCGCCA
>JAHDDK010000087.1 GCA_020629375.1 Acidimicrobiales bacterium
GCTCCCAACGACCCGAGAGTTCTACAACGGCGAGACCGGCGGGGGACAGGGGCTTGACCCGTTCTGGGGATGGTCGACGCTCGCGTACGTGCTCCCGCTCGAACTTCGCGAGTCGTACGACCCAACCGAACTCACGACCCGTCCCGCCCGATCGCTGTTGGCCGAATGTCTCGGTGCAGATTCGCTCGACACGGCGATCGGCGAGTTACGGTCAGCGCTCTGACCGAGCCGGCAAGACTGTCGGACACCGTCGGACGATGCCAGTGCGCTCGCGCTGACACAGGCCACACGTACGCTCCACGGAGTGGAGAAGGGGACCAGCGCTGCTGCGCTCGAACGAAATCTGACGCTCTTGTCGGCGTTCCACGTTGCGTCGAGCTGGTTGGCCTGGCTGCCGATCCTCGCCCTGTTCATCCGAGAGAGCTTCGGCGTCGACACGCTGCTGACCCTCAGCTCAATCATGTACTTCGGCGTCGTGATCGCCGAAGTGCCGTCTGGCTGGATGAGCGACCGTCTCGGTCGCGTGCTCACCCTCCGAATCGCGACGCTTCTCTGGCTGGCCGCCTATCTCGTGCTTCTGGTCTCGGCTGGCTCGTTCGTCCTGATCGCCGCCGGTCAACTCCTCCTCGCATTCGGATTCGCTGCGACCTCGGGTACCGACGTCTCGCTGCACTATGACACGCTCGAGGCACTCGGGAGGCCCGAAGAGTTCGAGCAGAACCAAGCTCGCTACACGACGTATGGCTACTTCTCGGTGTCGGCGAGCGCGGTCGCCGGCGGTGCAATGGGCCTCATCGATCTGCGACTCGCCTTCGCGTCGTGCCTGATCTTCACCGCATGGCAATTGGCGGTTGTCGCGCGACTCACCGAACCGCCTCAGGCCGACGATGCCCAAGGTCTGTCGTTCGTCGAGCAGCTCGGCCGCTGCCGTTCGCTCGTGCGGCAGCCGATGCTGCGCTGGATCGCCGGCTACTGGGTGGCGATGGTGGTCCTCGAGCATGTCGCTCAGACACTTGCACAGCCCTACATCACCAACGCGCTCGGCCGCGAGCCCGGCGACCTCGGTCCGACACCCCTGGTCGTGGGCCTCATTTCCGCGGTGATCAGCTTTGTCGGGGCGCTCGCCGCAGCTGCCACCCCGACCCTTCGGAAACGGCTCGGTTTCTTCGGCGTGCTCTTCGCCTTGGCACTGCTTTCGACGGTGATCGTCACCGCCATGGCGCTCGTCGTGTCGCTCGCAGTGCTCGCATTGATGGTCTTTCGCAGCGTCCACGGCGCGAGCGCTCCGATCGTGTTGACCTCGGCCGTCAACCCGCTCGTCCCGCAGAACCAGCGTGCGACGTACCTGTCGCTCCATTCGCTCGCGGGTCGTGTCGGCTACGGCAGTCTGCTCCTCGTCGTCGGACGCGTCGTCGGCGACTCTCTCGAACAGTCGCTCGTCGTTCTCTCCGCGGTGAGCTGGATCCTCGTCGTGCTGATTGCCGTGACGTGGCTGTCCGGTCCGGCACGTCTGGAGTCTTGAGCTTCAGCGAATCGTGAGCGACGGGTTCTCGGAGAGTGCCGCCACGTGCTCCGGAAGGGTGCCACAGCATCCGCCGATCACCGAGACACCCCGGTCGAGCCATCCCTTCGCCCGTGCCGCGTAGTCGGCTGGATCGATGCCGCGCCACGAGTGGGCGTAGACGCCAAGCGGACCGTCCCATCGGTCGACCGCGACGTCCAAGCATGCATCGACCAGGTCGACATCGGTGTGCATGATCGATAACAGGTCGACGCCTGCAGCCTGCAGCGAGTCGATCGCTTCACCTAACGGCTCATCGAACTCCCGGAGCGTCATGACCGCCGGATCCGGCAACATGCCTTCTTCGTCACCGACGGAGAGGCCGACCCAGATCGGCAGCTCCGTCTCGCGGGCAGCGGCGAGCAAGCGGTGCATCCGGTCGATGCTCACCATCATCTCGAGCACGAGCAGCTCGGCGCCCGCATCGGTCATGATCCTCATCTGTTCGCGGGCCCACTGCTCCAGATCGTCGAGCGACGGATCATCTCCGCTGAACGACCAATGGCTGACGCTGGCACCGACGACCACGTGAGGCCGGTCGCCGCCGTCGCGTGCTTCGCGAGCGAGCTCGACCGACAGCCGGTTGAGCGGCTCGAAGTCTTCCTCCGCTCCAGCGTCTCGAAGCACGGATCGATGCGTGGCAAACGTGTTCGAAACGACGAGCTCGGCCCCCATCTCGATGTACTCGGCATGCACGGATCGCAGAATGTCGGGATGGGTCAGCGCGGCCGCGCCATACCACCCGTTGGTGTGCTCGGGGATGCCGCGCCGCTCCATCTCTGAGCCCGTGGCGCCGTCGATCAAGACCTTCTCGCCGCCCCGAATCCTGGCGATCAGATCGGCGTAGTGCGTCAACGTCGGATCAGCTCCAGACGAGACGGTAGGACAGGTCGTGGCCGCACTTCTCGGAGTACTCCTGGATCGACTTCTTCGCGAGCTTGAGTGTGACTGACGCGGGCAGGAAGCCCGAGATGCGACCGAAAACGGTTCGCTCCTCGTCCACGGCGGCGACTTTCGCACCCGAATCAGGGAAGCTCACGATGACGTTCGCGTCACGTTTGCTGGCCTTGTCGAGCACGGTCGACAACCGCTCGAACATCTGCAGGAGCGGGTCGGCGGAATGGGTCGACCAGTTCGCGGCCGGCATGAAGTCGACGAAGTGCATGAGGTGAAAGTTCAGGTTTACCCACAGTGCGTCGGCGTCGATCACCAGTGGCTCGTTGTCGATGACGCGATGCAGGTGCAGTTCGGTGAGCGAATCGATGCGGTCCATGTTCGCTTCGAGCTCGTCCAGGAACTCGCCCATGTAGAACAGCCGCAGCGTGGAGGGGAAGACCTCGACCTGGAGTGCCTCGTCGTCCGTGAGGAGCTCCTTGAGCGCCGGAATCTTCGAGGCCTCCATGGCGAACGTGTTGGTTGCGGTGCCGAGGATCGAATGCAGCAGCGCAATGTTGGGAGAGTGGTCCGGGTAGTGGCGGGCTGCATAGTCGTGGCAGAACACGAGATGCTCGAGGAACGTGCCATCTGCGTGCTCCATCGAGAAGTCGCACTCGCTGACCATGAAGTCGATCAAGCGTTGGTCGATCTCGGGCGCCGGATCTGCGGCCTCGGCGGCGGCGTACTCGGCTTCGACATCGGCGGCGGGTGCATCCTTCCAGACCGGCTCCTTGGCGAGCTTCTCGGTCATGAACATCTTTGGGACGCCCTCGAGCGCACCGAAGATGGTGCGCTTCATGTCGAAATCGACCATGCGCTCGACCCGAACCCGACCCGCGTGATCGATCGCACCGCCCGCGCTGATCGCGGCCTTGCGTTGCAGATTGAGTGTTGCCTTCAGTTCGGCCCGGTCGGTTGTCGTGCTCATTCGCTTTGCCCCCGCAGTCGCGTCTCGTGGCCAACACCGTAGATCGATATGTGGGTGTTGCCATCACGTGAACCTCGGCTCGGGCCGCGGGCCCAGGTCGTCCGGGTGCGTAGTGTCGAACGATGCAGACGTTGGCTGTGCGGCCGGGGCATCCAGATCGTTGGCGTGCGCTTGGGGTGGCCTGCGTCGGGGTGTTCTTGCTGGTCGTCTCGCTCAGCGCGCTCAACGTGGCGCTCGCCGAGATCGCCGCCGCGTTCGATGCCGGCATCGCCGAGCTTCAGTGGATCGTCGACGCGTATGCCGTGACGTTCGCTGGTTTGTTGCTCGCCGGCGGCGCCATCGGTGATCGCATCGGACGTCGACGGGCGCTCACGATCGGTTTCGCGATCCTGGTGGTCGCGAATGGCGCGGCAGCCGCCGGATCATCGGTGGGCGTCCTCGTGGTGTTCCGGGCGATCGGCGGGGTCGGAGCAGCGATCATGATGCCCGCAACGCTCGCGACGGTCAGCGAGGTGTTTGATGATGCCGGTCGCCCTCAGGCGATCGCGATCTGGTCGAGTATCGCCGCGGCCGGGGGAGCATTTGGCCCATTCCTCGGCGGGTGGATGGTCACCGTGGCGGGGTGGCCTGCGGTCTTCATCCTGATCAGCGCCCTGGCCGTAGTCGGGTTGATCGGCGCACGAAGGTGGGTGCCCGACCTTCCCGGGCGACGGGACGGGGCGTTCGACATCGGAGGAGCGGGTCTCTCGGTTGGCGCAGTCGCCTCGCTCGTCTACCTGGTGATCGAGGGGCCCGTCCACCCGACCGGGCTACCAACGGTGATCGCTCTGCTCGCGACGGTGGGGTTCGCAGCTGCGTTCGTCCGTCACGAACGACGGGTCTCTGACCCGCTGCTTCCGTTCGAGCTGCTCGCCGATTCGCGCCGACGGGTCGGGGCTGTCACGTTGACGCTCGCGGCGTTCGGATTCAACGGCATCTTCTTCGTTGGTGCGTTGCTCCTCCAGATTGGCTGGGGCGAATCGGGTCTTGCCGCCGGCCTTCTGCTCGTGCCGATCGGTGTGACCGAAGTGGTCGTCGCCAACGCGTCCGTCCGGTTGGCGCGCCGTCATGGAGCCACGACGCTGATCACCGTCGGCCTGGTCCTGATGGCGACGGGCTATGTCGCGATGGGGTTGACGCCGGTCGGGGCACGCGGGTGGTTCATCATCGCCGGTGTGGCTGCGGGCGTCGGCAACGGGTTGACCATTCCGCTGTCGATCGAACGCATCGTCGGTACCGTCGAGCCTGCCCATGCCGGGGTCGCCTCCAGCCTCAACGACATGGCGATCGAGCTTGGCGCTGCTGTCGGAATCGGATTGTTGGGCGTCGTGCAACGGCTTCGATTCGACGCGGCCTTGCCGGACAGTGACCCCGTCGCGCTCGCCGACATTGCGAGCGTCGTCGAACGCAGCGCATTCCGCACTGGATCCGCGTGGGCGTTCGTCCTCGCCGCCGTTGTCGCGCTACTCGCTGTGCCGGTGGCGCGCCGCGCCTGAAGAGCGTTGCTGGCCGATCAACTCAGGTCCGGATGGCGTCGCTACGGTCTGCCGTGGTGAGGGCCGACTCCGTGCGTTGCATACCTCGGCCGCTGATGATCTTGCCGTGGAGATGATCTCCCGCAGTCATTGGTTCGTAGCGGGCGGGGTGAGCCTCGTCGACACACGACGGAAGCGGCTCGACGAGCGCCGTCGGCGTCGCTTCGTGGAAGTACGCCCACGAACGCCTCTCCGCCCGTCCGAGTGACGCGTCTGGTGGAACCACCCGATGCACCGTCGAGCGCCAACGATCGTTGGTCCATGCGGCGAGCATGTCGCCGATGTTGACGATGAACGTGTCGTCGGTGGGGAGCACGTCCAGCCACTCGTCGTCCGGTGTCAGAATCTGCAACCCCGGCACGGGGTCGGAAAGGAGAATGGTGCACATGCCGTAGTCGCTGTGGGCGCCAAGGCGCATCTGGCCAGGTATTGGGTCGGGAGCACCGTGCTCGCGCACGTATCGGAGTGACCGCAACACGTCGGGTGACTCTTCGGCACGGGCGGCGAAGTATTCGACGTCGAGGTCGAGGGCTACGGCGAAGATCCGAAGCATCTCTTGGGCGAGCACATTCACCGAGCCGACGTACGCCTGCCAGGCGCCGCGCATGCCCGGAACGGTCTCGGGCCAGATGTTGTCGTGGTAGAGCACCGCATGGTGCGCCTCGAGAGTCGAGGGATCGATCGTGTGGTTCTGGACCCCAATGTTGAACGCCTCGAAGAGGTCGGGTGGAGACTCGAGTCCCACCGAGTAGGAGAGTGCTTCGGAGCCCATCTCCGAATAGCCGCGATTGATCTCCGGAGCTGCGCTGACGTAGCGGAGCTTCTCCTCCAATGGCAGTTCGAAGAACGCGCTCGTCGTCTCCTGCAGCTGCGCGATGACCTCGGGGTCGATTCGATGATCGGCGATCTTGAAGAACCCGACGTCCCGACACGCTCGGCCGACCTGCTTCGCAACCGCCTCTCGCGCCGCACGGTCATGGCTCCACCAGCCGTCGAGCCGAATCGTTGGGACAGCAAACCGCTCGGAGTCACTTTCCGCCACAGCGGCTTCTGGTGAAGGTGTCGATGCCATGGTGTCATCGTCCGGCGTGCGATGAGTCAGGTCAAGTGCGCCATGCCGGCGAAACATCTTCTTCACAAAGAAGCGTGCGGCTGCCTTCCGGACGGGTGCCGGTTGCGCGCGAGGATGAGTCATGGATTCGTCGCCGTCATCTGCCACGACCCACCTGCTTCGGTCGAGCCGTCTCGTCGACGGGAGCGTCGTCGACATCACGATCACCGATGGCACGGTCACGTCGGTCGACCCCGCAGGATCTCACGACGCGGCTTCGCCCATTCCGGACGCGACTGTGCACAACATGGATGGCTGGCTCGTCCTGCCGGCATTCGCCGAGCCCCATGCGCACCTCGATAAGGCCCTGTCGGCGATCCATGCGCCCAACGCGGCCGGCGATCTCGAAGGGGCCATCTCGAGTTGGATCGCCGCGCTCGAGCGTGGCGTGCTCACCCTCGAAGACGTGACCGACCGGGCGACCCGAGCGCTCGAGAAGCTGCTCGTGCATGGCGTGACCGCTGTCCGCACCCACGTCGACGTCGGCGGCCCTGTCGGTGTCGATCACGTGCGAGCCGTCCACGCCGCTCGCACCGCGCTTGGCGATCGAATGACCGTGCAGATCTGTGGGCTCGTGCACTCGCCGATCGCCGGCCCGGACGGTCGTCACAACCGTCAGGCGCTCGACGACGCGATCGCAGCAGGCCTCGACGTGATCGGCGGATGTTCGTACCGCGAGCCAGATGTCGAGGGTGTACTCGACGAACTGTTCGCCCGGGCCAACGACGCAGGCCTCCCGCTCGATCTCCACGTCGACGAGACACTCGACCCGTCGATCCTCACCCTCGACCTCATCGCGAAGCGTGTGCTCGATGGTCAGGTGAGCACACCTGTCGGCGCAAGCCACTGCGTCTCGCTCGCTGTTCAGGACGAAGCCACCCAACACGCGGTCAGCGCACGGGTCGCCGAATCGCACGTCGGGGTCGTCACCCTGCCGCACACGAATCTGTTCTTGCAGGGCCGCGACCATCCTCAGTCGATGCCCCGTGCCCTCACGGCGATTGCGGCGCTCGAGCAGTCGGGCGCTCGGCTCTGCGCGGGGGCCGACAACGTGCAGGACCCGTTCAATCCGGTCGGCCGAAGCGATCCGTTCGAGACGGCATCCCTTGTGGTCATGGCTGGGCATCGGTCGATCGACGACGCCGTCTCGATGGTGAGTGATCGTGTGCGTACCCACCTGGGGCTCCCGCACGCCGGGCCGGAGGTTGGGGCCGAGGGAGATCTCGTCGCTGTCGATGCCGCTTCGCTACGTGAAGCCGTCGCTGATGCTCCGTCGGCTCGCAAGGTGTTCCGAGCGGGCCGCCTCGTCGCCGAGACTCGGGTCGAAACTCGCCTGCACTGAGCCCGAAAACGCGAGAACTCCCCGCCCCGAGACCCGAGATGGGCGTCGCGAACGGGGAGTTCGTCAGGTGGTCCTCAGCGCTGTGCGATCAGCGGCCAACCGAGTCGTCGATGAAATCGTTCGTCACGATGTCGCTCGCCGAGAGGTCGTCGGGAACGTCGATGCCGCGCTCTTGGAAGATCGCCAGCGTGGCGTCGAGCAGACCCTGCACCCGATCCATGTCGAAGTTGCCGTAGGTGCTGTCGGGGCCGTTGCCCGCAATGCCGGTGCTCTCCGCAATGGCAACACCTTCGGTGTTGAGGCCCTCGGACAGCGTCCAATAGGTGTCGAACGTCTCGTTGATCGAGATCAGCTCGTCGGTCACCGGAATCGGATCGGCCCAGTAGTCGACCCACGCCTGCTGAAGGACCGGAACGAGAACCTCGAGACACGGCGCCTTCTCGTCGAGCAGTGACTTCTCGACGGTGTACATCGCCGGGTAGTCCTCGAAACCGAGGTCGTGGATCAGCACGAACTCGACGTCCTGCTGCCAGCCTTCGATGTCGTTCTCGTACTTGTAGACCTCGTTCGTGGCGAAGCCCTGCTGCACGATGCTGCCTTCGCTCGTGAGCCAACGGTCCGGAGCGCCGCCGTACGACGGGTCGGTCTGGTCGGCGCTGATCGTGCCCTGACCAATGAGCCAGTCGATGTAGGCCGTGCCGTCGAAGTGCAACACGGTCACGCCGCTCGCACCGATGGTGGCCGGATCGCTGAAGTCATTCTGGGCCGGGTCCCACATGAGCATCTGCGGGTTGATCTCGAGTGTCGCCGCCACGCCGACCGCTTCGATCGTGGGCCAGCTGGCGATCACATCACTCGTGTTGACGTATGCCAGGAAGATGTCGTCCTGCGCGGCCATCTCGTTGAGGGCCGGGGTGAACGAAATGGCGTCGCCGCCAGCGCGCACCTCGACGGTCTCGATGCCGCCGACTGCGTACTGCGGCTGGATCGGACCGCTGTAGCTGAAGTTGTCCTGCGACGCCTCGCCGCCGGGACCGATCAGCTGGTACGAACCACCGTGCTCGAGCTCGGGCCACCAGTCGGTCTGGATCACGAGGTTCGTGGGACACACGGCCTCGTCCATCGCGTCGTCCTCTTCCATGGCGTCATCGCCCGAGGACTCTTCTTCCATGGCGTCATCGTCCGAGGACTCTTCTTCCATGGCGTCGTCGGTCGACTCCTCGCTCGACGTGTCGTCGCTGGCGGCATCCGTTGACGTGTCCGAACTGTCGCTGCCGCATGCGGCAGCGACGAGCGCGAACGCAAAGATGACGGCCAAGAGCCGCACGAATGCGGATTGGTTGAACTGCTTTTTCATTTTGGGGGTCCCTCCAAGGACGGGTGTGTGCAGAAACGTGGGCGATCAGGTGGCGGTGCCTTCGGACTCATGCCAGGAGCGCAGGAGCCGGTTGGCGATGAAACCGATGACGACGAAGAACACGATCCCGAGGATCGACGACAAGATGACGGCGACGAACAGGTCGGCGGTCTGGAGGTCCTTCGCGTAGTTGTCGAGGAGTCGTCCGATGCCGGGTTCGCCGCGACGGAAGAAGAAGTCGCCGACGATCGCACCGATCACCGATCCGCCGGCAGCGATACGCAGGCCAGTGAAGATTGCCGGAAGGGCCGCTGGCAGCTGGAGCTTGGTCAGCCTCGTCCATCGACTCGCGCCAGCGAGCGTGAACAGATCGTGGTGGCCCTGCTCCGTCGATTTCAGCCCGAACAACGTGTTGGCGATGATTGGGAAGAGTGCGATCAATACGCAGGCGATCACTCGGCTCCGGAAGTTGAAGCCCCACCAGAAGCCGATCAGCGGGACGAGGGCGAGGATCGGGATCACCTGGATGACGACCGCGTACGGATAGAGAGCACGTTCGACGTACTTGGACTGGCTCATCATGATGGCGACGGTGAACCCGATGATGCAGGCGATGATCAGACCGACGAGCGCGGCTCGTCCGGTCAGCAGCGTGCCCTGGATGCTGTCGCCGAGGTTGTTGCCCCATTCGCCGGATCCGAAGCTGTAGATGCCCGTGTCGAATACCTCGTGTGGCGGTGGTAGCAGGAAGCGGCGGCGTTCCTCAAGGAGTAGGTAGGTGATCGCGTACCAGAGGCCGATGATCGCTGCGAAGGTGATTGCGGGCGGGCCGAGCGACCCGACGAATCGCCCGACGCCGGACCCCTTTCGGGTCGAGGTATCCGAGGTCGACGTGTCGTCGACGATCGTCGACGTGCTGGACGAGACGATCGTGGTGTCGTCGGGTGCAGATTCGGTGAGGGTCATGAGTGGCCCCCTCGCAACGAGCGAGAGATGTCGCCGCTCAGCTTGGCGAACTCGGGGGTGAATCGCAGATCCGGCGTTCTCGGGTAGGCGAAGGGAATGTCGAACCGATCGATGATTCGGCCCGGACGTGCCGACATGACCAACACCTGGGTTGACATGTAGACGGCTTCGGAGATGCTGTGCGTGATGAACAGTCCGGCGAAGGCCTTGTCGGCGAACAGCTGTTGCACTTCGTCGTTGAGTCGTTCGCGGGTGATTTCGTCGAGGGCGCCGAATGGCTCGTCGAACAGGAACACGCTGGGGTCTCGTACAAGCGCCCGCGCGAGCGACACCCGCATCTTCATGCCGCCCGAGAGGCGCTTGGGGTGGTGGCCCTCGAACCCGGCCAGGCCGACCGTTTCGATCGCCGTCATGGCCTTTTCTTTGCGTTCGGCTTTGGAGACGCCGTTGAGCTCGGCGAGTAGTTCGACGTTGCGGAGCACGTTTCGCCACGGCAGCAGCGTGGCGTCTTGGAACACGTAGCCGACGCGGTCACGTTCGACCTGGACGCTGCCTGCTGACTCCTCGAGAAGGCCCGAGGCGATCTTCAGAAGCGTGGACTTTCCGCAGCCGGACGGGCCGACGACCGTGGTGAAGGTGCCCGGGACGCAACTGAACGACACGTCCTCGAGCGCATGGGTCCCGTCGGGGAACACCATGGAGATGTTGTCGAACGAGAGCGCCGCAGCTGGCGCCGCCGTCCTCTCGTTCGTATCGACGTCTATTGCCACGAAGCCCTCCGAAATCGCTGTGGACGTGTCGTCGTGAGCGCGAAGGTATTCCAGCGCGGTGTCGGCCGGGCCAGCGCCACGAAGGCTGTTTACCAAGGGTTCACAGAGGCCTTCCAAA
This sequence comes from Acidimicrobiales bacterium, assembly GCA_020629375.1. Taxonomy (GTDB): domain Bacteria; phylum Actinomycetota; class Acidimicrobiia; order Acidimicrobiales; family SHLQ01; genus SHLQ01. Next base: position 10,664 of record JAHDDK010000087.1, read on the forward strand.
GCGGGCCGTTCGCGTGGCGTTCGTCACGACACGTAGGCGCAGAGGTCGAAGGCGTATCCGGCGGGGTCGATGAGGTTGGCGATTGAGCCGTACGGCTCGCGCCTCGGAGGCTGTGCAGCGACGGCGCCGAGGCTGAGAAGCCGGACGAGTTCGGCCTCGAACTCGTCAGGATCGCACGACAGGTCGAGGTGGACTGCGCCCGGGCGTGCTGGTCCCCGCTGGAAGCCGAGCATCCGATGACCTTCGGTCGTACCGAGCACGACCCACCGGTCACCATCTTCTCGTTCGACCTCCACGAGATCGAGGACGTCGGCCCAGAAGACGGAGAGGTCATCGGTAGAGGGCGTATCGAACGTGACGAGATCGAAGCGTGTGGCCATCCGACGATCCTGTCGCCCGGAAGTCGGCTGTGCGGACTCGGCCCGTGTGAATGTGTTGTTACGCCCGTCGATTCCGGCACGAGCCACCGGCCGACCGTGTCCGATACTGTCTGCATGATGAGAACTGGAGTGTTCCTTTTCGGCGGAGTCGAGATGCCTGATGCGGGGCCAGGTGCGCCGGCGCCAACGGACCGGCGGTACTCCAACGCAGAGGTGTGGAAAGCGACCGAACAGATCATCGACTGCGGCGTGCTCGCCGACCGTCTGGGTTTCGATTCGTTCTGGACGACCGAACACCACTTCCAATACGAGGGCTATGAGGTCGTCCCGAACGGCACGTTGCTCAACATCATCCTCGCCGAGCGAACCAAAAACCTCCGCCTGGGCACGATGTTCAACGTGCTCGGCCAGTGGCACCCGCTAAAACTCGCCGAGGACTTTGCGACACTGCACAACATTTCGGGCGGGCGGGCCATGCTCGGCATCGGCCGCGGAACGGTGCCGCGCGAAGCCGAGTCGCTCGGAACGAAGATCGGCAGCTTCGACAACCCCGACGCCATGTCGGCCGATGAGTTCAACCGGAAACAGTTCGACGAAGCGATCGACGTGATCCGCCTCGCCCTGTCCGAAGAGTCGTTCTCGTTCAAGGGCGAGATCTTCGAATTCCCGCCGCCCGGGATCCCCGACCGCGGCGGATTCGTCGAGACCCTCTCCCTGCTGCCGCGGCCGCTCTACCCGTACGAGATTTGGCAGGCCGTCACGTCGCCGCCGACCCTCGAGTATGTTCCGCGCAAAGGTTGGGGCGGCGTGATGTGGCTGAAGAACCACGAGTTCATGGCCAAGCAGTGGAACCGCTTCGCCGAGATCTGGGAAGAGGAGCACGGCGAAGCGCTCGAGCCCGGAGCTCAGCGCACGCTGGTCATCAACACCTGTGTTGCGGATACCCGCGAGGAAGCCATCGAGATGGTTCGCCCCGGGCACGACGAGTTCTGGAAGTTTCTCGGCCCCTACGGATGGAGCCGCGGCTACATGGGTCCCGACGGCAAGCCGGCCCCTCCCGGATTGATCCCCACGCTCGAAGAGTCTCTCGAGAACAAGGTGTGGGCTGTCGGCACCCCCGAAGACGTCGCCGCGGAGATCGACGCCTGGAACGATCGACTCGGTGGCCTGACCAACCTCGTGTTCTTCCCGGCGATGCTCGGTGACCCGTATGACCGAGTCGAGGAACAGATGACCCGCCTCGCCGAAGAGGTCATGCCCCTCGTCGGCGCGAGGACCCCGTCGCTCGTGTCGTAGCGACGTTTTCCTCGCTATGCGCGTCCTTGTCATCCATGCTCACCCGGTACCCGAGTCGTACAACTCGGTGCTCCTCAACGAGTTCGTGGCCGGCATCGAGTCCGTCGGGATGCACGACCTGACCGTCGCCGACCTGAACGCTGGCGACGACCCCGATGTCGACGATCTTCTGGCTGTCGAGGCGCTCGCTTTCGTATACCCCACGTGGTGGGGTGGCTTCCCCGCAATCCTGCTCGACTGGGTGCAGCGGCGGCTGGGCCCGTGGATCGACGGTGCCGAAACAGGCCCCTCGCCGGTGCGTCACATTCGCCGACTGGTCGCCGTCACGACTCATGGCAGCGACAAGAAGGTAAACGGCGTCGTACAGGGTGAGCCCGGGCGCCAGCTTTTCACTCGTGGAGTCGGCGGGTTGTGTCGCGACGACGTCGGCATCGAGTGGGTTGCGCTCTATTCGATCGACAAGCTCGACGACGCGGGTCGCTCCGACTTCATCGATCGGGTGGCCGAGGCCGGCCGGTCTCTCTGAGCTAACTGTAGATCCCATTGAGGTTGTTCAGTCGTCTTCGTGGTGAAGGCGGCTGATGGG
>JAHDDK010000022.1 GCA_020629375.1 Acidimicrobiales bacterium
CGACCCGACACGCTGCCATGTGGCCGCCTGCGGGCCGACGGGGCTCGTCAACGCCGCGGTCGACGGCGCTCACCGACACGGCGTGCGCTCGATCGACACCGAAGACTTCGACATCCGCTCGGGCATCGGCCCCGACCTGTCGAAGGACATCGATCAGCTCCTCACCAGGAAGCTGACCCTCACTCAATCCAGGTGATGCCCCCGAGGTCGAGTCCGCCATTCACCAACTGGACGTGCGCCACTCGCTCGCCGAGCGCCAGCGGCGACCGCAGCGACGCCACTGGCAAGATGCGCCACTCGCCAACGATGGCATCGTCCACTGCACTCCACACCACTCGCTGCTCCGAGGCCGTGTCAGTAGACCGAGCGACCGAGATCAGATCGTCGAGGTCGCTATCGGCCACGCCGAACACGTTGTCGACGCCACTCGAATGGAACGCGCCGCCGAGCATCCGCTCTGCCGAAGCCGAACCGCCAGCGGTCCCGAACCGGAAGAGCCCAAGATCGCCAGCCCGAAGCGCTTGGCCATACGACTCGATCGGATGGGCACGAGCCGTCGCCACGAACCCGACCGTTCGCAACTGCGAGACGATCGCCTCGGCGATGCGTTGCTCGCGGTCATCGCCATCGACCACGAAGTAGTCGACGGTGAAGGCACTGGCCTCCACGTCGATCTCGGCCACGATCTGTGCAGCTCGATCCGGGTCATGACACGTCGCCGAGCACTCCCCGCCGACATCGACGAACGACGTCATTACGCCGGCGAGCGGAAAGAACTCGTCGATCAGCGCCTCGGTGTCGACGGCCTTCACGATCGCCTCTCGCACGGCCGGGTCGTCGAAGGGAGCGCGGTCGTGGTTCATCCCGAAGTACACGCGCTGCGCAGTCGGCGCCGTAGCGGTCGCAGCCCCGAGCGGCGCGTCGACTGCATCAAAGCCCACGGCGACATCGGTTTCGCTCACCGCAAGCATGGTGAGCTCGGGATCCATGAGGACGTCGATCGAATCGACCAGCCCAATCGTCGTTGAGGCCTCCAAGCGAAATCCGTCGTCCCACAAGGCCGTCGGCGTCATGGTCGTCGACGACGACAGCGGCAACGTGCCATCGGGCTCGGCCTCAGCCGGGAAGATCCCGAACGGGACTGCGGCAAGAAGCTCCAGCAGCGATTCTTCGGGTCGGGTGAGCGTGATCTGCACCGTCTCTTCATCGATGACGGCAAGGCCACGAACGGTCTCGCCGGACGGCTCGAACCATCCATCGACTGCGCCAAGGTGCGGACCGGTGATCGAGTCGGCACCCAATGCGGCAACGCGGCCGAGACTTGCCACCACGTCGGCAGCCTCGATTGCTTCACCAGTGCTGAATTCGTGGCTTCCGAGCATGAAGGTCCACGTCAGGCGATCGGGCGAGACCGACCAGCCATCAGCAATGAGCGGCTCGACGCTGCCCGTCGCCGGATCGATTCGGGTCAATCCATCGGTCAACAAGTCGGTGATCATCACATCAACGGCGTCGGACTCATCGACGAGTTCGGGCGACACGAACCGGAACGTCGGCACGCTGACTCGCAACGTCCGGGGCTCGAGCGGCGGTTCTTCGACCACCTCGTCCTCGGCGTCGCTGTCCGCCTCATCGTCGGCGAAGGCCAGCGAATCCGGGCTGGTGGTTGTCGTCGCCTCAATCAGATCGCGGCTTGCGGGAGCGGAGGTCTCCCCTCCCGAGCACGCGGAAACGAGAGCCGTACACAAGACCACGAGGAGCAGAGCATTCAGACGCGAGACCACCTGGGCCCATCGGCACCCGATCCCAAAAAGTTGACCCGAATCCGATCACGAGTTCGAGTCGACGACCCCAAAGCGGCAGGGGCCGACGTGCGACTCAGAACGGGAAGAGCAGCGCCAGCGAAACGGTCGTGAAGGTGTACGCCGTGGCGACCAGGATCGTGATCCGATTGAGGTTCTGTTCGACCACAGTCGACCCGGCCGATGTCGCGCCAAGACCACCGCCGAACATATCGGACAGGCCGCCGCCCTTACCCGAGTGAAGCAGGACGAGGAAGATGAGCCCAAGGCTCAACAAGACGTGGATGACGAGAACAGGCCAGAACATGAGTACTCCTCGAAAGGGACCCCGACAGATTAGCGGAGCCGGTACTGGATGCAGTGCGCGAAGTCTTCGGGCACCAAAGAGGCACCACCGATGAGCGCGCCATCGATGTCGGCCTGCGCCATCAACTCGGGAGCAGTACCCGGCTTGACCGACCCGCCGTACTGGATCCGAATCGAGCCGGCGGCATCGGCGCCGAACTTCTCACCAATCGTCGACCGGATCAGCGCACACACCTCTTGGGCGTCATCGGGAGTTGCCGTCGCCCCAGTACCAATCGCCCAGATCGGCTCGTACGCGACCACGAGCTCGCCCACCGTCGCCTTCTTGACGCCGACCAGCCCTTCGAGCACCTGGGTGACGATGTGGTCTTCCATCTCGCCGGCTTCGCGCTGCTCGAGCGTCTCGCCGACGGCCATGATCGGCGTCATCTCGTGCTTGAGGATCGCCTTGACCTTGCGGTTGACGTCCTCGTTCGTCTCCCCGAAGTGCTGTCGGCGCTCCGAGTGGCCACAGATCACGTAGCTCACGCTCAGCTTCTGCAGCATCGTCGGCGAGATCTCGCCCGTGAACGCCCCCTTGGCCTCCCAGTGGCAGTTCTGCGCACCGAGAGCGATCGGGATCTTGTCGGCCTCGAGCACCGTCTGCACCGACCGGAGGTCGGTGAAGGGCGGATGGATCGACACGTCGACCGCCTCGATGTCGTCCTTGGTGAGTCCGTAACTCAGCTTCTGGACGAGCTGAATCGCCTCGAAGTGATTGCAGTTCATCTTCCAGTTGCCACTGATCAGTGGCTTGCGGTCTGCCATGTCGAAATTCCTGTCTTGTGACTGTGGTTCTGGCTCAGCCGTCAAAGTCGCCGCGCAACGCAGCGAGTCCGGGCAGGTCGCCCTTCTCGAGCAGTTCGAGCGACGCCCCGCCACCGGTCGAGACGTGGTCCATATCGGAGTCCACGCCGAACTCCTTGGCCGCCGCCGCGCTGTCGCCGCCGCCGACCACGCTGTACCCACGTGATTCGGCCACGGCCGCCGCCACGTGGCGTGTGCCGGCAGCGAACCGGGGATCCTCGAACGCACCGACGGGCCCATTCCAGAGGATCGTGGCCGCCTCGGCGATGATGTCGCCATACTGCGCCGCAGTACCGGGGCCGATGTCGACACCCATCCAACCGTCGGGGATCGACTGCCCCACCTGGCGAACCTCTCCCCCGGCGTCGGGGTCGAACAACGTGCCGTCCGGTCCGAGGGCCGTGATGTCATGCGGCAACACGATCGGCCGGTCCGACTCGAGCATCTCGCGGCAGGTGTCGATCATCGACTCTTCGAGCAACGACGCACCCACCGGGTGCCCCATCGCCGCGAAGAAGGTGAACGCCATACCGCCGCCGACGAGCAGCTGATCGACGCGTTCGGACAGTGCGTCGATGATCGCGACCTTGTCGCTCACTTTCGACCCGCCCATGATCGCCACGAACGGACGGCGGGCACCGTCACGAACACCGCCGAGCACCTCGACCTCTTTGCCGAGGAGGCGTCCCGCTGCGCTCGGTAGATGCTGCGGAGGGCCCACGATCGACGCGTGCGCACGATGGCACGCCCCGAACGCATCGTTGACGTACAGGTCTTGGCCGGCGATCAAGGCCTGAACGAAGGCCGGGTCGTTGCCCGTCTCGCCCGGATCGAATCGCAGGTTCTCGAGCAGGGTGATCCCCGGTAACAGCTCGTCGAGACGTGCACGCACCGGCGCCATGTCGAACTCGGGATTCGGCTGCCCCTTGGGGCGACCGAGATGACTCATCGCCGTGACGTGCGCTCCCCGCTCCTGCAACCAGCGCAGGGTCGGCAGCGCCGCCCGGATACGAAGGTCGTCGGTGATCTCATCGCCATCGAGTGGCACGTTGAAGTCCGTGCGGACCAGGACGTGCTTGCCGTCGACGTCGCCGAGATCTTCGAGCTGGGGAACTGCGCTCACTTCTTGCGGGCCACCTTCTTCTTGGCAAGCTTCGTCTTGCGGGTACCGACGATCGAGGCCAGATCGACGAGGCGAGCCGAGTAGCCCATCTCGTTGTCGTACCAGCCCGCGACCTTGACGAGCGTACCCATCGACATGGTCAGGCCAGCGTCAAACGTGCACGAGGCCGTCGTTCCAACGATGTCGGACGACACGAGCGGCTCCTCGGAGTAGTCGAGGACCTTGCGGAGATCGCCCTTGCTCGCCGCAGCCTTGAACGCCGCATTGATGTCTTCGACCGAGGCGGCCTTCTTGAGGTTGACCGTGAAGTCGGTGATCGAGCCGTCCGGGATCGGAACCCGCAACGCCATGCCGTCGAGCTTCTGATCGAGCTTGGGCAACACGAGGGCGGTTGCCTTGGCGGCGCCGGTCGTCGTCGGAACGATGTTGACGGCCGCGGCGCGGGCCCGTCGCATGTCGCTGTGCGGACCATCGACGAGTTGCTGATCGCCGGTGTAACCATGGCCTGTGGTCATGAGGCCGTTGACGATGCCAAAGCTGTCGTCGAGCACCTTCGCCATCGGGGCCAAGCAATTGGTCGTGCACGAGGCGTTCGAGATCACGTCGTGCTTGGCGGGGTCGTACGCGTCGTCGTTCACGCCGACCACGAACGTTGCGTCACACGATGCTGGTGCCGAGATGATGACCTTGCGGGCACCGGCCTCGATGTGGGCACCGGCAGTCTCCTTGGTGCGGAAGACTCCGGTCGACTCGATCACGACGTCGACGCCGAGGTCGCCCCACGGCAGATCAGCCGGGTTGCGCTCGGACAGCACGGCGATGCGGTCGCCTTCGACCCGGATCTCCTTCTTGCCGGCGCTGACCTTGCCGTCGTAGCGGCCGTGCACGCTGTCGTTGCGCAGCAGGTGCGCCATCATCTCGATCGATCCGAGATCGTTGACGGCGACGAAGTCGATCTTCGCTCCCGTCGCTTTGGCGGCGCGGAAGAAGTTGCGTCCGATCCGTCCGAATCCATTGATGCCTACACGAATCGCCATGGTGCGATGCTCCTCAAGAGTGTTGCGTCTCGTGAAGGGTTCTACCGCACGCGTCGAGCACCGTGTCGTTCTTGTGACAGGTTCGCGATTCGAATCTCATGCATCACAACGGGTGGCTATCTACCCAACAGATAGCGCGGCATTTCGCCGCACTCCGTGTGCGGGCTCAGCCCGACGTCGACGCCCGCTCGACGTCTCGATGCGACACGACTGGGTCGTGCCCTGCCCGACCGAGTAGCTGTGCGACCTCTTCGGCGATCGCCACCGAGCGATGCTGGCCGCCCGTGCAACCGAACGCGATCGTCAGATACGACTTGCCCTCCTGCACGTACGCCGGCATCACGAGACCGAGCAGCCGCTCCATCCGTTCGACGAACGTTGCGGTGATCGGTTGGCCGAGCACGTACTCGCTAACCGCCGCGTCCAATCCCGTCTTGGGCCGCAACTCCTCGACCCAATGCGGGTTCGGCAAGAAGCGGCAGTCGATCACGATGTCCACATCGAGCGGCAGCCCGTGTTTGTACCCGAACGACATCACCGTCGTCTGCATCCCGCCACCAGGCGAGTCGGTCCCGAACATCGTCACCAACCGGTCACGCAACTGGTGCACGTTCAGGTCGCTCGTGTCGATCACCACATCGGCCTCGGCCTTCACGGCCTCCAACGCGGCGCGCTCGCCCTCGATCGTCTCCGCCAGCCCCATGTCACCGAAGGGGTGCCGCCGCCGCGTCGACTCGTACCGGGCAACGAGAACCGGCGTCGACGCTTCGAGAAACAAGATCCGTACACGCTTGCCACTGCCGCGCAGCTCGGCGATCGCCGCGAGCAACTGATCGACACGCGATCCACCCGGCACCGCAAGGGCGACATTCGAGATCGTCGACCCGGGCGCATCCGCCAGCTCGCCAACCTTCGAGATCAGCGCCGGCGGCAGATTGTCGATCACGAACCAGCCGTGATCCTCGAGCACATTCGCCGCATGCGAACGCCCAGCACCCGAGTTTCCGGTGACGACGACGAATTCGCTCACGGCTCCGAGCGTAGTTGGCACACGAGCACCAGCAGTCGGGGAATCGCCCGCGCCGCCTCGAAATACGGTGAACGGTCGATGAATCCCTGCGGCGGCGGTGGCTCGTGCATCTCTCGAAGATCCAGCCTTGCCCCAACCAGCGCATTGAGATAGCGGTGCATCGGACGGTGCACAAACGGGATGAACACATCCTTTCGCACCTCCTCCACAATCGACTGCTCCACGAGGTACTCGCCGATCCGCCAGTACTGGTCAGGTGGATCCATCACGTGATCGTCGATCCAGCCACTGCCCGGGGTCTGCAGCAACGGATGGTTGAGGAAGAACGCGAATCGACCGCCGGGCCGCAACACCCGGGCAACCTCGGCGATCGCCGACTCGAGCGGATCGATGTGTTCGAACACCAAGCACGCCACGACCGCATCGAACGACCCGTCAGCGAACGGCAGATCGTGCGCCCCGGCCAACCCGTAGTTCGCGCCACCGCCACGGGCGTCAGCCTCGATGACCTGCGCCCGCGTCGGATCCACCCCGACAACCTCGGCTCCCTGGCTCGCGAAGAGTCGGGCCAGCTGACCCTCGCCTGTCCCGAGGTCGAGCACCCGCTCATACCCGTCGAGCAGCTGGGCCGCGAGCGGCAGGATTTGCTCCTCGTACTCCGGATCGGCGCCATCGGTGAACTCGTCCTGCCACCATTGGGCATGCTGCTCCCACAACGCGGGATCGCTCATCACGCTCAGCCGTCGGTATCGGCAGTGGTGTCCGCTGCGGTGTCGGCGGCGTCGGGATTTGCCGACGCCACACGCACCAAGGTGGCGACTGCGTCATCGACAGCGACATAGACGGCGCTCGCCCCGCGGAACAGACCAGTTGGTTCGGCTGGCAGCTGGGTTCGGCTCACGATCGCACTCGTGCGCGTGTCGACCTCGATCAGTGTCGTCCCCGAGCGAAGACCAACCCACACGCTCGTGTCCGCAAACACCGCATCGACAGGATCCCGGCCCACCGGCACCGTGACCAACACCGATCCCGTCACCGGGTCGATCCTGCGAAGCGAGCCGTCTGCTGCCGACAACGCCCACAATGCATCGGGTCCCGCCGTAATCGAGACAACATCTTGGCCAGCATCGATTGGCGTCACCCGGAAGTCCGCCGTGTTGACGCTGTAAACGATGCCGCTCTCGCCAAGCGCCCACACCGCTCCGGCGCCCGCAGCCAGATCCGTGATCGGTTCGGGAAGGGGAACCGTCATCAGAATCGACCCATCAGATCGACGAAGACGGATCAACTCGTTCGTCGCCGTCGAAAACGTCCAGAACCGCCGACCGTTCGGCGTGAGATAGTCGACCGCGCCGATCTCGATCGCCGGGCGATCTTCCTCGCCGGTGATCGAGATGACCTCGATCCGACCGGCATCGGTCGCAATCCAGGCTTCGCGCGCCTCGGCAAACATGCCAACCGGAGAACCCGTCAACTGACCGGTGCCGGTCACCTCACCATCAAAGCCGTCTCCCCACACCGCCCAGCGGCCGCTCGCGTCGATCGCCAAGAGCCGGTTGCGTTCCTCATCGATGTACGCAGGAAGAAATGGCGCGTCGATCACCGACAAGCGCCCCTCGGGCACCTCCGCAAGCAGCGGGCGGATCTCCTCCACCTCGCCCCGCAATCGCTCGTTCTCGGCCTCGAGCGCGGCGACCTCGGCCTCGAGCCGTTCGACATCCTCGGAGTTGTCTGGCTCTGTCTCGGTGGCCGTCCGGGCCGCTGCGAGCTCATCACGAAGCTCCCCAACGTCCGCCTCCGCCCGCTGCCACAACGCACCGAGAAGTCCGCACAGAACAGCGAGCGTGACCGCGGCGACCAACAAGGCCCAACTGCGACGTCGCGTCGGCGGAGCCTTGGGAACCGCGACCGACTCGCTCACCACGACCGGCGTCGATTCGGTCGTGGTGTCGCCCAACGGCGGGTCGTCGAGGAGGGAACTTGGGCTCGAACCACGAGCCACATCGTCGGACACCGCCACATCATCCCCGCGCGCAGGGCCGCACTTCAAGGCGCACGCCCGAACAGTTGATGATCATGGGTTCCCCGCCGCCTTCCGTTAGTTCTGGTGCAAGTGCCGCCACACATTGTCGGCGACAGCGTCCGGCAGCCAACTCAAGGACCGTAGCTCGTCGGCGGTCGCTGCCTTGACCGCCTTCACCCCACCGAGCTCCTTCACCAATCGAGCTTTGCGTGTCGGCCCGAGGCCGTCGATGCCGTCGAGCGCTGACGCCGTCATGCGTTTGCCCCGAAGCTGACGGTGATACGTGATGGCAAAGCGATGCGACTCATCGCGGATGCGTTGAAGCATGTACAGCGCCTCCGACTGTCGAGGGAGCCGAATCGCGTCCGAACGGCCAGGCACGAACACCTCCTCGAATTGCTTCGCAAGCGACACGATCGGGATCTCGTCCTCCAACCCGAGCTCCCTCAGCACCTCGAGCGACGCGGACAACTGGCCCTTGCCGCCGTCGACCACGATCAGGTTCGGCGGGTACGCGAACTTCCCTCGCTCCTCGACCGGCTTGGCCCGATCCGACAGGTAGTTCGTGAGGCGACGCTCGAGCACCTCGGCCATCGCCGCAAAGTCGTTGTTGCCGTCCACCGTGCGAATCTTGAACCGGCGATAGTCCGACTTCTTCGGGAGTCCGTCCTCGACGACCACCATCGATCCGACATAGTCCGTGCCCTGAATGTGGCTCATGTCGTAGCACTCGATGCGCAGCGGTGCGTCGGGCAGGTCCAGATACTCCTGCAGCTCGTTGAGTGCCCGTGACCGCGAGTTGTGATCCGAGGCTCGCTTTAGGCGATGCCGGGTGAACGACTCCTGCGCGTTGCGCGTCACCGTTTCGAGCAACGCCCGCTTGTCTCCGCGTTGCGGTATCCGCACCTGCACCGCCGACCCTCGCAACTCGCCCATCCACGCCGCATACAGCTCGGGATCGCTCGGCTCGACCGGCACCAGCACCTGCTTTGGATACCCAACAGCCGGTTCTTCGCTGTACACGCCTTCGAGGATCCGGTCGGTGAGTTCGGCATCGTCGAGGTCTTCGACCTTGTCGACCACGAACCCACGCCGGCCGACGACTCGACCCTTCCGCACGAAGAAGACCTGGACAGCTGACTCGAGCTCGTCCCCATGGATACCGATCACGTCGAAGTCATCGCTGCGGGCGCCGACCATCTGCTGTTTCTCGATCGCCTTGCGGACCGATCCGAGCTGGTCCCGGAGCCGGGCAGCGAGTTCGTATTCGTAGTCGTCGGAAGCGGCCCGCATGCGGGCTTCGAGGTCAGCGACCACCGCGTCGGTGTCGCCGTCGAGAAAGGCGACCAAGTCTTCAACCAGGGCGGCGTACTCGTCCGGCGTGATCTCGCCGACACATGGGCCCGAACACTTCTCGATGTGGAAGAGCAGGCAGGGCCGGCCGAGCTTGGCGTGACGTTCCAACTTGTTGTCCGAGCACGTCCGGATGGGGAACGTTCGCAATAGCAGATCGAGTGTTTCTCGGATCGCGTATGCATGCCCGTAGGGCCCGAAGTACCGAGTGCCCTTTCGCTTCTTGCCCCGCATCACCATCGCCCGTGGCCACTCGTCCGATTCGGTCACCGCCAAGAACGGATAAGACTTGTCGTCGACGAGACGGATGTTGAACCGTGGCCGGTGCTGTTTGATCAACGAGTACTCGAGCATCAGCGCTTCGAGTTCGTTGTCGACCTGGATCCACTCCACCGACTCGGCCGTCCGAACCATCTGCGCAGTCCGCATGGGCAAGTTCTTCTGGAAGTAGTTGGAGAGTCGGCTCCGGAGGCTCTTCGCCTTGCCCACGTAGATCACTCGACCATCGCGATCCTTGAACTGATACGAGCCCGGCGTGTCCGGAATCGTGCCAGCGGGAGGACGGGTGACCACTCGAGCATCCTACGGTCGAGCCCCAGCTGCACGGGGAGCGTTTTCGTGGCGAATGTGCGGAGCGACTAGCGTCTGCGACGTACCGGCCGGGGCGGACCAGGAGGCAAAGAACACTGTGAGCATCCTGCTCGTCGTACAAGCAGGCCAGGACGGCACCGACCGTCGTCGCCGTCAGATGGCATCATTCGCCAACACGTCGGTCTTGTCCGTCGCCCTTCATCGCCTTCGGGACTACGCCGATGGTCCCGTGGTGGTCGCGATCAGCGACCTCCCAGCCGACGACGAGATCGAGGCCCTCGCCCGCGCCAACGGCGCCGCAGCCGTGCGGGGACCGTCCGACGACCTTCTCGCTCGCTACGTCGAGGTCATTGCGGACTATCCCGCCGAACACCTCGTTCGGGTAACTGCCGATTCGCCATTCATCGATCACCACCTCGTCAGCCAAGTCGTCCGCACACACATCGACACGAACGCGGACTACACGTCAAACACGCTGCTCCGCACCCATCCACTCGGCCTGGAGGTCGAGGCCATCCGTTCCGATGCGATCCTCGACGCTGCCGAGCAAGCGACCGACCCTCGCGAGCGAGCCGGAGTGACAACCTTTGTCCAGCGGCGGCCCTCGACATATGTGCTCGCCTCGACCGCCGCTCCTGCCGACTACGAGGACCACGATTGGCGCGTCACCGACGCTGCGTCGCTCACGCGGCTCACCGAGCTCCTCAACAAGTCTGGCGGCGACCTCTCGCTTCCCTGGGACAAACTCGCCGCGTTCGACCGGCCGAACCCTCCCGCGGGCCCGATCCGGCTCCGAGTGGCACGCGAGAACGTCGCAGCCGCGCTGCCCATGATGACCGAGACACTCGGCTATCCCCCCGACCCGATGCCGATCCATGACGCGGCGCGCCGAAGCTGGGGTGTGTGGGCAGGAGAAGAGCTCGTTGGGGCGATCGTCGTGTCCGTCCAGAACGGATGGGGCACACTCGCCGGTTCATTCGTGCCGGGCCTCGACGGCACGCTCGCCGCTCAGGCGCTGCAGGCGCTCGATGATCGACTTCTCGCAGACGATCAGGTCATTGCCCTGACCGTCGATGGATCACGAATCCGCACCTACCGCAGCTGAAGCGGTCTTCGGCTCTACCGTCGACCCCTTCGAGCGACGCTTGTAGACGAACGACTGCGCCGCAGCCTTCACTCCGGCAATACCGCCCGTGGCCACCGCAGCGACGGCCGCTGCGGTTCCTGCATCGATGTACGCCAACGTCGACATGGCTTCTCCGATCGTCACCCCGCCATTTGACGGGCTCTCCCTAAATGAATCGGGCGGCCACGCCTGCTGGTAGATGGTCTCTTCAGCTCATGTGCGTTGGCGCCGATCAACCTGCGGGTCGGCGGGTATGCACCAGTCTCACTCATCGACGAGAAGCAACCGCTGCTCGCCTTCGACCTCGGCGGTGCTGACCGCATCTGCGCTGAAGCCGCTCGTGAAGAAGCGCAGTTCGTTCCACTCGGGCTCACGCTGCTCGAGACACGCCACAATGAGCTCGTTCACGTTGATGAGCGAATGTCCTCGGACGTCATCGGTCTCGCAGCTCTCCGGAACCCGAACCGACCGGAACGCAGCGAAGCGGATCTCGACGTCGCGGTCGGCCCATCCCCCGTCAGCGAAGTCGACGCCGAACGAGTGTCCATGGTCGGACAACAACAGCACGATCGCCTCGGGATCGTGCTCGATGAGCCGCTCCATTGCCGTGGCGTTCAAGTCGAGTAGGCACTCGGTTTCATCCTCGTAGAACGATGCGTACTCGGGCTGCCACCCCTCGACCAACGAGCCGACCCAGATCGGTTCGCAATCGGCACCGAACTTGTACGGGTTGTGCGGGCTGAGAAGGTGGGCGAAAACGAATCTCGGACGTTCGGACGGGGCCGAATCAAGCACCTGATCGACCACGCTGATCGGATCTTGGGGAGCAGGGCGAAACGGTGTCTTCCCGAGCGGGGTCATTTTCCACAACGCCTCGACGAGTTCGGGATCGCTACCACCACCCAGGCACCGGTCGGCCACGGCGACCGGACATCGCCCGTGCCCCCACACCTTCGACTCCGCATGCCAATACTCATATCCAGCCGCCGTCATGGTTTGAACGAGGGTGTTCTGCCCGTCGAACGTGTTTCGGGCATATACCCACTCGCCCTCCGCATCGAGGGGACGCGTTGGCATCGCTTGGTAGGTGCCGTTGAGCAGGGACGGGATCGAAAGATGTGTTCGCGTGTAGTTCGACGTCGAGCTGTCGCTTGTCGCGAAACCGATTGCCTCGAGGCGTTCGAGAGACTCGTCGATGTCGATATCGGGAAAGTCGCGACGGAGAAGATCGACCCGGCTCAGACCGTCCATCACGATCACGTACACGTTTGGTGTCGAAACGGGATCGATCGACGCGTACGCCACCGCTTCTGGCGCGGCGTTGGGCGACCGGCCGCCAGCGAACACCAAGCCGACAACAACCACAGCGATCAGCGCGGCGCTCAGCCGATGGCCTCGCCTCGATCTACCGATGAGTGTGTGGGCGACCAGCGCAATGACGGCTGCCGACACGACGAACAGGAAGAGCCGAGTCGCGAGAACACCCTTGTCGGCTCCCATCCAACTATTGGAGAACAGCGCATATCCACCGGCACCGGCAACGAGGCCCGACGTACGCCACGAGTATCGAAGATGCACGACCAATGCGAGAGCAACGCACGCAACACTGGCCACACCGCCGACGATCCAGAGCGCGGTTGTGTCACCGATCCGTGCGCCGTTCTGCACCAGGAAGATCAGCAATGGGACCAACGGCATCGCCGCGGCGATCACCAACGAGGCGAAGGCATCACCCGAGTCCCGACCGTCCGTCCGATCAGTTTCCTCAACCACCGCCCGCACTCCGACGGCGAAGGTGCAGCATCGTCCGTGTGCCTCCGGTTAACCGTTCCTGCTCGACGACCTCGAACGCGCCTTCGCACTCGTCGAGGAAGACATCGAGGTCGTAGTCGAAGTCATCTGGCGAGCCCTTGCGAGCGAGGAGGTGCCGCACCTTTTCGTCGTCACGGTGAACGAACTCGATCACGAAATCCGAGTCAAAGTCCTCCAACCAGGCAACGACCTGCGGTAGTGGCACGTTGCCCGTGAGGCAGATGTGATGCAGGACGGCAAGGAGCACGACGAGATCGGGCGCCATCCGATCGGCGATCGAGGCTCGCTCGGCCAATCGCCACCCGCGCGACGGCGCCGGATCGGTCGCATCGAATACGAGCGGCGTGATGTTGCTGGGCAACCCCGATCGGTAGAGGCGGTCGATCACGAGCGGGTCGCCGTCCGCGGCGATCACGTGTTCGGCAGACTGTGCACAGATCTTTGAGAAGTGCCCGTCGTTGGCTCCGATGTCCATCACGAGCGTCGGCTCGGTTGCTGCGCACACGCGATCGACGAACGCTTCCTTGGCCCGGAGGTCACCGTCGCTGTAGTGGGATCGCACGGCGTAGTCGCTCCACGTCGACTCGTCGGCCGACCAGGCGAGGCGATCGATGAGGCGCGCCATGCCGTCGAGGATGCTGTTGTACACCTCGGTCGTCACGGCGGTCGTCGCCTCGGTGACATCACCGACCGACATGTCCGCTCGGTGCACCGCAGCGTGCGGAATCAACACGTGCTTCACGACGCCTCGCTTGCGCTTGTGCGTCCGAAGCAAGGCGTGAGCGTCATCGAGCTGCACCCGCCCGAACCCGCCGCGCAGAATCGGTTGGAGCGCTGCGCCGGTGTGCGCACTGACCATCAACGGATACAAGAAGTGCTCGCAGAACTGCGTGTACCCCCACCAGGGATCCGACGACGAGCGGGTCACGAACGATCCGTAGTCGATGAACACCGGCGTCGACCCTCGGAACGTGACGTTGAACGACGTTGCATCGCTAAGCGTGAACCCGTAGTCCGACGCCCGTCGGAGGATCTCCAGATGGACGACGGCGGCGTCACGCAGCATCGACCAGGTCCACTCGTACGGGTACGTCCATGACTCGATCGGACGATGCAACAGTTCCACTGCCCCGTCATCCGCTCGGCGGACATCCGTGGGCTTCTCGATCAGCTCGGCATCGACGAGCTCCTCGAAAAGCGGGCTCGCAAGGAACTCGGTCAATTGTCCGGCCGCGACCCCAGTGACCACACGGCGGACGACGCCGTCGGCGACTTCGACGTGACTATTCGGATCCCGAAAGGAGTACGTGGCCGCCACGAGATCACGAAGTTCATGCATGCTGCCTACATCGGCTGAACAACCACAGATTGAAGCGCCGACGAGCGCCGGCCTTCGGCCGCCGATGTGACCTGAGCCCATCGAATGAAGAGCACCACGTAGGCGATCGTCAGCGGCCATGGGGCCCATCCGATCCAACCGGAGACGAGCTCGAACGTGATCGCCGACAACGCGGACGCGACGACCCACAGCGCAACAAGAGGACCCCACTGCGAACGGTCGACGCCGCACCACCGGGCCACCGCAATCACCACCAATACGAGGCCTGTGTCGTATGACAGCAGATGCGGGGAGACCAGCATCGACACCATGACCGCAGCCCCGAAGCTGACCATTGGCTCGTCATGAGCCCTCCGGACTCGACACAACAGCGCCAACGCCGCCACCACGCACAACCCGAACACGACCTCGCCGGGTATCGACGCCGACACGCTGCGGCGGACGAACTCAACGACGACGGGTTGATCGAAGACCGAGGAAGATTCCCGCTCGACTCGGTCCGTGGTGCCGCTCGCGAACGCGACCCAGATACCAGCACCCCCAACGGTCGCCACAGCCGCGATGACCACGCCAGTCAGCGCGGCGGCGAGAAGTTCGATCCGGCGACGCCGAGCATCGATGAGCCACCACAGAGCAACCCCCAACAGAATCGTCGGTTTGATGATGGTGAGACCGAGTGCGACACCGGCGAGCACCGGCCGGTCGTCCCGGACCGCAACAAAGAGTACGGCGGCGACCAGCAGCACGAAGAACCCCGTCTGACCCAGGCGCAGATTCAACCAGCCCGCCGGACCCAGGATTGCGACGACGGCCATCCATGCCGGCAGCTCGAGAAGGCGTGTCGCCGCAACTGCGGCTGCAATGCCGAGACCGGTCCACAACACGGCGGCCAACGGAAACGAAAGCACCCCGAACAACGACATGGCCCACGCCATCGTTGGCGGCGCAATGAATGTCGCGAGCTCACTTGGCGCCGACCACCCATCGGATTCGGCACGTGTCGCAGCGACGAATCGTTCGGCGTCGTACAGAACGTCGACATCACCTCGGCCCATCAGTCGGCCACCAAAGTGCAGAATGCGGAGATCGCCGAAAGGCGAGCGAAAGAAGAACTGCAACGTATAGACGATGTAGACCACCGACATGGCGGCGATGTAGGTCTGCCATGCCGGTCGACGCGTCCTCATCATGGCCCATCGGCCGGCGCTCGCCGACGATGAACCCAACTGATGGGACGTGTCTAGGCCAGCAGCTTCGCGATGAATCGCCCCGTGTGGCTCTCGGGGATCGTGGCGAGATGTTCGGGGGTTCCTTCGGCGATGATTCGTCCGCCGCCTGTTCCGCCCTCGGGTCCGAGGTCGATCAGGTGGTCGGCGGTCTTGATCACATCGAGGTTGTGTTCGATGACGAGCACGGTGTTGCCCTGATCCACCAGTCGCGACAGCACGGTCAATAGCCGCCGGATGTCCTCGAAGTGCAAACCGGTCGTCGGCTCATCGAGGATGTACATCGTGTGGCCCGTCGAGCGTTTCGCCAGCTCGCTGGCGAGCTTCACCCGCTGAGCTTCGCCCCCAGAGAGCGTCGGCGCTGATTGCCCCAAGCGCACATACCCGAGGCCGACGTCGACAAGCGTTTGGAGGTGTCGGGCTATCGGAGGTTGATTGCTGAAGAAGTCGAGCGCCTCCTCGATCGGCATATCGAGGACCTCGGCGATATTGCGGCCCTTGAACACGATGTCGAGCGTGTCGCGGTTGTACCGCTTGCCTTTGCACACCTCGCACGGCACGTAGACGTCGGGCAGAAAGTGCATCTCGATCTTGATCGTGCCGTCGCCCGCGCACGCCTCGCAGCGCCCACCCTTGACGTTGAAGGAGAAACGGCCCGGAAGATAACCCCGCACCTTCGCTTCGGTCGTCTGAGCGAACAGCTTGCGGACGTGGTCGAACACTCCCGTGTAGGTGGCTGGATTCGACCGAGGCGTCCGCCCGATCGGCGACTGATCGATCGCAATCACCTTGTCGATGTGTTCGATACCCTCGACTTTGCGATGACGACCTGGCGGCATCTTCGACTTGTAGATCCGCTGCATCAGGCTCGGGAGCAGGATCTGGTTGACCAGCGACGACTTGCCTGATCCCGACACGCCGGTCACCCCGACGAACACCCCGAGCGGGATCTCGACATCGACATTCTGGAGGTTGTTCTCCTGCGCCCCGACGATCCGGATCACGCCCTCGCCCGGCTCACGACGTATCTCGGGTACGGCGATCGATCGCTTGCCCGACAGGTATTGACCCGTCACGGACTTCTTGTTCTTGAGCAACGCCTTGACGGTGCCCGAGTGCACGATCTGGCCACCGTGCTCCCCCGCGCCCGGGCCGATGTCGACCACATGATCAGCGACCGCGATCGTCTCCTCGTCGTGCTCAACAACGACGACGGTGTTTCCCAACTCCCGCAGACGAATGAGCGTGTCGATGAGGCGCTGGTTGTCGCGCTGATGTAGGCCGATCGACGGTTCGTCGAGCACGTACAAGACGCCGACTAATCCTGATCCGATCTGGCTCGCAAGTCGGATCCGCTGCGCTTCGCCGCCGGCGAGCGTTGCCGCGTTTCGGGAGAGGGACAGGTAGTCGAGTCCGACGTCGAGCAAGAAGCCCATCCGAGCGTTGATCTCCTTGACCACCTGTTCGGCGATGATGGCATCCCGCTCGTTGAGCTCGAGCCCGTTGAGGACCTTGGCGGCCTCGCCGATCGACATCGAACAAATATCGGAGATGTTGTGTCCGTCGACGGTCACCGCAAGCGAGAACGGGTTGAGCCGCGCTCCCTCACAGACCGGACAGTCGACCGTGCGCATCCAGCCTTCGATCTGCTCGCGCTGCGTATCGGATTCGGCCTCCTCATGGCGACGCTGGAGGTACGGAATGACACCCTCAAACTTCGCTTGATACGTCCGAGAACGACCGAAACGATTCTTGTAGTTGACGGTGATGCGTTCCTTCATGCCACCGCGCAACAACAGCTTCGTGGAGGCTTTCGGCAGGTCTTCCCAGGCGACGTCGGTCGGAATGCCCTTCTCGGCACACACTGCCTCAACGAGGCGGCTGAAGTAGCGGCTTCGGCCACCAGCCCACGGGGCGATCGCTCCGTCGTCGATCGTCGCCTCGGGATTGGGGACGACGAGCTGCGGGTCCACCTCGAAGACCGTTCCGAGTCCGTCGCAGTGGCTACACGCTCCGTACGGCGAGTTGAACGAGAAGTTGCGCGGCGCGATGTCGTCGAAACTCTTGCCGTCGCTCGGACGTGACAAGTGCTGGCTGAACACGACCGTCTCGGGCTCGGCGTCGTCGTCGCGTCCCGGCATGATCTGGATCTCTGCGACGCCATCGGCCAGTCCGAGTGCGGTCTCCATCGACTCGGTGAGGCGTCGATCGATCCCGTCACGCAAGACGAGGCGGTCGACCACGACCTGAATGGTGTGCGTCTCGTAGCGAGCAAGATCCAGTTCGGTGTTCTCGAGCTGATCGAGTTCGATCGCCTCGCCGTCGACGATGGCTCGGGCGAATCCCTGCCCGGCCAGATCCGCCAGGAGCGTGTCGTAGGTGCCTTTTCGACCCCTGACGACCGGGGCAAGGACCTGGAAGCGAGTGCCTTCCTCCATCAACAACACCCGGTCCACGATCTGCTGCGGGGTCTGCCGCTGGAGCCGCTCTCCCGTCTCGGGATCGTGGGCGACCCCGATCCGAGCGAACAACAAGCGCAGGTAGTCGTAGACCTCCGTGACGGTGCCAACCGTCGACCGGGGGTTCCGGGACGCGCTCTTCTGATCGATCGAGATCGCCGGCGACAGTCCTTCGATGAAGTCGACGTCGGGCTTGTCCATCTGTCCGAGGAACTGGCGGGCGTATGCGCTCAGCGACTCGACATATCGGCGTTGCCCTTCGGCATAGATGGTGTCGAATGCCAGCGAGCTCTTGCCCGAGCCGGACAACCCGGTGAACACGATCAGCTTGTCGCGCGGCAAGTCGATGTCGACGTTTCGCAGATTGTGCTCGCGCGCTCCTTGCACGACGAGTCGATCAGACATCTGTGGATCTCCTAGGGCATCTCGCGGAGCTCACGCTTGAGGTCTTTGACCTCGTCGCGAAGCCTCGCCGCGTATTCGAACTTCAGGTCTGTCGCCGCTTCGTGCATCTCTTCTTCGAGCGTCTTGATGAGTCGCTCCAGATCCGCCCTGCCCATGCCATCTGCGTCGATCGTGCGCCGATCGGCGTCGAGTCCTCGACGACGTTGATCGCCGCCCGGCACCGGCGCTTTGTCCTCGGCGGGGCGAAGCATGGCCAAGATGTCGGTGACCGCCTTTCGGACGGTCTGCGGGTTGATGCCGTGCTCCTCGTTGTACGCCATTTGCAGGCCACGGCGACGCATCGTCTCGTTGATCGCCCGCTGCATCGAGTCGGTCATCTGGTCGGCGTACATCACGACCTGACCGTCGACGTTTCGGGCGGCGCGGCCGATCATCTGGATCAGCGAGGTTTCGGATCGGAGGAAGCCCTCTTTGTCGGCGTCGAGGATCGCGACCAATGAGACTTCGGGAAGGTCGAGCCCCTCGCGCAAAAGGTTGATCCCGACCAGAACGTCGAACTCGCCGAGCCGAAGGTCGCGCAGGATCTCGATCCGCTCGAGCGTGTCCACCTCGGAGTGCAGGTATCGCACCCGAAGGCCGAGCTCGAGCAGATAGTCGGTGAGGTCCTCCGACATCTTCTTGGTCAGCGTCGTAACCAAGACCCGCTGGTCTAGCTCGATCCGCTCCCGGATCTGCTCGACAAGGTCGTCGATCTGCCCCTTGGTGGGCTTGACGATCACTTCGGGGTCGACGAGACCCGTCGGGCGCACGATCTGCTCGACTACCTGGTTCGATACGTCGAGCTCGTAGTCGCCCGGGGTTGCCGACAAGAAGACCACCTGATTGATCTTCTCGAGCCACTCGTCGAAACGAAGCGGTCGGTTGTCGGCCGCCGACGGCAACCGGAAGCCGTGCTCGATCAGTACATCTTTGCGGCTGCGGTCACCGGCGTATTGACCGTGCAGCTGGGGCACGGCCACGTGCGACTCGTCGAGGACCATCAGATAGTCATCGGGGAAGTAGTCGAGGAGGGTGTACGGGCGGTCACCTGGCTGCCGGCCGTCGATGTGCATCGAGTAGTTCTCGATGCCATTGCAGTAGCCGACCTCGGCCATCATCTCGAGGTCGTATTGCGTCCGCATCCGGAGCCGCTGCGCTTCGAGGAGCTTGCCCTCGTCCTGGAAGAGGGCAAGCCGTTCCTGGAGTTCCGCCTCGATCCCGACGATCGCTCGGCGAAGGCGCTCCTCGCCCGCCACGTAGTGCGTGGCTGCGAAGATCACGGCCTCGTCGAGCGTCTCGAGACGTTCGCCCGTCAACGGGTCGACGCGGGTGATCTGCTCGATCTCGTCGCCGAACATCTCGATCCGCACGACGGTCTCGTCGTAGGCCGGGTGCACCTCGATCGTGTCGCCTCGTACCCGGAACTTCGCCCGGACGAGGTTCATGTCGTTGCGTTCGTACTGCATGTCGACGAGCTGACGAAGGATGTCGCGCTGGTCGATCTCCTGACCTGGCCGAAGAATCAGCAGCTGCGCTTCGTACTCATCGGGGGCTCCGAGACCGTAGATACAACTCACCGAGGCGACGACGATCGTGTCGCGCCGGGTGAGCAGCGACGACGTTGCGGAGTGCCGGAGCCGATCGATCTCGTCATTCACCGACGAGTCCTTCTCGATGTAGGTGTCGGTCGTCGGCATGTAGGCCTCGGGCTGGTAGTAGTCGTAGTACGACACGAAGTACTCGACCCGATTCTTCGGAAAGAACTCCCGCAGCTCATTGGCGAGCTGCGCAGCCAGCGACTTGTTGGGCGCGATGACGAGCGTCGGACGCTGAACCTTCTCGATCGTCCAGGCGATCGTGGCGCTCTTACCCGAGCCGGTGATCCCGAGAAGCGTCTGGAACGGGTCACCACGCTCGACCCCCTCTGAGAGCGCCTGGATCGCCGTCGGCTGATCGCCGGCCGGCTCGAAGTCGGTCACCATCTCGAACGGACGGGCGGTCTCCTCGTGGTCACCGAGGTCCAGCCACGTGGCGCTCTGTTCGGTCACGGCGCCCCATCCCCGGGGTTTGCCGGCGCCGCCTGCATCCAGTCCCAGCACGCATCGACCTCGGCCTCGAGTGCGTCCAGGGATCCGCTGTTGTCGATCACGAAATCGGCCACCGCTCGCCGCTCCTCGCGCGTTGCCTGAGAGTCGATCCTCGCCTGCACGTCACCCGCGGCCATCCCTCGTGCGTTGACGACACGCTCGATCGCCAGATCGATGGGCGTATCGACGACGACGATGCCCGACCACTCATCCACATCCCGACTCGTGAGCACCTCTCCCCCCGGCAACACGAGAAGTGGGATGTCGTGCACGACGATGGCCTCCGGGTCGATCACCGCATCGAGGCGACGCTGTGTTTCGCTGGCAACAGCGGGATGGACGATGCCGTTGAGGCGGGCCAGCTCGTCTTCGTCGGAGAACACGATCTCGGCAACTGCCGCCCGGTTCAACGTGCCGTCCTGGTCGATGATCCGCTCACCCCAACAATCTACCATCGCATCGAACACAGGTTCGCCCGGAGCCTGAAGTTCGCGCACGATCGCATCAGCATCGAGCACCACGACGCCTCGTGCGACAAACAGCGTCGACACGGTCGATTTTCCGGAGCCGATGCCTCCGGTGAGCCCGTACTCCCTCACGACGCCGACCGTATCGCCCGAACGGGTCATTCGAACGACCCAGGTGCCGATGGGTCAGGAGACTCATGGACGAATCCGACTTCAACACCCAGATGACGCGCGCGGACGCGGAGAAGCTTCGCGCACCGACCGGTGGGCATCGACCACGATCGATGCTCCGGCCACTCGCACGCGTCGGCCGCGCCAGTGATGCAAACGTGCTCGACGCCGACACCGTCGTCGAACGCATGGACGTGTTTGCAAACGTCATCGCCGTTATCCGTTGGGGACTGCTCGGGCTGGCGATCATCCTTGCAACCCCGCGGGTCGTCGACACCGGCGATCAACGCATCAGTGTCTTCGTGGCGATCCTGTTGGCCTACACGGTCGTGCGACACCTCCAACCGATTCGATTCGACCGAGAGATCGCCGGGGACGTCTCGTTGCTCACCGAAGTTCTGATGAGCGTGCTCGCCATCGTATTCACCGGCCTCTGGGCGTCGCCGTTCAGCGTCACGCTGGTCATCCCGATCGTGATCGCCGGATTCGCCCGTGGGCACATCTACGCCGTGCGGATCGCCGGAGTCGCTGCGCTCGCTCCCACGTGCGTCCTCTTCGTCCGCCAAGGAGTAGTGCTTGCAGACATTCAGCTGGTACTCCAATGGACGCTCATCCTGGTCGTGTGCGGCCTGATCGCCGGACAAACACGAAAGATCTCCGGCGAAGCCGATCGCCAGCACACGTTGGCCATGAACCGCATGGAGCGCCTCACCGACGCCAACTCGCTCCTGTACTCGCTTCACCGCGTGGCCCAAACCCTGCCGGCCTCCCTGGACCTGAACGACGTCCTCGACACGACGATGGGTCGGCTCCGAGGGCTATTCGACTACGACTCGGTCGCGCTCTTGGTCTTCGACGAAACGGACGCAACCTGGCAAGTCATGCGCTCGGAGGGGCTCGCGCTGCAACTCCGGCTTGGGCCAACGATGCTCCCGAATCCGCTCAAAACCGCAATCGCCCAGAACCGGCTCGTCGACATCCCGAACCTGGAAGCTGCCGGTACCGTCGGCCTCTCCCCCGACTCGCGGTCCGGGCTCTACACGACGTTGACGGCCCGTGGACAGATCATCGGCCTTCTCGCACTCGAGAACCGCGAGCCGAACCATTACGCCGAACGAACCGTCCAGATGTTCAACGGTTTCGTCGATCCGGTGGCGCTGGCGATCGACAATGCTCGATGGTTCGGGCGACTTCGCACGATGGGAGCCGCCGAGGAACGGACACGAATCGCACGCGATCTACATGACCGCATCGGCCAGTCGATGGCGTTTCTCGCCTTCGAACTCGATCGAGTCATCAAATCGCACGACCGAGGCGATGACGTCGGCCCGGCCCTGGCGACGCTTCGAGACGACGTTCGCAACGTCATCGGCGAGATCCGGGAGACCCTTTCGGACCTTCGCGCAGACGTGAGTGACGGGAGAGGCTTCGAAGAGACGATCGACGAGTTCAGTAGCCGACTCGCCGACCGGAGTGGGCTCAAGATCGAGCTCTCGATCGACTCCGAGGCACGCATGCCCATCATCCAAGAACGCGAACTCTGGCGGATCGCGCAAGAGGCGATGGTCAATGTCGAACGGCACGCTGACGCCAGCCGGGTCGATGTCCGCTGGGTTTCCGACGGCCGTTCGGCGACACTCGAGATCATCGACGATGGCCGAGGGTTCACGATCGGCGAGAGCGGCCGGGTCGACAGCTACGGCCTCGTCGGCATGCGGGAGCGGGCAGCGAGCATCGGCGCCTCCATGGAAGTCGTGAGCGAGCCGGGAAGCGGCACCACGATCCGGTGCGTTCTCCTTGCACAAGGCCAGCCGCACCCGAGCCTGGCCGCCTGACTCACCCGATCGGACGCCTTCCGAAAAGGCGAAACGAGTGGACGGCCGAAGCCATCCACTCGTTTCCCTTTGATCGATCAGCTCACACCAAGCGGTGCAAGCTGCGCCGGATCAGCGGCTCTGAAGATCAGAGTCGATGTCCGAGAAGTTCTGGGAGACGGTGTCACCGAGAACCGACAGAGCAGCGATACAAACAATGGCGATGAGGGCGAGCAGCAGGGCGTACTCAACCATCGCCGCACCACGATCGCTCTTGATGTTCATCTTGAGCCAAGTGGCGAGGGTTTCAAACTGGGTCATCATGTCCGTGGAATCTCCTTGTCGTGGGACCGATCTGGCCCGTGTTCCACAAGAGGTGACGGCAACGGTGCCGATCTTCCATATGGGTCATCGGGACCCAAGGGCCGAAGCGACTCACCCAGGGAACGAGCGCATCTTCCGCCCTTACACCCGACCCGTATTCGAGAACGCGAGGTGTCCGAAAACGCGAAACGAGTGGACGGCCGAAGCCATCCACTCGTTTCCCTTTGATCGATCAGCTCACACCAAGCGGTGCAAGCTGCGCCGGATCAGCGGCTCTGAAGATCAGAGTCGATGTCCGAGAAGTTCTGGGAGACGGTGTCACCGAGAACCGACAGAGCAGCGATACAAACAATGGCGATGAGGGCGAGCAGCAGGGCGTACTCAACCATCGCCGCACCACGATCGCTCTTGATGTTCATCTTGAGCCAAGTGGCGAGGGTTTCAAACTGGGTCATCATGTCCGTGGAATCTCCTTGTTGTCGGACCAATCCGGCCCGGGGTTACACCAGTAGTTACGACCGGATTGTGGGGTTCGCTGATAGGCCGATCGATCCCTCTTCGGTCGGCCGTTCGTCCACCAACGGTGGGGCGGGTGGGCCCGTCCGGGTCGCCATGGACGAACTCCCGCCGATGGCGAGCAGTCCGACCGCCGCCGCCACGAACGCAAGGTAGGGGCCGCCGAACACGGCGGCCCACGATCCAAGCCACATGAGGGCGACGAGCGCTCCGACGAGGCGGGATGTCACTCGTGACGGGCTCGCTCCGACACGCATCGCCACAACCATCGCTCCGGCGACGGCGATCAACCCGTCGTAGAAGTAGATCCGAAGGTTGCAGACGACCACGAAGAGGGCGAAGACCCCAAAAGCGAGTACCGGATCTTCTCGAAATCGTTGCCGGCTCCAGGCGCGCAGGACGATGGCGCCGCCGATTGCGGCCGTGAGCAACCAGACCGCGATCACTGCAGGTGACGACGTAGCCCATCCGGTGGCGTGCTGAAGCACTCCTTGGGTGGTCACCATCTTGTCGAACGGCACGAGTCCATCACGTTGAAAGTCGGCCATCATGGCGATGTTCGATCGAAAGTCGACCCACTGCTCGACGCCAAAGACAACGCTCGAGGCGATCAGGGCCCCACTCGCCCCGACGAACGCGCCGAGCGCTCGCCACGATCGAGACCACAGAAGGACGATCGGCACCGCAACGGCGATGTGGGGTTTGAGGATGAGCAATGCCAGTGCGAACCCCGCTCGCCGTTCGTGCCCGTACACGAACGCTCGGCAGGACACCGCAAGCGACAGCACCCACAGCCCGCTGTACTGGCCGATGAGCGTGGCGGCGATCGCAATGCCCGAGAGCGCTGCGGGGGCGATCAGGCCGGTTTGTGGGCGTTCGTCTCCGAACTGAAGCTCATCGGCGAGACGCCGGAGGATCACGAGCCCCCAGAGCATCGCTCCACCGGTAAGGCCCGCGGAGAGCACCCACGACAACTCGAATCCGACTGCAGCCAGCGGGACGCTCAACCACAACGCCGGCGGCGGGTACAGATAGGGGAACGGCTCTGTCGACTCGTCGTACGGCCGGTAAACCTCGTCGCCGGCGAGGAGTCGATCTGCAGCGTTGTCGAACGCCGTCCAGTCTGTCGTCAACCGCGCAATGGGGTCGCCAGCGATCCACGTCGCGAGCATCGCCACGACCACTCCGGCGACGACGACACAGCAGCGAAGCACCCACCGCGCCTCACGACTGTCCACCATGTCAGTCCAGGTGGACGATTCCCATGCGCACGGCGGACAGAACCGCTTGCGTACGGTCACGAGCGTCGAGCTTCTGGTAGATCGAAGCCAAGTGGTTCTTCACGGTTTTCTGGCTGATGTACAGCCGTTCCGCGACCTCGGGCGTCGAACAACCGTCGGCGATCAGCTGCAGCACTTCCTCTTCACGCTTGGTGACGATGCGCTCCTGTTCCGGTGCCGGCTGGTCCATGCGCCGAACCTCGTTGAGCATCGTCGCGGCGAGTTGCGGCGACAAGGCGGTGTCACCAGCCGCTGCCATGCGGACAGCGGAGGCAATCTCGTTAGTCGAGCAGTCCTTGACGAGATAACCGGACGCACCAGCACGAATGGCGTTTGCGAGCACGTCCTGGTCGGCGTGCATCGTCAACATGACGACCCGCGCTTGCGGGTAGCCGTCGCGAATCTGACGACACGCTTCGACACCGTCGAGCTCGGGCATGGTGACGTCCATCAGGATCACGTCGGGCTTGACCTGCGTAGCAAGCTGCACGGCTTCGGCGCCGTTTCGAGCTTCGGCCACGACGTCGAATCCCTCCTCACGCATCGAGCGGGAGAGGCCCTCTCGAAGCATCCGGTGATCGTCTGCAAGCATCAGTCGAATCGTCATTGTTCGTCCTTGTCGTCTCTCCCGGGCGGTGGGAGCCCGGCACGCTTCTCCATCGACGGTCGTCGACCGGAGTTGAGGGGTCTAGAAGCTCCCCATGATCTGAATGATCGCCGGGACGAGAATCACGACGAACAACGACGGAAAGATGCACATGACCATCGGGATCAACATCTTCACCGGCGCCTTCTGCGCCTTTTCCTGGGCGATCTGACGGCGACGAATCCGCATTTCGTCGGCCTGCGCGCGGAGCACTCGACCGATCGACACGCCGAAGGTGTCGGCCTGGAGAATCGCGAGCACAAAGGCTCGGACCTCGGGGATGTCGATCCGCTGGTCCATGGCTCGCATCGCATCGGCACGGCTGGCGCCGGCTCGAGTTTCACCAAGCATTCGGGCGAACTCCATCGAGAGCGGGCCCGGCACGGTCGCGATCGTCCGATCGAGCGCCTGTTCGAAACCGAGGCCCGCTTCGACGCTGATCGTGAGGAGATCGAGCACGTCCGGAAGGTCCAGCAGAATCGACTGTTGTCGGGTTTCGACCGCTCGATTGAGTTGGGCATCGGGACCGAACACCAGAAGTCCGATCAGCAGACCCACCATGAGCAACCGCATCATTCCGCCCATCTCGAGCGGGTTCCACACGAAGAAGAAGAACAAGATGAACGGGACGGCGAGCAGTCCGAGCACGCGTGTGGCCAGGAACCGGTCGACCTCAGCGGTCGAGTCGCGACCTGCCATCACGAACTTCTCGCGGACCTTGTCGACATACCCCGCAGGCGTGAACCGCTTGCCGAGTTCGGTGACGTTGCCGAGCAGGCCGCCACCGAGTCGTTCGAGCAACGAGCCGTTGAGTTCGCTCTCGTCGATGATGCCGGCATCGGACGCCGCGCTGATGTCGTAGCCGTCGACGTGCGACAGCGTCTCTTGCGCCTCGCGACGATCGAGCGACCGAGTCACCGCCACAAATGCAACACCGGCGATCGCCAAGGCGATCATGGCGGCGGCGACTTCGGGAGTGATGACGTCGAGAAATTCGAGGTTCATGACGGTTTCCGATTCCTCAGATCTTGATGTCGATGATCTTGCGCATCCACACGGTCCCGACGACCATGCCCAGTGCGCCGAGTCCCATGGCGATGTAGCCCATGTAGCCCTCGGTGGTGTCCCAGAGCGTCGAGATGTAGTCGGGGTTCATGAAGTACATGGCCACGCCGACGCCGATGGGCAAGAAGACGAGCACCCAGGCAGACATCCGCCCTTCGGCGGTCAGCGCAGCGACCTCACCACGAAGGCGAGAACGAGCTGTCATCGTCTCCGCAACGGTCGAGAGGAGTTCGGCGAGGTTGCCACCGACTTCACGCTGGATCTTGATGGCCACGATTGCCCACTGGAGATCGATCGAATCGACGCGCTCGCCGAGGTCGTCGAGGGCGTCGTCGATGTCCTTGCCGAGACGGGCTTCGTTGACCGTGCGTCGGAACTCCCCGGCGAGGGGTTCGTCCGCTTCGTTTCCGACCGCGTCGATGCCCTGGATGAAGCTGTAGCCCGCCTTCAGCGTGCTCGATAGCAAGTTCAACGTGTCGGGAAGCTGGGACTCGAGCTTCTTCTTGCGCTTCTTGACCTTGTACTTGACGTACGCCGTGGGCACGAGCGCCGCCGGGATCGCAAGAATCACCGATCCGATCGGGCTACCGAACAAGACAAACCCAGCGGCCATCGCCGCGACGATGATGCCGACCTGAACGGCCATCGCCTCACCGACCCGCAGAGGAATCTCGGCCTTTTCGAGCATGGTGGTCGTCGTCTGCAGGCTGCCACGAGACTCGGCAGCAGCCTCCGCGGTCTCCACGACCTGCTCGACGATCTTCGAACGCACGCTCGAGAAGGCCGCATCGGAGGAGTCCGCGTCCTGCACGTCCTGCTCGTCGTGCCCGTAGACGGCCAGGGTCGAGTTGAGTGAGTTGTCCGTGCCGGCAACGATCGACATCAACGCATAGGAGAACAGCAGCGTGGCGACCACACCCAGACCGATGGCGATGAGCGCCCCCCGGTCCCCCTGCAAGACGTCGAAGCGACTCGGCGTCGGCAGTTCGGGGGCGGTCAGACCGGCGCCGGTGGCGATTCCGCCGACGGTGAAACGAACTCGTTCCGTAGCTGTCCCGTAGCTCACGTCGAGTGCTGACGCCTCAGCAGGAATGCGGCTCGTGTCGAACTGAGCGACGAGCGTGTTCTCGTGCACCCGTGCCGCAGCTCGTGCGGCGTCGGACATCGTCGACGAGTCGTTGGCTCGAAACACTGCGCCGCCCCGCATCGACGACGCAACGCTCTCGAACTGTCGAAGGTCGAGGTTGACGGCTTCGGGGGCGATGACGGTCAGACTCGATGTTGCATTGAGCAGATTTCCTTGCGCTGCGGTCGACGAAACAGTGGACCCGGTGCCGGGACTCGCCGCAAACGCGACCACGTTGCGGATGCCATCGCCTTCTTCCAGGAACGCATTGGTTGCCTGCGCAATCGCGTTCCAGGTGACCGCGCTGCTCTCGACGCGCATGGCGTTGAGCGCCTCGCGAACAAGTTGATGGTCCACCGTGAACGGGACCAGCGGGCGGATCTCTGGGTTGCCGGTTCCGGCTGCAACCAACATGACGCGGGTGTCGGCGGCGACACCATCGAGGTAGGTCAACGCGGACTCTCGAATCGACGAGAAACCAACGACCTGGTCGGCGGTGATCGAGTTGTCGACAACCAACACCGTGTACCCGTTGATCGGCGACCGGGCGATCGGCGCAACGCTTTGCACGAGGTTGCCGTCGCCGGCACTCACGACAAGTTCGCCGGACTCACTCGTTGGACCGGGTCGGACGGTGATCAGACCGGAGTCTCCCTGCCGCATGTCGATCCGGAGAACTTCGAACTCGGCGTCGGTTGTTTGCGCAGCAAGTGGCGCCGACAGCCCGACGATCGTGAGCACCGCAACGACAACGGCAAGAAGCCGTCGCCGGGCGGAATAGCCGCTCATCGCGCACCTCGATTCGGGGTGAACACCTCGGCGCCGAGACGGATGCCGTGGTCAGCCAGCTTCTCGGCGAACTTCGGACGGACACCCGTTGGCTGCAGCGTTCCCTTGAGCTTGCCGTCTTCGCCAACACCTGCCGCGAAGTCGAACAAGAAGATGTCCTGAAGGATGATCACGTCCCCCTCCATGCCCTGAACCTCGGTGATATGGCTGATCTTTCGAGAGCCGTCGCGTTGGCGGCCGATCTGGATCACGAGGTCGATGGCAGACGACATCTGGTCTCGGATCGCCCGAACCGGAAGGTCATATCCGGCCATCATCGTCAGGGTTTCGATACGAGTCAGTGCGTCGCGTGGGGTGTTGGCGTGAACCGTGGTGAGCGAGCCGTCGTGGCCCGTGTTCATGGCCTGGAGCATGTCGAGCGCTTCGCCACCGCGACACTCACCGACGACGATGCGGTCCGGCCGCATACGAAGCGAATTCTTGACGAGGTCGCGAATGGTGACCTCTCCCTTGCCTTCGACATTGGCAGGGCGCGACTCCATGCAGAGCACGTGGTCCTGGCGGAGCTGGAGCTCCTTGGCATCCTCGATCGTGATCACTCGTTCGCCCTCGGGGATGAACGACGACATGACGTTGAGCGTGGTCGTCTTGCCCGAGCCTGTACCGCCCGAGATGATCACGTTGAGCTTGCCGATGATGCACGCTTGGAGGAACCGTGCTGCGGCGGGAGTCAGCGTGCCGAAGCCGATGAGGTCTTCGATTCCGAGTGGATCCTTCGAGAACTTTCGAATCGTGAGAAACGGGCCACCGATGGCGAGTGGCGGGATCACGGCATTTACTCGGGAGCCGTCGGGGAGGCGGGCGTCACACAATGGTGACGATTCGTCGATTCGACGACCGACCTGCGCGACGATCTTCTCGATCACCCGTCGCAAGTGATCTTCGTCGAGGAACTTCACGGGGGCGATGCCCGGCTTGCCCGAACGCTCCACGAACACCTGGTCGGGCCCGTTCACCATGATTTCCGACACGGACTCGTCGTGCAGCAAAGGGTCGATCGGCCCGTAGCCGAGCACATCGTTCGCAATTGAATGGATGAGCCGTTGCTTGTCGGCCGCTGACAGCGGAACTCGGCTCTCTTCGACGGCACGTTCGAGCGTGTTGAAGACCATCTGCTTGAGCTGGTCCTCGGGCATCTCCGAGTCGTACAAGGTCGTGCCGAGCTCGTCGATGAGCTGGCCATGAATCCGGCTTCGCAGCTCCTGAATGCCGGACGGCGGCTTCGCCTGTCCGGGCGCGGGCTGCTGCTGGGCGGCTGGAGCCTGCCCGGGCGTCCCGGCTCCGCCGGCCGCACCAGGTGCGCCGCCTTGAACTTCGGAGAGGCGTTGATAGAGCGACATCGGAGGGCTCCTGCAGGAGGGTTGGAAGACAGTGGGTTACGGAGGTGGCGGGTCAGCCGCGCCGGCGGCGGACCTCGGCATCGGCTTCGGAGAGCCGATCAGCGAGCGCACGGATCGACTTGGCGACGCCGCTCTTGGGATGAGAGTGCACGAACGGCACGCCCTTGTTGACCGACTGTGGCACGACGACATCGGAGGGAATCAGCGCATCTGCAGTGACCTGCAGGGTGCGCTCGACGCCACCGATGTCGAGCTTGACCTTCGAGTTGGCACGGTTGAGGATGAGCCGCAGCTTCTCCATCGGCGTGTTGAGCAACCGAAGCGTCTGCAGTCCGATCTTGACGTTCTTGATGTTCGGAATGTCCATGCCGGCGACGAGCAACACGTCATCGCTGGCCTCGACGAGACCCAACACCACATCGTTGAAGTAGGCGGGTGTGTCGATCACGACGTGGCTGCAGAACCGACGCAGCACCTCGACGATCTTCACCATCTCGGCGGCGCCGATCTGGTCGGCGAATGCCGGCTCGAGCGGTGCGGGAAGCACTCGGAGACCAGACGCCTCGTGTGTCGAGAGCAGACTCTCCAGAAGCGACGTGTCGAGCCGTTCGATGTTCGTCACGGCGTCCACGATCGTGTGGCTCGGCGCGAGCTTCATCATCACGGCGACGTCACCAAACTGCAGGTCGGCGTCGACGAGACAGACGGGCCCATCGGCACGTTCGGCCAGAACGACGGCCAGATTCGTGGCGATCACGGACTTTCCGGAACCGCCCTTGGTCGAGAACACGGTCGTCACCCGGCCAAGCCCATCGCCGTCACCACCGGTGGCCACGGGATGATTGGTCGCTGCCGGTACTGGCGCAGCAAGTCCCGCACCGACACGCTCGATCGCTTCGACGATCTGCAAAGTGTCGCCTTGCAACGTGAGGACGTCCTTGACGCCGGAACGAAGGGCCAACTGGAGGACAGTGGTTGAGAGCTCGTCGGCCACGAGGATGACACCCACGTCCGAACGAGCGAGATTTCGGTCGACCGATGCCAGGACCTCAGGCTCCGAACAGGATGGGCCGAGCACGACCACGACCGGGGTGCCATTGAGGCGAGGAACGATGTCCTCCACTCGTTCGAATCCGGTCACGCCCGGCCCGAGGCGTTCCTCGAGGTCCATGCGTACAGCCGGAACGGCTTCGACGACGGCGACGGCGAGTTGCATCGGGGCGGGTGCGGGTTCGTTCGGAGTGATCTCGTTGAAGTCAAACGCTGCCATGTCAGCCCTCTTCGGTCTCTTCGTCATCGCCGGCGGTATCCGACGATTCGGTGGCGGGATCGGTCTCGGCCGGCTCGGCGACCGAATCGGTCACCGAACCGCTGTCAGACGTCGCCGAGCCACCAGCGGCATCGGCGTCGTTCTGGGTGTCGAACGGATCGACGAATCCCTCGCGGCCGTACGGCGTGACGATTTGGGGGTTCTCGCCGGGAAGGTCTTCGTCGGTCAAGATCGCGTCGAGGACGTCGTTCGGCCGGGCTTCCGGACTCCACGCGTCAGGCAGGAGGCTCAGCGTGATGTTCGACTCGGGCACCGACAAGATGCGCTGAGCGGCCTCGGCCGGGATCGCAAAGGTGAGTTCGAGCGACGCGACTTCCTCACCGCCCTCGGGCAGAGGAAGTTCTTCTTCTCCGCTGGCGAAGCCATCACCGACGATTTCGCCGTTGATGGCAACGATGCGAACGCCGCGGTAGAGATAGCGAGCAGGCCGCTGATATGGCGTCTGACGGGCAGAGGTGTCGAAGGCGTCGTCTTCGCCGACGGGCGGCAGCGGATCACCGAGCGCAATGATGTCCACGAAGTCGCCCGGTTCGATGAAGCCGGCGACGGCACGGTTCTTCGGCAGGGTGATCGAAATCGCCACCTGATCATCAGCCACGAGATCGGCGAACGTGGTCTCCACGATCTCGGGGTCGTCGAACATGCCCTGAACGAGGATCTGGTTGGCGGCAAGGTTGCCGACGGCGATTCGACCCTGGATCTGCGACAGATCAGTAACCGAGGTCGTCGGACGGAACGAGCTCTCGACCTCCCGCTCCTCGAGCCGGCCCGTCTGGATCACGTCCGTGGCGGTCGTTCCAGCCGGAATGTCCTGGGCGACCACCCAGACCTGAACTCGTGCAGTGTCTTGAAGAACTTCGTCCTCCACTCCACGGATGTAGTTCAAGAGGGCGAACCCTGCGAGCGCTCCGAGAAGAATGGAGCCAATCAACATGATGATCTTGCGCGATCCCACGACAACCTCACTTGTATGGCCCCTAGGCCTGCTGGTGCGATAAGAGAGTGATCGGTCTCCCAGATCGTTTGTTGAGCAGAACCACCAAAGTCCTCGGCGATCCCCGCGAGCCCAAAACGGCAGATACCGCCCCGCAGGGCGGCATCACACCAGATTTTCGGTTCGGAGAGTGGCCGACTCGGTCGGCCACTGCCGGGGAAATCAGCCCTCGGCGGCCTCTTCGGCCACCTCAGCAGGCGCCTCGACGGTCTCCGCTGCTTCGACGGTCTCCGCTGCCTCAGCAGTCTCTCCGCCGTCTCCGGAGTCAGCCGCAACCGGGGCAGCATCGCCATGTTCGGCGAAGTACTCCTCCCAGGCTTCCTGTCCCTCGGAGCTGTAATCGCCGCCGATGTAGTTGCCTTCGTCGTCGTAGGCATGCTCACCGAAGTGCTCTTGGTACTCGGCCGCCACGACGCCACCCTCGGCAGCCTGCTTGATCGACAAGCTGATCCGCCGGCGCTGGAGGTCGAGATCGATGATCTTGACCCAAAGCTCTTCGCCCGGTGTGACGACCTGCTCGGGAAGGTCGACGTGGTGAGCTGACATCTCCGAGATGTGCACCAAGCCCTCGATTCCGTCGCCCACCTGCACGAACGAGCCAAACGGAACGAGCTTCGTGACTCGACCGTAGACGAGCTCGCCAGGACGGTGGTCGGAGGCAAACTCCTGCCACGGATCCTGCTGGGTGGCCTTGAGGGACAGCGAGATGCGCTCGCGGCTCAGATCGACTTCGAGGACCTGAACCTCGATCTCGTCGCCAACCGACACGACCGAACCTGGGTGGTCGACATGCTTCCACGACAGCTCGGAAACGTGCACGAGGCCGTCCATGCCGCCGAGGTCGACGAAAGCACCGAAGTTGACGACCGACGAGACGACACCGGTCCGGACCTCGCCCGGCTTGAGATTGTCGAGGAACTCCTCACGCTGCTCGCGCTGGGTTTCTTCAAGCCAACCACGTCGGCTGAGCACGACGTTGTTGCGGTTTTTGTCGAGTTCGATGATCTTCGCCTCGATCTCCTTGCCGACATACGGCTGGAGATCGCGGACGCGCCGCAGCTCGACGAGTGACGCAGGCAAGAATCCGCGGAGACCGATATCGACGATGAGGCCGCCCTTGACGACCTCGATGACGTTGCCCTTGACGATGCCGTCGGCTTCCTTGACCTCTTCGATCTTGCCCCAGGCCCGCTCGTATTGCGCACGCTTCTTGGACAGGACGAGGCGGCCGTCCTTGTCCTCCTTCTGAAGGACGAGCGCTTCGACGCTCTCGCCGAGGCTGACGATTTCGAACGGGTCGGCGTCGTTGCGGATCGACAGCTCCCGCGACGGGATGACGCCTTCGGCTTTGTAGCCGATGTCAAGAAGTACTTCGTCACGGTCGATCTTGACAACCGACCCTTCGACGAGTTGCCCGTCTTCGACCGTCACCATCGACGCGGTATAGGCCGCGTCGAGGTCGGCGTCGGCGACGTCATTTTCGGTGATGGGACGGGGGATGTAGTTGCCTTCGGCATCGAAGCTGCCGAATTCGGTTGTGGTCGTATCAGTCACAGGGCTCTTATCGGATGAATGTTGGTTGGGAATCCGTGGGCACACGCGTCACGGATGCACTCGCGTCGAGCGCCGAGATCAGGCTAGTGCCGCCTCAGCCCTTTGCGTCCGCCCACGTCTGACCGAACGCGAGGTTGACCGCAAGCGGCACTCGGAGGTCGAAGGCATCTTCCATAACCCCGGTCGTCAGGGCCCCGAGTTCGTCTTGCTGATCCGGCGGGATCTCGAGAATCACCTCATCATGGACCTGAAGAATGAGGCGAGCATCGATATCCGAGCTCTGCAGTTGGTCATCGAGGCGAACCAGCGCCACCTTGAAGATGTCCGCGGCGAGTCCCTGAATGCCAGCGTTCATCGCCTGGCGTTCTCCGGCCTGACGAATGCGGAAGTTGCTCGAGGACAACTCCGGGATTCGGCGACGTCGGCCGAAGAGCGTCTCGGTGTAGCCGCGCTGTCGGGCTTCGGCCACGGTGCGATCCATGTACTCCCGCACGGCCGGGAAGGCGTCGAAGTACGCGGTCAGGATCTGCGCAGCCTCGTCGGTCGGAATGCCGAGTCGTTGCCCAAGGCCATACGCCTCCATGCCGTACGCGAGTCCGTACGACACCATCTTCGCCTTCGACCGCTGTTCGATCGAGACCGCATCCGGGTCGACGTCGAACACGCGTGATGCCGTTGCGTTGTGAATATCGTCGCCGGCCTCGAATGCCCCGATCAGCCCCGGGTCTTCGGCGAGGTGAGCGATGCATCGCAGCTCGATCTGGTTGTAGTCGGCGACGAGGAGCTCGTAGCCGTCCCCCGGCACGAACGCCTTGCGGAACTCTCGCCCCATCTCGGACCGCACCGGGATGTTGTGCAGGTTGGGCGCATCCGAGCTGAGGCGACCGGTTCGGGCCACCGTCTGGTTGAACGTCGCCCGGATGCGATCACCCGGTCCGACCTCGGCGAGCAGGCCCTGACCATACGTCGAGCGAAGCTTCTCGACTTCGCGGTACTGGAGCAGGTGATCGACGATCGGATGGTCGTCCCGCATCTTCTCGAGCGTCGCCGCGTCGGTCGAATAACCGGTCTTGGTCTTCTTCTGCGGTGTCAGACCGAGACGCTCGAACAACACCTCGCGGAGTTGTTTTGTCGAGTTGACGTTGAACTCCATACCGGCGTCGTCGTGCACGAGCTTCCGGAGCCGCTCGGTCTCCGCGGTGAGATGATCGCGGAGCCGTGTCAGCTCGGCGACGTCGACACCGATTCCGATCGCTTCCATTCGAGCCAACACGCCGATCAATGGCACCTCGATGGTGGCATTGAGCTCGGCCAAACCCTGCGCCTCCAAGGCCGCATGGAGAGGGTCGATCAGCGCCGCCACGCCCAGGGCGTTCCGCCCGGCTCGCGTCGCGGTGTCCACGGTGTCTCCATCGCCGAAGTCGAGCTGACCGCTCGCGGCCGGCCCTGGGTCCGGAAGGGCCGCATCGGTATATCGCTCGACGACCTCGGCGAGCAGATATCTCGTCTCCGCCGGGTCGAGCAGGTAGGCGGCGATCGCCGTATCGAGCGCCAACCTCGGGGCGAGGTGCTCGCGCCGAGAGACTCGACGCAAGAACGGTTTTGCGTCGTGAAGAGCCACCCCTGCTCGGGGAGCGATCGTTGCCAGCGCAGCACCGACGGCGTCGTCGTTCAGGACGGTTTCGGGGATGAAGACGACCGCGCCTTCCTCCGGACGTACGGCAACGGCAAGACCCGCATCGGGGTCATCGTCGTCGACTGCAAGCGCAACCGGCGAGCCGTCCGGAATCGATGTCAGCGCAGCAACTGCCGCTTCGACGGTCGAGAGCGTGTCCACCTCGGCCTCGAGCACGCGTCGCTCGGCGGCGACTCCAGCGCCACCGATCACCTCGGCGAGCCGGTCGTGAAGTGTTCGGAACTCGAGGAAGTCGAAGAGCCGCCGAATCTCCTCGTGATCCGGCTCACCCGGAACCAGGTCGTCGATACCGAACTCGATCGGCGCGTCCCGGACCAGCTCCATGAGTTCGAGGTTGAGACGCGCTTGATCTTCGCTTTCCTGGAGGTTCTGCTTGAGTTTCGGGGTTTGCTCGTCGGCGGCTCCGAAGATCCCGTCGAGTGTCTCGTATTTGTTGACGAGCTTGGCGGCCGTCTTCTCCCCGACACCGGGCACGCCGGGCAAGTTGTCCGAGTTGTCGCCGCGCAGCGACGCGTAGGTCACGTACCGGCGTGGATGCACGCCGGTACGTTCTTCGATCCCTGCTTCGTCGTAGAGCGCGTAGTCCGAGACGCCCCGGCGGTTGTACAGGACCGACACGTGGGGATCTTCGACCAACTGATACGCGTCGCGGTCGCCTGTGACGACGATCGCCGCTCGTCCGGCGTCTCGTGCTTGGGTCGCCAGGGTGGCGAGGATGTCGTCGGCCTCAAAACCCGGACATTCGAGGATGGGTATGGCGAGCGCCGTGATCACCTCTCGCACCAGTCCCATCTGCTGGCGGAGAATGTCGGGCGCCGCGTCGCGGTTGGCCTTGTACTCGGTGTTGCGGACATGTCGAAAGGTCGGCTCGGGCAAGTCGAACGCCACGCACACGCCTGCCGGATCATGGTCGCGGAGCAGGTTGATCAGCATGGACGTGAACCCGAAGACCGCGTTGGTGACCTGACCCGATGCGGTCGACATGTCGGACGGAAGCGCGAAGAACGCCCGGTAGGTGAGCGAGTTACCGTCGATGAGAAGGAGAGGCTTGGCCACGGCCCGACCCTATCGACGACCCGGAATCGTTGTCCGATTCGGAATCGACGACACCCGCTCCCCCGAGGATTCCGTCCGGACCGTTTCGGGCCCGATTCAGGCCGGGTCGGGCGTCAACGTGCCTGCGAGGACTTGGTCGGCGATGTCGCGCATCGACGTGCGCTTGCCCATCGCCGACGTCTGGATGAAACGGAAAGCCTGCGCCTCAGGCAACCCATGCTTGTCCATCAACGCCCCCTTCGCCCGGTCGATGACCTTTCGGGCCTCGAGCTGTTCGGAGAGCTTCTCGTTCTGCTGTGTCAATGCGACCACGTCGCGATGTCGGGCGAGAGCCATCTCGATCGCGGGAACGAGATCGGAGCGCTGCCAGGGCTTCACGAGGTAGGCGAGGGCTCCGGCTTCCGCGGCCCGCTCAACGAGCTCACGCTGACCGAACGCAGTAAGGATCAAGACGGCTGCGGCTTTCGTCTCGACGATCTCTCGGGCGACTTCGATGCCGTCGAGGCCCGGCATACGCACGTCGAGAATCGCGAGGTCTGGAAGGAGGTCGTGCACGAGCCGAAGGGCATCGTCGCCTCGTCCGACGTCGGCGATCACGTCGTATCCCTCCTCGCGGAGCGTTTCGACGAGATCGAGTCGAATGATGGCCTCGTCCTCAGCAACGAGCACCCGCGGCGCGGTCATGACGACATCCCATCGAGGAGTTCGTCCTGACGTTGTTCGAGCTGCGAAATTCGGGCGACCAGATCGTCGTGGTGGCGGGCCATAGAAGCAGCATGGCGCGACGCGTCGTGAAACTCGTGTTCGGCGAGCGGAGTTTCGGAAACCATCGCCCGAATTCGGGCCTCCTCGGCTTCGCCGGTGAGGTGTTCGAGTTGATCAACGGCGATTCG
The DNA here is from genome assembly GCA_020629375.1 of Acidimicrobiales bacterium. Lineage (GTDB taxonomy): Bacteria > Actinomycetota > Acidimicrobiia > Acidimicrobiales > SHLQ01 > SHLQ01. Next base: position 37,726 of record JAHDDK010000022.1, read on the forward strand.
GAGCTCCTCACGGGCGCGCCGGAGTTCTTCGCTCGTCTCACGGAGTCGACGTTCGATCATCGAACGCTTCATCGGGGTACGTTTCCCTTGGCGGTCACGGACTCGGAGTGTACGAGTACCCTCGCCCGAGTGCCGAGATGGTCGCCGCTCCTCGTAGCAATGTTGTCCCTGAGCGTGATCGCCGGGGCCTGTGGGACCGACTCCCCACCAACATCGAGCGCCTGTGGGTCTCCCACGAACGATCCCCTCGACCCGGCGTCAGGCGTGCATGTTCTCGACCCGTCGAGCGTGCAGTTCGACGATCCCACCCCGACGTCGGGCCCACACCTCTCGGGCCCGGGCCGCGCCGGCGTGTTCGACGAGAGTATCCCGAAGGCGGCGCAGGTCACGCTCCTCGAACAGGGCGGGCTCGTCATTCACGTCGACGAGACGCAGCCCGATCTCGTGGAAGCCGCTGCGGCTCTCGCCGGCGAACGCGTCGCGGTTCATCCGGCCCCGATCGACTCCGCGGTCATCGTGACCGCGTGGCGAACTCGGATCGCGTGCACGGCGCTCGACGAGGCGTACACGGAGTGGTTCATCACCGATCGGCTCGGACGCCCGGATCTTGCGCCGACGCACGAGTAACCGAACCGGTGATTCCGGCCAACCCCGATTCGGGCGAACCGGGTTCCCGGCAAAACCTGATTTCGACACGCGACGAATCGGACAGACCGCGTAACCGAAGAAGAAAAGTGCCCGGGGTGGGACTTGAACCCACACGACCCGAAGGTCGGGGGATTTTGAATCCCCTGCGTCTGCCAATTCCGCCACCCGGGCGAGCACCACACACAATATCGGTTACCGATCGGTAAGTGGCCGTCCGGCGACTCCGGTGTCTAGCGTCTGAGGGACGAGCTCGTGACGTTGGCTGGACTGTCGGCCTCGGCGTCACCGAAACGCGAGGAATTAGCCCCACATGATCGTGTTCACTTACCCCGGCCAAGGTTCGCAAAAGCCTGGCATGGGATCTGCGTGGGTCGAGCATCCCTCCTGGGAACTCGTCGGCGAAGCCTCAGACGCGACGGGGCGAGATGTCGCCGAGCTGCTGATCGACGCCGATGCCGAGACACTGACCGAGACCCGTAACAGCCAGCTGGCCACCTACGTTCTGTCGATGGTCGTGTACGACGCCGTAATCCGCGTCGGGGCCGAGGCCAATGCGCACGCCGGGCACAGTCTTGGCGAGTACTCGGCACTCACGGGAGCCGGGGTCCTCGACTTCGGCGACGCCGTCCGCTTGGTCGCTGAGCGCGGCGAGGCCATGCAGGCCGCGGCTGACGAACGGGCGGGCACGATGGCTGCGGTATTGGGTCTCGATGACGACCAGGTCGACATCGCCTGCGCACGCACACCTGGTGATGTGTGGGTAGCCAACTACAACGCGCCGGGGCAAGTCGTCGTGGCTGGCGAGGCCGATGCGGTGATGGAGGCGTGTGAGATCGCCAAGGAACTCGGCGCCAAACGGGCCATGGCGTTGCCGGTCGGCGGGGCCTTCCACACGCCGTTGATGGCTCCCGCCCGGGATCGACTGAAGAAGGCGATCGATCAAACGGACTTCCGGACGGCGGACTCCGTGGTCGTGACGAATGTCGATGCCGCGGTACATACCGACGCAAAGGACTGGCACGCCCTGCTTCACGCCCAACTCTGTTCCCCGGTTCGGTGGAAGCAGAGCCTGCACACCCTCGCTGGGGAGGGTGCGACGACTTTCGTCGAGATCGGACCGGGCGCCGTACTGACCGGCATGGTCAAGCGCACCCTGAAGGACGCGGCCCGGGTCACGATCAACTCCCCCGCCGATGTCGACGGGTTGCTCGAGTCCGTCGCAACGAGCACGACAGCGGCGGCGCCGACACAGGAAGGCGAGCACCTTTTTGCGACCGAACGGCTCGTCGTGTCGCCTTCGGCGGGTGTCTTTCGGCCGGCGGAGGGGGTCGATGCGGGCATGGCGATCACCCGGGGTTCGATTCTCGGCCATGTCGGGGACGTCGAGGTTCGGTCAGCTTTTTCCGGGACGATCCAGGGCTTTCTTGCCCTGCCAGATGAACGTGTAACGGCGCGGCAGCCGATCGCCTGGTTGCGGAAGTCATGAGCGGCGGGCGCATCATCGGCTGGGGGGCGAACCTTCCCGAGAAGGTTCTCACCAACGACGACCTGGCAACGACGTTGGACACCAACCACGAGTGGATCGTGGAGCGGACCGGCATTCATCGTCGACACATCGGCGGGTCGACGTCGGAGATGTCCATTCATGCGGGCCAGCAGGCGCTGGAGTGCGCGGGCGTGACTGGCGACGACATCGATCTGGTGATCGTTGCGACGACTACCCCCGACCAGCTGATGCCGGGTACGTCGGCCGCCGTGCATGCCGAGTTGGGTATTCGGGGCGGCGCCTGCGACATGCAAGCGGTCTGCAGTGGGTTCTCATACGGCCTCGTGGCGGCGAATGGCCTTTTGTCGAGCGGACTCGAACGCATCCTCGTGATCGGCGCTGATGCGCTGTCGGATCATGTCGATTGGGACGATCGGTCGTCGGCCATTCTGTTTGGCGATGGCGCGGGAGCGGTGGTGGTCGAGCGGAGCGATCAGCCGACGCTTCTCGGTTTCGATCTCGGCGCCGACGGCACGCTTCGCCATATCGGCTATGCCGATCACGGTGGCGGGAAGATCACGATGGATGGCAAAGAGGTGTTCCGTTCGGCTGTTCGTGCGGTGACCACATCGGCTCGTGCAGCGATGGAGCGTGCCGATGTCACGATCGAGGACGTCGATTGGTTCATCCCCCATCAGGCGAACGTTCGGATTATCGAATCGATCGCCGGTCGTTTGGGGCTACCGATGGAGAAGGCGGTCGTGACGATTGCCGAGACGGCGAACAACTCGGCGGCGACGATTCCGATTGCGCTCGACACCGCGGTCCGCGACGGACGTGTCCAACCGGGCGATCTCCTCCTCCTCGGCGGCTTCGGCTTCGGTATGACCTGGGCGAGCGCCGTGGTCCGATGGGAGCCGAATGTCTGAAGGATCGAGTCGTGTTGCCTTGGTGACGGGAGCGAATCGGGGTATCGGGTTGGCGACGGCTCGGGCACTGCGCGACGCCGGGCATACGGTGGCCGCGACGTACCGCTCGACGGTCATCGACGAGCCTGGCATTCATGCGGTCGAGTGTGACGTGACCTCGGGTGCATCGGTCGACGAGGCCTTCTCGTCGATCGAAGCTGACCTCGGGCCAATCGGGATCGTGGTGTCGAATGCGGGGATCACCCGCGACGGTCTGGTGCTGCGGATGAACGAGGACGATTTCACCGACGTTCTCGATTCGAATCTGACGGGCGGGTTTCGTGTTGCAAAGCGTGCGGTGAAATCGATGATGCGTCAGCGTTGGGGACGGATCGTGTTCATCTCGAGCATCGTCGGGATCGGCGGTCAGGCCGGTCAGGCGAACTACGCCGCGTCCAAGGCCGGGTTGCATGGGATGGCTCGTTCGCTCGCGAAGGAATTCGCGTCTCGCAATGTCACGGTGAATGTCGTCGCCCCGGGCCCGATTTCCACGGACATGACCTCCGCGCTGACCGAGGATCAGTTGGCGGCGATGACCGACGTCGTGCCGCTCGGACGGATGGGAGACCCGAACGAGGTCGCGGCGGCCGTTCGGTTTCTTGCGAGCGAAGACGCGGCCTACATCACGGGAGCTGTTCTGCCTGTCGATGGCGGAATGGCGATGGGGCTCTGAACGAATAGGATCTACCGACCCGCATCAGCGGTTCACCATTTGGGAGACAAGCAATGAGTGATGACAATTTCGCCCGGTTCCAGAAGGTCGCCGTCGAGGTTCTTTCTGTCGAGGCCGACAAGGTCACGATGGAAGCGAGCTTTGCCGACGACCTCGATGCCGACAGCCTCGATCTGGTCGAGCTGGTGATGGGCCTCGAAGAAGAATTCGATGTGTCCGTCGAAGAGGAAGAGCTCGAGGGTATCGAGATGGTCAAGGGTGCCTTTGACCTGATCGTCTCCAAGCTCTGATGAAGCAGCTCGAGCAGCGGCGTGTCGCCGTCACGGGTGTCGGCGTCGTGGCGCCGTGTGGTATCGGACGTGACGCGTTCTGGGCGGGGCTTCAGGGTCCGGTCGAGGATGTCGAACGTCGCGTGACGGACTTCGATCCGACGCCGCACTTCGACAGCCCGAAAGACGCCCGTCGGACCGATCGCTTCGCGCAGTTCGCGTTTGCGGCGGCTGCCGAAGCGCTCGAGCAGGCGGGTGAGATCGATGCCGCCCCGACCCGTCGGGGGGTGTTCATCGGCTCCGGAATCGGTGGTCTGATGACCGTCGAAGAACAGATCATCGTTCAGCACGAGCGAGGACCTCGTCGGGTCTCTCCGTTTCTGGTGCCGATGATGATGGCCAATGCGGCCGCTGGTGGCTTGTCGATGCGGTACGGCTGGCAGGGTCCGGCCGAGAACACAGTGACGGCGTGTGCTGCCGGAACTCATTCGATCGGCAATGGCGCACGATGGATTTCGGCGGGGCGTTGCGATGCGGTGATGGCGGGCGGCAGCGAGGCCGCGTTTACGGATACGGCGCTCGCGGGGTTCCGGAACATGACGGCGTTGTCGAACAACAATCGTTCGATGCCATTCGATGTCGATCGGAACGGTTTCGTCATGGCTGAGGCTGCTGCTGTTCTTGTGCTCGAAGAATGGAACCGGGCCGAAGCGCGAGGTGCGACGATCCTCGCCGAGGTGCTCGGGGCGGCGAGCACGGCTGACGCACACCACATCACGGCTCCTGCGCCGGGTGGCACGGGGGCGGTTAATTGCATGGAGCTCGCGCTCGAAGATGCTGGCCTCGCCGCTGACGACATCGTGCACATCAATGCGCACGGCACGTCGACGCCGCTCAACGACGCGGCAGAGGCAGACGCCATCAACAAGGTGTTCGGGGGCGGAGCGACGGCACCGATCGTGACCTCGACGAAGGGGGTCACCGGCCATGCGCTCGGGGCTGCGGGGGCGATCGAAGCCGCCGCCGTCGTACTGTCGATGCAACATGGTCTGATCCCTCCGACGGTCGGGCATCACACCCGCGACCCCGAACTCCCCGAGATCGACCTCGTGTTGGGCGAAGCCCGTGAGTGGACGCCTGGCCCGTCAATGTCGAACTCGTTCGGTTTCGGCGGGCACAACGGCACCCTCATCCTTGGCCCGGCCTGAGCCCTCCCCGAATCGATGACCGACAATCCGTGGACGCGACACTCGAGCGAGGTCGCGTACGACAACCCATGGATCCGGGTCGAACACGACATCGTGACGACGCCTGGAGGGTCCAAAGGGATCTACGGTGTGGTCCGCTTCAAGAACCGGGCGGTCGGCGTCATTCCGATCGATGACGACGACCACACGTGGTTGGTCGGTCAATATCGGTACACCGTCGATGAGTACACGTGGGAGATGCCTGCGGGCGGTTGCCCGGAGGGAGAGTCAGTCGAGGCGACTGCCCGTCGCGAGCTGATCGAGGAGACCGGCCTCGCCGCTGACGAACTGGTTCCGCTCTTCGGCGACGTCCAACTGACGAACTCGGTGACCGACGAACGGGCGTGGTGCTTCGTTGCTCGTGGTCTGACGGCTGTCGGCGCAGAGCCGGAGGACACCGAGGAGCTTCAGCTCCGGCGTGTCTCGGTGGACGACGCGATCGCGATGGTGTTGGACGGCCGAATCGTCGACGGGTTCACCGTGACGGGACTGCTCTTTCTGCATGCTCGACCGGACCTTCGACCGAATCGGCGTTAGCAGGTCAAACCCGGCAAGGACCGATGATCAGTCTGCGGCGGCTTCTTGGAGGACGGCGTCGGGTATATCGAAGTTCGCGTAGACGTCCTGGACGTCGTCGTTGTCGTCGAGGGCATCGATGAGTCGAAGGATTGCCTTGGCATCGGTGACGTCGCCGACCTCGACCGTCGATGTCGGCATCATCGTCAGGTCGGCGTTCTCGAACGCGATCTCGCTCTCCTCAAGTGCGTCACGGAGCCCGTTTAAGTCGGTGGGTTCGCACGTGAGTCGCCACGTGTCGCCTTCATCGGCGAGGTCTTCGGCACCATGTTCGAGGGCGACGAGCATCAGCTCGTCTTCGTCGAGCGCTCGGTCGAGCGTGATGACGCCTTTCCGTTCGAACTGCCAGGCCACCGCTCCAGGCTCGGCCATCGAGCCGCCGTTCTTCGAGAAGATCGATCGCATGTCCGAACTGGATCGGTTCCGGTTGTCGGTCAAGACCTCGACATAGAGCGCGACGCCGGCCGGGGCGTATCCCTCGTAGGTGATGGGCTCGTAGTTGACCCCTTCGAGTTCGCCGGTGCCTCGCTTGATCGCTCGCTCGATCGTGTCGAGCGGTACCGAGGCGTCGCGGGCCTTTTGGTACATCGTGCGGAGCGTCGCGTTGGCATCGAGGTCTCCCCCGCCCTGCCGAGCGGCGACCTCGACCTGCTTGATCAGTTTGGCGAAAAGCTTGGCGCGCTTCTTGTCCGCGGCGCCCTTCTTGTGCTTGATCGTCGCCCATTTGGAGTGGCCGGACATCTACGAACCTCCTGTGACCGGTTTCCTAGTATGCGGTGGATTCGACGAAGAGTCGGTGGATCGCGTGGTCTTCGGACAATTCTGGGTGGAAGCAGCATCCGAGGATGTGTCCATGTCGGACCAAGACGGGATCGCCGCGATGATCCGATGCGAGGACCTCGAGAGCGTCTCCGACGTGCACGATCTGTGGCGCCCGGATGAACACGGCGTGCACTGGTTCATCCACTCCGCAGACGGTGAGCTCGTCCTCGAAGCTGGCGACCTGACGGCCGTATCCGTTGCGTTTGACGGTCACGTCGAGCACACCAAAGTTCCGTTGATCTGCTCGCCCGTCCTCGATCGACTTCGACAGCAGAATGAGTCCTGCGCATGTTCCGAACACCGGCATGCCGGCTGTGAGGCGTTCGGCGACCGGATCGAAAAGGCCCGATGACTCGAGCAACATCGACATTGTCGTCGACTCGCCTCCTGGCACGATCAGTGCGTCGACGTCGTCGAGATGCTCGGGCAGCCGGATCTCCGCCGAATCGACGCCGAGTTCGTCGAGTTTGTGCCGGTGTGCCCGGAAGGCGCCTTGCAGCGCCAGCACACCAATCGTCACCAGCCGCGATCCTCGTACTTGACCTCGAGGTCGTCCATACCGATCCCGGTCATCGGCGCGCCGAGACCGGCGGAGACCTTGGCCAGGATCGAGGCGTCCATGTAGTTGGTCGTCGCCTCGACGATGGCGCGGGCTCGTGGCGCCGGATCGGACGACTTGAAGATCCCGGAGCCGACGAAGACGGCCTGTGCGCCAAGTTGCATGGCGAGTGCGGCATCGGCGGGCGTGGCGAGGCCTCCTGCACAGAACAGCGGAACGGGCAGCTCGCCGGTTTCGGCGATCTCCTGGATCAACGGCAATGGGGCCTGCAGGTGCTTGGCCCAGTCGAACAGCTCGGCAGAATCAGCCTGAGTGATCTTCTTGATGTCGCCAAGGATCGAGCGAAGGTGACGGACGGCCTGCACGACATCGCCGGTTCCGGCCTCGCCCTTGGAGCGAATCATGCACGCGCCCTCGGAGATGCGGCGCAGCGCTTCACCGAGGTTGGTCGCTCCGCACACGAACGGGACCGTGAAGGGCCATTTGTCGATGTGGTGAGCCTCGTCCGCCGGTGTGAGCACCTCGGACTCGTCGATGTAGTCCACATCGAGCGCTTGCAAGATCTGTGCCTCGACGAAATGGCCGATCCGCGCCTTGGCCATCACGGGAATGGTCACGGCGTCTTGGATTCCCTGAATCATGTCGGGATCGGACATTCGGGCCACACCGCCATCGACGCGGATGTCGGCTGGCACTCGTTCGAGAGCCATCACGGCGACTGCGCCGGCGTCCTCGGCGATCTTGGCCTGTTCGGGGTCGACGACGTCCATGATGACGCCGCCCTTCAGCATCTCGGCAAGGCCCCGCTTGACCAGCGGGCTACCGGTCGTTTGAGTCGACTCGTTCGTCATGCGGGCAGCCTAGCGACCGCCTTCGGGGATCACCGCAGCGAATCGGCCTCTTCGACAGAGAGTTCCCGCGATGTGCCACCAGGCGTCAGAGACACCCACGTCTGGCCCGGAGCCAGACCAATGATTTGTCCGTCGGACGTCTCCAGGGTGTAGCCGTCACGCTGGAACTCGCGCCGCCAGGTGCCCTCCACACGGAACCCGTTCGAGTAGACGATGACCGGTCCGGTTCCGACCGTGATCGCGTCGACGGATGCTCGGTCGATCGTCGAAGCGACGTAGTTCGTGCCGAGGACGATGACGTTGGCTGGGGCGATACGAACGCCGTCGCGGGTAGTGAGTGGCTCGCCGCCCTGCGATCGGAGGTAACCGCCGGTCGACTCACTCCAGACGTAGTCGGCGGCAGTCCGGGCATCGATCTTCACGCCTGGCGACGGTGTTCCAAGCTCGACGACGTTGTTCGAGTATTCAAAGATGGGTGTGGGCGCACCCGAGTTGTCGTCGGCCTTCTCGAGCAACGCCGAGACGTCGGCGACGAGGTTGTCCGGCGCCCGAAAGTCGCTGATTCGCGAGAATTCGCGGTCGCCGAAGTCCGCACTGGCGCGGATGAGGAGCCCATCGTTGTCGGCTCGACGAATCTGCGCGTGCACACCGTCGTTTGCCCCCGAGAAGGCGAATATCGGCCGGTTGAGGTTGGCGACGATGTCGACATCAGAGGTCCGCCCTGAACGGACCGATCCGACCTCGGTGGGCAGCGTCGAATGGAAAACTGCGGCGAATCGGGTCGCTTGCTGCTCGATCCGCTCCTCGAAGATGATGTCGGCGTCTTCGAGCCCGCGAAGGGCCGCCCGTGCCGTGGAGTCGTTGTTCGAGATCTTCACCACGACGGCGGGGTGCGTTGGTTCGACCGCACCCTCGACGCCCTCTCCGGTGAGCGGGTAGACGGGCCCGACTGGCTGTGCCTCGGTCGTGGTGGTCGACGTCGCCTCGGTGGTGGTCGTCGCGACGGTTGTCGGCGGTGTCGTCGTGGTGGCGACCGACGTGGTCGAGGACGCCGTTGCGGCGTCGTCGCCGTCCTCGCCGCCGCAGGCTGCTGCGAAGCAGGCGAGCGCGACGAGAATCACACAGAGACGGGTTCGGGTCATCAGAGCTCCTGAAGGACTTCGATTCGATGATCGATCGGGAGACGAGCATCCGGTGGCGGCACGAGCCATGCCGTTCCGAGTGAGTCGCCACCGTCGACCTCGGTGGGAAGGGCATCGATTTTCTCGAGAGCAGACCGTAGCCCGGGCGGGTACCGCGTCAACTTCACCCCCGAGATGTCGAAGCGAACGACGCCGGCGTCGCCTCCGTCCCATTGTCGCGCCCAGCTTCGTTGAGGCTTCGTGACGAATGCTCCACCCGACGCCGCAAGCGTCGTGTACTGGGTATCGCCAGACGCGTACTTGGACAGCGCGTGGGCGACCACGCCTTCGGTCTCCATGATGTCGAGCGTGTCGAGCAACGCGGTCGTCACGACCAGGGTGTTGCGTCGTCCGTTGATGGTGGCGACGTTGACCGCACGGTCATCGATCACGAGAACCTCGGGTTGTTCGATGCCACTGGTCAGGCAGAGGTTCTCGACGGTGTTTCGGAGTCGTTGACCTTCGGTCGCCCCGAGCGGGCGCGCCGACAGCGACCGGATGACCGCGTCGTCCGCACGGCGCCAATACGCCCACACGACCGCGGCGGTTGCGGGGATCGTCAACAGCCAGAAGGGCCACCAGACGAAGCCTGCCACCACGAAAATGACGAAGATCAGGGCCGCGGGAACGGCAAAGAGAGCGAAAATGCGGAGCGGCATTGGGTCCTCGTCGGCTTGGGGCCGCCCCATGATAGGCCCGTCATGACCGAAGCGATCGGTAGGCGTCGAGGTATATCGTCGCCAGACGACGCATCGAGAAATCAGCGACTCGCTCGTTGCCGGACGCGATCAGGGCCGCACGGCGGTCGGCGTCGTTCAGGACCCGGCGCAACGCGTCCCGAAGCGCGTCCGAATCGCCCGTCTCGAACAGTTCGGCGTCCATCCCGGACCGAGTCACATTCGCATAGCCCGGAAGGTCAGACGCCACGACCGCCGTACCAGCTGCCATCGCCTCGAGCAGGACGATCCCGAACGACTCGCCTCGCAAGGACGGCGCGCAGAACGCGTCTGCCCCTCGCATCTCGGCAATTTTCGCCTGCTCGTCCAGCTCGCCGAGCCACGTGATCCGTGCGTCGCCAGCCGTCGACGTCTGGAGAGCGTCGGTCTCTGGTCCCACGCCGGCAATCCGTAGCCGCACGTCAGGACCGAGACCGGCAAAGGCCGCGAGCAGTAATGCGAGCCCCTTCCGCTCTTCGTGACGCGCGACGAAGAACACCGTCGGATGAACCGACGTCACCGGAGCGACAGAACGGAACGGTGCGAGTTCGATGCCGTTGAACGCCTCCTCGTAGGTACCACCGAGGGCCAGCTCCGCAAGCTCGCGAGCGTCTTGGGACACCGCGAAGCGACGGTCGATCCGTCGTGCACCGCGCGCCGTGAGCGGCTTGAACACGTCGTACGCAAGGCTCGTGCCCGCAGCATGAAACGTGGCGACGATCGGTGCCGGCTTGATCAGCAGCGCCGTCATGGTCGGACCCGGCGCGATCGGCTCGTGGAGATGCAGGACATCGAACTCCTCGTCGCGAAGTGCCCGAATCGTCCGGAGTTGAGCCGCCGGATCCGGCGCGATCGGCGCCACGGAGCCGTTGGCTCCCGTCGGCACCGAGTTCCCGAGCGGCGTGACAAAAGGTTCGGGCGGCGGGCCGTCGCATGGGCCAAGGACCCGCACGGACTCGCCGAGGCCTCGGAGAGCTCGGGCCAGTCCGAGAATCTGACCTTGCACCCCGCCCGGAACTGTCAACGAATAGGGACTGATCATCCCGATCCGAAGACGGTCAGTCACGTCGCATCGCTCCGCTCCCCCGTCACACCCTCGTATCGCTCCGGGAGTGGACGGCCGAGCGCACGGAAATCGCTCGGCCAGTTCGGCTGAAGCACATGCCACTGTTCGGGAGCGAGAGTGATGAATCGCTCGAACTCGCGCGCCATGTCCTGCGTGATTCGTGAGACATCAGCGCGGAAACGACCCTGTCGGGAGGTGTCCAACGGAGGGCGGCAATCGGCGTAATGGCGCCCGTCGCGGAAATACACCGCCGTTGGCAGAATCGGCGCCCCCGTTCGGAGCGCGATGGTGGCCGGCCCCGCCGGAAGCAGCGTCCTCTCACCGAAGAAGTCCACCGCGACCGCCGCTGCGTCGGCGACGATCCGGTCGGACAACAAACACACGACCCGGCCGGTGTTGATCGCCTCGAGAATGGCGGGACCGGCTTCGGGGCCGACCGCGACAACGTCCATCCCGAGCGACTCACGAAACGACAAGAACCACTCGTACAACTCCGGGGGCTCGAGCGGCTCGACCACCGCGGTGACTTTGATCCCGTGGAGTTTGGTCAGCCAGAACGCAGCCCATTCCCACCCCCCAAGATGCGGCAGGACAAGCATCGGCCCGACGCCGCGTTCGAGGGCATCGACGATGTGCTCGAATCCGAAGTAGTCAAAGCCCTCATCGATTGTGCGCGCATCAAGATCAGGCAATCGGAACGAGTCCAGGTAGTAGCGGGCGTAGGCCTCGAAGGTCTTCGCAACGGCACGGTCCAGAGCCTTGCCTCGCAGCGACGTGCCATGGACCCGTCGCAGGTTCCGTTCGACGATCACCCGTTTGTCGCCGGCGAGCTGAGATGCGAGCAGGCCTCCTGCACGAAGCCCGGGGTCTGCGATTCCCCGAGGCACCGTGCGTGCGAGCGACGCTCCGGCGCGGTGGATCGTGGTGGCGTCGAGGCCGACCATCCGGACGGAGACGGTCAGCGACGCTCTTGGAGACGACGCCAACGGGCGGCCATGGTCTCCGAGTCGCGCCCCGCGGTCCGGGATCGACGTCGTCCGAGTGGTCCGGGCGGAGGCGTCGGCCGACCGACGCTCGCCTGCTTCCAGACCTTGAAGAACCGCTGGATCGCCGTGAGCGCCGTGAGAACGAACATGATCCACAGCGTGGCGATCAGTAGCCGGTCATCGAAAGCTCCGAGGAAGAGGCCGATGCCCAGCGCTATGAACCGCTCGGCGCGTTCCATCAACCCGCCCTTGGCGTCGTAGCCCAGCGATTCGGCCTTGGCACGCTGGTAGCTGATCATGAGTGCGACGCCCATGACTGCAACCGGAAGCATGTGCAGTTGATCATCTCGTGTCGCGGAGAGGTACCAGGCGACGCCGCTGAACAACAAGATGTCGGTCAGGCGATCCGAGACCGAGTCGAAGTACGCGCCGCGGGTCGACGACGTGCCAGCGGCTTTGGCGATCGCGCCGTCGAGCAGATCCGGGAGGCCCGTCGCAATCATGAGCACGAGTCCCCAGGCGAGATTGCCCGAGCCGATCACGACCGCTGCGGCAGCCGACATGCCGATCCCGATGATCGTCATGACGTCTGCGGTGATCCCCATGCCGACGAGCGCCCGCCCGACCGGCTGGACGTTGCGATCGACCTGCTCTCGAAAGTTCCCGTCGAACATCTCGGCTCCTTCGTTTGGGGGCCGACCACCCGCACGAACGACGCCACAGGGGGTCGCACGGCTCCAGCCCGTGCGTTCACGCTAGCTGCCGAGCGGACCACCGCGGCTAGGTTGCGGGTGTATGGGTGACCGTTATGACCGCCTCCAACCACCGAACCTCACCGCCAGCGTGGCGTCGATGCCCCGCCGATGGAAGGACGCGCTGCACCTCCCGCCGCCGAAGAACATCGAAGAGGTCTTCACAACCGTTGGCCCCGATGGGGTCAGCGCCGCCGAAGACTGCGGTGCCGTGCTCGCCCAAGTGGCAACGCTCACGAACGCGATCCGGACGACGTCGTACAACGCACCCGAGGCGCTCGACTCGACCGTCGTCGCCGCGCTCGCCAATCAGGGCAGCGGCCCGTGGCCAGCAACGGCCGGCGCTGCGCTCGAGAACCTCACCGCCGCATTCGAGAACCTCGACAACCGACTCAAGGATCTCAAGGCGAACGACTGGAACAAGACGGCCCCGACCCCCAGCGGGTCGATCTCGTTGATCGACCTCGTCCGTGGCGTTGCACGCGTCTCCGCTGACCGACTCGCACGCGTCGAGCGGACGGTCCAGTCCTTTCGCTAGTCGGCCAGCGTCACTCCTCCAGAGTCAGACGTCGTCCGACTGCCCGATCGCTGGCTCGAGGCTGGCCCAATCCTCCGGGTTGTCTTCGACCAGGGTCGTGAGCACCTCACCGTCGACCCCGTCAACCATTGCGAAACCACGGGTGGACGGTGGCGATTCGTTCGAATACAGCAGGATTCGCCAGGTAGGACGGCTCCGCAAGCCGCGCCACGCCATCTGTGCAGATGCGTGGCCGACCGGGAAACCGACCGCCTTCGTGGCCGCCACCAGCGCATCCTGTTCGTCGACGGCAAGGTCCCAACCGGCCTGGAGGTGATAGAGGCCAAGAAGGATCAAACCGACGCCCGCGAGCGGTATGCCCCCGTTCAGCAGCGGATTCGGGTCGGCCGAGTCACGCACGAACCACCACACGATCACGGCGGCCCCGATGAGGAGATACAGGATCCCCGGAACGCGACGTCGGCTGTTGTTGGGAAACAGGTACGGACCGACGAAATCCACGGCGTTGAGATCTTCGGGGAGTTCGTCGACGTATTCCTCGCCGTCGGAGCCGTCGGAGCCGAGGTCGGTAGCGATGTCGTCGGACATGTCTGCGAGGCTACGGACTAGACGTCGTCCGGCCACGCCTCAACGAGACGTTGCCACGTGTCACGGAGCGATTCGGGGAGTACGCGGGCCTCGGCGACGCTCGTCATGAAGTTGGTGTCTCCCGACCATCGAGGCAGAACATGCACGTGGATGTGGTCCGGGACACCTGCGCCGGACTCCCGTCCGAGGTTCATGCCGACGTTCACGCCGTGGGGCGCATACGCCGCTTTCACGGCAACCACGGCCGACCGTACGGTTCGCCAGAGTTCGTCGTGCGTGTCCAGATCGAGGTCCTCGAGGGCTGCGAGCCCGACTTTCGGAAGAACCATCAGGTGACCGGAGGTGTAGGGATACGCGTTGAGCAGAGCGAAGGTTCGCTCCCCACGCCAGACGACGTAGGTCGCGTCATCGGGAAGATCGGACTGCTCGATGCCCTCGAACAGGGTCAGCCCAGGCGTGTGTCCCTTCGCTCGTTCATCGTCGTCAGCAGCGATGTAGGGCAGCCGCCACCCGGCCCACAAGTGCGCAAGGCCTGTCATGAGCCCTCAGCGTTTCTGGTCGACGTCGTCGTGCAAGCGAGCGGCGAAGTCCTCGACCGTCACATCGCGGTCGACATCCTTCTCACCTCGGGTGTTCACACCCACCGTGCCTGCTGCAACATCGTCGTCTCCGACCACCAGCACATACGGCAACTTGTCGACCTTGCCTCGACGAACGCGCTTACCCAACGGGTCGGTCGCGGGATCGACGTCGACCCGGAACCCCCCGGCCTTGAGCGTCGACGCAACCTGTTCGGCGTACTCCTGGTGGGCCTCCGCAACCGGGAGGACCCGGACCTGCTCGGGGGCCAGCCATGCCGGGAAGTTGCCGGCGTAGTGCTCGAGCAAGACGCCAAAGAAACGCTCGATCGAGCCCATGAGCGCACGGTGAATCATCACGGGTCGATGACGGTCGCCGTCGGCGCCGATGTATTCGAGGTCGAAACGGTCGGGCAGGTTGAAGTCGAGTTGGATGGTCGAGAGCTGCCATGCCCGCCCGATCGCGTCCTTCACGTCGACGTCGATCTTTGGGCCATAGAACGCGCCGCCGCCTTCATCGACGATGTAGTCCAGGCCGTGGGCATCGAGCGCCGAGCGCAGGCCCTCGGTGGCCATGTCCCAGATCTCGTCGTCGCCGACCGACTTCTCCTCGGGCCGCGTGGAGAGCTTCGCCTGGAAGTCGTCGAAGCCGAAGGCCCGCAACATGTCGAGCACGAAGTCGAGCAGGTCGGCGATCTGTTCGGCGATGTCCTCACGGGTGACGAAGATGTGGCTGTCGTCCTGGGTGAACCCGCGACTCCGCAACAGCCCGTGAACCGCCCCGGACAACTCGTAGCGGTAGACCGTGCCGAGCTCGAAGATCTTGATCGGCAGGTCGCGATACGACCGCTGATTGCTCTTGTAGATCATCACGTGGAACGGGCAGTTCATCGGCTTCGGGTAATACGTCGCGCCGTCCATCTCCATGGGCGGGTACATGCCGTCGGCGTAGAAGTCGAGGTGTCCCGACGTTTCCCACAGCACCGACTTCGCGATGTGGGGGCTGAACGCGAACTCGTAGCCACCTTCGGTGTGTCGCTGCCGAGAGAAGTCCTCCATCAACGTTCGGATGAGCGCACCCTTCGGGTGCCACACGGCGAGCCCCGGACCGAGCTCCTCTGGCCACGAGACGAGGTCCATCTCGTTTGCGAGGCGACGATGATCTCGTTTTTCGGCCTCCTCGAGGCGATGCAGATGCGCCTTCAGGTCTTTCTTGTTGAGCCAGGCCGTGCCGTAGATCCGTTGCAACATCGGGCGCTTCTCGTCGCCACGCCAGTAGGCGCCTGCGACTTTCTGCAACTTGAAATGGCCGAGGCGACCCGTCGTCGGAACATGCGGACCGGTGCACATGTCGAGGAACGTGTCGGAGTTTCGGTAGTAGCTGACGACGTCGCCGCTGATCTCTCCGACATCGTCCGAGGATGCTGCGCCGCCTGCGAATGACTTGATCATCTCGACCTTGTACGGCTCGCCTGAGAACAGGTCGAGGGCCTCGTCGACGGAGATCTCGTGACGCTCGAAGGGCTGGTCTTCGTCGACGAGGCTCCGCATGCGGTCCTCGATCGCCGCCAGATCCTCGTCGGACAAGGTCTTTCCGTCGGGCAGCTCGAAGTCGTAGTAGAAGCCGTGCTCGATCGGCGGGCCGATCGCGAACGTCGCGCCCGGGTGCAGGTCCAGGATTGCTTGGGCCATCAGGTGGGCGGTCGAGTGACGGATCGTGTGGAGCGCCCGCTCATCGCGGTCGGTGACCAGCTCGACGGTCACACCATCGGTCAGCGATGCGGCGAGATCGACCTCGGTCCCATCGACCACCGCAGTCAACGCCGCTTTGGCGAGACCAGGTCCGATCTGTGCCGCAAGGTCGGCGGCGGTGGCGCCGTCCTCGAGAACACGTTCGGAACCATCGGGTAGTCGGACCGTGAGCTGGTTCATAGTCAAGAAATCCTAGCGACGCGCCGAGAGACCTCCGTGGTGGCCGCACCCGCTCGGCCAACCCGACGGCTCACCATCCGTGACCGCACTGCACGCAACCCCATTGGTGGCCGCTCGCCACCCCGACTACGATCTCCGCTGCGGGCGCGGCGTCTCGAAGGGAACCCCATGCTCAGGTCCACACTTCGCCCGTTCGCAGCCGCATCAGCGGTTGCCGTCACGGCCTCACTCCTCGTTGCCAGTCCGGCAGCTGCCCAGGTCGACTGTGCCGGTGTCCCGGCGACGATCTCCAGCAATGACGCCGTCATTATGGGTACGCCCGGCAACGACGTGATCGTCGCTGGTCCCGGCAACAACCGCATCGATGCACTCGGCGGCGACGATCTCATCTGTTCCGGAGACGGCAACGACGTGATCATTGGCGGCGAGGGGAACGACCGAATCTTCGCGGGCAACGGCGATGACCGTGTGCGCGGCAATGCTGGCGACGACATCATCAATGGCGGCAATGGCCGCGATCGCTTGTGGGGCTTCAACGGCATCGACATCATCAACGGTGGACGTGGCAAGGACCGCATTCGCGGCGGCGGCCAGCCCGACATCATCGACGGTGGCATGATGCGCGACAACATCAAGGGCGACGGTGGCGCAGACGTCATTCGTGGCGGAGACGGCGACGACCTGATTCGGGGTGGCGTCGGTCGAGACGAGATCTGGGGCGGCAACGATCCCGACCGCATTCTCGGTGACATCGGCGATGACATTCTCCGCGGGGAGTCTGGTGCCGACCTGATCGAAGGCGGCGACGGCAGCGACGTGATCGACGGCGGCAACGGAAACGACGACCTGTTCGGCGGCAACGGCGACGACCAGATCGTCGGCGGCGACGGCGGCGATGCCATCGACGGCGAATCCGGCAACGATCAGATCGATGGCGGCGCAGGCAATGACGACATCCTCGGAGGGGCCGACGCCGACGTGATCGACGGCGGCATCGGCGACGACTTCATCCTCGGCGATGACGGTCGCCAGTTCGACGTCGAGGGGCTGCTCCAGTTCTTCCCCGGAGGAAACGACGTGCTGGACGGTGGGCCAGGAGCCGACTACCTCGGCGGCGAAGGCGGAGACGACCGCCTGAATGGTGGCGACGGCCCCGATGTGATCGATGGCTTTCAGGGCGACGACACTGTCAACGGCAACAGCGGAAACGACCTGATGACGGGCGGGGCCAACGATGATCGCCTCGATGGCGGGTCCGGTACCGATCGTTGCTGGCCGGAGTTCCTCGTCCTCTCGCCCGGAACCGTCGTGCCCAATCCCGCGGATGCCACCGCGGGGTGCGAGCAGATCAACGCCGTTTTCTGATCGCCGTCGTGACGGCGGTGGCGCACCCCGCTATCGCCGCTCAGAGACGAATACCGAACGCAGCCGCTGCTGTCGTGACATCGATGCCGCGGGCCGCCGCGTCATCGAGGACAGCCAGGGCGCCCGGAACGTCGAGATCGTCGTCGAGGGGAGCGTGAGCCTCCTCGACGGCGAGTTCGGTCGATCCACCCATCGCCTGCCGCCACCGGTCGAGCCGCGCCGTCGCCTCGCTCAACAGCCGATCTTCCCAGGTCCACTCCGGAGTCCGATAGTGCTGGGACATGACGGCGGTCCTGACAGCAACTGCTTCGTACTGCTGCACCAGTTCGTGGACGAAGATGAGGTTTCCGGTCGACTTTGACATCGGCTCGCCTCGAAGGTGAACGCACGCCTGATGCATCCAGATCGATGCACGGTCGCCGCCCGGAAGAACCGACGTGATCGCCGCGCAGAACTCGTGATGGGGGTACACGAGATCGCATCCGCCTCCTTGGATGTCGACACCTCCCATCTCCCGTAGCGCCAACGCCACACACTCGATATGCCAGCCTGGCCTACCTCTCCCCCATGGGCTCTCCCATTCGGGTTCGCCGGGCTGAGACGGCTTCCACAACACGCTGTCGAGCGGGTGACGCTTCCGCAGGTCGTGTGGATCTTCTCCTCGACGCTCCCCGATCGTCCGCATGTCGACTCGGGTGTATCCCGACACAGATCCGAAGGTCTCGGCGGAGCTGCGATCGAAGTAGACCCAATCGTCCACCTGATAGGCCGCACCATCGCCCAACAGCTGATGAATGAGGCCTCGGATGTCCGGGATTGCGGAGGTCGCACGAGGTTCGCTCCACGGATCCAGAACGCCGAGTGCATCGAGGTCGTCATCGAATCGGCGCTTCTGTCCGAACGCGAGATCGAGGTAGTGGATGCCATCGCGTTTCGAGCGGGCGAAGAGATCGTCGTCGACATCGGTGATGTTGCGGACCAGGCGAACCTCTCGTCCGCGGTGCAGAAGGTGACGTTGCAGCACGTCGTAGGTCACGTAGGTCGCCGCGTGCCCCAGATGGGTCGCGTCGTACGGAGTGATCCCGCAGGTATAGACCCGAATCGGTTCGGTATCGGGTACTGGGACCGAGCGAGCCTGAGCCGTGTCGTGCAACATCACCGTGCCCGCGGGTGCCGCCGGGCTCTCCGTCGTCGTCATGACCATGGTCTCCAAGTATGGTTCGCCGCAATCACGGGGAGGACTCGACAATGGGATTGCTCGACGGAAAGAACATCCTGATCACCGGCGTGCTGACGGATGCGTCACTCGCGTTCGGTGTTGCGGCGCTGGCCCAACAGGAGGGAGCGAACATCGTTCTCACGGGCGCAGGGCGCGGTCTTCGCCTCACCGAAAGGACCGCACGCAAGCTGCCCGTCGAACCCGAGGTCCTCGAGTTCGACGTGACCGATCCCGAGCACGTGCCAGCGCTTCGGAGCCACCTCGAGTCGAGCTGGGGGCGCGTCGACGGCGCGCTCCATGCGATCGGATTCGCCCCCGAGTCGTGTCTGGGCGAGGACTTCATGAGCGCTCCGTGGGAGGACGTGAAAACGGCCCTCGAGATCTCGGCCTACAGCTACAAGACCCTGGCCGAGGTTGTCTGCCCATTGATGACAGACGGCGGGTCGATCGTCGGCCTCGATTTCGACGCCACCGTGTCGTGGCCGGCGTACAACTGGATGGGTGTCGCCAAGGCGGCGCTCGAATCGGCCAACCGCTATCTCGCCCGAGCGCACGGCGCGGACGGCATCCGATTCAACCTGGTCGCCGCTGGCCCCATTCGAACCATCGCGGCCAAGTCGATCCCCGCCTTCACGGCGTTCGAGGACGTGTGGGACGACCGTGCACCGCTCGGCTGGGACGTGCGGGACAGCAGCGCAGTCGCGAGGTCCACCGTCGCCTTGCTTTCGGACTGGTTCCCGATGACGACCGGGTCGATGATCCACGTCGACGGCGGCTACCACGCCACCGGCGCCTGAGCGACAGTCTCGCCAGACCGATCCTGAGCCTGCTCAACGGCGCGCTCGAAACTGTTCAATCCAGGCGCTGGACGGAAACGAAGATGACGCCGGTCCGAACGGCGACGGTCACGGCTTCACCGGTCGACACGTTGCTCACGCCGAGGGCCTCGAACGGACTGAGTGTCGCATCGCCCAACGGCCACTTGAGACCCGTCGTCGACACACCCGATGCTTCCCCACCCCAGGGATGGATCGACACGAGCTGACCGGGTGACACGTCGAGTGACACCGAGTCGGCAACCACATAAATCGTCTCCTCCGACAGCCACACACGAACCGCTCCGCCCGACCGCCTGGCATACCCGGCGAGTGCCGCCCAGTTTCCGATCTGATGGTCGACCCGCCCGCCGGCCACTCCCGTCACGACAAGTTCGTGGCCCGGGTAGCGGACGATGACTTCGTCCAACGCGAGCTCCAGGTCGGTCCGGTCCTTGTCGGCCAGAAAGGACACGACTGCCCCTCCGGCCGCACGAAACGCGTCCACCCGTGCTGGCGCCGCCGAGTCGAGGTCACCGACGAGCAGATCGACGTCGAGCCCGAAATCCAGCGCAGCCGCCAAGCCTCCATCGCACGCCACGATGACGTCATCGAGCTTCACCTCGCCAACCCAATCAGTCGGTGGCGGATCGCCGGCCGCGATCAGATGTACCCGTTGCACCCGGCTCACCCTAGAAGTCGCGCGGACCGCCCGTCAGCCAGGAAGATGCTCGATCGGGACCGCAAGCGTGACGCCCGATGTCCGCTCAACAGCGACGATCACAGCGAAGACGCGACCCTGGTCGTCGACGACAGGACCACCAGACCAACCGGTGGACACGGCTTGATCGAGCACCAGAACATCGGGGCGGCCGATCCCAAACTCCACGCCGTCGCGTCGAGCAAGCACCTGAGCGGTCACGATCTCGAGACGCCCCGACTCGGGGATTCCGGCCATCACCACCGTCGAACCAACCGCAGGCACCTGCGGAGCCAGCGACGCCCGCGCTCCGAACAGTCCAGTCGAATCGAGGTCCGATAGATCCACCGAAGCGAGGTCGTGCAGCCGCGACACCGTCGTCACTGGCGCATCTGGCGCATCGAAATCGATCAGGAACGGATCATCAACATCGCCGAGACCGATCCCTCGAGCATCGACCAGCGCATGCGCCACCGTGACGATGCGTCCGTCTTCAAGAGCAAACGCCGTACCCCCCTCCGTGAGGTGTCTCGTGTACGACGTGAGCCGAGTGACCGTGTTCGGATCGAGCACGTCAGCGCCGGCGGCCACGACCGCCGCCGGCGCCAACTGCACCTCCGGAGCACCCGGAGCCGACGTTGGGGTTTCGTCGGCGAAGGCCAATCCGAATGACGTCGTGCCGACAAATCCTGCTGCCATGCACAAGAACAGCAAGATCGGCAGACGCAGTGTTGCGCCAGACGTCGTTCGGTTGGCCTCCACAGATCAAGGAGTACCACTGGTGGTTTCACCCAGTCATGGGCCCGTCGGCCCGATGTCGCGACAATTCGGCGAGTGCAGGCGACGCCAACCCGCAATCGAGACCTACTCGAAGTCGAGATGCAGGTAGTCGTCCTCGCGCAACGAAAAGGCCGTTCGCAGCGACACACCACGCTCGCCACAGTTCCAACAGGTGTCGTCCTCATCAGAGGTCCAGGCCACCTCACACGGTGCACACCGGAACCGGACACGCTGATGCCGAAGCAAGGGGTGTGAAGCCACGGTTTCCTGCGCACTCATGCAGTCCTGTTCGGCAGGTGTCCGACCGACATGAGTGTCCGCTACAGTGCTGGGTTCCCGGGCCGTTAGCTCAGTTGGCTAGAGCGCTGCCTTCACACGGCAGAGGTCAC
>JAHDDK010000162.1 GCA_020629375.1 Acidimicrobiales bacterium
CTCTTCGACGATCAAGTCGTCGGGGCGACGTCGGTCGGCATCGGGCCCGACACGTCGCACGAACACGTTGCGGGTTCGTCCACGAGGCGCCGGATGGTTCATGGGTCGAGGGTATCGATGCGGCGGGCGACCACTGCGGCGGCACCGTCAGCTCAATGGTCCTTCCGCAAGGATCCGGTCGAGCGTTCGCTTCATCACCGCCGCCAATTCGTGTCGTCTGGGCTTGTAGTAGAGGTAGCTTCCAACGGCATGTTCGAGCTCGAACGCTCGACCTCGGATCCATACAGCGTCTGACGTTCCGAGGCGATCTCGAAAAGCCAATCGATCTCTGGAGTCGAGCACCGACCATGCAGGAGCCAGATCCTGGGCGAGGTCGCCCCAACCGGCACCTCCCCAATCGATGACCGCACGGAGACGTCGGTCCTCGACGAGGACATTGCCGGGAATCAGATCTCCATGCACGAAGCCGAATTGCACATGCTCGTCGATCAGTTCGCGGGCCTCGTCGGCTAGGCGGCTCACCGCTGTGACGTCGACGAGCGCTGCCGCAGCAGGGTTGGCGAGCCACACATCGAGGCGATCGAGAACCGGCGTCAGCGGACCACCCCGGTCGCCGTGCGTTCGTCGGGCCACCCCAGTCGAGTCGATGGCTGCCAACGAAGAGACGGTGGAGGCAAGGTCTTGGAAGAGCTCAGGAGCGCTTTCGAGTTGTGCTCTGGCCGACCAGGCGTCCGTGCCGTCGACCCAAGCGAGAATGCACCAGGGGTGCGGAAAGCGGTCTGTCGGGGAGCCTGCGTGAACCACCTTCGGTGTGCGGATTCCCGGCCCGATCGTGAGACGCTCGAGAGCGTGGAGAACGGCAATCTCCTGTTGCATTCCTGCAGCGGCGCCGGATCGACGTGGTAGTCGTACGACGAGGTCGCAATCGTGGCCAGGCCGGCGTATCCGCCACATCGCATTGTCCGTTCCAGATGTCGATACGTATTCCGCTGGTGAACCGATCAAATCGGGGCAGTCGCGCGCCAACAGATGCCGAACGATGGCTTCGCCTGTATCGGGCTCGTCGTCATGGATCCGATCGTGCACGAGTCAATGATTGCGAGCTGAGGTGCCTGGCCCATCGATGCGGCGGGCGACCACTGTGGCGCCGAGCCACGCCATGACGGCCGACGCGATCCAGCCTGGGGTGTACCCGAAGGCGTCGATCGACCACCCGATCGTCGGGCCGCCGACGGTCAGGCCGAGCAAGAAGCCGAACATCAACATGCCGCTCGCACGTCCGGCACTGGCGCCCTCTCGGATCATGGAAAGGTTGGCGGCCGTGTTCCAGGCGCCGAGGGTCAGGCCCGCGAGCACCGTGCCGACCCACATCATCCACTGGCCGACACTCGCCGCGGAGAGGATCAACAGCACCGCGACGCCACCGACGAGGCCCATCGTGGTGAGCGTCGTCCGGACCGACAGGCCTCGATCGAGTGCCATGCCGGTGCTGATCCGCGTGGGGATTGCGACGAGGCCCTGCAGGCCGAAGACGAGACCGGCCCCGGCGGCGGTGAAGGCGACCGCTTCTTCGGCGAAGAGCGGGAGGAACCGGCCCAGCCCGCCGCCGACGAAACCGAGCAGGAATCCGTAGATCGCGATCTGGTAGACGAAGGGCCGAAGCGGCGAGCGGTCGGGGTCAGCGTCGGTGGGCGTCGTGTCGCTCGCTTCGCCCAGCTGCTCGTCGTCGAGTTCGGGAACGAACCGCAGCCCGAACACCGCGACCACGGAAAGCCCCGCAGCGACCCAGAGCCCCGTGCGCCAGCCGGCTGCGGCGGTGACCGGTGGCATCACGACGCCGGCCAGGAACACGGCGAGCTGGACGCCGGACTGCTTGATCCCGGTCAAGGTGCCGCGCTGAGATGCGGAGACGCCCCGGCTGATGGCCTTGTTGGTGGCCGGATTGCCCCACCCCTGTGGGATCCCCGCCACGATGTTGGCCGCGAGCAGCCAGCCGTAGCTCGGCGCCGCCGCCATC
>JAHDDK010000088.1:0-1480 GCA_020629375.1 Acidimicrobiales bacterium
GAGGTCGCCGTTGGGGCGCATCGTCGCGGTCCAGCCGGGTTCGATCACCGTCGTTGCCGTCGGCTCGATCACGACTGCCGGTCCGGCCAGAGACTCCTCGGCAGACAGGTCACCTCGACGCACGAACGGGGTGTCGTGCCATGCCCCCTTCATCCAGGTGCGGTGATGCCCGACCGGCTCGGCGCGGTTGCCCTCTGGGTGTGGCGAGAAGGTGCCAGCGTCGGCCCAGCCTTCGGAGCGACCGACCGTCTCGACCTGCATCGACTCGATCACGAACGGACGGTCGGGATTCGTGAACCCGTAGCGGGCCCGATGTGCCTCTTCGAAGGCGGCACGGACCGAGGTGGCATCGCCCGCGGCGACGAGCATCGACGTGTCGCTGTTGTCGTAGCGGACGGCGAGCCGGTGGATCGTCTCCGTCCGATCTGCCGGCACGCCTTGTTCGGCGACGGCCGCGGCGCCGAGCGCACCCATGTGTTGCCACGACGCTCCGAGCGAGCCCAGTACGCCGTCGTCGAGCGTCGCCTCGACGGCATGGTCGCTCACGTGTCGGACGTCGGCGAGGCCGATGCCGACCGCCGAGAGGACGCCAGCCAACGGGTGAATGTGCACTCGCTCGATCCCGAGTTGTTCCGCCACGAGGCAGGCATGTTGGCCGCCCGCACCGCCAAAGCAGACGAGCGTGTAGTCCGACACGTCGTGCCCCCGTTGGACCGAGATCTTCTTGATCGCGTTGGCCATGTTGTCGACCGCGATCGCGACGGCGCCTTCGGCGGTTTCCTCGGCCGACGGCGTGGAGCCCGTCGCCGTTCCGATCGCCTCCGCGATCTCGGTGAAGCGGTCGCCGACCACCTCGGCGGCGAGCGGCGCGTCGCCGTCGGGACCAAAGACTGACGGAAAGTACTCGGGCCGGAGTTTGCCGGTGGCGACGTTGCAGTCGGTCACTGCGAGCGGGCCGCCCTTGCCGTAGCAGGCGGGTCCCGGATCGGCGCCCGCCGACTCGGGCCCAACCCGAAGGCGCGACCCGTCGAACCGAACGATCGACCCGCCGCCTGCGGCGACTGTGTGAATATCGATCATCGGGGCGCGGACGCGGACGCCCGCCACTTCGGTCTCGGTCACCCGCTCGAACGCACCCGCCCAATGCGAGACATCGGTCGACGTGCCGCCCATGTCGAAGCCGATCTGGCGATCGAATCCGGCCGCCTGTGCCGTCTCGACCATGCCGACGACACCTCCGGCAGGTCCGCTGAGCAGTGCGTCCTTGCCTTCGAACCGGTGTGCTTCGGTGAGTCCGCCGTTCGACTGCATGAACATCAGGAGCGGCCCATCGTCGTCGCTCCGAAGCTGCGCATCGACACGCTCGACGTACCGGCGCAGCACCGGCGACAGATAGGCGTCGACGACCGTGGTGTCGCCGCGTGACACGAGCTTCATCAGCGGATTGACCTCGTGACTCACCGACACCTGACCAAAGCCG
>JAHDDK010000088.1:1588-12748 GCA_020629375.1 Acidimicrobiales bacterium
GAGCTTGGTGGTGACGAGCGTGCGATCGGGCCGCCGAGCCACCACATCGGTGAAGGTCCCGCCCCGATCGATCCAGAAATCCCAGCCCATCTGCGTCAACACTCCCTGACGAGCCGTCCGAGCCCGTCGAATTGGTCATCGATACCGGCGAGTCGCAGGCAGTGCCACAGCATGGCCTGATTGCTCGCGATCACGGGTTTGCCGACGGACGCCTCGATCTCTTCGATGACGTCGACCGTACGCAACGCGCCGCACGAGATGAAGATCGCGTCGGCATCGGGGCGGTCGAGCGAGACGGCAAAATCACGGATGTACCGAGGACTCACCCGCACCATGTCGGAGTCGTTGGTGATGCCGAGCCCGGTGAGTTCGGCGATCTCGTAGCCCTGGGCGGTCATGTAGTCGAACTCGATGGCATTGATGTCGTCGACATAGGGGGTCCCGACCCGGTTCTCATCGCACCACGAGGTCCAGTGAAGAGCGACTCAGGCGTTCGACGCCATCGTCGGTGACCCGCACCGAGTGGCCGAGGTTCATTGCCCGTCCGCTGTCGAGGTCGAGCAGGATCATGTGCAGGAAGAACACCTGGTCGACGTCGAACGTGAGTGGGTTGCCCGAGTACAACATCGGCCAGTCGACCCAGATGGGCGCGTAGACCGCACCCATGCCGTAACCGCAGGCGTGCATTCGATGCTCCCGGTAGCCGGCGTCATCGAGCACGGCCGCGTGCACGTCGAAGACCTCACCGAGCGTCGCCCCAGGGCTGATCGCCGATTCGCAGGCCAGCAGCGCGTCTCGGCATGCCGCGTGCATCGCAGCGTGCTCGGGCGACGGGTCGCCGATCAGCAGCGTGCGCATCATCGCTGCGTGATAGCGGCGCTGCACGCCGCACCATTCGAGCGTCAGCTGATCCTGTGGGTCGAGCGTTCGGCGGCCGGACGTGTAGCGCACCATCAGGGCAGCCGGACCGGACCCGATGATCAGTTCGTTGCCCGCGTAGTCGCCGCCGCCGCGCAGGATCACGTCCTGCATGTCCGCCAGGACCTCGGCTTCGGAGACGCCCGCAGCGGCCCGCGAGACTGCGGCGTCCCACGCGTCGTCGGCAAGCTCTGCCGCACGCCGAATGTAGGCGAGCTCTGCCGGGCTCTTCGTCCGGCGTAGCTCCTGGATCAGTGTCGACGCGTCCTCCCATCGGCAAGCCCCGTCGAGGGCTGCCTCAAGCAGAATCCAGTTGGACGCCTTGAGCCCGTAGCTGTCGAGCTCGATCCCGATCCGCCCGCCACGAAGCCCGAGGTCGTCGAGGATGGCAACCAGTTCGTCGGCCGGGTTCACGCCCTCTCGGTCTGCCCAGATCCGGATGTCGGTGAGGTTCGACGTGTGCAGGGCCGTGCCCCGGTCCGGCTGGCGAG
The DNA here is from genome assembly GCA_020629375.1 of Acidimicrobiales bacterium. Classification (GTDB taxonomy): domain Bacteria; phylum Actinomycetota; class Acidimicrobiia; order Acidimicrobiales; family SHLQ01; genus SHLQ01. Next base: position 2,998 of record JAHDDK010000088.1, read on the forward strand.
TCAGCAGTACCCGTTCGCCGGCGGCCGTGACCACAAGACACTGGAACATCGAGAAGCCGAACGTGTCGTATCCGCACAGCCAATACATCGACTCCTGCTTGAAGACGAGAAGTGCATCGATCCCAGCGTCGGCAAACGCCGTGGCGGCGCGCCGCGCGCGACTCGCCATCTCGTCATCGCTGAAATGGACCGGCATCGGTCAGGCCTCCTCGATCGACCTCCCGGAAGACTGCCGCGCGCAGGCGAAGATCCGAGAGTCGGGGCGACGTCCCGACTCGATGTTCAAGACGTTAGTCCTGCCACGCCCCGGAGGGGCCTGAGCGTGACAGGACCGACGCCGACCGGTACGAATCAGCCGGAAATCCGCTGATCGTCAGGACCGAACAGATGAACGGGTCCGTTGAAGCCAACCGACACGTTGTCGCCTCGGCGGACGTCCGTCTCGCCTTCGTCTCGCACCACGATCGTGGTGGACTCACCCAGATGGTCGATGCGGACGTGCACGAACGACTCGGAGCCGAGTTCCTCGACGACAATCGCTTCACCAGGAATGCCCTCTGAGCCGAGCTGCAGATGCTCGGGGCGTACCCCGACGGTGAGCTCTCGTGCGGGATGAGCCCCAGCGGCGGCGGCGACGGCGTCCGAAAGCGGGACCTGGACTCCTCCGATGCCGGCGCGTCCGCCGACATCCGAGGCCGCGAGGAGATTCATGGCAGGGGAACCAATGAATCCCGCAACGAACTTGTTGGCCGGTGCCGAGTACAGGGTCCGTGGCGCGTCCACCTGCTGGAGCACTCCGAAGTTGAGGACGGCGACACGATGACCCATCGTCATTGCCTCGACCTGATCATGAGTCACGTAGACGGTCGTCACGCCGAGTCGGGCCTGAAGGTCGGCGAGCTCGGTACGTGTCTGCACTCGAAGCTTCGCATCGAGGTTCGACAGCGGCTCGTCCATGAGGAAGACCTGGGGTTCGCGCACGATGGCCCGGCCCATGGCGACGCGCTGGCGCTGACCACCGGAAAGGTTCTTCGGCTTCCGATCGAGGAACGGCTCGAGATCGAGGATCTTGGCCGCCTCTTTGACCCTCGCCATGCGATCCTCCTTCGACACTCCTTGTTGTTTCAGAGCGAAGGCCATGTTCGAGGCCACCGTCATCTGCGGGTAGAGCGCATAGTTCTGGAACACCATGGCGATGTCACGGTCTTGAGGCGGGGCGAGCGTGACGTCTTTGTCGTTGATGAAGATACTTCCATCGTTGACGAACTCGAGCCCCGCGAGCATCCGGAGGGCCGTCGATTTACCCGATCCCGACGGACCGACGAGCACGAGGAGTTCGCCGTCGCCGATGTCGAGGTTCAGCTTGTTGACCGCAGGTTCTTCGGTCCCGGGGTAGATGCGCGATGCCGCATCAAATTTCACCTCAGCCACAGTTCGCGCCTTTCACTTGATTGCTCCCATTGCCAGACCACGGATCATGCGCTTCTGGGCAAGCCAGCCGGCGATGATCACCGGAAGGGTTGCGAGCGTCGATGCTGCAGAGAGCTTTGCGAGGAAGTTGCCGCGGGTGCTCACGTTGCCGGTCACCCAGATGGGCACTGTGGACCCTTCGATCGGGTTGAGCTGTACCGCAAGGAAGAACTCGTTCCAGGCGAAGATCACGCAGAGGAGCGCCGTCGCGGCGAGGCCAGGAGCGACGATCGGCAGGATCACCGAGGTGATCTGTCCGCGGAGATTTGTTCCGTCTATCTGTGCCGCTTCGATCAGTTCTCGCGGCACCTCAGAGAAGAACGACCGCAGCATCCACACCGCGAGTGGCAGGTTCATCGCGGTGTAGAGGATGATCAAGATGAGGCGAGTGTTCAACAGGTTGAGTTCGCGAGCGATGATCCACAGCGGCAGGATTGCAGCGACGATGGGCAGGAACTTCGTCGAGATGAAGAAGAAGAGCACGTCTCGCCACTTGTCGACGGGCTTGATCGACAGCGCGTACGCGGCCGGGATCGCAAGCAGCATCACGAGCACCGTGGAGATCGCGACTGCCCAGAACGAGTTGGAGAACGCTTCGCCGGCGCTGAGCAACCCGGTCGTGTCATTTGTGACTTCGGCGAATTGCTCCGTCGTCGGCTCGAAGAAGAGTTTGGGAGGTCCGTTGGCGTCGGCTTCGGTCTTGAATCCGCTGAGCACCATCCAGAAAACCGGGAAGAAGAACAAGAACCCGACGAACCAGGCGAGTGCGCTCAGGAGGTAGCCGCCCAACTTGCGCTCGCCGACGACTGGTCCGGTGTTGCTCCCGCTCATGGCTCTTCTCCTTCGAGGAGGCCTGAGAGAACTCTCAAGCCGAACGTTGCGATGAAGATCGTGGCGATCACGACGAGAATGGAGAAAGCGGAAGCGCTGCCGAAGCGCCAGCCCCCACCGATCGACCGCTGATTGACGAAGTACGGCACGTTCGTCGAACCGGGGCCGCCGCCGGTCATCACGACAATGTGGTCGAAGACCTGGATGAGATAGATCGACCCGAGTAGTACGCCGAGCTCGAGATAGGGGCGGAGGTGCGGAAGCGTGATCTGGAAGAACGTGGCCCTCGGGGTTGCCCCGTCGACCTTTGCCGCTTCGAGCACCGAGGCGGGTTGCCCCTGCAAGCCCGCGAGGATGATCAGCATCATGAATGGCGTCCATTGCCAGACGAGGACCGCAACGATGGACCACCGGGGGTACTTGCTGGCGAACTCGACTGCTTCGAGGCCGACCGCCTCGAGCAGCCAGTTGATGACGCCGAATGCGGCGCTGAACATCTGGTTCTTCCAGACGAGTCCGGCGACGACCGGCATCACGAGAAACGGCGTGATGATCAGCGTGCGAACGAAGCCCTGACCGAAGAACTTTCGGTCGAGGAGCAGGGCGACTCCGGTCCCGAGGATCACGGATAGGAGGACCGAACTAACGGTCATGACGATGCTCGTGACCGCCGCTTCCCGAAAGAACGAGTTCGTGAAAGCATCGGTGTAGTTGGAGATGCCGGTCCACGTACGGGGCGACGGTGGCGTAACCGTCCAGTCCGTGAAGCTGTAGTAGAGACTCATCACGAACGGGATCTGCGTGATGAGGATCGTGAAGATCAGCGCCGGGAGCAGCGGGAGGCGCCGACGGCGTGCTTCGCGCTTCTGCAGGGCTTTCACCTGCTCTTCTCGACTTGGTGCGTTGCTCGTTGCAGCCGTCACCGGTGTTTCCCCCCTTGGTTGCCGTCGCCCGTCGTTGGCGACAACTCGATGTGTGTCACCGGGCCCCGCTGGAAACCGAACTCCAGCGGGACCCGGCGAACCGAATCACTACCCGAAGGTAGTACTACTTACTTGCTATTAGCCGTTGTATTCCGAAGCGATCGCATGGCAGGCCTCGAGAGCCTCATCAACGCTGATCGATCCGGCGATGGCTGCCGAGAACTGCTCGGTGCAGCGGTTACCCGTGTCCTGGAACTCCGGAACACCGACGTACTGGACGCCGGGGAGGCCGGGGCGAGGCGTGGTTCCGGGGTTGTCGATCGGAGCGGCGAGCATGGCGTCGAGCGTGCGCTGGGCGAAGGCCTCAGCGGCGTCGAGGTACTCGGGGCGCTCGTAGAGCGACTGGCGGGTTCCGGGCGGAACCGCACGCCAACCGTCGAGGTCGGCGATCAGCTCGTGGTACTCGGCGTTGGTTGCCCAGTCAATGAACTCGAAGCCGGCCTCGGGGTCAGCTGCCGTCGTCGGGATGGCGAGCGTCCAGGCCCAGAGCCAACCAGAACCCTCGGTGAGGTTGGTCGGAGCGAGAGCGAAGGCCGTGTTGGCAACAACGTCCTCGGGGAAGAGGCTGGCGGCGACGGTGGCGTCGTACCACATCGCAACCTTGCCCTCTTCGTAGAGGGTCTTGCACTCGTTGAAGCTGGAGTTGGCGGCATCGTCTTCGCCGGCGTCGTTGAGGAGGTCGACGTAGAAGTTGAGCGCCTCAGCGAACTCGGGCTGGTCGACCTGCGAGGTGCCGATCGAGCCGTCGTCGTTTGCCGACCACCAGGTGCCACCGAAGGTGTTGAGCACGGTGGTGAAGGCAGCGCCGAGGTCACCCCAGCCGGGCTTGCCGCGGAGGCAGATGCCAGCCATTTCGTCGCTGTCGATCTGACGAGCGATGTCGGCGACTTCTTGCCAGGTCGGAGCGTCCGGCATGGTGATGCCGTTCTCTTCCATGACGTCAGCGCGGTACATGACGAACGAGGACTCGGCGTAGAACGGCGACGAGTAGAGCTCACCGTCGACCGACAGGCCGCCGCGGACGGCGGGGATGAGGTCGTCGATGTCGTACGTGTCGGATGCGGCGGCGAGATCGTTCAGGCCGGTCAACCAACCGTTGGCGCCGAACTGTGGCGTCTCGTACATGCCGATCATGACGACGTCGAACTGCTCACCCTCTGCAGCGACGTCACGAGTCGTGACCTCACGAAGGGTGCCTTCGTCGAGGATCGTGAACTCGACTTCAATGCCGGACTCCGGCGTGAAGTACTCAGGGGCCAGTTCGGCCATGCGCTCGACGTTGCCGTTGGCGACGGCGGCGACACGAATCGTCTTCGTCTCACCATCGGCCATGGCGTCATCGTCAGTCGACGTGTCGTCGTCGGTCGACGTTGACGTGTCGTCGTCAGTAGCCGTATCGGCGGCGTCGTCGCTGCCACATGCAGCGGCGAGCAGGCCGAACACAGCCAAAATGCTCAGCAAGACCAGCCATTGCCGGTTTGCGCGTTTGGTCACGGACATCGTGTTCCCTCCAAAGTCATCACGAATAGGCGGGCGAGTGGCGCCCGACACATTGGTTTAGTTGGCTTTGTGTTGAAACGCAACTCAGCCTTCCCCAAAAGTTCATGTTGGCCACGTTGGTATGTGTTGTTATACGGTTAACCGCCGTGAGGCCCAACGACTCGTCCTCGACCGCGCCGTCGACGACGTCCAACCTGCAAAACCACGCTCCCCGCTACTCCCGTGCCGCCCTGAGACGGGCGATCGTCCACATCGGTGTCGGAGCATTTCATCGGGCCCACCTGGCCACCTACATCCACGAACTCTGCAAAGCCGGAGAGATGGGCTGGTCGATCACCGGCGTCGGGCTTCTTCCTGGCGACCGAGCGGTCGCCGATGCGCTTCGTTCGCAAGACCACCTGTACACCCTCGTCGTCCGCGGGGCCGCGGAGACCGAGGTCGAGGTGATCGGGTCGATCGTCGACTACATCTTCGCTGTCGAAGAATGGGACGACGTTGTCGACGCGATTGCCGACCCCGACACCCAGATCGTGTCGCTGACCATCACCGAGGGCGGATACCCGATCGACGATGTCACCGGCGAGTACAACCCGGCGTCACCCATGGCGAATGACCGCAGCGCATTTGCCGCGATCGCGGCGGGCCTCGCCCGGCGTCGCACATCGACGGGCGCACCGCTCACCGTGTTGAGCTGCGACAACATCCTGTCCAACGGCCGAGCGGCCAAGACATCGACGCTCGGCGCCGCCGCCGACCTCGACGACGAACTCGGCGACTGGATCGAGCAGAACGTCACCTTCCCGAATTCGATGGTCGATCGAATCACGCCGGCAACCGTGGACTCCGACCGCGAATGGCTCGCTGACGACGCCGGACTCGTCGATGCGTGGCCGGTCGTCACCGAGCCATTCATCCAATGGGTCGTCGAAGACGACTTTGCCGGAGATCGCCTCCCCTTCGAAGAACTCGACGTGATCGTCACCGACGATGTCGAGCCGTACGAACACATGAAGCTCCGGCTCCTCAATGCCGGCCACAGCTGCGTCGCTTACCTTGCGGCGCTCGAAGGCATCTCATCGGTCGACTCGGCCATGGCTGCACCGCATCTTCGATCGTTTCTCGAGAACTTCCTCGCGGTCGAAGCCCAACCGATGGTTCCCGCGGTACCGGGTATCGATCTCGACGAGTACGTCGCCTCCCTCATCGAACGCTTCTCCAACCCCAGCATCGGTGATCAAATCGCCCGGCTCTGCCTCGACGGATCCGTGAAGTTCACGAAGTTTCTTCTCCCCACCATCCGTGCGCAGCTCGCTGTCGACGGCCCGATCGACTCGGCCGCACTCGCCATCGCCGGATGGTGCGAATACCTCCTCGGCAAAGACGAGCAGGGAGAGTTGATCGTCATCGCCGACGACCCCAACGTCGACCTCGCCATCCGTCATGCCGAAGCCTCCCGAACCGATCCGGTTGCGTTCCTCGACTTCGCCGAGGTCTTCGACACCGACCTCCGCAACGATGATCGCTTTCGGGAAACATTCGCGACCGCTCTCGGTACCCTTCGGTCGACAGGAGTTCGGGCCGCCACCCAATCGTTGACCCGCTAAGGGATCCATGACCGACACCACGAGAGACGCGTCGCAGCCGATTCTCTTTCAGCAAGAACGACAGCGAGAGATCGTCTCGCTGACGTTGGAAGCCGGACGCGCCGAGGTCGCCGAGCTGGCCGAACGCTTCGGCGTGACGACAGAGACGATCCGCCGAGATCTCTCCGAACTCCAGAAGCAAAAGGTCCTGCGCCGTGTGCACGGCGGAGCGGTCCCATGGGAGTCCACCAGCTTCGAGCCACTCCTGTCGGTTCGCAATCGCCACAACGACGACGAGAAGCGCCGCATCGCGATGGCCGCCCTCGACGAACTCCCGGAGTCCGGTACAGCGATCATCGACTCGGGGTCGACGCTCACCCGCTTCGCGCGCGCCATTCGTGGCACACAGACACTCCGGATCGTGACCAACTCCCTCACGGTCGCATCGACACTGGTCGCGCACGACTCGATCGACGTGATCGTGATCGGCGGACGGATCCGCAAGAACACACTCGCAATGGTGGATGCCGACGCAATTGCGGCGCTTGATCGGCTTTCGGTCGACACGTTGTTCATCTCCTCCGATGGGGCCACGCCAGACATTGGGCTCACGACTCCGTATCGGGAAGAGGCAGCGATCAAACAGGCCATGATCCGTTGTGCGCGCCGTGTCGTTGCGCTCGTCGATCACACGAAGTTCGGCGACGACCACCTCGTCCGATTCGCCAAGTGGTCCGACATCGACGTTTTGATCACCACCAGCGAGCTGAGCCCCCTGATCGCTTCAGAGGTCGAAGCCACGGGGACGACCGTTCGACTCGTTTGAGGCACATTCATGACATCGACGTCTTGGCCCTCGTTCGCGCCAGCCGAACATCTCTCGCTCGTCGCGGTCGACGTCGCCAGAATCGCTGCCGCTTTCGTCCGCTCGAATGTCGGCTCGGCACGTGCCGCGGCGACGAAGTCTTCGAAGACCGACGTCGTGACACACACCGACTTCGATTCCGAAGCACTGATTCGGACCGAACTCCACACGCGATGCCCTGGTGCGATGATCATCGGCGAGGAGTTCGATGACGCTGGGGGCACAAACGGCATCTCGTGGATCGTCGACCCGATCGATGGCACCGTCAACTTCCTGTACGACCTCCCGGTCGTGGCCGTGAGCATTGCTGCAGCGATCGATGGCAAGATCGTCGCCGGAGCGGTCGCCGATGTGCTTCGCGGCGAAGTGTTCTCTGCCCACATCGATGGCCCTGCGCTTTTGGACGGCTCGCCAATCATGGCGAGCGGCACCCGACATCTCGACCAAGCGCTCGTCGGAACCGGCTTCAGTTATCAGGCCGAGCGACGCCGCGCCCAAGGGGCGGCAATTGCATCGCTTCTCCCCGAGTGTCGAGATATTCGGTGTATGGGCTCGGCTGCGTTGAACTTGTGCTGGGTCGGGTGCGGACGACTCGACGCGTACTTCGAGGAAGACACCAAGCTGTACGACTACGCAGCGGGCAATCTCATCGCTGAGCGGGCGGGCGCATCGGTGCGGGCGCCGTCGCCGACCTTGGGACCACTCAACATCGCAGCGGCCAGCGTGGACTTGCTCGGATCGCTCGACGCGCAACTCACCTCAGGCGACTGACTCCGTCCTCGAGGGGCGGGTGCGCCACGCATGCCACAGATCTTGTGCGTCGAGTTCGGCCGCCTCGGACAACCGACAAAGCGCGACGACTGGACGCCACCGTTCGGCATTGCCGTCGACGACATCGGCGAACACCTGGCGATACGCCTCGTGCAGTTCGCCGAGGAGTACGTGGGTTGCGCCGGGCAGATGAAGTGGCGGGCCGTCGGGCAACGGTCGAAGAAGCAGCTCGGTGCGAAGCACATCTGCATGGGGGTGGCCGATCGACACGTCGAACCAATCGATCGCCACAAGTCCGGCGTCGGTCACGATCACGTTGCCGGGATGAAGATCCCCATGCAGCACGGCGGCTCCTCGCGGCAGGCTGTCGAGAACATCGGAGGCTTCGTCGTGTTCCTCCGCTCTCAGGCCGACGATCTCCCCGAGCTTCGATCGCATCCGAGCGACGGCATCGGGGACACCTGATGGAAGGCTGAGTGCATGGATCTCGCGCTGCAGGGCGCCGAACTGCTCCATCAGTTCGTGCTGGCGCGCAGGTTCGTGCTGGAGGACGTCCCACATCGAGTCTCCCTCGATGCGCTCGAACACGACCGACTCCCGACCCTCGACCGTGACCGTCCCGCCCACATCCGGTGCGGGAGCACCGACGGCGCCGACTGCGTCGACAAATGTGCGCTCGACCGCCAACCATCCGTCGGGAATGTGTGGCTTGGGCACTTTGACAACGGCGTCAGTGCCCCAGGCATAGACGGTCGAGGTCCGTCCTTCGCCAATGATCTCCCCCACGCTCACGTGTCGATGGTACGTGAGCCGCCGTCCCCGTTTTTGGTCAGGGCGATCGTCAACGCTCATGTCCCGTGTTGCGTGGCGTGATCTGCACGGGCACGGCGCCGTCGGCTGCCGTCGGCCACCAGTCATTCGAACTCACCCGAACGCCACGTTTCGAACGCGTATCGAGCCAAAGCGCAAGCCGTCGAAAGCGGGACCCGGCGAGCCGAAACCACCATTGATTTCGTCGCTGCGTCATGTCTCGGGTGTAGGGGCACACCCGGATGCACACCGAGCAGTCGCTGTTGATCTTCGCCCAGTAGCCGTCGGAGGGTGCCCCGTCGGGGATCGCCGACGATGGGCACGCGTCGCTGCACGCCCGGCAGATGCCGCACATCTCTTCGACCCCGAACCGAATCGGCGTATCGATCGCCACTGGGAGGTCGGTGAAGATCTTGCCGAAACGAACGTTGGCTCCTTGCTCGGGCGTGATCACGAGACCGTGCCGCCCGTACTCCCCGAGGCCGGCCTTGATCGCATATGGGATCGCAAGCGCCGTGTCGTTGAGGGTCGGCACAGCGCGGTAGCCGAGATTGCGGATGTACTGCGAGATCATCAGGAGCACGACCACGTCCTGGCTGTACCCGAGCCCTGTGGCCGCGCCGGCGAGCGCCGAGGGGGCCGTGGCGATCAGTGACGAGTCCATCGCCTGGCCGACCACGATCACTCGATCGAGATCGGGATCCATCGGATTGGGCTTTGCCCCATCGGCCTCGCGTGAGTAGCGCTCGGTGTACAGCCAACGCTCGTCGGCTTCGGCGATACCGACGAGGTCGGCGCCGAGCGTGGTCGCCACCTGTTTGAGCTCGGCTGCCGCCTCGGTTGGGTCGCCCATGTCGAGCTTCTCGTCGGATGCGTCTCGCAGGACGCTCAACGGATCGAGGAAACCCTCGCGGCGGTCCTCGGCCTCTTTCAGTTCG
>JAHDDK010000089.1 GCA_020629375.1 Acidimicrobiales bacterium
AAGCTCACCCTCCCACCAGGAGAGGTGACCCGGGTACCACGAGTTGGCCCAGAAATCGACCTCGCCAGACGCCATGGCCTGGTAACCGAGGTCAGGAGCGAACTCGTTGGCGTCGGGGCTCGAGATCTCATAGCCGGCCTCTTCGAGGAGGTCGTGCAAGATCTGGGCCTGGACGTAACCGGACGACCAGTTGGCACGGGCCATTGTGGCCGAACCGAGCGAAGCAGCCTCAGCGGGTGCTTCTTCCTCCATGGCGTCATCTTCTTCCATGGCGTCTTCTTCCATGGCGTCGTCGTCGTCGACGACTTCTTCGACCGCATCGGCTGCGTCATCAGCAGCATCGGTCGCAGCGTCGGCAGCATCTGTCGCTGCGTCAGTGATGGTATCGGTGGCGTCGGAGCCGCATGCTGCTGCGATCATTGCGAGCGCAGCGAGCAGAGCGATCCACATGCTCTTTCTTGTCTTCATCCGGAAATCCCCTCCTTGGGACGGTGTCGGACGCGAAGGTACCTCACAATCCGGGGCGATTGTGGTCGCGGGCCCTCGCAGGTGGTTGCTGCCCCAGAACTTGGCGTTACGACGTTGCGCCAGCCTCCTCGAGGATCGCTTCGTCGTCGCTGAGGTCGTCGAGCGTGTTTACGTCGAGATCCGCATCCGCTGCCCGAGTGGGGTCGGCGTAGATCTTCTTGCGGCGGAACTCGTCGACGACGCTTCGTCCGCTGGCGAACACGATGAATCCACCAAGGAATGTCATGAATGCTCCGATGCCGCCAAGGGTCGTCGACACGCCGCTCGCGGCGCGCACGATGCTCAAGATGAAGGCCATCGGGATGATCATCAGCCCGAGGCCGAGCCCGGCCATGAGCACCGAGCCCTTCCACCGTGCTTGTTCGCCGCCTCCTAGGGCTCCAGCCGACATCAGCGATGCGCCGATGGCCAAGGCGGCGATGATGATCGACGGCCAACCGAGTCCTGGACCGTCCTCGGAGACGCCGCTCTCGATGATCTTGCTCGACGACTGGACGGAGTTGATCAGGTTTTGGATGGCCTGGGCGTTGGCGATCTGTTTGTTCATGTCATCGCCCGCTTCTTCGCGCAGCCGCTCAATCTCGGCGGCGATGTCGGGCGGGACGTCGTCGCTTGCCCGCTGGATCGTCTCGACACGCTCATCGAAGTACCAACCCCAACCGCCGTTGGTTTCGACGCCTGCGTCGTTGACCGAGCGGTTGCCGACCCCGAGTGCCGAGCCAAGGACCAGGAGGAAGGCAAAGACCGCGGCAGCCACTCGCGCCCACGAGACGTCCACCGGCAACGGCCGACGGGGGCCATATGGTGCGCTCAATGTCGCCATCACCGCACCGCCAACGGCGACGAGTGCACCGATCAAGGCCACCCAGACGCCGACGCCGGTCTCGAAACCGACCGTCGAGGACGTTGGCTGGAGCAGGATGAAGCCGAGCACCGACGCGAGGCCAGCCGCTGCGGCCATGGCGGCGCCATCGGCGCCCAATCGAGGCGTTCCGCTCACGAATGTCTCGATCGCGACGAGCGCGAGACATACCCCAAACACGATCAGTCCGACCGTCGGAAGGATCGAGAAGTCGTTGTCGCCGTCACGATCGAAGATCGTGTTCCACAGCCAGATGATCACCACGATGGCGGTGAGCGTGGCCAAGAGCACACCTTGGCCTTTAAGCAGCATCCGGCTCACGGCTTCGGGCAGATTCACCATTGGACGCACTGCCATCACGATGCCCGCAATTGACGCAATGATGACGAAGATGCCGAAGAAGCTGCCACCAGAGGCCTGGAACCCGTTGAAGGCCATCCCCTGGAGCTCGCCCTCAATGTTCTCGTCCGCGATGCGACCCCAGCTCGACGCCTTGCCGGCGTTGCTTCCCCACGTCAAGAACACCGAGACGATCATCGCCGCTGCACCCGCAACCGTGAGCAGAAGGCCCATCCGTTCACCGGCGCTGACGGGCGCTGGGCGCTCGTCGGGCTCGTCCTCTTCGACCTGATCTGCGGCCTCGGCCTGCGCCTCGAGGAGTCCCTCGGGGTCGGCGCGATAGGCGAAGGCCATCTTGATCTTGGCGAACAGGTTGATGCCGTCCTGCGCTTCGGTCTGCGAGATGCGGTCGAGAATCACGGCGACCAGGAAGAACGCCAGTCCGGCGGATGCGGCGAGGCCGAGGTTCAGGTTGTTGATCGCCCGAAACAACAGTCGACCGAGGCCACCTGCGCCCATCAACGCGGCGATGCCGAGCATCGAGATGGCGAGCAGCAGCGTCTGGTTGAGCCCGGTCATGATGGCCGGTCGTGCAAGCGGGAGCTGCACATCGGTGAGCACTCGCATCTCCGTGGCGCCATAGGCCCTCGAGGCTTCGACCACGTCGGCGGGTACCTGTCGGATGCCGAGGTTGGTGAGTCGCACAAGCGGCGGCAGTGCGAACACCATCGTCACCATCGTGGCCGACACGTTGCCGAGGCCGAAGAAGAAGATGAACGGCAACATGAACACGAAGGAGTGGACGACCTGCATGGCGTCCAGCGTCGGCCGCACGACGTTCCAGACCGCGTCGAAACGCCCCGACAGAATGCCAAGTGGAATCCCGACGACTGCGCAGAGCGTGACCGAGACGAGGATCATGCCGATGGTCTTGGACGTCTCCGTCCAGTATTCGGCGCCGAGAAAGCCACAAACGGACAACATCGCGGCACACGCCACGCCGATCCTGGTGTTGCGAGTGAACGACGCGACGATGAACACGCCAATCACGAGCCAGACCCACGGGATCGTCTCGATCGAGTCGCGTCCGACCTGCTCGCTCATGATCAAGTCGAAGAACGTGCTGAAAGGCCATTCGATGATGTCACCGATGGTTGAGGTGATCGGGTTGTTCACTGCCCAGAAGACGAGCTCTTTGATCCACTCGCCGAAGGGGAAACGGAAGGACTCGGGCCAGGTGTTCTCGAAGAACCCCGGTCCGTCGTCTTGTGCCAGGAACATCACATGAACACCTCTCGCTCGAAGCCGTCGATCAGCTGCTCGACCCGGCCCATCTCTTCCATCATGTCTGTCGGGTGTAGGACACCGACGAGCTTGCCGGACTCGCCCAGAACAGCGATCGACAGCCCTCGGCCTGCGGCAGCGTAGACCTCGTTGAAGGTACGGCTCGCAGATGTCGACTCGAAGTCGTTGCGGCTGCACGCCCCGACATCGGTGGTGCCCATCTGGGCAGCGCGCATCGCATCCTCGGGCGTGAGGAGGCCAGTCGGGCGACCATTTTCGTCGACGACGAAGGCCCCAGGCTCGTCGCCCATCTTCTCGAGGGCTTCGGCGATCGTGCCTCGACCGTCAATCGTGACGGGCTCGCGCATGATGGTCTCGACATCGATCACTCGACCCTGATCGACGTCTTGGACGAACTCGGCGACGTATCCGGTCGCCGGCTGGGTGAGGATTTCCTCGGGGGTGCCGATCTGGACGACGGCACCGTCTTTCATGATGCAGACGCGATCGCCGATTCGGAGCGCCTCGTTGAGATCGTGGGTGATGAACAGAATCGTCTTCTGGAGCTGATTCTGGATCGCCATCATTTCGTCTTGCATCTGACGACGGATAAGCGGATCGAGTGCGGAGAAGGCTTCGTCCATCAACAAGATGTCCGGGTCGGCGGCAAGTGCTCGCGCGAGCCCGACCCGCTGCTGCATACCGCCCGAGAGCTGCCGGGGACTGTTGTGGGCAAAGGCTTCGAGCCCGACGAGTTTGAGCGCTTCGAGGGACGCGGCGTCGCGCGTGGCCTTGTCGACCTTCTGGACCTTGAGGCCGTAGCCGGTGTTATCGATCACGGACCGGTGAGGGAAGAGGGCGAAATGCTGGAAAACCATGCCCATCTTCTCCCGCCGGAACTGCTGGAGTGCAGTGCCGTCGAGCGCTTGGACGTCGACGCCGTCGACGTAGACATGGCCGTCGGTGATGTCGTGCAGTTTGTTGACCGTGCGGATCGCCGTGGATTTGCCCGAGCCGGACAAGCCCATGATCACAAAGATCTCTCCTTGGTTCACGGAGAACGAGACGTCGGTCATGCCGACCACGTGATCGGTGGCGGCCTGCACTTCGTTCTTGGTGAGACCGCTCTTCGCGAGGGTCAGGGCACGTCCACGCGGTTGTGGTCCAAAGATCTTGTATACGTGCTCGAGCCGGATGATTTCCTCACCGGATTCTGCCACGAACTACTCCCCCAGTTGTGTCGATGGTCACCGACCGTAGCACCCGATTCGCGGTCCCCTGAACCGGGCATATCTCAAAAAGGTGAATTTCCGGGATCACGTTTCCACGATGTGGAAACGTCGCGTTCAGATCCGCTACCGAGCGGTCAGGATGCGCTCGCCACCGCTCACCGGACGCGGCAGATCGGGGATATCGCGCACTTCGAAGACTGCGCCGGTCGTGAGGTCGGCGACGAGCAGGTGCGTGTCGAGCCACCAGGCCAGCCAAGCAGAGTCGTCGCTGACGAACGCGTCTCCCGAGGGGAGCACTCCGGAGTCGATCGTCGTCACCGCTGGAACGTCAGCAGCGCGGTCGTCCGACGTGTGGAGAACCCTCCGGCTCCACGAACGCGCACCGACCGTCACGGCGACAGATCCGTCGGGCGTGAGGATGAGGTCGCCGGGCGATACGGCGTCGGCCGGTACTGCGATCTCGTCATCGCCGAACCAATCGGTGATCCGTCCCTCACACCGCCCGAACTCATCGCAGTAGAGACCGGCCAGGTGACTGTCGGACGCGGCGACCACGCGCCCGAGTCGTGTCGGCAGCGGTCGGAGCCCGTCCGCGTCCAAGACGGCGCTGACCGTGTCCGACCCGGTGATCACTGCGCCCCGTTCGGATCGAAGGATCACCTCGCGGTCGGCGTCGAGGACGCCGCCGTCAAGAATGACAGGCCCCCAGAGCGAACCGAGCGTCCACGATCGGGCGCCGTCTTCGATCCGGACGAAGGCGTAGCGGTCTCGGTCGAGGTCGAATCGAGCCATGCGCAACTGCGTAGACAACATGCCGGATCGTCCGACATCGCCCAGATCGAGAGCAAACACGGCATTCGGGCCGTTGATCAGGCGAACTGAGCTCGCCTCCATCGGGAGTTGGGCGCGAGTGAAGCGTCCGACCTCGATCTGCTGCCGGGTGGTCAGGTCGAGGACGATCAGCGAATCGTCATCGGTCGTGTAGACGAGGTGTCGGCCTTCGGTTGCGGCCGCCGGAGCAGCGGGAAGTTGCTTGACGAGTTCGAGTTGTCGAGCGAGGCCGGTCGCCGCCCCGGTCTCTTCGGTCTCCGTGATCGATGAGACCGCAGCAGACGTCGACGGCGACGCGGGCACCATCGACCCAGCGCCCGGCTCGGCCTGGACGACCGGCTGTGGCCGAACGAGTGCTGTCGCGACGATCGCTCCGATCACGACCAGGAGCGCCGCAGCAGCCAAAGACGCTGCGTCGCGGCTTGAACCGATTCGTGTCGCACGCGCAGGGACGACTGGATCGCCAATCGCGTCGTCGAACGGTTCCCATTCGAAGGACGGCGGCTCGAGCTCACCGGTCCCGAGGCCGGTTCGAGGTTGGTCGGCCATACGGCCACGGTAACGTACCGCGGTGAACGAGGAGAGCCTGTCGGCGGTCCCCGAGGTCGCCGTCGATCATGCGCGGCCGTCGAGGCCGGCGATCACGTCTCCTTTGCTGTCGATGTGGGCGTTGTTCGTTGGTGTCGCGCTCATGATGCTCGGCAACGGACTGCAGGGAACGCTCCTTGGAGTCCGGTCCAGCATCGAAGGATTCGGCACCGGGACGATCGGCGCGATCCAGGCGGCGTACTACGCCGGTTTCCTCATCGGATCACGGTTCACCATGCGGGCGCTCGGCACGGTCGGACACGTTCGTGTCTTTGCGGCTCTCGCCTCGAGTGCATCGACCGCCGTGCTCGTTCATTCGATCTTCGTCAACGCCCCGACCTGGTTCGTCATGCGCTTTGTCACCGGCTTCTGCATGGCAGGCCTCTATGTCGTCGTCGAGAGCTGGCTCAACGATCAAGCCACACCAGAGACCCGAGGCCGAACCCTGTCGATCTACATGGTGGTCACGATGGGCGGCGTGACCGGTGGCCAGTTCTTGTTGAACGTCGCTCCCCCGGACAGCTTCGAGCTGTTCGTGATCGCCTCGGTACTCGTCTCGATGTCACTCGTGCCGATGGCCTTGTCCGAATCGAGTGCTCCTTCGGTCGTACGTCCTGCGCCATTACCGTTCCGAACGCTGTTGGGCATCGTGCCGACGGGCGTGATCACCATGTTCTTCACCGGCGCCGCAGCGGGTGCGTTGTTTGCGTTCGGCCCCGTGTATGCGGCCGAGATTGGCATGTCCACCGCCCGGATTTCGCTGTTCTTGTCCGCTGCGCTCGTCGGAGCAACCTTGTTTCAGATTCCGATCGGAACGCTGTCCGACAGGGTTTCTCGACGCGGCGTGATGGCGGTTGCGGCGATCGTTGCCACGGGTGCGTCGGTTTTGGGGATCAGTACCGGAACCGGCGTTGATGCTCTCGCCGTCATGTTCGCGATCGGTGCGACGTCGTTTCCGCTGTATTCGCTCGCTATTGCATACACCAACGACTGGATCGAGCCCGACCAACGTGTCGGGGCCTCGGCGCTTCTCGTCATGGTGAATGGCGTCGGAGCCATTCTTGGGCCGCTTGTTGCGTCGGCCTTGATGGCGTCGTTCGGGCCGTCGGCCTACTTCTGGTCGCTGATCGTCACGCACGGGGCGATCGTCGCGTACGTGATGTACCGCATCATTGTGGGTGATCCGGTCCCGGTCGACGAACAGACGACGTATCAGCCCTACCCGGCCCGCAGCTCGGCGCTGGCAGTGGTGATCGGTCGGCGTCGGCCAAAGATCCGCAAGCCCAAGCCGTGACCGTCGCCGGATCGTCGATGCTCCCGACCGGGTTGTAGGTTCTCGCAACCGACGGCCGCCCGCCGCCGTCCCGCAGCGAAAGAAGTAAACCGTGAGCAGCGACATGGATCGGATGGTCTCCTGGCACAACGGCGAGAAGACTCTCGGCCCGTTCTCTGTGGAGGAAATGGAGGCGCGTCAGAACCGGTTGCGAGCCCATCTCGCCGAGCACGACATCGACGCTGCACTGCTGACCAGCTACCACAATGTCTGCTACTACTCCGGCTTCATGTACTGCGCCTTCGGCCGCATGTATGGCTTCGTGGTAACCCCGGACGCGGCGACCTCGATCTCGGCGGGCATCGACGGCGGACAGCCCTGGCGCCTCACCCACGGGGACAACATCACGTACACCGACTGGCGCAAGGACAACTTCTTCCACGCCGTCCAAAACCTCATCCCGGCGGCAAAAAGAGTCGGGATCGAGTTCGACGAGGTCAGCGTCGAACTCCTCGCCAAGCTGCAAGCGGCGATGCCCGAGGTCGAGTTCGTCGACATTGGTGCACCGACGATGTGGCTACGCACAATCAAGTCGGCCGAGGAGATCGCCCACATCAAGGACCTCACTCGGATTGCCGACATCGGCGGCGCCGCCTGCAGGGACGCCATCGGGGTCGGCGTTCCCGAGCACGAAGTCGCCATGGCGTCGACGCAGGCCATGATCCGCGAGATCGCAAAGCTCCATCCCTACACCGAGCTCATGGACACGTGGACCTGGTTCCAATCGGGGATCAACACCGACGGCGCCCACAACCCGGTCACCAACCGGGCGATCGAGCGTGGCGACATCTTGTCGCTCAACTGCTTCCCGATGGTGTTTGGCTACTACGTCGCCCTCGAACGGACGCTGTTCGCCGAAGAGATCTCTGACGAACATCTCCGGCTGTGGAACATCAATGTCGAGGTACATGAGGCCGGACTCGAGCTCATCAAGCCGGGCGCCAAGTGCAGCGAGATCGCGGCCGCCCTCAACGACATCTACCGGAGCTACGACCTACTCCAGTACCGCTCGTTCGGGTACGGCCACAGCTTCGGGGTGCTCTGCCACTACTACGGACGCGAGGCTGGCGTCGAGCTTCGAGAGGACATCGACACCGTTCTGCAGCCTGGCATGGTGGTGTCGATGGAGCCGATGATCATGATCCCCGAAGGCCAACCAGGAGCTGGCGGCTACCGCGAGCACGACATCCTCGTGATCAACGACGATGGCACGGTCGACAACATCACCGGGTTCCCCTACGGCCCCGAGGCCAACATCGTGGTCAACGCGTAACCAATTCGTCCATGACCGAGCGACGAGTCGAGGCGGTCCGACGACTCCTGACGAGCGCGGATCCAGCCGCGATCCGACAAGGCGTCGCTCTCGCCGTCGGGATCAGCGATCCGGCATTGATCGATGCACTCCTCGACGGCGTCCAGGCGCCGACCGCCGTGACGACCGAGATCACGAAGTTCGGGCGTTTCCCCACACCCTCACGAAACAAGGTCTTCGACAAAGACGGCGTCGAGCCTGGCTGGCTCGGCTTGGCAATGATCCATCTCATCGCGGCGTCGTCACATCGACTGCGTACCGAGGTGCGGTCGTTACGGATCGGCGCACCGACTTCACCTCCATCGGGTGTGTCGATTCCTGTCTGGCTCGACGGTCTCGAACGACTCGAGAGTCTCAGCCACCTCGATCTGTGGCTGCCGCAACACGACCCGGTCGATCTCTCGCCGTTGGAGCACTTTCCAGCGTTGACCTTTCTCCGTATCCGGGGAGCACAGAATCCTCCCGAACTTCCGCCGCTCGGGCACCTCGAACGGCTTGAGGTCGGTCGGGTAAGGCTCTCTCGCGACGCTCACTACCCGAATCTTCGGTCGTTGCGGGGCTGGTTCGATGCCCCAGACGGACTCGATCGTGATCATCTAGGGTCGCTGATCGACGTCGATGCGCGCAACGGACTCGAGATGTCGGGCTTTGACCAGCTCGGAATTGTCCGCCTGAACAAAGGGGCCTACGAGTTGCCCGGGTGCACCTCGATCAGGGAGCTCCACGCCGCGAATGCGGGATCGGTCGACGCACCGGACCTTCGATCGGTCGGCCTACTCAACGGCGTGCCCGACGGGATGAACATCTCTCAACTCGACGTGGTCGAACGCGTCAGCCGTTGATCGATCGCGTCCCGCCACCGACACAAACGCGATAGCGCCCCTCGTCAGGCGTCGATGCGGATCACTCGATGGTCGGCCAGGGCGGGCACGTCGCCGCCACCCGGTACGACCCACAGCACGGGGCAGCCCGGATCGACCGTTGGTGACCGCGCCACGCCGTCGGTCAGATAGATCACCCCGTCATACGATCGCGTGGCCTCGGCGACCCACTCGAGAGCCGGATCGAATCGCGTTCCCCCTCGTCCGCCCACACCGTCCGGTGCTCGCCCCTCGTAACGCCAGTTTCGACGCACGGCGACGTCGGCCTCGACGATCGTGACCTCCGCCCCCATGCGCCAGACCGAGCGGACTTCGGAGAAGAACACGCCAAGTGTGTCATCGTCGATCGATCCACTCGTGTCGACAACGACGGCGAGTCGAGCGTGGCGGCGCACCCGCGTTCCGGGGTACGTGCCGTAGCGCTTGGATGGACGGCGGAGAGTGTTCGACACGTGGGTACGTTCGCTCGACGCGGCGAACAGCCGAATGGTCCGCCGCCAGTCGATCGTGGGTTCGCGTTCAGCGATGAGGGCGTCGACGATCTCTTGGACCGCGGCCGGAGCGTCACCAAAGGTGTTGCCGGCGCGTTCCTTCGCCCGCTTCGCGGCATCGGCGAGTTCGGCCCGGGCAGCTGAGGTATCCGGAGCGTCGGACTCTTCCCATTCACCGTGGTCGGAGTGGTTGCTGTCGAGCCCCTCGCCGAGTTCGTCCTTGTGCTCGCGCAAGACGTCGTAGTACCACTCCATCGTCTGGTCGGGCGGCAGGTCGAAGTCGAACGAGTCGACGGTGATCGCGCCTTCGGGCAACGGCCAATCGCCGACCAGCTGGTTGACGACGATGTCGGCGGCGAGGTTTCGGAGTGTGTGGTCGGGCCGAGTCCGGTCGGCTCGCCCGAGATGGTCGAGAAGGAGGTGAAGGACCTCGTGTTTGATGACCGCCACGCGTTCGTTGTGTTCGCTGAGGGTTCCGATGAAGAACTCGGGGTTGACGCTCAGGAGCGGGCGGCCACCACGATGTGCCACGCCGGCTGTGGCAAGACGAGGACCGACTTCACGATTGATGTTGGCGAGCAGATGTCCGAAGAACGGCTCGTCATGGATCAACGCCATCACCGCGCGACTGATCTCGTCGTGGGTCTCGCGAATACGCGCGGGATGCGTCTTGCCGGTGTCGTCGCACGCCGGCGCTCCTGGCTGTTCGAGCGTCACCGAAGCTCACAGAGCGTCGAGGGTCATCGCGGCAAGGTCCGGGTCTTGGAGAGCGGCAGCAAGGATTGGTGGGGCGACGTCGAGAAGGTCTCGATGGGCCATGACCCGCAGATCGTTGGGGATGGCGTCGTGTTTGAGGAACGCGACGATGTTCGCTGCCTGCCGATCGGTGGCCGCGAACGCGTCGGCTCCGACGTCGATAACGAGCCGTGCGATGACCGCGTTGAGACGGTCGAGGCGCTTACCCGAATCGTCGTCGACGAACTCGGCGACGCGAATGGCCGTCGTCGTCGAGTCGTCGTCGAGTATCTGTCTCGGAGTGAGCAGGTTCGGGACTCCGTCGCGGACAAAGGTCGAGAACGCTGCTGCGGTTTCCTCGTCGAGCGCGCTGAGAGCGAGTGCGTGGACGTGGTGCCGTTCGGCAGCCAGATCGTCGATCCGTTGGATCTGCGCGAAGAACTGGGTGAGCGACCGCGGCGTGGTGCGGCGGCCCGTGACGATCTCGGGGTAGGCGAGCACGAAGGCGATGCCGCGTTCATCGACGCCGGCACGAACCGCCCAGCGAGCCCAGGCAGCGGGTTCGAATTCCATGCTCACGTGCAGCATTCGGGTGAGCATGGCGTCGTCGAGCGGTGTCACGCTGTAGTCGTGGCCTTCGGGGTTCGCGGTGGTGACGATGTGCCAGCCCTCAGGCAGCGACCAGCTCACGAGTTCATTACGCTGGAGCAGCTGCATGAGTCCCCGGAGGATGCGATCGTCAGCGCGGTTGAAGTCGTCGAGCAAGAGGATCCCGGGCCCGGGATCGGTTGGTACCCAGTCGGGTGGGGCGAAACGCGTTGCGCCGCCCTCGATCACGGGCAGACCGTGCAGGTCTCCCATCTCCTCGAACTGCGCCGGGGCGGCATAGGCAAACCGCCATCTGTTGCGGCGGGCGACCGCCTCGACAAGCGCGGTCTTTCCGATTCCGTGGACGCCCCAGATGCACACCGGGGTGGCTTCGGCGCTCCCCTCGATCGTCTCACCGACGATGCGTTCGACAAAGGCCCCGACCTCCTCGGAGGTGAGTGTGGCGCCATGGAGACCGGAGTGTGTGTTCATTGCGGCCCCGTCAACGCTTGACCGAGCAATCGCATTCCCGGCCGCAGGTCATGTGCGGGTCTGACCCCCGGAATCCGACACTCGGTTGCACGTTTGGCTGGGTGGTTGCGGGTACACATCAGAGTGTGGGATTGGCGGACGCGAACAGACCGGCGATGACCTCACGTGCGTGTGCCACGACACGAAGCGGGTCGTCGCGGCGGTAGTTGCAGAACATTGACATCTGGGCAGCCGGGTCGTCGACGCGCAGGTAGCGCACGCCAGCGGGTTCGAAGGTCCGAACGCCGTCGGGCACGATGGCCGCGCCCTCGCCCGACGCAACGAGGCCGAGGATCGTCGTGTACTCCGTTGCTTCGATCACCGGGGCGTACTCGTGTCCATGGCCGCTCAGCAGAGCCGTAAGATCTTCGTGGAGGGTCGGCGAGAGCCTCCGGTCGAAGCCGATGAGGGGCCGATCCGCAAGCTCGCCCACGCTGATGTCGTCAGCGGTCGCCTCGTCGTCGGGGCCAACCGCGAGGAACAGTTGCTCGACGAGGAATCGTTCGCCGGTGAGGTCGTCGTCATCGGCTGGGGTTCGGGAGATTCCGACGTCGATCTCGCCTGCGAGGAGGGCATCGACTTGGGCTCGGCTCGACATGATCGTGAGGTCGTGGCGCACCTTGGGCCATTGCTGACGGTGGGCCCGCAGATACTTCGGCATGACCTGGAATGCGGCCGAATCGACAAACGCCAGGCGGAGCAGGCCTCCTTCGCCGCTCCGGAACTCGTCCATGACACGCTCGGCCGCGTCAGCGGCAGTGATGAGACGCAGCGCCTGCGTCCGGAACACGTCGCCTGCTGCGGTGAGCGACACCCGCCGGGTGGTCCGCTCGAAGAGCTGCACGCCGAGCTCGGATTCGAGCAGGCGGATCTGTTGGCTCAGCGGTGGCTGCGCCATGTGGAGGCGTTCGGCGGCGCGACCAAAGTGGAGCTCGTCGGCGACGGCAAGGAAGTAGCGCACACGTTGCAGATTCACTGAGAGTCAGACACTATCAATCGGGGGTCGATTGATACCAGCTCTC
>JAHDDK010000090.1 GCA_020629375.1 Acidimicrobiales bacterium
ACCCACCCCCGAAAGGAACCTGTCATGGACACCCACCCGACCCCCAAGAAGAGCACGGCCCGCGCCGGAATCTTCGGAGCGCTCATCGGCGCCGGAGCCCTCCTTGGATCGGTGCTCATGCTGAGCACCGGTGCCGGAGCGCAGGACGACCCCACACCGGTCGAGCCCGAGACCACGGTCGAAGATGCCACCCAAGCCGACACCGACCGGGCTGAAGACGGCGAGGGCCTCGACTTCTTCATCGACGTGGACGAACTCGACCTCGACGACGTCCCCGAGGACTGGCAGGCGCACATGGAGTGCATCGAGGGTGTCTTCGCCGACATCGACAAGGAGACCGAACCGACCGACGCCGAATGGGAAGCCCTCGACGCGGAGGCCGAAGCCTGCGACGAGCTGCTCCCCGCAGACATCCAGGCCGAAATGGAAGCGTTCGCCCCGTTCGAGGAGTGCATCGACGGCATCCTCGGCGATGAGCCAGCCATCGACGACAACCTCTCTGACGCCGAACTCGAGGACCTCTTCGAGCAGTTCGAGTCGACGTTCACAGCCGCCGAAGAACAATGCGCCGACCTTCTTCCCGCCGAGCTGAAGGCCGAGATGGAAGCATGGACGGCCTTCGACGACTGCCTTGCCGAGAATGGCTTCGACGTCGAAGACGAGTTCGCGGGCATCATCGACGACCTCGACATTGAGGGCATTGACATCGAGAGCATTGACATCGATGAGCTCGACGACGAGATGTTCGAGGATGCCTTCGACATGGGCAACGTCGTATTCGTCGAAACAGCCGACGGGTCGACCATCGTGGAGCTGGGTGAGGGCGACGCCACCGTCACGATCACCAAGAGCGGCGACACGGTCGACGTGACCACAACGGGCGACGCCACGGTCGAGGCCTTCGATTGGGACGAAGCGTTCGTCATGGACGACCCCGCCTTCGCTGCCTGCGAAGACAAGCTCCCCCAGGACCTGGATCTCGACCTCGAGGGTGCCCTCCTCGACTGACCCCCATCGCCGCCGGGGCGAACCACCTGATCGCTTCCGCGATCGTCCCCTCCACCGATTCGACCCTCGCCTCTGGCGGGGGTCGTTTCGGGTTTTGCGACGTATCTCACTGTCCGTCGAGATTTCTGGAAGAAAAATCGAACCAACCCGGGTGGTCGCACGTTTGGGAGATGAATCCGGATCACCGGAGCGGCACAAGGCCCTCCTCACCGACGAAGAGCTCGTCTCTCAATCACAGAAAGAACACCCCAATGCAACCCGAGATCCTCACCACCGAGTCCGTGTCGAGCACGGTTTCCACCATCCGAACTGCGGTGATCAGCGGCATCCTGGCCGTACTCGTCGTCGTCGCCGCCGTGGTCCTGATGGGCGGCGGTGCTGGCGCACAAATCGCTCCCGAAGAACCCGCCGATACGGCCGACACGGCAACCCTCGTCGTCGACGACAGCGTCGTTGCCAATGAGGCGGAGACCGGCGACGCCGCGCCCGACGCCGACGACCCTGCGACCACCGCAGACGAACCGTCGACCGACGTACCGTCCGAGCCGGCCAACGAGCCAGCACCGGAGAGCGACGAGGTCGACCCCGTCGACACCGATCAGCCCGCCGACGAGGACGCGCCGACGACAACGGCCGCCCCCGTGACGGACCCGGAGCCGACCACCACGACCGCACCCGCAGTCGTCACTCCCGAACCCGCCGCTGAGACGGTGCCCGCAGCTCCCGTCGCTGTCGACGATGACCACGAAGATTGGATGCCGTACTACGACTGCATCGATGCGGCGAACCCGCCGCTCCCTGAGGGGGACTTCGACTGGGAAGACATCGATCTCGATGGTCAGGCCGAAGCGATGGCCGCCTGTGACGAACTCCTTCCGCCCGGCGCCAAGGCCGAAGCCGCATCATGGGACGCTTACGACACCTGCATGAACGCCCAGTTCGAAGCGCTCACCGGCGAAGACCCGAACCGTGTCGAAGAACTCGACTTCGATGAGTACCTCCTCGACTGGGAGGCGATCGAAGATGCTGCCAACGAGGCATGTGAGGGCGAACTTCTTCCGGAGATCCTCGCCGAGCTCGAGGCCTACGAGGCGTACGACGAGTGCCTGTTGGCCAACGGCTACGACCCCATGGACTGGACCGTTCCGGACATGCCCGACTTTGACTGGAACAACGGCATCTACCCCGACGACAACGGCGACATCGAGGTCGCACTCGGCGACGGCGACTACACCGTGACCATCACGAACGTCGACGGCGAACTGACGATCGAGACGACCGGTGAGGCCATGGTCATCGACTGGTCCGATCCGCCAGAGGTCGAGGCCGCCTACGACGCCTGCTCGGATCTCGATCCCGAGATCGTGCTGTACGCCATGACCCACGACATCGACATCGAGGCTGCACGCGTCGCCCTCCGCTGACCGGAGAGTCCAACAGCATTTGCATCGCCATCAAGACACAGTCCCTCGTGTCTTCTTCCCCAGGCAGGTGGGGCCCCGCTTCGGCGGGGCTCCGCCTGTTTTGTGCCTGTGTCAACGTCGATGCGTTCGATCATCCCGGCGCACCTGTCAGTGGCGATCGCTAGGTTGTCTCCCCTATGGAGATGGTGATCGAGGCGGACGGTCTCAAACGCAGTTTCGGCGATGTCGATGCGGTCCGGGGTGTCGATCTTCAGGTCGCCAAGGGCGAGATCTACGGCTTCCTCGGCCCCAACGGTGCCGGCAAGTCCACGGTCGTGAAAATGCTCACGACCTTGCTGACCCCGACCGGGGGATCGGCAAAGGTGCTCGGCATGGATGTCGTCGACCAGGCCGACGACATCCGGCTGCGGATCGGTGCCGCGCTTCAGGATGCCTCGCTCGACGACAAGCAGAGCGGCCGTGAGATCCTCCGGATGCAAGGCGCGCTTTACGGACTCACCAAACCCGAGGTCGAGCAGCGCATCGACGAGTTGTCGACCCTCGTCGAGTTCGACGCGATCGACCGGTGGATCCGTACCTATTCGGGCGGCATGAAGCGGCGTCTCGACCTAGCGGCATCGCTCATGCACAATCCCGACCTGTTGTTCCTCGACGAGCCCACGACCGGTCTCGACCCGACCAGCCGGGCCCGGGTGTGGGAAGAAGTGCGGGCGCTCAACACCGAGCTCGGCACCACGATCTTCTTGACGACGCAGTATCTCGAAGAGGCCGACGAGCTCGCGGATCGGGTCGGCATCATCAATGCCGGCCAGATCGTCGGCGAAGGCACTCCCGACGCGCTGAAGAAGTCAGTCGGCGCCGACGTCATCCAGGTGCGGGTGACCGAGGGGGTCGACGCCGCCATCACCGCCCTCAATCAGCTCGATGTCGTCGACAAGGTCGAACAGGGTCCCCGCGCCCTGCTGATCTCGGTGAGCGACGGCGCTGCATCGGTATCGCCTGTCGCAGTCGCCCTCGACGAAGCGGGTGCGACGGTCGCCGAACTCACCCTTCGAACGCCGACGCTCGACGACGTGTTTCTCGACCTCACCGGCGACCGCATCGGCGCCACCGACGACTCCGGAGGTACATCATGACCGCCACGACGACCAGCAGCGTTCCACGGTCGAACGTCCGGGCCCGTCCGTCCGGGTTCTTCGGCGATCTGTTCACCGTCGCCCGGCGAGCGCTCCGTGGGATTCCGCGCGAACCCGAGTCGTTCATCCCGGCGTTGTTCATCCCCGCGTTCTTCTTCATCGTGAACATCGGGGCGCTTCAGGATCTGACCGAGAGCTTCCCGGGCGCCGAGGGCTTCTCGTACCGAAACTTCCAGCTGCCGACCGCGATCATCTTCGCCGTCACCGGCATCTCTCGGGCGCCGGGACTCGTGATCGACATCCAGAACGGCTACTTCGATCGACTCCTGCTCTCCCCCGCCCGTCGCCTGCCACTGCTGCTCGGATTGATGGTCGCCGACTTCGCGCTCGTCATCGGACTGTGCATCCCGGTGATCACGCTCGGGTTGATCATGGGAGTCAGCTTCGGCACCGGCATCCTCGGCGCGATTCTCTTCGTGCTCCTCGGTGCATTGTGGGGACTGGCGTTTACCGGCTTCCCGTACGCGATTGCACTCAAAACCGCCAACCCTGGCGCGGTGGCGTCGAGTTTCATCTTGTTCTTCCCGTTCGCATTCCTGACCAGCTCGACAGTGCCGCTCGAAAATCTCACGGGATGGATGCGGGCGGTCGCCCGTTTCAATCCGATCACCTATGTGCTCGAGGGCATGCGCTCGCTGCTGTCCGAGGGCTGGCAATGGGCGGAGATCGGCAAGGCGCTGTTGGCGATCGCGATCCTCGGCACCATCAGCCAGACACTGGCGCTCTCCGCGCTTCGGGGGCGTGTCGCCCGGGGCTGATCTTGGCGGAGATCCCGAAATGTAGTCGCGGACCTGGATGTCCGATTTCCGCTAGTCATTGCGGTGGACCGGCACCACAATGATCTCCATGACCGCCGCCGCACTGCCGATCGACGAGGACCAGTGGTACGACGCGCTGGTCAGTCGCGATCGTCGATTCGATGGATGGTTCATTGCCGCCATCACCTCGACCGGGATCTACTGCCGGGCGAGTTGTCCCGCCCCGGTGCGCCCCAAACGAATCAACGTCCGCTTCTTTCGCACCGCGGCGGCCGCGCAGGTCGCCGGATTTCGATCGTGCAAGCGGTGTCGCCCTGATGCCGCTCCCGGCACCCCCGAATGGGACCTCCGTCACGATCTGGTGGGTCGCGCCATGCAGGCAATCGACGCCGGGATGGTCGATCGAGTCGGCGTCGCCGGTCTCGCTGACCATCTCCACGTCTCCGAACGTCACCTCCACCGGGTACTCGTTGCCGAGGTCGGCGCCAGTCCGATCGCCCTTGCCCGCGCCCATCGCGCCACCCTCGCTCGCACACTGCTCGAAAGCACGACGATGCCGATCACCGATGTGGCGTGGGCAGCGGGCTTCGCCAGCGTCCGACAGTTCAACGACACGATGCGGGCCATCCACGACCGCAGCCCAACCGAGATCCGCAAGGCGACCCCATCGGCACTTGGCCAGCGCCGCTCGAATCAAGCCCTCACCATCACGTTGCGCCTTGCCGCACGTGAGCCGATCGACCACAACTGGATGTTTGGGTTTCAGTCGAGCCACGGCGCACCATCAATCGTGCGCGGCGATCATCGGCGACTGGAACGAACGGGACGCTGCACCCATGGCGCAGTCCACCTCGACATCGAACCGCTCGAGAACGAACCCGGCGTGTGGGCGACCTTCCGGGTCGAACACCTCGCCGACCTGGCCGAGGTCGTCGCGCGAACCCGGCGCATGCTCGACCTCGACGCCGATATGACGGTGATCGGCGAGGCGCTGGATCGAGTCGCCCCCCTTCGTGAACGCAGACGCCCCGCCAGCGGAGTGCGAGTACCCGGCAGCTTCGATCCGTTCGAGGCCGCCATCGGTGCAGTCGTCGGCCAACAGGTGAGCGTCGCTGGTGCCCGAACATTGATGGGCCGCCTCGTCGACGCTGCCGCACCCCAATCCCCCATCGCGAACGGATGGCGGCTCCCGCCGACACCCAGCGAGGTACTCGCCGCCGACCTCGACGACATCGGATTGACGACCCGCCGCCGAGAGACGATTCATGCCGTCGCCGACGCCTTCGCCAGCGGCACAATCGATGGCTCACCGGGCGCCGATCGGCGTCGAGCGATCGAGGCGTTCGGCGAGATCCGAGGCATCGGCCCCTGGACGACTCAGGTCTTCGCGATGCGCGGGCTCGGCGATCCCGACGTCTGGTTGGGCTCCGATTTGATCATCGCCCGCGAAACCGGCGCCGTGCCCGACCTCACCGACGACCTCCTCGGTCGCGCCGCACCCTGGCGCTCGTATTTGACCTGCGCCCTCTGGGCAACCCGAACCACCCCTGTGTAAGGGAAGGGTGTAAGGAAGGGGTCTGACCCTCTCGTTACACATTTCCCCTTGGAGAGAACGAGACATGACACTGCACGCCACCACCACTCCCTCACCTGTTGGTGAGCTCCGCATCATCGCTTCCGATCGCGGAATCCGAGCGATCCTCTGGCCGGTCGAACGACCGGGTCGGGTCGAGCTCGGCGAGGTTGTCGAGGTCCAGCCGACCGACCATCAGATTCTTGCGGACACGGTCGAGCAGCTCGAGGAGTACTTCGCCGGCGAACGAACCGCGTTCGACCTTCCGCTCGACCCCGCGGGGACCGATTTTCAACGAGATGTCTGGGCGGGCTTGTCGGCCATCCCGTTCGGGCAGACCCGAAGCTACGGCGAACTCGCCGACGAGCTCGAGCATCCCGGTGCAGCACGCGCGGTGGGGGCGGCGACCGGCCGGAATCCGATCTCGATCGTCGTGCCATGCCACCGACTCGTCGGCTCGACGGGCGCGCTGACCGGCTTCGCCGGAGGTCTCGATGCCAAGCGATGGCTCCTCACCCGAGAGGGCGTATTGGACCCGGAGCCCATGGCCTTGTTCGGCGAGTGAGACAGCCTTCTGCTCACGAAGGTGAAGTTACCCGCCGGTAACTCCGCTGTTCATCACGTACACTCGCGCGTGTGAACACCCCCCTCTCCCCCTCGTCGAGCGCCGGAACCGCCGATCTTCGCCGAGCCGGTGACACCAAACCCACCGCCCGCGGCCTCATTCATCTTCTCGCCTTCTCGAGCGCGCTGACTCTCGCCCCCATCCTCATCGTCGTCACGCCGGGCATCGCCCCGCGGTTCATCATGGCGATCTACTCGGTGTCGATCGCCGGCCTCTTCGGGATCAGCGCGCTCTATCACCGCGTCGATTGGGGCCCGAAGGGGGCAGCCGTCATGCGACGTCTCGATCACTCGATGATCTTCGTCGCGACGGCCGCAACCCACACCCCAATCGCGCTTCTCGCACTGCCGAGCCGCCCCGGTTGGACCCTGTTCACGATCGTGTGGACGGGCGCCGCCCTCGGCATCGCGGGTCGGCTGTTCTTCACCGATGCGCCCTATCCGGTAGTGGCCATCCCTTACGTCCTCGTTGGATGGTCGTCGCTGTTCGTCATCAACCACATCTGGAACGAACTCGCCATCGCCGGCGCCGTCCTCCTCTTCGTGGGCGGCGCGCTCTACACCATCGGCGCAGTCATCTACGCCGCACATCGCCCGAACCCGTGGCCCAGGCACTTCGGGTACCACGAGATCTTCCACCTGTTCACCGTCGCCGGTGCAGCATGCCACTACGTGGTCATCGCGTTCCTGCTCGGCTGACCTGCGGAGTAACTCGTTTCTCGCCACATCCGGGCCAGGACAATCCTGTCCGGACATCCCGGTTCGGATCGGAAGACCCGACCGCTCAGGATCGCAGTGCTTCAACCCGCTCGGTCAGACCGCTTTGGCCAAGCCCAGAGATCGTGACATCAACCTCGCCGGAATCGTCGATGAACACGAAGGCCGGCTGCGAGGCAATGTCGTATTGGCTCCACACAACACCGTCTTCGTCGGCGATGTGTTCGAATCCGTCGACGCCGAGATCGTTCACGAAATCTTGCATGTCGGCCAAGGGGGCACGACCGGACACGCCGACGAAGTTGACGTCGGGGAATTGGTTCTTCACCTCTGCGACCGCAGGGGCTTCAGCGCGGCAACGGCTTCACCAGGGTGCCCAGAACCACAAAACCGTGTCCTGACCTTCGAGTGATCCGAGATCGATCTGCGAACCGGAAACCGTGGGGAGGCCCGTGGCGGCCGGAGCTGCCGTTGTGGTGGCGACGTCGGTGTCGGCGTCGCTCGCAGCCGTCGTCGTCGAGGTGGAGCCACTACCACACGCCGACATGAACAGGGCAGCCGCGGTCACGATCGCCGCGAACCGACGGGAGCGTCGATGCGAGGAGGTGACGGGTCGAGACGACGTCTGCACGACAGTGACGGTACCGATCATGGCGGGGGGAACCCGGTTCGTTTCGCAAAAGTTCCTGAAGACCACCAACCACGCTCCGTGGTGGCCTAGGTTCCGGAAATGCCGCACGCCAATCGCATCGCCTCGCTCGCAACCGTCGCCCTGATCATTGCGATGTTGGCCATCTTGGCAGCGATCAGCGGGTCGGCCGACGCCCAACTCGCTCCCACCGGCCAACAGGGTGAAGTCAGCGATATCACCCGGCAAACGAACACCGAACTGATCGATGCAGTGCACCGCGAGTATCTCGGGCGCGACGCCCGCAAAGCCGAAAACAACCGCTGGCTCGACCGGCTCGGCGTCACGATCAACGAAGCACAACTGCGAGCGGGCGTCCTCGGTACCAAGTCGTTCTACGCGGCGTCCGGAACGACCCACCGCGAGTGGATCGAAGCAATGGTCGACGCCGTGCACGACCGCCCGGCGACCACTGACGAGATTCGCTCGATGCGCCGCACTATCAAGTCGCATCCCGAGAGCGGCCCGACTGCCCGCCGCGAGCTGGCGTTCGCCCAACTTGAACTCGCAGACCGCGACACCGACGCCTTCGCGGCCACCGACATCCGCGCCGTTCGTGAAGACGACGGCCGCGTCCAACGCATCGTCGTCGACCTCGACCGCACGGTCAGCTCGAACACGTCGGCGATCGAAGTGCACGGACACAACACGACCCTGACCGGCTCCACTCGCATCCGGGCCAACGGCGAACGCATCGTCCTCGTTCTCGACCAACCAACCGACGTCAACGTGCCGCTCGTCGTCACGGTCTTCGACTGGTCCGACGGCATCGTTCGCCGAGCAGACGGCACGCTCGACCTCAGCGCACGATGGGAAACCGAGCGCATGTTCCCCGATCGTCGCATCGTCGCCTACTACGGAAACCACATCACGCCGCTCCTTGGCGTGCTCGGCGAGACCGGACCCGAACGAGCAGCCGAACGCGTCAAGGCCGCAGCCGCCCGCTTCGACGAACCCGGACGACCCGGCATTGGCGCATTTGAGATGATCGTCACCGTCGCACAAGGCTCTGCAGGCGCCGACGGCAACTACAGCCACCCATCCAACATCGACGATCTCCGACCGTGGATCGAGGTCGCTCGACGAGAGGGCCTGTACGTCATCCTCGACATCCAGCCCGGCAGATCCGACTTCTACACCGAGTCCATTCGATACGAAGAGCTCCTCAAAGAGCCCCATGTCGGCCTCGCACTCGACCCCGAATGGCGCATGGGCCCCGGCCAACGCCCGAACCAGGTGGTCGGCAGTGTCACCGCCGCCGAAGTCAATCGGGTGTCCGAATGGCTCTCCGATCTCGTCATCGAGAACGACCTCCCCGAGAAAATGTTCATCGTCCACCAGTTCCAGACCCGGATGATCAAAAACCGCGAGGACCTCGTCGACCGTCCAGGGCTCGCCACCATCATCCATGCTGATGGCTTCGGTGGTCGCGCCATCAAGCTCCAGACCTACTCGCTGCTGCAAGTCGACGCGCCGCTCTGGAACGGATTCAAGCTCTTCATCGACGAAGACACCAACATCTTCCAGCCGGCCGACGTCCTCGCCTTCGACACCGTCCCGGTGCCCGACCTGATCACGTACCAATAACTCGCCGCAATCCTCGCCTTCGCCTCGTCTGCGGAAAACTCGCCGCAATCCTCGCCTTCGCCTCGTCTGCGGAAAACTCGCCCCAATCCTCGCCTTCGCCTCGTCTGCGGAATGCCAGAGGCCCCTTTCCGTGTCCCGCCGCAGGCGGGACACTGGCCATAACTCGCCTCAGGATGTGGTTCGCACGTTCCGATGGTTGGGATCTGCTAGACATCGGCCGGGGTCGGGACTCACCGACCGAGCTTCACAGGAGGAAGCACCATGGGAATTTTCGACTTCGTTCGCAACGCCGGAGCCAAGATCGGCATCGGCAAAAGCACCGACGAGATCGCCGCTGAAGAGGCAGCTGAGCGCAACGCCAAAGCCGCAGAGGCCGAATCGAAGCGCAACGCTGCCCGCGAGCGCATGCGGGCCAAGGCAGCCGCCAAGCGCAGCGCCGAGAACGCCGAAAAGCGCAAGGACGCACGCAAGAGCACCGAGCTCGAGAAGTACGTCCGAGATCTCGGACTCGAGGTATCAGCACTCGACATTCGCTACGACGACGGCACGGCCTACATCGACGGCGAAGCCGCCGACGCCGCTACCAAAGAGCGCGTCATCCTCGCGGTCGGCAACTGCGAAGGCGTGGCCAAAGTCGACGAAGAGTTGACCATCGCAAGCGACGACTCGTCCGACTCGGAGATGTATGTCGTGCAGAGCGGCGACACCCTCTGGGCGATCGCCAGCGCGGCATACGGCGACGGCAACCGCTATCCCGAAATCTTCGAGGCGAACAAGCCAATGCTGAAGGATCCGGACGAGATCTTCCCGGGTCAGGTGCTCCGCATCCCGCAGTGATCTGACGCGAGACTTCTCGCCGCCAACTCACGCTGACAACGGGGCGTCGTCCAGACTGGGCGGCGCCCCGTTGCACGTTCTTCGACATGACCGTCTCCCCTCTCCAACAAGTTCTTTCCCACACCGCTCGGGCACTGATCGAGCTCCGTGGCGAACCGGCCGCCGCCGCGCTCGCCGAGCAGTTCGTGCGCCGCGTCGAGGGGCTCGACGACGACGAGATGACCGAGCTCCTCCAAACCCTTCTGGCGGACTTCGGCCACAACCATGAAGCTCTCGTCGACGCGGTCGACGCGTGGCGCGATGATCCGACGCAAACGACGGCGCAAGCAGTCGGAGAAGCGACCGAATCCGCCCGGCTGGTGCTCTTCCGCCAGCTCAACACGGCGGGCGATGGCATCCGCTGCCTGCTACACCTTCGGGCCGAAACCCTCGCCCGTCGTCGCTCCTATCCCGAACTGGCCCCCGTCGACCACGACCTCGAACACCTGCTGCGGTCGTGGTTCAACCGCGGGTTCCTCGAGCTCCGACGCCTCGACTGGTCGACGCCGGCCCACATTCTCGAGACCTTGATCGCCTACGAGGCCGTTCACGAGATCCAGGGCTGGGACGATCTCCGACGTCGGCTCGACACCGACCGACGGAGCTTCGGGTTCTTCCATCCGAATCTCCCAGACGAGCCGATCATCTTCGTCGAGGTCGCTCTTACGTCCGGCATGTCCGCCTCGATCCAGCACGTACTTGAGCCGCGAGACGACCATGTCGACGACGGCCCCGAACCAGAGGTTGACACCGCCATCTTCTATTCGATCACGAACTGCCAGATGGGTCTTCGGGGTATCTCTTTCGGCAACTTCTTGATCAAACAAGTCACCGCATTGCTCTCGACCGAACTCCCCCAACTCGACACCTTCGCGACCCTGTCACCCATCCCCGGATTTTCCCGTTGGCTCGCCGATGCCCGTCCCGACATCGACACGTCCAACCAGACCGCGATGGAAGACGCCTGCGCGCACTATTTGTGTGTCGAGCGGTCCCGGGGCCGCCCCCTCGATCCCGTCGCTCGATTCCACCTCCACAACGGCGCTCGCGTCGAACGCCTCAACTGGATGGGCGACACATCGGCCAAAGGCATGGGCGAGTCGCACGGCATGCTGGTCAATTACCGCTATTCCGGCCAAGACCTCGAAGCGAATCACGAGTCGCTCGTCGACGATGGCATCGTCATCGCCGCACCCGACATCGTCGACCGCATCGAGGCTCCAGAAGGAACAGTCGCCACCTCACCCCAAGTGGTGGACTGACGAACCATCTCGTACCCTGACCAGACCGCCGGTTCGTGGCGGCTTTCGCTGGACTGTCGGAACTGCAACTAGCGATGACCGGCTTTAGCCGGTCATGGCGGTGTGGGGCCTCCGGCCAACCGCAGCGCGAGCCTGTTGCGAGCCATGCGGCAAAAACAACCGCAGCGCGAGCCTGTTGCGAGCCATGCGGCAAAAACAACCGCAGCGCGAGCCTGTTGCGAGCCATGCGGCAAAAACAACCGCAGCGCGAGCCTGTTGCGAGCCATGCGGCAAAAACAACCGCAGCGCGAG
>JAHDDK010000023.1:0-32259 GCA_020629375.1 Acidimicrobiales bacterium
TGGGTCCTGATGGTCGTTCGAGCGACGATGCTCGTCCGGCGCTATCGCTCGGACCGCTGGATCGTCACCGGAGCAGACCGAGGCGCGACCAGCGCCGCCTGATCCGACCCACCACTCTCACGAACCGATAGCGCCCGCCCCTCACGCCTGACCCCACGGCGTCAGTTCGCCATCTCGAGCGTGGCACTCGCTTCTCGAAGGCGAATCCGCCCGACTTCGACCACCCGCCACCAATGTTGATCATCCGCCCGCCCGTCATCGCCAAGACGAACCTTGCGACCCGGCCGCATCCCGGGCAAGGCCGACACCCACAAGCGTCGGCGCTCGTCCGCCCGTGCCAAGGTGACCTCGATCTCCAACTCGCTGTACCCCATGTGCGCGACGCTATGTGACGAAGTCATGAAGGTGTTAATCGATGTCGGCGGCGGAGCCGCCGGCATCGATTGCTGCTCTTCGCTGCGAGTTCGCGCCCTCCGGGCGCTCATGCGCAGACTTCTTCGCTGCGAGTTCGCGCCCTCCGGGCGCTCATGCGCAGATTCAGGGTTTGCGGGTGTTGAGGAGCTGGGCGACGACTTTGCCGTCGGCTTGGCCTCTGGTCGCCTTCATGATCTGGCCGGTGAAGAACCCGGACATCTTCTTGGCGTCGCCGTCGTCGCCAGAGCAAAAGCGTTCCCACTCGCTCGGGTGATCGGCGATGAGACCGTCGAGGATCCCATCGAGTTCGCCGGTGTCCATCGCCTCGAAGCCCTTCTCCGAAGCGACCGCGTCGGGCGTACGCCCGGTCACGACCATGTCTGCCAAGACCTCTTTCGTCTGCGTCGACGAGAGCTCTCCCCCGACCTCCATGGAGACCAGCGCAGCGAAGGCCGCCGGATCCATCTCACCGGTCCCATCAGCAAGATTGTTCGTCAGATGCACGAGGACCCGTGTCGGGTCGGCACCGGCGTCGATCGTGTCGAGGGCGAAACCTGCCTGCCCGCGATCGACGAGCACGCTTACCTCAGTGGGAGCCACTCCAGCGGCGTCAGCAAGTCTCGAGCGAACGGCGCTCGGAAGCTCGGGAATCGACACGTCGACCGCTTCGAGATCAGCCGCAGTCGGGATGAGTGGCGTGAGATCGGGCTCGGGGAAGTACCGGTAGTCCTCGGCGTCTTCTTTCGAGCGACCCGAACGGGTACGTCCCGCCTCCTCGTCCCAATGCCGCGTCTCTTGCATCGGGCGCTCGCCCGTCGTCCACAGATCGACGTGGCGGTTGGCCTCGTGGACGATCGCTCGGCCGAGCGACGAGAGGGAGTTGATGTTCTTGATCTCGCACCGCGTCCGAAGCTCGTCGGAGCCGATCGGGCGGACCGAGACATTGGCGTCGACACGCATCGACCCCTCTTCCATCCGGGCATCCGACACGTCGAGCGCGAGCACAATCCCGCGCAGCTCGGCCACGTACGCCTTAGCCTCCTCGGCGGTGCGAATGTCGGGCTGGCTGACGATCTCGAGCAGCGGTACGCCCGCACGGTTGTAGTCGATCAACGAGTATTCAGCGGAGGTGATCCGGCCGTCACCACCGACGTGTGTCGATTTGCCCGTGTCTTCTTCGATATGGGCCCGCTCGACCTCGATGCGCGTGCCGTCGGGCAGGTCGAGCCAGCCGTTCTCATTCGTCGGCTGGTCGTACTGCGACGTCTGGAAGTCCTTGGGCATGTCTGGGTAGAAGTAGTTCTTGCGCGCCATCACCGACGGCTTCACGGTGCAGTTGATCGCTCGCCCGAGCCGCATCGCCGAGGTGACCGCATCCGCGTTCATGACGGGAAGCGAACCGGGAAGGCCGAGGCACGTCGGACAGACATTGGTGTTGGGCTCAGAGCCGAACTCGTTCGGGCAGCCACAGAAGAGCTTCGTGGCCGTCGAGAGCTCGACGTGGACCTCGAGGCCGCAGACCAACTCCCAGCCGTCGGGCAGCGTCGGCTCACGACGATCGGTTGCCGTGTCGGTCATGACGCGTCCTCCTGTGCGTTCTCGAGCACGGCAGCCGTCTGGAACATGACTGGTTCGCCCATGAGCGGGGCGAGGATCTGTACCCCGATCGGAAGCCCGTCGTCACCAACCCCGAAGGGCACCGACATCGACGGTTGGCCCGACAGGTTCGAGGGGATCGTGCACACGTCGTTGAGATACATCGTCAGCGGATCGGCGGTTTTCGCCCCGAGCTCGAAGGCCGTCGTCGGCGACGACGGGGCGAGTAGCACATCGAAGTCGGCGTACGCCCGGTCGAAGTCCTGGGTGATCAACGTACGGACCTTCTGTGCGGACCCGTAGTAGGCGTCGCGATAGCCAGCGCTCAGCGCATATGTGCCCAACATGATCCGGCGCTTCACCTCGGGTCCGAAACCCGCGGTACGCGATGCGGTGTGCATCGCGGCCGTGTTGGGACCGTCGACACGGAGCCCGTACCGGACCCCGTCGAACCGAGCAAGATTCGAGGACGCCTCCGCAGGCGCCACCATGTAATACGCAGGGAGCCCGTACACGCTCGAAGGCACCGAAACCTCGCCGACGGTCGCGCCAGCGGCTTCGAGCGCCTCGGCAGCCGCACGAACACGGGCGAGCACATCCTCGGCGATCCCATCGATCACCCCACCGGTCATCTCCGAGATGAGGCCGACTCGCAAGCCGTCGACACCTCGATCGAGCACGTCGACGAGCGAGCCGAACGATTCGGTCGACGATGTCGCGTCACGCGGATCATGCCCGCCGATCACATCCATCGTCAGCGCCGAGTCGGCGACAGTGGTCGTGAACGGTCCGATCTGGTCGAGGCTCGAACCAAAGGCGATGAGGCCATACCGCGACACCGCGCCGTAGGTGGGCTTGACCCCGACCACGCCGCACAGCGAAGCCGGTTGGCGGATCGATCCGCCCGTGTCTGAACCAAGCGACAGCGGTGTGAATCCGGCCGCAACCGCCGCGGCGCTTCCGCCGCTCGACCCACCCGGTACACGGTCGAGCTGCCACGGATTGTGGGTCGGGCCGAAAGCGGAGTTCTCGGTCGACGATCCCATCGCGAACTCATCAAGGTTGGTCTTGCCGACCATGATGGCACCCGCCGACGCCAACCGTTCGACGACGGTTGCGTCGTACGGGGGACGCCAGCCATCGAGAATCTTCGACGAGCAGGTGGTGGGAACCCCGCGGGTGCACATGTTGTCCTTGATCGCAACCGGCACACCAGCCAGCGGACCGACGTCTTCGCCCGCCGCCAGACGCTCATCGATCGCCGCTGCCGTCGCCCGGGCGGCATCGGCGGTCACGAGATTGAACGCATGGACCGCGCCTTCGTGATCGTCGATCCGGGCGAGGTGTGCATCGACGACGGACACGGCCGATCGCTCGCCATTCGTCACTGCGTTCGCGATGTCGCTGACAGACCCGGCTGCTGCCGGTGAGGCCACTCCCGACATCATTGCTCCCCGAGCGCCGGCGGCACGCAGAAGCGACCGTCCTCGGCCGCTGGCGCTTGGGCAAGCACCTCATCGCGATCAAGGGAGGGTTGCACGACGTCGGGGCGCATCACATTGACCAGACCGAGCGGATGATGCGCTGGCACGACGGAATCAAGGTCGAGAGCGGCCATATCGTCAGCGGTTGCGAGCACGCTCCCGAGCTGCTCGGTGAACGCATCGATCTCCGCGTCGTCGAGTTCGAGCATCGCGAGTCGGGCCACGTGCGCGACGTCGTCGCGTGACAGTTTCGACATGGCCCGAAGGCTACTGAGGTTCGTCGGCAGTGATGGCGCTCACACGCGCGGCGATTTCGTTCGCGAGCGCGATCTGTTCGGGATCCGTCGGTGGCGACAGTGTGAGGATCTTAGAGACGTCGCCCGTCACCAGAATCTTGCCGCCCATGAATGCCTCCATCAGCTTCCCCATGTCCTGGGTGACGAACAAGGCCTGCGCGGTGGCGTAGTCGAGTGCGACGGTCAATTCGGGATCGTCGAGCTCACCGATCTCCAGCATGATCGAACCATCGCTCGTGTCCACATAACCCCGGAGCTCGTTCTGGCCGAAGGGCATCTCTCGGACGACGACATTCGCCCGCATCGGAATCTCCGGCTCCGGGACTCGATCGCGATATTCGGCTCGGATCTCGCGGGCCGCGTCGATCCACTCAGGCGAGAGAAACGGAAAGGACATGGTCGGTCAGGCTACAAGCGACGAGTGTGTCACTCGTCCCCGATTCCACAATCGGCCAACACGATAGCCACGGCGTTGCCCGGCTGGAGAGGCGTGCCTCCCGGCGGGTCCGTGCCGACGACGTCGCAACGGGCGTTGCTCGATCCAAGCAGGTCACCCGGGATGAACCCCGCCGCTTCGAGCGACGCGATGGCGTCGCCAAGCGAGCTCCCGCTCGTGTTGGGCACGGGTATTGGCGCCTTGCCGAGCGAAACCTCGACACGAACCTGATCGCCACGTTCGATGTCGGTCCCGGGTGGTGGCTCGATCAGCACCACCCCGCCGACCTCGATCTCTTCGTTGAACTCCTCGACCAGCTCCACGCCGAGCCCGATCGAATCGAGCGCAGCGAGATAGTCCTCGATCGGCTGCCCAGGGGTCGGGGCCAGAACCTGGCGAAGACTCGGGCCGCTCGATACGACGAGGTCGACCGCCGAGCCCTCGGCCATCTCGGGAGACTCGGACTCGACCGCCATCACGAGCCCAGCGCCCACCGACTCATCGTTCACCCGTGAGACTTCGCCCACTGAAAGGCCGCGCTCCTCAAGGGTCAGCTCCGCTTGTTCACGACTCCGGCCGACGAGTTCATCATCAGGCACTCGAATGAGCGGAGGCCCCAACGAAACCCAATAACTCAGCGATTCGTCTTCGGCCAGTTCGACACCAGCCTCTGGATCCGTGCGGATCACTTCACCGGAGGGAACTCCCGATACGCGGTCGAACTTCTCCTCGAGTGACCACACGGCGCCGAGCTCGGTGAGCGCTTCTTCGCGGTCGAAGCCGACAACGTTCGGGACGGCCCGCGTCGACACCGCCGACGACTCGACCTGTTGGAAGATAAACCACCCCGCGGCGGCGATGGCGACCGTCGACAACACCAGCCACGGCCATCGCCGAACAGGACCATCGCCCGGGTCGACGCGCCGGGTTTGGGCAACCGTGGTCGGGTCGAACGTCGGAGCGGTATCGGTGGGGTCGCCGGCAACATCGGTCGGTCTCGGCAGGCCTGCGAGGGGGAGCGGTTTGGGGCGAGGGAGTCCCTCTGCCGCCTTGAGGAGCGCGACGCCCGCCTTTGCCGCAGTCGCCCGGTCCTCTGGATCGCGTGCGGTCATCGACCGGAGCGCTTCTGCGAGCTTCTCTGGCACCTCCGGGAGCGGAACATCTCGCTCAACCCTCGCAAGGAGCGCTCCCGCCGTCGTGTCCGCGTCGAACGGCACCGAACCCGTGAGGGCTTCGATCAACACGAGCCCGAGCGAGTACACGTCCGAGGTCGGACGAAGACGGTGCCCCTGCACTTGCTCGGGAGAGGCATAGCGGGCGGTGCCCGACAGGTCGGTACCGGTCGGGTCGGTCCAGCCCGCGTCGGCGAGCGCCCGGGCCAAGCCGAAGTCGGCGATATTGAGCTTGCCCTCCTTGCTGAAGAGCAGGTTGGCGGGCTTGATGTCACGGTGGATCACCCCCTCCGCATGCGCGTGATGAAGCCCTCGACATGCTTCGAGACCCAGGCTGATCACCTGGGACGCCGACAGCACGAGGCCCCGGTCGAGCAGTGCACGAAGAGATCCGCCTTCTAAGAGTTCTGACACCAGATATGGCTGCTCGTCGGCTTCGCCCCAGTCGTGCACGGCCAAGAGATGGACGTGCGACATCGAGGCCGCCGATGTCGCCTCGCTTCGAAAGCGCTTCAGGAAACCATCGTCGGAGGCCAAGCCCGGATGCAGTGTTTTGACGGCGACTTCTCGTTCGAGCACGGTGTCGCGAGCGCGCCACACGGTCGCTGACGCGCCAGAGCCGACTCGGGCGATCAGCGCATAGCGATCGCCGAGCACGCGGCCGACCTGTGCCCGGTTGGGCGCAGCTGGCTCGGGACTCGTCGTCGTGTCAGTCG
Source organism: Acidimicrobiales bacterium (assembly GCA_020629375.1). GTDB lineage: Bacteria > Actinomycetota > Acidimicrobiia > Acidimicrobiales > SHLQ01 > SHLQ01. The sequence continues at coordinate 6,115 of JAHDDK010000023.1, forward strand.
CCACATGGTCACGCTACGCGCTCGAACCGGCCATGCAGTGACACCTCGCCTCATTAGCCTGAGACGCATGAAGAAGAAGGAGCGTCTCATCGTCACTGCCCTTGTCGGAGTCGGCATCGGGATGCTCGTTCTGGCTGGGCTGAGCGGTGGCGGCAACGACGACGACATCACCGTTACTGGCAATCCCGCGATCGATGGCCTGATTCCGCCACGAGAATCCGAGATCTTGCGCCGCGACCAGGTCGGCATCGATCTCGCCGAAGGTTTCGAGGCGTCCCTCACCATCGAGACGAGTGATGGGCGGACGATTCCGGTGCCGGCCAATCAGATCGACACGAACTTCCAGGCAAACCTCGGTCAGTTCTTGTTCAAGCCCGGCGAGGGCAAAGTCCTCGATGTGTTTCCCCCGCAGTCGAACTGCATCCGGGCGTCGATCTGGCCAAACACCGATCGCGACGAGGTCCAAGAGATCTTCTGGTGTTTTCAGGTGACCTGAGCGCTTGACCCGGATCAGCAGACCAGAGCCGCCGCCACTGAGCGATCAGCCCAGGAAGGCGGTGATCGGGATCTCGCAGGTCTCGAGGGTTGCGAGAAGCGGGCCCAGCACCGCTGGATCAAGCCCTTCTGCGCCAGCAGCCGGGTCGGCATCAGCGAGCGCGACGAACGAGTCGACATCGATCTCATCGGCGAAGCAGCTCGCCTGAGTCTCTTCGAGACCCAATAGCAGCATCTGTTCGACGATCAGCTCTTTGCCCTCGTCGGTCTCGAGAAGCGAACGAATGGCATCGTCCGGGTCGACTTCCTCGAACGTCTCCGTGGCCTCGATGCCGGCACAGTTGGCGTCTCGGTACTCCTCGAGTCGGCCGTCAGCGGCTTCGAACTCCTCGGACTCGAGGAGCGCGACGATCTCGGGGGCCTCGCTCATCTCGATCAGGCCGAACTCGTTGGCGACGATGATTTCGCCGGCTTCGGTGAGCTTCGACGTGACCAAGGTGAAGTCGTCGGCGATCTCTGCCGGGACCTCGACGGCGTTTCGGCGAGCGAGCTGATCGTCCCATGCGGCGATCGTGCCTTCGTGGCTGAAGTCCATCATCGAGTCGAAGGCTGCTTCGGCGTTGGCTGCGGCTTCGCAGTACGCCACGACAACAGGGTCGGCATCGCTGGCAGCCGCCGCGTCATCCTCGACCTCGACCTCGGCCTCGGTGGTCGTCGTCTCGGCCTCGGTCGTGGTGGTCTCGGCCTCGGTCGTGGTGGTCTCCGCCTCGGTCGTCGTGGTCGTCTCCGCAGCGGTCGTGGTCGACGTCTCACCATCCGCGGTGTCTGTCGAGTCCGAACCGCCGCCGCAGGCACCAAGCGCAACGATCAACGCGACAACAGAGATGATCAACGAACGAGAACTCATGAGGGGGCCTTTCCGCCGCAACGATGTTCAAACACTAATCAGTACCGTCGGCGAAGAGGTCCAGCTCATGAATGTCGGCGGCGCCGGATTTACGGAAGCTCGCCCGTCGAAAGCAGTGCGTCGAATCCGGCTTCGTCGAGAATGGGAAGCCCAAGTTCTTCGGCTTTGGTCACCTTGGAAGCGCCGGGGTCGTTTCCGACAACGAGCGCGAATGTCGACTTCGACACCGATCCAGGCGCCTTGCCTCCGCGGTCGACGATGGCGGCTTTCGCCTCCGCTCGTCCGTAGTTGGCGAGGCCTCCCGACACGACGATCGACTTGCCGACCAAGGTCTGTTCCAACGTCGACACCTGCGGTGCCTCTGGTCGGACGCCGCCCTCGGACAGCTTGGCGAGAATCGCCGCGTTCGACTCGACCGCGAACCACTCGACGACACTGTCGGCAATGACGGAGCCAAGCCCGTCGATGCCGGCGATCTGTTCGGCCGAAGCCCCAGCGAGCGCGTCGAGCGACCCGAACGCCTTGGCAAGCAACTCTGCGTTCGACGAACCAACGTGCGGAATGGCAAGGCCGAAGATCACCTTGCCGAGCGGCCGAGTGCGTGAAACCTCGAGCGCTCCCGCAAGGTTCTCGATCGACGTGTCGCCGAATCCTTCGAACGAACGAAGCGCCTCGGGATCAAAGCAGAACACGTCGCCGACATCGGCGATCACCCCTTCGGTGACGAGAAGATCGATGGTCCGTTCGCCGAAGAACTCGATGTCCATCGCGCCCCGCTGCGCGAAGTGCTCGATGCGACCACGGATCTGCGCCGGGCAGTGAAAGTTCGGGCAACGATGACGCGCCTCACCCTCGGGGCGGATGAGTGGCGTCGCACAGACCGGGCAGTCGGCCGGAAACGCCCACGGCACGGAGTCCTTCGCCCGCTCCGACAGCACCGGTCCAACAACCTCCGGGATGACGTCTCCGGCGCGACGAACGATGACCATGTCGCCGGGACGAACGTCCTTTGCCCGCACTTGGTCTTCGTTGTGCAGCGTGGCATTAGTGACGGTCACGCCACCGACGAACACAGGCTCGAGTAGGGCGTACGGCGTTGCCGACCCGTTCGTCCCGATCGAGATCGGGATGTCGATCAGGCGAGTCGCCCGCTCCTCGGGCGGCAGCTTGTAGGCGATCGCCCACCGCGGCGCCCGCGACGTGCTCCCCAACTCGCGCTGCACGTCGAGCTCGTCAACCTTCACCACGACGCCGTCGAACTCGTAGTCGAGGTCGTGTCTCCGACCCTCGTACTCGTGGATGAAGGCCACGACGTCGTCGAGCCCGTCCACCACACGATGGTGGTCGTTGACGGTGAATCCCAGTTCGGTCAGAAACCGGAACGTGTCGCTATGGCGCTCGAGGGCGGGCCCGTTATCGACCCGCCCCAGCTGATAGGGCCAGAACGACAGATTTCGGGTGGCGGCGACTGCAGGATCCTTCTGCCGGATCGATCCCGCCGCGGCGTTGCGGGGGTTGACGTAGGGCTTGAGCCCCGCAGCGACCTGCGCGTCGTTGAGTGCATCGAACGTCGAGCGTCGCATGTACGCCTCGCCGCGCACCTCGACGACCGGAGGCGCGCCAGCGGGTAGTGAGTGCGGGATGTCGGCGATGGTCCGAACCGTGTGTGTGACGTCCTCGCCGGTCGTTCCGTCGCCTCGAGTGGCCGCCTGGACCAGCTGGCCGTCCTCGTAGCGAATCGACAGTGCAAGTCCGTCGAACTTGAGCTCGATGTTCCACCGGTCGATCGCCCGATCTTCGCCGAGGCGTCGCACGAGACGATCGCCCCAGCCCCGCAACTCGTCGACATCGAAGGCGTTGTCGAGCGACATCATCGGCACGTCGTGGCGTACGGGCGAGAACGCTCCGGACGCCGCCCCGCCTACCTGTTGGGCAGGCGACACGCCGCTTCCGTCCGCATCGAGCGCGGCGGCGACATCGGGGTGGGCGTCCTCCAGATCTCGGAGTTCGTGCACAAGCCGATCGAAGTCGGCATCGGGAATCTCCGGCGCGTCGAGCTCGTGGTACAGATGCAGGTGATGGGCGACCCGCTCGCGCAACGACGCCATGTCGTCACGAACAGTTTCGGGGTCGGCAGGAGAGTCGCTCGCCATTCGGGCGATGCTAGCCGTGGCCACTGTCGCTACCGTTTGCCCAGTGCGTCGCGCCGACCTTCCACTCCACCTCTTCCGACTCGCCTGGCTGATCGCCCCCTTACTGGTCGGCCCGGCGGTCGAGGCGGCGCTCGACGATCGGGCCGAGCCCATCCGGATCGGCGTGGCCATCGCCGCGTGGGCGATCTGGGCGGCCACCCTGATCGCCGCCATGGTGCCGCGCACCGAAACGCTCACGCTGATGCGCATCGTCGTTCCGGCAGCGTTCGCCGGGTCGATCATCGCGGTCATTCTTGGCGACACCTCGGCCACCGCCACAACGATCGCCGGCCTCGTGGGCGGCGCACTCCCCCTCCTCGCGTTTCGCGCACCGGTGCTGGACCTCTTCGTCGACGGATCGAGCTACGGCGACGAGCGACGCTTCCTCCTCGGCACCCCTGGGGCGCTGCTCGTTGGGCCGCTGCTGATCGTGTGGGCTGTCGTGGTCGCCGGCGCCCTGGCCGGTCCGTTGTTATTCCTCGCCGAGCGCTGGGTCCTCGGCGTGATCGCCGTCGTGATCGGTTTCCCAGCCGCCTGGTTCGGGGTACAAGCGCTTCACCGGCTGTCACAGCGGTGGCTGGTCTTCGTTCCCGCGGGCGTCGTCGTGCACGACAAGACTGCCCTGCGCGAACCACAGCTCTTCAGGGCAGCCGACATCGCCGCATTCGGTCCTGCCCCCGCCGACACCGAACTCCAGGACCTCAGCCTCGGGTCAGTCGGACTCGCTCTGCGCGCCCAGCTTCGGGAGCCCTCAGCGATCATCGTCAACGACCGCTCCGCGGAGACGGTCGAGCCGACGCCAATCGCCGGTTTCGTCGTCAGCCCGAACCGCCCCGGTGCTGTCGTAGCCGAAGCGGCCGAACGCGGATTCCCGATTGCGTGACGACCGGCGCCGTCAGTTGATGAGCGTGATCGCGGTCCAGGCGCCGACGTTCACGACCGCTCCGGGCCCGAGGGTCACGAGCGCCCCCGGGCGAATCGGATCATTCGACCCGTCGACATAGGTGCCGTTCGTCGAACCCAGATCGGTCACCGTCCAGCCGTCGCCTGCCCGACGCAACATGGCATGGCTCGACGACACCGCCGGGTCCTGCGCGGCCTCGTCGAACAGTGCGTGGAGGTCGATCTCGGGAAACGTTCCTCGCGATTCGCTGCTCCGGCCAATCAAGATCTCTGTCGGTGGCAGATCGACGACAACGGGAGCGGGTGCCACGGCGGGCGGGTCGACACCGTCGAATCCCATGCGTTCGAAGAACTCGAGGTCGATGCGGACCTCCGCCTTCGAGGCGAGCGGCGAGGCCGACTGTTCGGGCGCGGCGGCTACCGGCTCTTCTTCGGCGTCGGGCAGGCTCCCCGACAAGAAGTCGTACCCGCACGCTTCGCAGAACACGTCGTCGGCGTTTGCGGACTCGCCGCAGTTGGGACAGGCGATGGTCCCGTCGGCTCCCGCCGCAGCGACCTCCTCCGCCGGCGCGGGATCCGGATCGGTGGACGAGACGGCAGGACCTGCGCCTCCGAGCGCGGCGCCGCAAACCGAGCAGTAGTCCTCCCATTCGGACTCGTGGCCGTTGGGGCAGGTCGCCACGATCAGCCCTTCCGTTGCACTCGCACGGTGCGGGTCGAGCGAACGTCGAGAGCCATCTCGTCGACGGCCTCGACCTGCCGCCGAAGCCGGACGGTGCCCGTCTTCGGGTCGTCGACGTCGACGACCTTCTGGAGCAGCTTGACCGTGTCACCGTTGCCGGCCTCGTGGGCAAGCTGCACTGCCCGACCGAGTTTGATCGTGGCGGTGGCGTCGTCCCCACCAGCCCGAGCAGCCAAGCCGGTGGCGATTGCGTCGGCGAGCTCTGCCTGCCCGGTGTAGTGAGCGACCTCACGGTTGATGCGGGTCGATAGCCCTTCGTCGGACGTCCAAATGGCCTTCACGAGCGCCACCGGCATCGTGGTATCACCGACAGCGAGCATGACGCGTGCGGCGAGCCGTTCGTCGCCGAGCGCACCCGTCGGGACCCGGATCCGTACGTGGTAGTCACGGGTCTCGTCCGCCCCCCACGATCCGAGCGGATAATCCCGAGTGAGCGCATCGACCGGTTCGGTCCGGTCGGTGAGGTCCTCCAGCGTCGGAGCGACCTGCTTGACGAACTCGATCATCGAACCCTTCGGTGTCCACAAGCGCAGCGCGACGTTGGCGACTTGTTTCGACATGGTCTGCGCCGTCAGCTCTCGGAACGCCTCTTCCATCAGATCCGGGCGCGGAATGATGTCGGTCGTTCCGAGAAGCGCATCGGAGATCTTCCGGAGCTCGTCGACTTCCCAGTTCGCCCCAAGCCCGCGGCAGTCGCACTCGAACAACCCGACGCTGTCGGCGATGGCCCTGTCGAGTTCCCAGGACTCTTCATGCTCGTTGCGGCCGTCGGTCAGGAGAATCACGTGAGCGATGGCGTCTTGTTGATCGGCGAGAAGGCGTCGAGCACCACGAAGCCAGGATCCGATTGCGGTCCCCCCGTCGGCGACGACCCGAGAGACAGCCGCCTTCGCTTCGGCGCGGCTGCGGTCGTCGGCCTCGATCAGTCGACCATGGGGCGGGTACAACGCCTTCGCCTCGTGATTGCCCGCGACTACGGCGAACTTCACGCCGTCGCGGAGCACGTCGATCGCTGCCGCCGTCGCCTGGCGCGCGGCGCGGATCTTCGATCCGCCGTCTTCGTTCATCGAGCCGGACACGTCGACCACGATCACTTCGGCGACCTCGGCCGTTTGGCCAACGGCGGTGCCCTCGATGGCGGTGACGGTGACGACGGCGTCGACGATCTCTCCGCCTGGGGGCAGGTACTCGTTCTGGAAGACGTTCGCCTCGAAGCTGGTCATGTCTGCATCCTTGTCGATGAATCGTCGCCGGTTGGCATGGTGGACGGGTCGACGGTGATCAGCGCAACGGTCACGTTGTCGTGGCCGCCGGACTCGAGCGCGTGCGTCACGAGTCCCTGCGCGATCGCCGCAGAGGTGTGATCGGCGGCTGACAGGTCGCCGATGAGTGCATGCAGTGCCGGGGGCTCGGCGGCGTAGCGCCATAGACCGTCAGTACACAGGAGTAGCTGGCCCGCACTGGCCCATTCACCTACGTGGATCGACGGCGTGACATCGCCCGCGTCGCGTCCGAGCCAGCGGCTGATACTTCCGTCGATCTCGTCATCGACGGTGAGCGGCTCTGCCGACTCTGCGTCGATCCAGTAGGCACGGCTGTCGCCAAGCCACCCGGTGACGCTCCGGTAACCGTCCGACGACGGCGTCAGGACGGACGCGACGATCGTCGTCGACGCCGGACCCTGTCCGCTCTCATCGAACGGGGCAGAGGCGGCTGCCGCTTGTGCGTCTTCGATCGCCTCGTCCATCTCCGACTCGAGCGCGATGTCCTCGATCGAAACAGCGCTTTCGAGCGCGGCTACGAGTCGATCCCGGGCGGCGTCGGCGGCGAGCTGCGAGGCGTCCTGGGAATGGTCGGTGCTCGAGACGCCATCGCATACGACGGCGACATGGACCGTGCCGACCGACGTGTCGACCGACGCGATCGAATACGCGTCTTCGTTGTGACGGTGACGATGACCCTTGTCGGTTGCTGCCGCGATCGAGCCGAGATCCTCGGAGAGGTGGTCGCGAGGGCCCGGTTGCTTACGCCCGCAGTTGCCGCAGAAGCCTTCGACGATCATTTCCGGGCCGGCACCGCATTCGACGCAGGGTGCTCCCAGTACCGAGCCGGTCATGCCGGCGAGGTCGGCGCCGCACGCCTCGCACCACGTCGCATGGGCGTTGGGGGCCAGCTCCCCACATTCCGGACAGCTCGGACGGGTATCGACGTCGTCACTCATCAGAAGAGACTCGGAACCCGAACCGAGTTTGCCCGATCGACGTAGTGGAACCGCTCACTCGCGGTCGTCGCGATCCGAGCCATACGTCGGTACGTGTCTTCGAGCCCGCTCCGCAGACCGTCGACGGTCAATGGCTGGCCGAACACGACGACGTCAGGGTTGGCGGCCATCTGCCCGCTCGATACCGACGCCAGCGCGCCCTCGAGGACCTCGGCGGCCAGACCAGCCTCGGCCGCCGCGTCGAGTCGTGCCGCTTCGATCGTCGCGGCTGCCTTCTGGATGTCGGCCACGGATGGGTCGCCATGCTGATCGGCGACAAGCGCTCGGGCAGACGCGACACGTGCCTCGGTGTAGGCCGCCGAGCTCTCCGGCACGGCGCCGTAAGCATCGACGGCTCCCCCACGATCGCCGGAAGCGGACCGGCACCGGGCAAGCCCGAAGGCCGCGGACACGAAGCTCGGATCGACCGCGATCACCTCGGCATACACCTCTGCTGCCCGGTCGAATTCGCCGGCGAGCTCGGCCGCGAGTCCAACGGCCACCTTCGGGGCGAGTTCGCCCGGCAATTCGGTCCAGACTGCGCTGAAGTCCTCGGCGGCCTCGGCAGGCTTGCCGATCCTCAGGCCGAGGATTCCTCGATACCAGCGCAGTCGCCAGTCCCAGGGGTCGGCCTCGGCGGCCGCCCGAAGAACGTCGGATGCATCGTTGCCTGTCGCGGCCAGTGCGGCGATCGCCTGGAACTTCACCTCTTGGGTGTCGGGGACAAGGCCATCGCGGATCGCCGCCTTGATGGCACCAAGCACGACTTCGGGCTTGTCGTCGGCGAGGTCGTTCAGGAACGGGGCAGCCGGGTCGGTCGGGGCGATCGACGGTGTCGGCAAGGTGCGCCAGTCGGGGCCACCAGTCGCTTCGTCGTCGACGAGTCGTGAGGCCAACCGATCACCACTGAACCGGGACGAGACGGTGGGCTGCGGCGCTCCGGTCGTCAGCGCGACGATCTCTCGGAGTACACCGGTGAGCTGCTCGGCCATCTCCGCCGCTGTCTGAAAGCGGTCATCGGGGTGCATCGCCGTCGCCTTCAGCAAGAACCGATGAAACGACTCGTAGCGGTCGAACATGGGCTGTTCGGATACGGGGGGCAGAGCGTGCTGCCATTGTCCGTGGTGATAGACGAAGGTGAGCGTGAGCACCGCCAAGGTGCGACCGACCGTGTAGAGGTCGGAGGCGATCGAGGGGCCGAGTTCGGCTACCTCGGGCGCCTGGAACCCCTGCGTGCCGAAGATGGCGGCCGAATGATCGTCGGCGGCCATCACGCCGCCGACGTCGATCAACTTCACACCATCGCCGACGGCCATCATGTTGGCCGGCTTGAGGTCGTTGTAGACGAGACCCTGGTCGTGGAGATATCCGAGCGCCGGGAGCACGCCGAGCATGTAGGCAATGGCGTCGGTCACCGGGAGCGGGTCGAACTCGCCGTTGTTGGCGGCGCGACGCTTCTTCAGCTTGGAGTTGAGCGACTGGCCGCCGACGAACTCCATGACGATGTAGCCCGCTCCGCGCCAGGTGACGAAGTTGTAGATGTTGACGATGCTGCCGTGCTCGATCCGTGCGAGGAATTGCCGCTCGGCGACCGCCGAGGCCACGGCATCGGCGTCGTCCTCGTTGAGCAGGCCTTTGAGCACGACCCACCGGTTCGACACCGCCCGATCCCGCCCGAGATAGATCCAACCCATGCCGCCGTGCGCGATCGGTCCGAGAATCTCGTACTGCCCACCGACGAGCTCTCCGGCTGACAGGGCAGGCATGTTGGTCACGAAATCGAACGGCGTCCGACAGTTGGAGCAGAACCCAGTGACCCGCCCCGGACCGCCGGCATCGCCGCGGCCGACGGGTTGCCCACACGCCGAGCAGAAACGTTCGTCCTCGGGCTTCTCGCCCAGCACCGCAGCAATCTCGGCTTCGCTCATGACCGCGCCAGCGGGATCGCCAGCCACCGTTGGCATGACCGTTACCAGTCCCGCACCGAGTGCCCCGCCGCCGGTGCGGGTGGAAGCGGTCCGACGTGTCGCCGCTCCCGCTCCCGGGTTCAGCCGGCGAGACGTCGTCGGCGCGACCGGGGCGGCGATCGTCGGTTCGACGCCGATGGGCGAATCGATCGGTGTCGAGGTCGCCGCCCCAACGGATCGCTGCGTCGCACCGCCTTCGAGTCCGCACGTGTTGCAGTAGCCGTCAGCGGCGATGCGTCCGCCACAGCCCGCGTCGGGACAGGCACCTCCTGCCGGTGCGGACGCTGTGGCCATCGGCGGAGCCGGGGCCACACGCCTCGGCGCCGACGGCGGAGGCGGCGGGGGCGGCGGGGCGGCCGGCGCAGCTCGCTTGGCCATCCCGCAAGTGTCGCAATAGCCGTCAGCGGTGTAGCTCCCGCCGCAGCCGGTCTCCGTGCACGTACCCACGTCAGGCACAGTAGCGGCGCTGGCCCGAGCCGATCGGCAACCTCGACGCCGCTCGGGCGTTCATCGCGAGCGTTGGACGAACTCGTCGAGCAGGCCCTCGACCGCCGGAAGGTCCGTTGGCGACCGGTGCAATTGACGATGGATCTGGTCACCGAGCACCTGCAGTTCGCTACGGCGTGGCTCAGGAATGCTCGCCAGTTTCGTGGCGTAGGCCCGCCAGAGACCCCGAAGTTCGTCACGTCGGTCGAGCGGCGCCCGATTGACCTCCACCGCGCGTGACAGCTGGACCCGGAGGCGACCTGCCGAGGTCAGCCAGCGGTCGAGCTGTCGGCGCGCCTCATGCCAGTCGTCGTGATCTCCTTCGACGATCTCCGTAAGCCGATGGGCGAGTCCCTGCGGACCGTCGATGACGGCCGCCGACGGGGTCCGCACCAGCTGGTTTGCCGGGGTGATCTTCGCGTGAGCCTCCGACCACGACGCGGCCGCACGCGCACGAAGCGCACGAAGTTCGGCGACCAGGGCCTCGGCCCGGCTCGTGTCGGCAGACAGGCTCCCGTGCGAACGTTCGAGCGCGCCTGCCTTCCCGGCAGCACGCGCAATCAGTGCGTCGAGGTCCGGGCCGACCGACGTGGCGAGCCCAAGCGGATCCTCGACGACCGAGGCACGGACGGCGTCGAGACGTTGACGGGCCGGGACGAGCTCGGGCACCTCGGCCTCGAGACGAGTCGCCACCGCCTCCGCGTGGACGAGCGCCTTCTCCGATGCCTCAAGGCGAGGGATCAGGTCTTGCCATACCGCATCGACGTCCGCCACTGCCTCACGGATCGGCTCGTAGACAGAGCGGATCAAACCGAGGAGTTCATTCGGCGTGATCGAGTACGCCCCGTCGTCGTCGACCACAACTGTCGGCGGAGTGAGACGACTCGGCACCGACGCACGATGGATAGCGACTGTGCGGCCGTCGAGCAGCGTTTCGGCATCGCCGGTCGAGCGTCCACCAAACCATCCACCGGACTCGGCGAGGAGAGCCTCGGCTCGATCGAGATGGCTTCGCAAGGTGCCCAGCCATGTCCACAAGAGCGGGGCTTCGGCGACGAGGGGGTTCACGCGTCGGCCCGTCGCCCCGGCCATGTCCCCCGCCGCAAGAAGGGTGTACGTCGGATTCTCGTCGAGTTCGAGCAGATCCTCGGCGATTCGCGATTCTGCGGCTCGCAGCGTGGCGAGCCGTTCGGCGATGCGGTCGTCCATACCCACAGCATGGCGCACCTACGATGGGCGGCGTGACCGAGTCGAGGTTGTCGCTGGACCGTATCCAATCGCCACCCGCGCAACTGCGGGCGTGGTCGGTCGTCATCGTCGCGCTCATCGCCATCACCGGATCGCTGAGCGCCCTCGCCGCCCTCCGGATGTCCTCGGCCACCGACACCATCGACAACAGCACCGGTGCGCTCTTGACGGGCTCGCAAGAACTCATCGCCAGCCTCGCCGAGGCGGACGCCGCAAATACGTCCGTCTTTCTCGCTGGCGGAAGCGAAGCCGACCGGCAGCGCCGACTGGTGTACGAAACTGCCGTCGAGCGTTCGGCTCGACAGCTCGAACGTCTCGCCGCCCGAACGCCCATCGAGAACGCGGCCGACCACGAACGGCTCGAAGGGCTGAGCGCCGACCTCGTCGGCTACGTGAGCGACGTTGAACAAACTCTCGCCGACCCCGATACGCGCGCGCTTCGGACCCTGATCGACGACGTCGGCGGCGAAACCGGAATGATCGCCGAAGCCGCCCAGGTGAGCACTGCGGCCGACGCCCAGCTCGACGACGACATCGCGGCTGGCGAAACCTTGACCCTCATCGCACTGGTCGCATCCGTCGCCGCACTGCTTGCGCTCGGCGTCGCTCAGCTCCGGCTGGCGAACCGCACGCAACGGCGCATCAACCCAGGGCTGCTTGCGGCAACCCTCGTCATGGTCGGGCTCGCCGCCTGGCTGACGATTGCGGCGTTCGGGCGGTTGTCCGATCTAAATGCCGCCCGCGCGGATGGCTACGAGTCGATCGCGGCGTCGGCCGAACTTCAGATCGAAGGGTTCGGGTACAAGACGCTCGATGCGGCGAACCAACTCAGTGCCCGCGACTTCGATCCGTCCGAGCGGCTCGAGCTCGCCGACTCGGTACGAGCACGGATCGCGACGCTCGGCGATCTGGCTGACTCCGAGCGAGAACGTGCCGCAGTCGACAGCGTCGCCACCCGTTGGGAGCGATTCGTTGACAGCGGGGGCGACAACACGGCCTTCAATGGATTCACGACCTCGCTCGAGGCCGTGCTCCTTGGCAATCGTGACCAATTCGAGGCAGGCGTCGACAGCGCGTCGGCCCGGCTCGAGTGGCTGTTTCTCGGTTCGATCGTCCTGGCGCTCGCCGCTGCCGGCGCCACCCTCGCTGGCTATCAGCCCCGAATCAACGAGTATTTCTGAGGCCACCTCATGACGCGCCAACCACGCCCCAACCTCCTCAGCCGGCGGTCGGTCCTCGCCGGCGGCTCGCTCGCCGCACTCGGTCTTACGGCCGGATGCGGGATCGAGCAGCAGCAGTCGACGGCGATTCGATTCACCAACCAACTGCGGGTGATCAACTGGCCCGAGTACATCGACCCCGAGCTTCTGCCGACGATCTCGGCGGAGATCGGCGCGGAGATCGCCTATCGCGAGGACTATCCGGACAACGAGACCGGATTTGGGCTGTTCATCGAACCACTGCTCGACCCGGACATCGACCCGGACTTCGACATCATCGTGCCGACCAACTGGCTCGCGGCCCGAATGATCGAGGATGGCTTGGTCGAACCACTTCCGATCGAGCTGATCCCCAATCACGTCAACATCGATCCGGTGTTCCTGACGAACGACTGGGATCGCGGTTCACGCTTCCAAATGCCATGGCAGGCCGGCATCACGGGCATTTCCCACAACCTGAATGAGACCGGCGGCCTGACCTCGATCGACGAGTTCTTCACCCGCCCCGACCTCTCGGGGCGGATTGCGTTGATCGGTGAGATGCGAGAGGTCGTTGGCTTTGGCATGTTGGCCAACGGCGACGATCCGTCCAGGCCCACGCCAGCGACCGCCCGTGCTGGATTCGACCTGATCGAGGGATTGGTCGCCAACAATCACCTGCCGGTCGGAAACGTCGTCTTCGATGACTTCACCGATCTACTCGCCGGCCCCGACTCCAACGTCGTCGCAACGATGGCGTGGTCGGGTAACGCCATCGGGCTCGAAGCCGCACGACCGGATCTGCCATTCGTCATCCCCGACGAGGGAGCCATCTTCTGGTTCGACACGATGGTGATTCCCCGTGGAGCAACCAACAACGGCGCCGCCGCGGCGTGGATGAACTGGGTGTACGACCCGGCCAACGCGGCACAGATCACCGATTGGGTGCAGTTCATCTCGCCGGTCATCGGTACCGAGAACGAGCTTCGGAGGTTCGGTGCCGAGTCGGCGGCGATCGCCGACAACCCGGTGTTGTTCCCCGACGATGAGACGCGCAACAAGCTCTTCACCTGGGGAACGCTCGAGCGAAGCGTCGAGGACGAACTCGACGCTCGATTCAGCGCCCTGTTCTTCCCCGCAGCCTCCGAAGACGACGAATAGCCGCCGAGAGGACACCACCATGGGCATGCACGACTGGACCGTCGAGACCGCCGATCTCGCTGACGCCGTCATCGGCTACGCACGCGCCCGCACGCGCCTCGACCCGATTCCGCTTCATGAGCCGAAGACGGAGGCCGAGCTCGATGAGCTGTGCGGCGAGACGATCACGCCCGTCGGACTCGGCGGCCCGCGGGCGCTCGAACTCTTCGCCGACGTTCTCGAACCGGCGTCGTTGTCGGTCGACTACACGAAGTACTTGTCGTTCGTTCCAGCCGCTCCGACCGAATCGGCTCTGCTGTTCGACCTGGTCGTCGGCGCGTGCAGCATCTACGGCGGATCGTGGCTCGAGGGCGCCGGTGCCGTCTGGGCCGAGAACCAGGCGCTCGAGTGGCTCCGAGGTTTGACCGGGATGCCTGACGGGACCGGCGGCGTCTTCGTTCCTGGAGGAACGATCGGGAACCTCTCGGCGATGGTTGCGGCTCGGCACGCCTCCGAGCAGACGCACCCCGACATCGAGGGGCGTCGGGCCTTCCTCGTCTCCGCCGAATCGCACTCCTCGGTCAAGGCCGCGGCTCAGGTGATGAGCTGCGACGTGATCAAGGTTCCAACCGACGAGCATCGTCGGATGACCGGTGCTGCGGTGCAAGCGGCCCTCGACGAACACGGACACCGAATCTGTGGCGTCGTCGCCACGTCCGGCACGACGAACCTCGGCGTCATCGACGAGCTCGTCACCATCGGCCCCGTGTGCCGCGACGCCGGCGTCTGGCTCCACGTCGACGGCGCCTATGGCGGGGCTGCTCTCGCCTCACCACGATCGCAGCCACTCTTCGCCGGTCTCGAGCACGCCGATTCGTTCATCGTCGACCCGCACAAGTGGCTGTTCGCTCCGTTCGACTGCTGTGCACTTCTGTACCGGGATCCCGATGCTGCCCGGGCGATCCACGCTCAACACGCCGGCTACCTCGCCTTCCTCGACGCCTATGGCGACTGGAATCCGTCGGATTTCGCCATCCACCTGACCCGTCGGGTCCGCGGGCTCCCCTTCTGGTTCAGCCTCGCGACCCACGGCACCGACGCCTACGCCGAGGCGATCGACATCACCCTCGATCTCGCCGGCTACGCCGCCGAGGCCATCGCCGCTGCTCCGCATCTCGAGATCGCCCACGAGCCGTCGCTGTCGGTCGTCGCCTTCCGCCGCACCGGCTGGGACGCCGACCAGTACCAGCGCTGGACCGAAGGGACGATGCGCTCGGGCCTCGCGTTCGTCACCCCATCACGACTCGACGGCGAGCCGATCTACCGCTTCTGCTTCGTCAACCCCCGGACGACAAACGACGAGATCGACGAGATCATCGCCGCCCTCGCCTGACGTATCCGTTCCGAAACGATTCGACATGGGAGGCCCCGTCACTGTCACCTACCTTCCTCGGCGGCTCACCGCTCAAGAGGAAGGATCGGTTCACGAGTTCCTTCGTGACCGAAGCTCACGTGGCGATGGCGCCGCCGATGATCCACTGCTCTGCGACCTCATCGGCGACTCCGGCGTAGAACACCAGCGACTGGCCGGGCGCCACGCGGTCTCGCGGCTTGTCCCATCGCACCTCGCCGTCGGAAACCACTGCCGGCAAGGCTTCACCGTGAGCGCTGGCCTGAACGAGGGCCGGCCCGGTGTAGGGCGCATCGGACCAAACCGGATCGACGAAGGTCGACGTCTCGACCCGAAGTGACCGCCGCGGTCCGATCGTCACCACCGACTCGCGTCGATCAACATCGACCACGAACTGCGGCTCCGCCATCCCGGACACGTTGAGGCCCTTGCGCTGTCCGATGGTGACGAGCTCGGTCGATGGAACCGTTCCGACCTTCGCACCGTTCTCGTCGACGATCGCGCCCGGGGTGAGCCCTCCACGCGCCTCGAGGAACGCTTCTCGGCCCCCGGTTGACGTGATGAAGCAGACGTCTTGCGAATCGGGTTTGGCCGCGGTGAGCAAGCCACGTTCGGCCGCGGCAGCTCGCAACGCTGGTTTCTCCCAGTCGCCGACCGGAAGCACCGTGCGACCGAGCCGATCTTGATCGAGCATGTGGAGGACGTAGCTCTGGTCTTTGGCGTGGTCGATGCCACGAGCCAGGCGCTTCGTGCCGTCGGGCCGATCGACGATGCGGGCGTAGTGGCCGGTCGCGATCCGGTCGAAGCCGAGCATTGTTGCCCGCTCGACGAACAGATCGAACTTGATGTGGCGGTTGCACTCGATGCACGGGTTCGGCGTGCCTCCGGAGCGGTGGGTGCCCACGAACGGTTCGACCACGTGGGTAAGGAATTCGTCGCCGAAGTTGAACACGTGGTGTTCGATGTCGAGCTGAGCGGCCACCCAGCGGGCGTCGTCGACGTCGGAAACCGAGCAGCAGCCCGAGTCGGACTCGCCACCCCATAGCTTCATCGTGACGCCGACGACCTCGTATCCCTGGTCGACGAGAAGCGCGGCGGCGACGGACGAGTCGACGCCTCCCGACATCGCCATCAGGATCCGTTCAGCCACGACGCGCTCCCTCGTGTGCTCGAAGCGATGACACGGCGGACGGAATGATCTCCAGGGCCGCGTCGATCTCGTCGTCGGTGGTCGACCAGCCGAGCGATAGCCGCAACGGGGCACACGTCGACGTGTCGATCTGCATCGCCGAGAGCACGTGCGACGCACCCTGCGCTCCGCTTGCACACGATGAGGCCGCCGAACAGGCGAGGTCTTGACCATCGAGCATGAAGAGAAGCGGTTCGCTCTGGACTCCCCCAATCAGGAGGTGCACGATGCCCGGCACTCGAACGTTTCGGGGAACCGTCTCAACGACATCGCCGAGTTGCGCGTGAAGACCGGCGACCAAGCGATTCGCCAACCGGTCGATTCGGGCGAGGCGTTCGGATCGATCATCGAGCGACGCCCGGACTGCAGCTGCGAACCCGACGATTCCGGCGACGTTCTGCGTTCCCGCTCGTCGATCACGTTCTTGACCACCGCCGACGAGCAGCGGATCGATTGCTGCCGCGTCGCGGATCACGATCGCGCCGACCCCTTGGGGGCCGCCGAGCTTGTGGCCGGTCACCGACACGAGATCGGCGGGTGCGTCCACCGAGAGGTCGAGCCACGGCAGCGCCTGCACGGCATCCGTATGCACGAGTGCGTCTGGGCAGCGAGCTCGCACGACGTCGACGATCTCGGCGATCGGCTGGACCACACCGGTCTCGTTGTTGACCGCCATCACCGACACCAGCCGGGTCTCGTCGTTCAGGTGATGAGCGACGGAATCCGCGGTCACCACTCCGCGCTCATCCGGCATCGCCACCGCCGCATGCTGTCGCACCGCCGGTTCGAGCACGGCCGGGTGTTCGGTGGCGCCTACCACGACCGCGCCCGCAGGCCGAGCACGGCCCACGGCGAGGTTGTCCGATTCGGTCCCGCCGCCGGTGAAAACGATCTCACCGCGTTCGGCACCCGTCGCTTCGGCGACGACTGCACGGGCGTCGTCGAGGGCCTGGCGGGCTCGTCGACCACGTCGATGCGCCGCGGTTGGATTGGCGTGCGCCTGGCCGGATTCGGTCAGCCACGGCAGCATCGCCTCCAACGCCTCGGGGCGGAGCGGGGACGAGGCCGCATGATCGAGATAAGCGGACATCAGTCGGTGATCGCCAAGTGCGCAAGGCTGCCGCTGCGCATCTGATGGGCGGCCATCACGGCGGCGAGGTAGACCTCGACGTGAGCGAAGCGGCGATGATCGTGGCCGAGTGTGTACGCGGTGGCTTCGGCAAGCTGAAGGCCGATCGAGTAGCGCGCCTCGTGCGAGAAGTCGCCAACCCGGAGCAAGAACGAGCGGATGAGCCGCTCTTGATGCGGCGTGAGCCGGGATACGTCGAGAGTCGCCACGATCTCTTCGGTGCCCATCGGTGGCGTGAACGGCACCGCCGGAAGGTGGACTTCGGCGAACGAGTCCGAGATAGCGAACGTGCCGGCAGCGAGGTCGCCGAGACGCTGACTCTTGTCGGTCGTCATCGCCGTGAGGACGCCAATGGCGCCGAACGATGCGAGCAAGTCCACCAGCTGGAATAGCGAACGGATCATCGCCTCCCGGAAACCGATCGGAGCGCCCTCGAGTGTGACGATCCGGATCCGAAGCGCCGCTTTGCCGACCGTCCGCCCCCGGAACCACGTCTCGGCCACCACGGGGTACGCAAAGAGGACGAACATGACGGCAATCAACGTGATGACGATCGCTGCCGTCTCACCGAGCAGGCTCGAGGTCGTTCCGACTGCGACTAACAAGACCGCTTGAATAAGGCCGTCGATGATGCGAGCGGCCGTGCGAGTGCCGACGCCGGCGACCGGAAGATCGAGTACCACTCCTTGCGGCGTGACGATGCCGCGGCCCGCGGCGACGATTCCGGTCATGCCTCCACGCTAGACGCCACTACCACTAGCGTCGTGGCGTGCAGTCGCTCGATCGTTTCGTGCTCGACCACTCCGATGAGTGGGCCCGGCTCGAAGACCTCACGAAAGATCTGCAGCGCACTCGTCAGAAGCTGACGCCAGAGCAACTCGACGAGCTGTTGATGCGGTACGAGCGGACGAGTGCCCACCTGTCGCACGTGCGATCCACCTACGGCGATCCCCAGTTGACCGCCCGCCTCACCCGCGCGGTCAGCGATGCCCGTGCCGTGATCTACGCAGGTCAGGACCGCGCCGGCGGCGCCGCCCGAACGTTCTTCCGATCAACGTTCCCGGCCGCCGTGTGGGTGGCCCGCAGCCAGATCGTGATCTCGACCGCGGCGTTGCTCATTCCGTTCGCGGCCGTTGCGATCTGGCTTGCCAACTCGCCCGCTGCCATCGAGGCTCTCGCTCCCCCGGCGCTTCGCGAGGCGTACATCAACGAGGATTTCGAGAGCTACTACTCGTCGGCGCCAGCAGCAGAGTTCTCGACACAGGTCCTCACCAACAACATCCGGGTGAGCTTCCTGGCGTTCGTGGCTGGCATTGCGCTCGCCATCCCGACGATCCTGCTCCTCGCATACAACGGAGCCAACGTCGGCGTCGCCGCCGGACTGTTCCACGACGCGGGCCAGGCCGATCGGTTCTGGGGCCTGATTCTCCCACACGGCCTGCTCGAACTGACCGCCATCATCGTCGCTGGTGCTGCGGGCATCCGCTTGGGCTGGGCGATCATCGTTCCGGGCGACCGAACCCGGAGCAAAGCGCTTGTCGACGAAGCCCAACGCTCCGTGTCGATCATCATCGGCCTGATCATCGTCTTCATCCTCGCCGGGTTGATCGAGGGCTTTGTCACGCCGTCATCGCTGCCGACCTCGGCACGCATCTCGATCGGCGCAGCCGCGTTCGCCGCCTTCTGGGGCTACATCTTCGCCTTCGGCCCTGCGGCCGCGGCCGAAGGCCACACCGGCCGGGTGAACGATCGTCCGCTCATCCGAGAGCTCGACGACGCGCCTACCGGCGACAACGCAGCGCTTACAGACGTCCCGTCGCCTTGACCTCGAGGTAGTGGTCCATGAGCTGGCTGGCGAGAGCGCCCGGTTCGGCGTCGATCACCGTTGCACCGGCCCGTCGTAGCAACGCAGTCGTCCGAGCACGCTCGTCGAGACTTCGGCGGGCCGCCGCATGTCGATGCGTTTCGGCAAGATCGGCCGGGGACGTGTCCGCCCACAACGAAACCTCGGGGTCTCGGACCGCGGCGACAACGACGACGTGCGACCGGGTCAGCAGGGGCAAGGCCGGGAGGAGAAACTGGCCAACCGATTGCTCGACGAGTTCGGTGTGCACGATCAGCATGGTGCGACGCGAGAAGCGCACGAGCGTCTCCGTGAACGCCTGGCGATAGTCGCTCTCGGCGAGCGCCGGTTCGAGGTCGAACATGGCCGAGGTCACCAGACCGAGTTGATTTCGCCGTGCCGACGCCGGCACCGACGCTCGAACGGTGCGATCGAACGCGAGGAGGCCTGCACGGTCGCCGAGGTTCGTCGCGAGCGTCGTCACCGCCATGATTGCGTCCATGGCGTACTCGACTCGGGGGAACCCGGCGACCTGCCCGGCCATGGTGCGCCCGTTGTCGAGAATGTTGATCACGGTCTGGTTGCGTTCGGCTCGATAGGTTCGAACGATCGTGCGGCCGGCCCGAGCCGTCGCCGACCAGTCGATCTTGCGGAACTCGTCGTCGATCGTGAAGTCCCGAAGTTGTTCGAACTCGGAGCCTCCGCCACGTAGACGTGCCGCCCGGATCCCCATGTCGAGCTTGCTCCGTCGGATGCGTAACTCGGCCTCGGCGCGACTCGGAAAGCGAGGCAAGACCCGGATGTCGGCCGGAAGCCATCGGGTGTGTTGACGGCCGGCGAAGCCGAGCGGTCCGCGGGTCCGGATGACGACTTCGCCGAGCCCGAACCGCCCTCGGCGAGTCGGCGCAGCATCTGTTTCGATCGTGGCCGTCTGACCGGGTCCGAGAGTAAGGGCGGCCCGTCGGACATCGGCCTGAAGCGACGGAGCCAGAGCTTCGGCGAACGCCACCTCAACGGCTCGGGTGTCGTTGTTGCGCAACGTCCACGACAGGGTTGCTGGCTTGTCGAGACTCAACGACCCTGGCACCCGCCGTGCGAAGCCGATCTGCGTCGGCTTCACCGCCAGAAACGCATCAAGACCGGCGATGGCCGCAACCGCGGCGAACACGCCAATCAACGTGAGCCACGGGCGGTCGCCAAAGACGAACACCGCCGGCGTAAGCAACGCGGCGAGCAGGGCGAGCCGTGGTCGGAGGATCATCGATCGGTCGACTCGATCAGCGCGGGACCGGAACCGTGTCGAGGAGGCCATTGAGCACGATGTCGGGCGTGACCCCCTCGAGCTCGGCCTCGGGCTGGATCTGGAGTCGGTGCCGCAAGCCCATGTGGGTGACGGCCTTGACGTCATCGGGGATCACGAAGTCCCGGCCGGCCATCCAGGCCGAGGCCTTCGACAGTCCGAGGAGGGCCACACCGCCGCGTGGGGACACGCCGAGATCGACGACCGCGCTCGTTCGGGTCGAACGGACGAGTTCGGTGATGTATCCGAGAATGGCGTCGTCGACCCCGATGCTGCGCACCTGTTGGCGCGCCGATGCGAGCTGCGCGGGAGTCGCCACAGCCTGGAGTTGCGTGGCGACGTCGTGCAACGCGCCGCCCCGGTGATGTCGGGCGAGCACCTCTTGTTCGTTGTCGCGCTCGGGATAGCCGACCCGGATCTTCACCAGGAATCGGTCGAGCTGCGCTTCGGGCAGTGGGTAGGTGCCCTCGTACTCGACGGGGTTCTGTGTGGCGATCACGAGGAACGGATCCGGGAGAGGCCGGACGTCGCCGCCGACAGACACCTGTCGCTCCTCCATCACCTCGAGGAGCGCCGCCTGAGTCTTGGGCGGTGTGCGGTTGATCTCATCCGCCAGGAGCAGATTGGTGAAGACGGGGCCGGGGCGGAAGACGAATGTCGAGGTGTGCTGTTCGTACATGAGCTGGCCGGTCACGTCCGACGGCATGAGGTCTGGGGTGAACTGAATACGCGTCGTCTCAACGGCCAACGCAGAAGCCATGGCCTTGACGAGGAGCGTCTTGGCCACGCCAGGCACCCCTTCGAGCAGGATGTGTCCGTCGGCGAGCATCGCCGCCAAGAAGCCCGACACCACCTCGGTCTGTCCGACCACGGCTTTCGCGACCTCGTTGCGGATCGAGCTCGTGAGTGCCGCTCCATCGGCGTGAGCGACCGCGCTGTCGATTGGCGAAGCCGGCGTGACCGCCGGTGCGGGTGACGCATCGACGGGTGGCGGACTCGCCGCCTCTGCGGGGGGCATGGTGCCGGGCGTGCCCGGTGTTGGATCGCTTGGGGGCGGAGGTGGCGTGGCAGTCATCGTGCGGCCTCAGTGGGGTCTGGACCGGCGATGCGTGCACCGCCGGCATTCGGGTCGGTCAGGGTCGATGCGACAGCAGCCGCGGCAGAGTCTCGGCCTTCGAGTCGACGGCGCCGCTCGTTGAGGTCGGCGGCGAGATCGACGAGCGCGTCGTTGTTCGAGACGGTGCCGGTCAACCGTTCGGCGAGTGCGCGTCGGCGATCGATGTCGGGCTCGAGGACGGCGAGGAGTTCGGCGTCGTCGATGTCGGCGGGTAGGCCGCTCCGACGAATTACGGTCGTGCGAAACTCGTCGCGCAGCTGTTGCGAGGTGTGCGCCTGCGGATCGCCGAGGCGCCGATAGAGGCGACCCACCGCTTCGACGTGCCCCGACCCGGCGAGTTCGATCGGGACGGGCTCTTCGACCGGCGATCCGAGGCGACGTCCGCGGGCGAGGACGTAGAGGAGCGTGGCGATCGCCAATCCCACGATCATCGGCACGACACCTGGATGGAGTAGGTCGAGAAGGGTCGAGTCGCCAGCTCCGACCGGCTCGCCGTCCTCATTGGTCGGAACGTCGCCCGCGAGCGCCGTGCCCTCAGGTCCACTCAAGAAGGCCACCTGAGCCCCGTCGCCGAGGCGGAGAAGCCGCGCAGCGAGAGCTGCGTTGTCGACGTCGTCGAGCCGCCGGTTGAAGAACACGTCCATCGAGCCCAACCGGACGATCGCTCCGTCGCCGAGGCGACGCTCGACGACGAATGCCGAGTCGGTGCCGAAGCATCGCTGATCGTCGTCCCCGACCACGACGTCTTCCCAGTCGTCGGACCGCAGCGACTCGACTCCGTCGACGCGGTCGATCGTGCACGCACCTCGGGCGATCGGGTCATCAGAGGAGTCGAAGACGACGGCGCCCTCGGGCCCTCCGGGAAGGTCAACGCTCGTGACAAGCACTCCCCCGGATTCGACCCAGTCGAGCAGTGGTTCGACATTGGCTTCGGTTCCGCTCGTGTCGTCGTTCAGCTCACCGAGAATGTCCTGGTAGGCGTTCGTGGCGAGCAGCGCGGCACCGACTTCGGGACCGGGGGTTGCCACATCGAGATCAGCCTCGCCACCCGACTCTTCGACGAGCAACACCAGCCCCCGCAGACCTTGCGGACCCGTACCGACCGGATCGGCGAACCCGCCGAGCACCGGGTCGTCCGACGTGCTCCACGCCAACAGCACGATGAGGCCGACTGCGGCCAACAGCAGAACCCACACCCCGATCGATCCTGTCCCTCGTCGGGTCGGCGCAGTCATTGGCTGGCTCCGGCGGGGGCCGACACTGGTTCGGCCACCGTCGCTCGGGTGATCGCCTCGCGTAGAGAGCCGACCGCCCGGTGATCGTCCTCGGTGATTTCCTGGTCGGAGTAAAAGGCCCGTTCGAAACCGACTGCGGCCCGCTCGTACACGTCGACCAAGGCCGACGATCGTTCTTCGACGTCGTCGGCGAAGTCGCGTGTGGTCGCTCCGGCTCGGGCGAAGGCGACGCGACGGTCGATCAGCTCGAGGACTGCGAGACGGAATCCGGCGATGACGGCTCCGCGCCAGTCCCCGACGGCGGTCGCACTTCCGAGCGCAGCGGTCAGATCGTCGGGGTCGACGGCTTCGTCGAAGATGATGCGTGCACCCGAGTCGTCGTCGTCGGTCGAACGCTCGTATCCACGGATCGCCCGATAGATGGCCAGACCGAGAATTCCGACAGCCACAGCCAGCAGGCCATACGCCAGGAACTGCCCGACGCCAGCCGCTGCGCCTCCCGCCCGGAACAACGGACCAAAGATCCACTCCAAAACGTCGCCGATTACCTCGACGACCCGTTCGACGGCCTGCTCGACGAAACCGGGGTCCCGCGAGGCGAAGAATTCCTCTCGGCTCATGATCTCGTCGGCGAGATCGTTGGCGTCGTCGTTGTCGAGCTGGCTCACGAGCGTCACGGGGCCAGCGCCCCACGCGAAGACATCGGCGGCTCGGTGAACTCCCGTGGGATCGCCATCTGCAAGTCGAGGCCCTCTCGGCGGGCACGCAAGTCGACGTACAGCACGCACGACGACGCGGCCACGAACGAGATCGTCACGACCGACCCGACGAAATCGGCGACGCCGGAGACCAGCCACACCGGCGCATTGAACAGCTGAAAGCCGATCGCCGATGGGGCGAACTCGATCATCGCCCGGATGACGAACGACGCAAGCCCGACGAACGCAACGGTGAATGCTGTATGCAGGAACGATGATCCGGCCAGGCTCATGCTTCGGCGCCACGCAACGAGCGGACCAGATCCTTCGGCGCCGATCGCAATAGCGGTCACCGCCGAGAAGACGATCATCGGAAGCAACATGGCTCCGAAGCTCGACACCGCGGCGACGACGTGCACGACGTGGACGATGAGCCACCCGGCCAGCGCCTTCGGAAGGAGAGCCACGACGATGCTCGCCAACTGCCCGGCGCCCACGCCTTCCTGCGAGTACCAGTGAGCCATGACCTTGGCGTACGCAGTCGCGATGACGAACAGGGTGATCGAATCGAACGTGACCACACCGATCGTGGCCAGCACCGACTCGGGAGTGGTGATGTTTGCCAGCACGAGGTCGGCGAGGCGATCCGGTCGCGCATCGCGCAGAGGCGAGCCGGGGAGAATGGCGGTGAGCAGCCGCAGCGGCAACAAGATGGCGGCGGTGACGCCGAGCAGCATCGCAGGCTCGATTCGGAGGAAGCGCACGGCTTCGTCGATGACGCCCACCGGGCGGTGTCGCCGCATCGGCGGAAGGAGTTCGGCGGCAGGCGGCGGCCGATGGTCCCGTGGCGCCGGGCCGACTTGGAGGCCAGAGGTCACCGTTCTTGCGTTGGTGCCACTCGTCGCCACTGGTCCATTCTGGCGCAGTGGAGAGCGATCGTCGGTTCAATCGGCCTGCAACGACATTCGATGTCACGACATACGGAGAATCGTTCGCCGATGTGTACGACGAGTGGTACGACGATGTCTCCGATGCGGCGGCGACGGCAGCGTTCATCGACGGCTTCGGGACGAACCAACGTGTTGTCGAACTCGGTGTCGGGACGGGTCGACTCGCCGCCGCCATCCGAAGCCGCGGGCACGAGGTCATCGGGGTCGATTCGTCGAGAGCGATGCTCGACCGACTGGACCGCAATGTCGCAGGCGACGCGACCGAATCGTCGATGGACGCGCTTCCGGTCCGAGGCGGTTGTGCCGACATCGTGCTCGTCGCGACGAACACGTTGTTCAACCTGACCGACACCGCCGCGCAGTCGGCGGTCTTCACCGAGGCACGCCGCGTACTGCGGCTCGGCGGGCGGTTTGTGGT
Source organism: Acidimicrobiales bacterium (assembly GCA_020629375.1). Classification (GTDB taxonomy): domain Bacteria; phylum Actinomycetota; class Acidimicrobiia; order Acidimicrobiales; family SHLQ01; genus SHLQ01. Next base: position 30,944 of record JAHDDK010000023.1, read on the forward strand.
CGAAGCCGACCGCCCGGCAACAACGGGGTCGCCGCGGGACCCGGTCGGTGTGCGCAGCGTCGAGTTCGACCGAGTGGTCCTCACCGCAACACAGCGCGACGGCGACGTCATCACTGGACAACACATCGAGATCACCGACGGCAGCATCCGGCTCCGCCCGTGGCGCATCCGGATGGTCGATGTCGATGGACTCGACCAGATGGCCGACGCCGCAGGCCTCCGACTGGGTGACCGCTTTTCCGGTTGGAACCGCACACCCTTCAGCCCTGACGACCCGCATGCCGTTTCGGTCTGGGTAGCGGTCTAGGCGTACTACGCCGCGTCGGCGGCCAGCGTCCGCAGTGTGTCGAACATGCCGGCGGGCGGTCGTGTCGGCCGGCCCGTCGCGTCGGTGACGGCGACGGTCACCTCCGCAGTCACGAGCACCTCGTCACCGCGGAGGATTCGTTGTGTCCACACGGTCGAGGCACGCCCGAATGTGGAGATCGCAGTTTCGATCTCGGCGACGTCACCGGCGGATGCCGCCCGGCGATATCGGATGTCGAGCTTCGTGACGACGAACTGGAGACCCCGCGCTTTGAGTTCGTGCAAGCCGAGTCCGATCGCGTCCAACGCCTCGACCCGAGCGATCTCGAGCCAGGTGACATAGATCGCGTGGTTGACGTGGTCGTACGGGTCGAGTTCGTGAAACCGCACGGCTTTGCTGGTTCGGTGTACGGCCATCGCCGTCGTTGTAGCAGACTCGGACCATATGGTCGCCATCACGGTCGAAACCGAACTCAATGCTCCCCCGTCTGTGGTGTGGGCGGATCTCCGGGACGTCAAGTCGCACGTCGAGTGGATGCACGATGCCGAGTCGATCTGGTTCACCTCGGCCACCCACGAGGGCGTTGGCACCACGTTCGAGTGCGAGACGGTCGTGGGGCCGATCCGGTTGACCGATGTCATGGAGATCACCGAGTGGGTCGACGAGGAGACGATGGGCGTTCGCCACACGGGTCTCGTCACCGGCACGGGCGCGTTCACGTTGTCGCCGATCGGCGAAGACCGCACGCGGTTTCGGTGGGCCGAGGAGTTGACGTTTCCGTGGTGGTTGGGCGGACCCGTCGGTGAGCCTTTCGGGTCGATCGTGCTGAAGCAGATCTGGAAACGAAACCTCCAGAACCTCGCCAGCCGCTACACGAACGGCGCCCTGACCTCGACGTAGCCGGCCACCCGAACGTGCGATTGCGGGAGAATCAGCAGAGCACGCCGAGCGAAGCGAACGTGCGATTGCGGGAGAATCAGCAGAGCACGCCGAGCGAAGCGAACGTGCG
>JAHDDK010000023.1:32359-56303 GCA_020629375.1 Acidimicrobiales bacterium
ATTGCGGGAGTTACAGCGGGTTTCGGGCGATGATGATGGCGGCACCGACGAGGAGGACGCCAAGCCCGATGGTGATCCAGCGTGCCTGCTTCGCTCCGCCCGGCAGTGGTGAGCCCTTGCCGGGCTGAAGTCCGAACCAGAGGATCCCGAGGATGCCTCCGATCACGAGCCCGCCCATGTGTCCGCCGAGCGACACTCCCGAACGGAAGCTGAGCAGGACGTTGATGCCGATGAGCATGCCGAGACCGGTGTCGAAGAGGCCAATCCCTCGGCTGCGCAAAGCGAGGACCATCAGACTGAGGAGGCCAAACACCGCTCCCGATGCGCCCACCACCGGTGTCTGCCAGTCGAGTGCCATGGCCCCGACGGATCCGCCGACCAGGCACACGAAGTACGCGATTCCGAAGTCGATCTCGCCCATCATCCGTTCGAGCTGCCGACCAATTCCCCACAGCAGATACATGTTGAATCCGATGTGGATCAGACCGCTGTGCATGAAGCCGCCGGTGATGATCCGCCAGTATTCTCCCTCGGCGATGAGCGGTGCGAAGGTGCCGAGATCTCGGGCGGCAATTCCGACCGATGACAACGTGGCGCCGAGCGCCACGATCGAGAGGACGAACATGGCAACGTTCGCGCCGACAAGGACTTGGGTGACTCGTCCTTGTGCGCCGGGCAGGCTCGACGAGGTGTACACCTTCTGGGTGTTCTTCGACGTGCATTCGGGGCAGTGCACCCCGACGGAGGCCTGGTGTTGGCACGACGGGCAGATTCGGCGGTCGCAGCGCTGACACGTGACGCCTGCCGGGCGATCCGGGTGGCGGTAGCAGACCTCGTTTGGGGCCATCGATGTCATGGATGTGTCAGCACTCCAGCAGTCGTGTTCATTCCGCAGCAACGATATCGAGCGCCAGTAGCGTCTTTCGTCGTGACCGAACAGATGACTACCGACCTCACATCGGACCTTCCCGTCCAACTCGCCGAGGCAATCGGGACGCTCGCCCGAACACCGATGCTGTTGGTCGCCACCGACTACGACGGCACCATCGCCCCGATCGTCGACGACCCGATGCGGGCCGTTCCCGATCGAGAGACGGCGGTGGCACTCCGGACACTGGCCCAACTCGATCAGACCCACGTCGGGGTGATCTCGTCGCGGGCGCTCCGAGATCTCGCAGCTCTCAGTCGGCTGCCGTCGGAGATTCATCTCGTCGGAAGTCATGGCAGCGAGTTCGATGTCGACTTCGCGCTCCGCATGGACCCCGACGTCCTTGCCCGTCGAGATCGGATCGGCGAAGGACTGGCCGAGATCGCGAGCGCCTATCCGGGTGCGCGCCTCGAGCAGAAGCCTGCGTCGGTCGCGTTTCATTGGCGTACTGTCGATCCGGCGTCAGCCGACGATGCGGTCGCCGCCGTGCAGGCGTTCGCCGACGACGTCGGCGACGTGATTGTGCGCCAGGGAAAGATGGTGACCGAACTCGGCGTCGTTCCGACCGACAAAGGGCGGGCGCTGGAGACGTTGCGGTCGAGTCTCGGAGCTGGAGCGGTCTTGTTCGTCGGCGACGACGCCACGGACGAGGATGCCTTCGCCACCCTGACCGGCCCGGACCTCGGCGTGAAGGTGGGTGGCGGCGACACTGCTGCTGCGCATCGAGTCGACGGAACCGGCGACGTCGCGACGATGCTCGAGCTGTTGGCGACGCGACGCGCCGAGTGGTTGGCGGGGGCCGGTCTGGTTCCCATCGAGCAGCACAGCCTGCTCTCGGACCAGCGCACGGCAGCAATCGTGACGCCCGATGCCCGAATCACCTGGTTCTGCGCGCCGCGTCTCGACGACCCCGCGATCTTCGCCGAGCTGCTCGGCGGACCGACAGCGGGCCATTTCACGATCTCCGCCGTCGATGGTTCCGCCCCGTCGCTGCAGCGCTACGACGGCGAGACGATGATCCTCGAGTCCACGTGGACGAGCGACACGGGTTCGTTCACCGCGACCGACTACCTCGACGTGTCGGATGGGCGACCGAATCTGCTCGCTGGCCGATCAGACCTGATCCGCCATCTGAGCGGCGACGGTCAGGCCCGGATCGAGTTCTCGCCACGTCTCGACTTCGGACGCTTCCCAACGCAGATCGAGATTCGAGACGACGGACTCGAACTCCCGAACGCCCGTGACCTGATCGTGCTGCGCGCTCCCGGCGTCGACTGGACGATCGAGCAATCCGGGCCGCATCAGAGCGCCGTGGCGATCGTCGACCTTTCGGCCGGAGATGTGACGCTGGAGCTCCGGGTGGGCACGGCGAGCCTGCGCCCCGAGTCCGACGAGAGTCGACGGCGAGCACACACGACACGTTTCTGGGCGGACTGGGCCGGCTTGCTCGAACTGCCGAGCGAGGCTCCCGAGTTCGTTCGCCGATCGGCTCTCGTTCTCAAAGCGCTCGTCTACGGGCCCAGTGGGGGCATCGCTGCCGCGCCGACGACGTCGCTGCCCGAGCACTTGGGCGGGGTTCGCAACTGGGACTACCGATACTGCTGGCTGCGAGATGCGGCCTTGTCCGCGGCGGCGCTCGTCCGGCTCGGAAGTCACATCGAGGCAATGGACTACCTCGACTGGGTTCTCGGAGTCCTCGAACGCGGCGACGGAGAGCCGGAGCGTCTCAACCCGCTGTACGCCCTCGATGGCGGCAAGCTTCCGCCCGAGGCCGACATCACCGAACTCGCCGGCTACGGCGGTTCGCGCCCTGTGCGTGTCGGCAATGCGGCCGACAACCAAGTCCAGTTGGATGTGTTCGGGCCGATCGTCGATCTGGTGCACGTTCTTGGTGAGCGCGGTGCGCCGCTGTCGACGCAGCATTGGCGCCTCGTCGAGGCGATGGTCGGCGCGGTCGAGCTTCGTTGGTCCGAGCCCGATCACGGAATCTGGGAGATTCGTGCGGCGCCACGCCATCACGTGTATTCGAAGGTCATGTGCTGGGTGACGGTCGACCGGGCGATTCGCATCGGCACCGAGGTGTTCGGACGTGAACGCCCCGACTGGCACGGCCTGCGCGACGAGATCGCTGCCGACATCTTCGAGAACGGATGGAACGACAGCGTCAATTCGTTCACCGCTGCATACGACGGCACCGATCTCGATGCGTCGGTGCTCATGGTCGGCTTGTCCGGCCTTGTCGCTGCCGACGATCCGCGATTCGAAGGCACGGTCCGCGGCGTCGAGGCTCAACTGCGAGACGGCCCAACGGTCTACCGCTACCACCACGACGATGGCCTCCCGGGTGTGGAGGGCGGGTTCCATCTGATGACGTCTTGGCTCATCGACTCCTACGCGATGCTCGGCGAGCTCGACGAGGCACACAGCCTGTTTCGCAAGCTGCTGGCGACAGCGGGTGATACCGGACTGCTCGCCGAAGAGTACGACCCTGTCGCGCACCGATCGCTTGGTAACCATCCGCAGGCGTACTCGCACCTCGGGGTGATCAACAACGCCCTCAACTTGTCTGCCTAAGGGTCTGCGCGGGTGGGGCCCGAGCGACCCTTCGCCGAAGGCGATCCGAGCGGGAGAAAACCGTCCGCTGAGCTTCTGAGCTCGCCGGAACATTCGGAACCGTGTCGTCGTTCGTACACTCATGACCATGAAGCAGTCACCGGTCGCCGCCGTCTCCTCTGATGCGGTCTCGACGTCTCCCGAATCCGCGGGTATCGACGCGGAGGCGATGCGTGCGGAGGTGGCCAAGGTCATCGCTGCGGTCCGACCCGCAGTGCAGGCCGACAAGGGCGACATCGAGCTCATCTCCGTCGACGCCGAGTCGGGCGTGGTCGAAGTCGAACTCCAGGGCGCGTGTACGAGCTGCCCCGCCTCGTCGCAGACGCTCAAGGCCGGTGTCGAACGGATCATGATGGATCGTGTGCCTGGGGTGACCGAAGTCGTGAATGTCGGTCAGCTCTACTTCGACGACGGGACCGCTGTCACGCTGTGATCCTGCGTGTCAGTCGGCGGATTCGGACTGTGCTTCGGCCAGGCGATCGGCTCGCCGATTGGCGAGCTTCAGAAGGCCGCCGAGCACGAGTATCGGCCCGACCACGAGCAAGATCTCGTCCCAGCCACCCTGATGGGCGAGCACAGCCTGCATGGTTCAAAGGGTAGCGACGACCGCGCCGTTCAGCCGCCGCGAGGCGGGCTTCAGCTGCCCAACGAGCTCATCAGCGGATCGCTGAGCGAGAGCGCGAGCAGCGCTGCGAGCACGATCGCGACAAGAATGACGAAAGCGAGGAGCACCGGGATGCGGCGCTTGCGGCTGCGCTCAACGGATGCCGTTTCGAGGGTTTGCACGATGGGAAGACGGACGGCATCGCCAGTTCGTCGCGTCGTTCCGATGAGCGAAGTTACCCATGGGTAGCCCTGGGCAGGAAGCCTCAGACTGTTTCGACAGCAATGTCGGCGCCGAGCAGCGCCAAGTCTCCCGCCAGATCTGGATACCCCCTCGCGATGTGGCCGGCATCGGCCACGAACGTCGGCTCTTTCGCCCCGAGCGCAGCAATCACCAGGGCAGCACCCGCCCGAATGTCATGGCTGACAACCTCGCCGCCCGCGAGCCGTTCGACACCCTGGATAATCGCGTGATTGCCATCGGTGCGAACATTCGCACCCATCTTCACGAGTTCCTCGACATAGCGGAATCGACCGGCGAAGAGGTTCTCGGTCACGATCGACGTCCCCTCGGCCAGCGTCAACAACGCGACGAGGAACGGCTTGTAGTCCGTCGCCACCCCGGGGTACGGCAGCGTGGCCAGGTCGACCGCTCGAAGGCGCTGGTTCGCCATAACCCAGATTCCGTCATGCGACGGTGACGTCCGAAGACCCATCTCCCCCACCTTCTGGCACACCATGTCCATCTGGTCGTAGCGCGCTTCTCGCAGGACCACCTCGCCTCCCGCGATCCCGACGGCAGCCATGAAGGTCGCTGCCTGGATGCGATCGGTGATCACGCGGTGCGTGACGGCTTCGAGGTGCTCCACACCCTCGATCGTGATCTGGGGGGTGCCGGACCCCGTGATCCGAGCACCCATCTTGTTGAGCATCGACGCCAGATCGGCGATCTCCGGCTCTCGCGCGGCGTTGTCGATGACCGTCGTGCCCGTCGCGAGGGTGGCCGCCATCATGATGTTCTCGGTGGCGCCCACGCTTGGGAACGCCAGGGTTACGACCGCACCCTTCAGGCCCGGTGTCGTACCCGTCACTCCGTCACCGTCTGCGACGAACGACGCTCCCAGCGTCTCGAGCCCCGTGAGATGCATGTCGATGGGCCGATGGCCGAAGTCGTCGCCGCCCGGAATGCCCAGCTCGACATGACCGAACCGGGTGAGCAGAGGTCCGAGCACCGCCGTGGAGGCGCGCATCTTCTCGAACAACGCTCGTGGTGCGACGGGTTCGAGATCATCGATCTCGATCTCCACCACGCCGGGACGCCGAATCGTCGCCGCTCCCATCGATTCGAGTAGTTCGCACATGACGCCGACGTCGTAGATGTCGGGAACGTTGTAGATCGTGTGTGTACCCCGGGCGAGCGTGGTCGCCGCCATCAGCTTGAGTACCGAGTTCTTGGCACCGGTCAGAGTGACCTCGCCAGAGAGGGGACCCGCCGGCGTGATGGTGAAACGGGTGGTGGGTTGCGACGACATTCTTGCCAGTATTACCGGCGTGCCAACCCAGCGCCGCACACTCGTTGTCGATGATGAACACCTCGCGTCGCTGCTGACACCGCGCGACGGCATCGTGCTCGAATCCGTCGAGGCCTCTGGACAGTTCGGACTCGGCGAAGGGCCCTTCACCACGTGGTCCCGAACGGTCGACAGCGAGCCAGCACCCGAGGTGCCCGACCAACATCAGGTGACTGAGACAACCGTGTGGGACATCGATATCCCGGTGTTCTGGATCCTCATGAAACCGGCGATCTGGATGCATGTCCGCCGCGGTATGCGCTCGGCTCAACCCTGGTGGGCACCGGCAGGCCGGCTGGACGCACGAGCTGCTCGAATCATCGGCCTGCTCGGGGTTCTGGCGATCGTCAATGGCTATGTGGGCACCGTCATCGGACAGACGCTTCCGTTCGCTGCCGATGAGTTCTGCGAGATCTTCGACACCACGGACGAAGGCCGAACGACATGCGTCGATCCCAATGCCGACACGAGCGTTCGTGCCAACATCTTGACGATCGCTCGGGTGTCGATCGTGTTGTCGCTTGCCCTAACCGTGTTTGCCGACAAGAAGGGACGCCGACCGGCGATCACGATTGCGGTGACCGCAGCCTGCGCAGCCACCGCAATCGGTGCGTTCGCGCCCACGCTGTGGTTGCTCGCCGGCTCGCAGATCGTCGCCAGGGGTCTGGCCACCGGCCTGTCGATCCTGATTGCCGTCGTGGCAGCCGAGGAACTTCCACCACGAAGCCGCGCCTACGGCATCAGCGTGCTCGTCCTGCTCGCCGGCCTCGGCAGCGGCATGGTGGTGTGGGTTCTCCCCGCAGCCGACCTCGACGTGCGCGGCTGGCGCCTCGTGTACCTCCTTGGCCTGATCTTTCTGCCCATCGCCTACTCGGTCGCCCGTCGCATCCCGACCACACGGCGCTTCGCCACTACCGAACCTCGCCCCATGCGCGAATCATTGGCCGAACTGTGGACAAATCAAACGTGGCGACAGCGACTCATCCTGCTCGCCGTCGGTGCAGCGCTTGCGACCGTCTTTTCGACCCCCGCATCGCAGTTCGACAATCAGTTCCTTCGTGATGAGCTCGGGTTCAGCGCCTCACAGATCAGTCTGTTCACCGTGGTCACCTCCACGCCGATCGGCCTGGGCGTGCTCGCAGGCGGGCTACTCGCCGACCGAGTCGGACGACGCCCGATCGGTGCGCTCGGCACCGCGATCGGTGCGGCGATGACCCTCGCATCGTTCTGGTCTGGCGGCACGCTGATCTGGTTTCTGCGTGCCGTCGGAGTGGTCCTCGGAGCTGGCCTCGCCGTTCCCGCACTCGCGGTCTACGGCCCCGAGCTGTTTCCGACACGGCTCCGCAGTACGGCGAACGGTGTGATCATCGCCGCTGGCGTCGTTGGGAGCGTCGTTGGCCTCCAGCTGGTCGGCCAACTGGCCGAGCGGATGGGGGGTTTCGGACCGGCGCTCGCCTGCGTCGTGGCCGGGCCGGTCTTGCTCGTGATCCTGATCCTGACGCACTACCCCGAGACCGCATCGATGACCCTCGAAGAGCTCAACGGCGAACCCGAACTGAAGGACTCGACCGAGCGACGGTAGCCTCGCCGGATGTCCATGGATCGCCGTCGAGCTATGCGACTTCTCGCCGGGACATTCAGTGCGGGCGTCCTGTCGGCCTGCTCGGCTCCCGAGAACGGGCGACCGACGCTCGTCGAAGGTTCGGCGACCACGACGACGCGCCCGCCGTTCGGGCAAGTTCTGCGTGAGCCACTGAACAACTCCATAGACGTCGACCCCGACGACGTTGAGGAGATCCCGGTCGACCGATCGATCGTCGCGACTGCGTCGGTTCCGCTGATCAATGTCTACGACAGGCCCGACGGCGATATCACGCACGAGATGCCGAACCCGACACCGACGAATGGGCCCCTCGTCTTTCTGACGGACCAGAACGACACGGACTGGCATCGAGTCCTCCTCCCGGTTCGCCCGAACGGAAGCAGCGGTTGGATCCGCAACCGCGATGTCACTCTTGCGGCCCACAGCTATCGAATCCGCGTCGACCTCGAACAATTCCGGCTGCAGGTCACCGAGCGGGCGACGTTGATCTTTGAAACCGTGGCTGGCGTGGCCGCCGACAACACGCCGACTCCGGGAGGCCGGTACTACATCACCGAGCTCCTCGCACCGAACGAACCGAATTCGGTGTACGGCGACTTTGCGTACGGGTTGTCCGGATTCTCCGAGACGTTCGAGACCTTCGCCGGCGGCCCTGGTCAACTCGGCATTCATGGCACGAACGACCCGACCACCCTCGGAACCGCCGTCAGCGCCGGTTGTATCCGTCTACACAACGACGACATCAGTCGCCTCGCCGAGTTTCTGCCTCTCGGGGTCCCCGTGGACGTCGTCTGACCAGGTTCGGGCCGTCGAGTTACTCCGCCAACCAGTCCCGCACCTCGCGGACCACCGAGTCGTCGTCGGATGGCGCATGAGGGCCGGAAACAAATCGCAGATCGACGGGACCAGGAATCGCCTGAACGTGCTGCTCGAACTCCTCCGGACCGCCGAACGGGTCGCGGTCTCCGCAGACGAACAGGGTCGGGATCGTGATCGACTCGAAATGCTCCGTCCGCAACTTCTCGGGCTTACCTGGAGGATGCAGCGGATAAGACAGCAGCGCGAGTCCGCCGACGTCGAGCCCATCGGCCGCAGCGACCGAACACGCGCGACCCCCGAAGGATCGTCCGCCGATCACGACGTTGCGTCGCTCGATCTGGAGGTCTTGAACAAGATCGTCGACTGCGGCCACGATCTTGTCGACGGCGCGCGGCACTGACGTCGTACCGAGTGTGAGGCGAACGACGGCAAGTTCGGGCAGTCCGGATTCGATGGCGACCAGGGTCCGGTGATCACGATCTGCGCTCGCTCCGGGAGTGAGTAGGAGTGCGGAGATATTCGTTGGACTGGTCATGTCGTCGTTCGGAAGGTCGGCGCGCTCACGGCGAGAGCAGTATCTCGCGGGCCCGGGTCAGCTCGGCGATCCGATCCGCGGCGTCGTCTTCGCCGCCCCCATGATCGGGGTGGGCATCGCGAAGCAGTCGTCGATAACGCTTCTGCACAACGCCCGCCTCGGGTTCTTCATCTCCGTCAAGACCCAAAACGCCGAGCGCCCAGACGAGTGGGTCGGATGCCGTCGAAAAGGCACCACTGCGCATTCGCATCGCCACGTCCGGCCCAACCAGGTGATCGATGAGTCCCCCACCGACGGGTCCGACCCAGTCGAGACCGCGACGCAGGACTGGCATCACTGCCGCCCGAGCCTCGGCAGGCATCTCGCCGACCGCATACACCGCTGCCAGACTCGACTGTTCGGGCAGCCCCTTCCCGGTCTCGAGCTCGAAACGGAGTCCGTCGGCGGCGGAAACGAGCCGGTGCCGACTCCGGAGCAGGCCGACTCGGTCGGCCTGGAGCCGATGCCTCAAGCGTGGCTGACCAATCGGGACACCCCGCTCGACCTCACGCATCAACTCGAGCATGTCCGATCGCAGATCACCGTCCAGATCGTCGCTGAACCGGGCCATCACCGCACCGAGGAGCAGGCCGCCCGGACCCGGCGCAGGATCGACAGGGAGATCGGAATCACCGAGAGCCACCCGACGGGTTGGCGCGATCGGACGCGAATGCCAGACCTCGAGGGTCGCCAGGGCCATTGGGCGAGCGTACCGAAGTCGCCTCCGATCGACGGGATCGAGGCGACGGGAGATGTTGTCGGCGCGTCGGGCGGTCCGGACGACGGTGTGTCAGATCACCCCGGAGAGCTGCTCGACGAGGTCGCTCGCCGCGCCGCTCACGTCAGTTTCGTCTCGATCCTCGGTCGCCAGGATGGCTCCCATTTCCGACGCCGCCTGACGGATGGCCGCCCATCGGCGACTGTCGAAACCGAACGGCGTGCGCACATCAGCGAGCTCGGCAGCCTTTCGGACCATCGCCAGCGTCGCTTTGGCGTCGCCGGGGTTCTTCGACAACTTGCGGCCGAGCCCGTGAACGTCGCCGACGAGATCCGACAGGGCGAGACCTTCAAGTTCGGTACCGGCCTCGCCGAGTTCGCTTTCGATGGCCAAGCGAGACGACACACCCTCGATGATCTCGTCGACACGCTCCTCGTCTTCCTCCGCCACCACGAGATCGCCGTCGACGTCGAATTCGTGCGCAATGCCCGCCAGGCCGAGGGCGTCGACGAGGGCCGATTGCGCCTCGGCTGTCCAGTCCTCCATTCCATAGCCGATCTTGTCGATGTCGGGGTCGAGTCGTGGCCCTTCGGCGGACTCGGCTTCCTCGATGAGGGCGTCGGCCCGATCTTCATCGGCCTCGCGCACGATCAGGACTGCCCCTTGCCACCCGTGGGCGATCCCTTCGCCCGTCAAGAGCTGGTCGACCATTCGGCGGGCTTCGAACGACCACTCGAACAGCTCGTAGGCGACCTGGGGTTCGTTCTCGGATCCAACCTCTTCAGGAGGTGTCGGCCGTTCTTCGACAAGTTCGACTCCGCACTCGACGCAGTCGGAGACCTCCGAGACGTACTCGCGGCCGCACTGAAAGCAATACATGGACGACATGGCCCCGAACGGTACTGTCTCGATCGAGTCACGACCGAGCCAGAACTGCCGATGGACGTGACAGCACCCGGCGGACGGCGAATAGGAGCCATCGTGTCCGAAAGAACCAACCCCGAGCGCAACCTCGCCCTCGAACTCGTCCGTGTCACCGAGGTCGCCGCAATTGCAGCGTCGCGGTTCATGGGCCGTGGGGACAAGGAGGCCGCAGACGGCGCCGCTGTTGACGCCATGCGCTATCAGTTGAGCGTCGTGGCCATGGACGGCACCGTGATCATCGGTGAGGGCGAGAAGGACGAGGCCCCGATGCTGTTCAACGGCGAGCGCATCGGCAATGGTGAGCCTCCTGCGGTCGACATCGCCGTGGATCCGATCGACGGCACCACGCTCACGGCGTTGGGGCGCGGTAACGCCTTGGCGGTCATCGCTGCAGCCGAAGCGGGGTCGATGTTCGATCCCGGTCCGTGCGTGTACATGGAGAAGATCGCTGTTGGACCCGACGCCGCAGGCGCCATCGACGTCCGGAAGTCCCCGACCGAGAACCTCCACTCGATCGCCGAAGCGAAGAACCAGCCGATCGAGAACCTGACCGCGGTCATTCTCGACCGGGACCGCCACGGTGAGCTCATCAAAGAAGTTCGGGCGGCCGGAGCGAGGATTCGCCTCATCCCCGATGGTGACGTGGCCGGCGCGATCTCCACGGCATGGCCCGAAGCCGGCGCTGACGTGCTGTTCGGCGTCGGGGGAACGCCCGAAGGGGTCATCACCGCCGCCGCGTTGCGGTGCATGGGCGGAGAGTTCCAGGGCCTGCTCTGGCCCCGGAACGAGGGCGAACGCAACGCCGCGATCGACGCCGGCTACGACCTGAAGCGGGTGTTGCACATCGCCGACCTCATCTCGTCGGACAATTGCTTCTTTGCGGCGACGGGGATCACCGATGGCGATCTGTTGACCGGGGTTCGCTACGAACGCGACGTCGCCACCACCCAGTCGTTGGTCATGCGCTCGCGTTCGGGGACGGTGCGCCTCGTCGAGGCCCATCACCAGACCGAGAAGGTCGACAGCATCTGACCCACCGGGGCAGCCCTCGAAATGGGTGAGCGAGCTGTCCGATCATCGTCGGCGGCACGTACTCGTCGATGCCATACGTCGTGGGGCGCCGGTCGGCTGGCATGAACCAGGTTCCCCAGATCTGATCCCAAACCGGCAGAAAGACCCGAATAGTTCGAGATGATCGCCTCCGCATCGTTGGCGTGATGCCAGTGGTGAAACTCCGGCGTGATGAGACGTTGAATCGGCTTCAGCCTCCAACGAACGTTGGCATGAACGAAGATCCCGATCACTGCCTGAAGGACGGCGAGGGCGCCTGTCGTCTCGAGCGGAAAGCCTGCGGCAAGCAAGAACACGACGGGCGGGCCGAGGATGAATCCGTCGATCGGGTGGTTGCGGAACGCGGAGATCCAGTCCATGTGTTCGATCGAATGATGCAGCGCATGGAACCGCCAGAGAAGTGGAACCTCATGGCTGAGGCGGTGTGCCCAATAGATGAGCACATCGAAGATCACCGCGGCGACAGCGGTTTGGACGAGCGGCGACAACAACGATCGGCGAAGCGTCAACGAGCAGCGAAGCGCCAATCAGTCCTACAGCTGAAGATCGCAACAACCATCGACGACGCCGCGCCGATTTCGGTACCGGTGGGGGGGTTGATGGGAGGTCGGCGGTTGATCCACCGGCGGAGCGGACGGCGGGGGTCCACCCACTCGTTTGGAAATAGCGAACGTCATGGTCTCACCGTGACGGAAGGCGATCAGCTTCGCCATCAGGGGTCACCCCGAGTCGACCCTGAGTCTCTCACCCACTATTTGTCGCCGAGATCGCATGATGCGGATGGCCCTGTTGGCTGCAGACCAGTCGACCCGTTTCGGCTTCGTCACCCGCAAATGGGTCCAGTTTCTCGAACCGAAGAGCCGATCGCCCGCCTATGGCGTCCACAGGTCCAACACAAATGGACTACGAGCGGTCGTTTGGCTCACCGACCTGGTCTGGCCACAGACTCACCCCGTTCATCGTGCGAGCCGTCCTTCTAGCCGCTCCGATCCTCGCATCACTGCTGTTCGGGCTCTGGATCTCCCGAGCCTTTCCGCCCGAGCGCCTGGGCCTGGACCCTTGGCTCTGGCGGATCTCCGTCATTGCCTTGGCCACCGTCATCGTTCGCCTTCTCGACTCCGTCGGTCGCCGGATCACCCCAATCACGGCTCTTCTTGGCCTCACCTTGGTGTTTCCGGACAAGACCCCCAGTCGATTCGCGGCTGTGCTCCGGGCGGGGTCTGTGCAACGCACCAAGAAGCGGATCGACGAGATTCAGCGAGGCGGCATGGCGCTGGATCGGTTCGATCAGATCTCCGCGCAAATGATCGACATGTTGACGCTGCTCTCCTCCCATGACCGCATGACGCGTGGACACTCCGAACGCGTGCGCGGCTACTCCGAGCTGATCGGGCAGCAGATGGGGCTTGGTGACGCATCCCTCGAGCGACTTCGTTGGGGCGCCCTTCTTCACGACATCGGCAAGTTGGAGGTACCCGGAGAGACTCTGAACAAGCCGAGCAAGCCGAGCAGGCATGAGTGGCAGACGTTGCAACGACATCCCGCGGTCGCCCGGCGACATCTTGCTCCCCTCGCGGAGTGGCTCGGACCGTGGCGCCACGCCGCCGACGCCCACCACGAGCGATGGGATGGCACGGGCTACCCACAGGGACTCCGAACCGACGAGATTCCCCTGGCCGGTCGCATCGTTGCGGTCGCCGACGCGTTCGATGTGATGACCTCGGCCCGTTCATACAAGAAGCCGTTGTCGCCCGTTGTCGCTCGGCGCGAAATCGCGAAGAACTCGGGAACACAGTTCGATCCAGCCATCGTCCGTGCGTTCATGCAGATCGGGATCGGTGACCTTCGCCGCGTTGCTGGACCGATGGGATGGGTGGCCGGTCTGCCCGCAGTCCGCCAACTCCAGCTTGGCGCCTCCTCGGCACAACCTGTCGCTGCGGCCGCCCAACCGGTGGCGACGATCGAGACTGCGACAAGTGCTCCTCCCTTCGACGATGACGGGACCTCGACAGCGACGATCACACTCCCCGAATCGACGACGACGATCTCGACCACGACGGTGGTCAGCGCCGCCGCTCCTGCGACAATCGCCCCGGCGACGACACCGGACCCGCCGACCGGCGAGCCCGTCAACGTACAGCCACCGGCCCCCGTTTCGAACGAGCCTCCAACCGTCGAAGCTGGCACGGTGAGCCTGATCCAGGGCAACCTTGCCGCCGACGACGTCGTCCTCACTGCGGCGATGGCGGACCCGGACGGGGAGATTGTCAACGTCGATCTGCTCGACGTCATGGACCGTGATGGCGACGGGGAACCCGCCTTCGTCGTTGTGCAAAATGAGGCGACCTACGAGATTCGGATCGGCGATGTGGACGACATCGCCGCCGGAAACGTCTCGCTCCGTATCGTCGCAACCGACGATCGCGGAGCCACAGGTGAAGCATCAATCGCCATCCAGGTCGACCTTCCGACAATTCGGCGCAGTCCACGGGCAGGCGAGGTGATCTTCACCGAGATCGACTGGTTCGCCGCTGACGAAGCGATCGAGTTGATGGCGATTGCTGAGCGTCCCGACCTGACCGGCTGGGTCGTGGCCGATCACCTCCCAGGCGAGGGCGGAGCACTTCGTCTCGAATTGCCCGCGGCAGGGCCGAACGCAAATCAGCGCATCGAATTGTGGCCACAGGGCGAACCCTCCGACGAGTACGTGCAGCAGGCAGGGCTTGGCGTCTTCGGAACCGCAGGAGAAGACGTGCTCACTCCGTCTGATCAGCTCTACATCCTCGATGAGTCGGACGCGATCGTCGCCTATGTTTCCTGGGGGACGCCGCCAGCAGATGCACCCGATATCGAAGCACTCGGTATCTGGACGTTCGATCACAGCATCGAGTTGGGAACACCCGTGGACGCCTCGATCATGCTTGCCGTCGAATCTGTAGAGTCTGCTGCGCAGAGCGCATGTTGGCAGCCGGGTGGAACGTCAGCAGCCGTCGGACGTTGCAACGGCGCAGTTCCGGCTGGGATACGAACGATCGGGAAGCCAAACCACTCCGCCCTGCGGTAGGCCCAAACACCCCAGTCTCTTCTACCCATCCAGGTGGCACGGTCCTCGACCGATTTCTCAGAGGTGGCAGAACGCGGCCCCACACAGATGAATTACGCCGAAGCGGACACGACGTCCTGGCAGGCGCGTCCCTGGACGGCTCGCGCCATCCAGTGGACCGTCTTCTCGATCCCCCTCGTCGTCTCGCTCGTGTTCGGCTGGTGGATCTCGTACGCGCTGCCGCCCTCCAAACTCGGCATCAACGTGTGGTTGTGGTGGCTCGGCCTGTTCGCTGGCGCAACCGCTGTTGTCCGGCTCATCGACAAGGGTGCGCAGCGGCTGACGCCGCTGACGGCGTTGTTCAAACTGTCATTGATCTTCCCCGATCAGACGCCCAATCGATTCTCGTCTGCCCTCCGAACCGGATCGGTCGCCAAAACCAAGAAGCGGATCGCCGAGATCCAGGCAGGCGGAGCAGCCCTCGACGGAGACGACGCCGTTGCCCAACAGATGCTGGATCTGATCGGCATGCTGTCGACCCACGATCGCATGACCCGGGGGCACTCCGAACGCGTGCGCGGCTATTCAGAGCTCATCGCACAACAAATGGGCATCGATGGTGAGGACCTCGGAAAGCTCCGTTGGGCGGCCCTCCTCCACGACATGGGCAAGCTCGAGGTCCCATCGGAGATCCTGAACAAGCCCGGCCGACCCGATGAGGACGAATGGCGAATCCTCCAAGGCCACCCGGCCGCTGCCGAACGACATCTCGAACCCGTCGCCGAGTGGCTCGGCGAGTGGCGCCACGCCGCGGCAGGACATCACGAACGTTGGGACGGCAACGGCTATCCGCGTGCGCTCGCCGGTACTGACATTCCGCTCGCTGCCCGGATCGTTGCGGTCGCAGACGCATTCGATGTCATGACCTCGACTCGTTCGTACAAGAAGCCCCTCGCGGCCGAGGTGGCACGCAAAGAAGTCGCCGACAACGCCGGATCCCAGTTCGACCCGACCGTGGTCCGAGCGTTCATGGCCATCGGCATCGGCGATCTTCGCAGGGTCGGCGGTCCGATCGCCTGGCTCGCGAGCGTGCCTGCAGCACGGCAGATTCCCTTCGGACAGCTCACCCAGCCCGTCGCCACTGCAACGGCAAGTGTCGCCACCGCAGTCACCGGAGCGGTTGTCGGCGGTGTCGACGTCCCGGCGCCCGAGGCACCCCCTGCGATCGCTTTCGGCGACGCGACCACGACCCTTCCATCGACGACGGCGCCACCGACGACGGTGTCGACCACCACAACTACGACGACCACCAGCACCACGACAGCCGCACCGACGACCAGCTCCACAACGACGACAACGACCACAACGACGACAACGACCACAACGACGACCACGACCATCCCGGCGCCAGTGAACCGGGCTCCATCCACCGCTGACCGATCGGCCCTCGTCGCCGAGAACGAGGCACCCGGCACGGTCGTGATCGTGCTCGAGGGAACCGATCCCGACAACGACCCGCTTCGTTGGTCCATCCTCGGTGGCCCCGACGCCAGTGACTTCGCAGTCGGAGCGGGCGACGGCGTCATCACGAGCACGGCATCGTTCGACCACGAAACGCAAGACCGCAAGACGATCGATGTATCCGTGAGCGATGGTGCTGGCGGGTCCGATGTCGCGACGCTGACGGTTGGCGTCGTCGACGTCGACGAACCCCCGTCCGAGTCGGTGCACACCGAGATCGTTGCCGAGGGTGCCTCATTCGTGCTCGACGTGTCGCCCCTCCACGTCGATCCCGAAGGTGCGAACATCTTCCTGAGCACCGTCGACCAGCCGGACCACGGCCTCGCCCTTCGGACCGGAACTCTGATCGAGTATCAACATGACGGCACCGAGACAATCGAAGACCGGATCGACTACGTCGTTCGGGACGCGACCGGGAACACGGCGGCAGGTGTCATCGAGATCACGATCCAGCCACAGAACGATCGCCCAACGATCGATCGACAGCTCTTCGCCATTGACGAAGGCGCGACGGGTCTCACCACGCTCGTCGTGCCAATGACCGACATCGACGGTCCGGGCCCGTACACGTTCGTCCTTGGGGGCACGAGCCCGTTCGAGATCGACAATGCTGGACGGATCAGTGTGGCGCCAGGCATCGAGCTCGACCACGAGACCACGGCCGTCTATCCCAACATTCCCCTCGATGTCAGCGACGGGCAAGGTCTCACGCAAACCACGATCACGATCGATGTCCTCGACGTTGATGAACCCCCGGCTCCTGCCACACCGACCCTTGTCGTCGACGAGGGGGACACCGCATCGATCGACGTCGGGGTCCTCCATCCCGACCCCGAAGAAACCGTCGTCGTCGTCGTCGCGCACTCGAACGCACCCCACGGGACCACTAGCCGACTCGGATCTACCATCACGTACGGTCACGACGGGTCGGAGACAACGGCCGACCGTATCGACTACACCGTCGAGGACGAAACGGGTCAGCAGCGCGACGCGTCGCTCGAAATCGTCATCCGCCCGATCAACGATCCTCCGACCCTCGTTGCAGCCACGACGTCGGTCCGAGAAGACGCCACGGGATCGACGGGCTGGACACCGACGATGACCGACGCCGAGGGTGACCCGGTGACGATTCGCGTGGTCGGAAATCCTGCAGTGCCGTTCGGGCTCTCCCCGGCCGGCGAGCTGATCGTGACCGCTCCCCTCGACTTCGAGATGGTCACGGGGTACACGATTCCGGTCGAGTTGGACGACGGCCAAGGGGGGCTGACCCCGGGGGCGTTGACGATCAACGTCCTCGACGTCAACGAACCGCCGCAACCAGGTGCGCCGACGCTGACCTTGCAGGAAGGAGCAAGTCGAACAATCGACCTCGCACTCTTCCACCCGGACCCCGAGGGAACCACGATTACGATCGAAACGGTCGGACCGTCGCTCTACGCCGACATCAACGTGAGCGACTCGGAGCTCAGTTACGAACATCGGGGCGACGAGTCGTCGTTCGAAACGATCACCTACACCGTTCGCGACGCAGACGGCAAAACCCGAGACGGCAGCCTCGCCGTGACGATCACCGAAACCAACGACCCTCCGGAGCAGCCGTTCAGACGATTCTCGCTGAACGAGAATCCGTCAACCGGCGCAACCGGGTTCTTCCTCGACTACACCGACGTGGACGGACCAGGGCCGCACACATGGAGCCTTGTTGGTCCGACACCATTCTCGATCGACACCGCAACTGGCCAACTCTTCGTGATAGACCCGGCAGCGATCGACTTCGAGGCGATCGACCCACCGATCCTCTTCGTCGACGCCGTCATCTCCGATGGAATGGACCAAACCACGCAACGCCATGAGGTCGAGATCAACGACATCAACGAGGCTCCCAGTATCGGCGCCCTCAGCATCGGCCTGAGCGAAGGCGCGACCGGGACAATCGACATCAGCCCAGCGATCACCGATCCCGACGGAGACCCCGTAACGATCACCAACATCGTCTTTAGCGGCGACTACACGAGCGGGACCACGATCACCGGACCGACCAGCATTGAGTACATCCACGACGGAACGGAGAACTTCACCGACTCCATCGACTTCGAGTTCAGCGACGGCACCCACGTCGTCCAGGCAACGATCAATGTCACGATCACCCCCATCGACGAGGCGCCGATCATCGCAGATCAAGTGTTCGAGGTGCGGGAGGACACCCCCGACGGTGCCTTTGCCCCAATCATCGCCACTGACCCCGAAGGAGACCCCGTCTTCTTCAGTGTCACAGCCAGCACAGGCCCGAACTTCGGCACCACAAGTGGAGGCATATTGACGATCGTCAACAATGCCAACCTCGACCACGAGACGAGACCCGTCGAGACCTACACCATCCGTGCGTCAGCCAATGGCAAGATCAGCTTCGCGACCATCACCGTCAACGTCCTTGATGTTCCCGAACCGCCGACAGTGACTGGCGGCAGCTTCTCGATTGCCGAGGGGTATGCCGGTCGCGATGTCGTATTCAGCGGGTTCGTCTCGGATCCCGACGATGGGGACGTCCTCAACGTCGAACTTCCCCATGGCGGCAACCTCGACGTGGACGGGGACGGCACGCGGGCATTCGAGCTCGGCTACGACCCGGTTGCTGGCACCTACGGCATCATCGTTCAGGATCCCGACGACCTCGAGTTCGGTCTCGACGGCCAGACGTTCGAGCTGATCGTCCGCGCAACAGACTCAACCGGACTCGTTGCGACCGAGCAGATCGACGTCACCGTGACCTCGAGATTCCGGCAAAGTCCGTTCATCGGAGACATCATCGTGACGGAAGTCGATTGGGGCAGCTACGAGTTCGTCGAGATCACAAACATCTCGAACATGACGATCGACATCTCGAACTGGTCGATCCGAGACTCGGAGATCGCCGGCGTCGGCGAACTCGACACGTTGACCCCGGGAGTCGTCGGTGCCGCCGTTCTAGCTCCTGGCGACATCTTGGTGATGTTCACCGGCAGCAATCTCGATCCACGCAACCACGTCCTCCATCCGGCAGCCCTGGAACGGCACAACAACGACGACTGGGACGCGCTGCACGGAAACGACGACATCTACGTCTTCGATGACAACGGCCGACTCGTCGACTACCTCGCGTGGGGAAACGTCGACGCCGCTGGCTCCCAGATCGGCCCACAGCCGCCGATCATCGCCTGGAATCTGTGGGATCCCACGCATCAGGAGTTGCTCGGTACTGGACCGGGCATCGAAGCCGGGGAGTCACTCAGCCTCGCCAAGTACGACGAATGGTGGAACAGCGAATGCTGGGAGGTCACGGGCCGGGGCGATGCAGACGGCCGTTGCGCCGGTGCGACCAACACCGACGACGAGGACCCCGAGACCAACCCCTTCGACTTCATCAACACCAAAGGTGTTCTCAACTACATCAACTGAGGCCCGGATACGTGAACGTTCGTATCCAACGAACCGACCCATTCGTCGGAACTACAGTCGCCTGGCATGAACGACGTGCGCCTCTCCCCCGTTGACCCGTTGGACTTCGCCGGCATTGGGTCGATCCCGACCGACGCCGATGGTGGCCTCGACAAGGACGCTGCCAAGCCGCTGTTCAAAGCCCTCAACCGACGCCTAGAGGCGCTTCAGGAGAACCTGTACGCCCACGGGAAGGAGCGGTTGCTCGTCGTGCTCCAGGCCACCGATACGGGCGGCAAGGACGGGACCATCCGGGCGGTGTTCGACCGAACAAACCCACAGGGTGTCCACGTCACGTCGTTCAAGAAGCCCACCGAAGAAGAACTTGCGCACGACTACCTGTGGCGTATCCATCAGCACACGCCGGCTGCCGGACATATCACCGTGTTCAATCGCAGCCACTACGAGGACGTGCTCGTCGTGCGGGTCCACGACATCGTGCCCGAGGTGCGCTGGCGCAAACGGTACGAGCACATTCGCAACTTCGAACAGATGCTCGCCGACGAGGGGACCACGATCGTCAAGATCTATCTGCACATCTCCAAGGACGAACAGCGCGAACGTCTCCAGGCCCGAATCGACGAACCGGCGAAGCACTGGAAGTTCAGCTTCGGGGACCTCGAGGAGCGCAAACGCTGGGACGATTACCAGGCGGCCTTCGACGAGATGATCCGAGAAACCTCAACGGCCGATGCGCCGTGGTACGTCGTCCCAGCCGATCGCAAGTGGTTCCGCAATCTCGTGATCTCGCAGATCCTCGTCGACACCCTCGAAGGCATCGCCGCCGACACATTCCCACCGAATCCCGAACTCGAGGGGGTCGTCGTCGAGTAGGTCGCGCTCCTCAGGTTGGTGATGGCACACGTGGCTCTTCGACGCCCCGAATCGAGGTCCCGGGCAAATCAATCGCGAGCAGCGATCCGGGGGCCACGCCGTCTTTGCCGAACGAGTCTGGACGATCGGGGTCACCGGCAAGCGACGTCACGTAGAGCGTCGACAGATCGGCTCCCCCGAACGCCGGCATCGTCGGCATCCTTACGGGCACCTCGATGATCTGATCCACCGCTCCGTCGGGGGTGAACCTCGTGACTGCCCAGCCCGTGACAGACGCGGACCAGTAGCAGCCGTCCGCATCGAGACATGCCCCATCAGGGAGTCCACGCTCGACCTCGTAGTCGATGAACACCCGACGATTGGATCGGGCTCCCGAGTCGAGGTCGTAGTCCCACGCCCACACCGTGGCGCGGAATGTGTCAGCCCAGTACATCCTCGCCCGTTCACGGTCGAAGACCAGGCCATTGGCGATACCAACATCGGTTTCGAGAATCTCGTGGGTGCCGTCCGAGGAGATGCGGTGAAGCGACCCGTCGAAGCGGTTGTCGTCAGTGTCGGGCCACATCGATCCCACGATGAATCGGCCCGCATGGTCGGGACGACCGTCGTTCATGCGTGTGCCGGTTCCAGACTCCAGTTCGAGCCAGGGTTCGAAGGCCCCCGATGCCCATCGAAACCACCCGAGCTCGTTCTCGGTGGCGAGCATCATCGTGTCGGGATCGTCGCTGAGGGCGAAGCTCCCGGGCCGACCGATGGTCTCTCGGCTCTCCGTTGAGTCACTCGATGGGTCGTAGCGGTGGAGCGCTCGTCCCTCGATGTCTTCCCACCACAAAACGCCGAGACGAGGGTCCCAAACGGGACCCTCGCCGAGTGTGGCAACGACCGAACCCACGACATCGATAGAAGTCATGGGCCCGACGCTAGTCAGACATGTCGCCTCAGCGCTCAGCCCTCGCCGTCTTCCATGGCGTCCTCATCCTCCATGGCGTCATCCTCCATGGCGTCATCCTCCATGGCGTCCTCATCCTCCATGGCGTCCTCATCCTCCATGGCGTCATCCTCCATGGCGTCCTCATCCTCCATGGCGTCATCCTCCTCCATGGCGTCATCCTCCATGGCGTCGTCCTGGGTGACCGCCGGAGTGTTGGAGGTGTCGGTCGAGTCGACCGCGGTGTCGCTGCCACAGGCGGCTGCCACGAGTCCGAGGGCGAAAAGCAAGGCCAGCAGGCGAATCAGTCGGGTGTTCATTGGGGGGTCCTTTCGATTGGTCAGGTACGAAAGGAAATCGCCTGTATGCCCGCCGCCATACCGCAGACTCGGCGTGTTTCGGAGGTGTTCAGCAATCTGAACGGGCACGAACAACGGCATCGATGAACGTTGTGACGTCGGATTCCGCCGTCGCGTACGACGACACGGACACTCGCATGACCGGACGCCCCCGCCAGACCGACCCTCCTGCCCAGACCGAGTCCCCGGCGCCGATTCTCGCAACTAGGGCTTCGGTCCGCGCATCGGTGTCATCAGCGACGAGGACCTGGTTGAGCACGACGTCGTTGCAGATCGTGAGTCCAGCGTCAGACAGCCCTGACGCAATCGCCCGTGCGTGTCCGCAACTCCGGTCGATGAGGTCAGCCAGACCGCTTCGACCCAAGGTTTTGAGCACGGCCCACGTTTCGATTGCACGCGCCCGTTGAGACATCTGCGGGCCCCGATGCATCGGTTCGAGTCGAGTCGCCGCTCCCAGGTAGGAGGCGCCAACCATGAAGGTTCGAGCGAGGTCCTCGCCGTCACGGACGAACACTGAAGCGGAGTCATAAGGAACGTTCAGCCACTTGTGCATGTCGGTAGCCCATGAGTGTGCCCGGTCCATTCCTGCCGTCAGGTGTGCTGTTCCTGGGTTGGTTGCGGCCCAGAGACCGAACGCCCCGTCGACATGGATCCAGTGCGGCGTCCCGTCGAAGTGGTCGGCGACCGCGTCGAACGGGTCGAACGACCCCGAGTTCACATTGCCCGCCTGAAGGATCACGAGCGTGGGCTCATCAGCCTCAGGCAGATGTGCCGGGTCTAGCCGCCCCTGGTCGTCCGATGCCACCGCAGTCACGCGGGACCGCCCAAGTCCGACGAATCCGAGTGCCTTCGTGACGCTCGCGTGGGCCGCATCGCTGACGACAATCCGCAGGGGCGGCGCCCCAAACAGCCCGTTCTCCACGGCATCCCACCCAGCGTCGCTCAACAATCGGTCACGGCCCGCTGCCAAACACACGGCGTTCGCCACCGACGTCCCGCTGACGAAGGAGTGGTGGACAGCGCCGATCCCGAACACATCCGCAAGCCACGCCCCGGCAACCGAATCAAGCACCGAGGCGACCGGCGACATCACGCCGAGCGCAGAGTTCTGGTCCCACGTCGTTGCCAACCATGATGCTGCAGTCGCCACGGGATAACTCGAACCGGTGACGAACCCGAAGTACCTGCCACCTGTCGAGGCAACAGTTCCGGGGCTACCGAGTTCGTCGAGCATCTCGATCACCTCGCCCGGCGAAGCCCCCTCGTCGGGAAGGCGCTCCACGAACCCTCGTACGGCCTCGAGCTCCGCAACGCCTGGCATCACCGGCCGATCGTCGAGTGTGCGCCGATACCGAACCGCCCGGGCGGCGGCGTCGGCGAGCAGATCGTCATCGCCAGAGCTGTGAGCCATGCCCCCAGTCAACACCAATCGACCGACACACTACGTTTGTGGCCATGGCTGACGCATTCGAAGTTCGGGTCTCCGACGCCGACCGAGACGCCGTCATCGAACGGCTCCGGACCGCGTCGGGAGAGGGCCGAATCACGCTGGTTGAGTTCGAGGAGCGCACCGAGCTTGCGCTGGCGGCGAAGTTTCCCTCCGAGCTCGCCGAACTGACCACTGATCTCCCCGAGGCGAGCACCCGCACGCCGGCCGTTTCCCGGGCGCAGAACGTCACCGCCGAGCCGGTTCGCAAACAGCGGCGTTGGCTCTTTCAGATGATGAGCGGCGGAACCGTGAGCGGTGGGTGGCAGCCCGGCGACCGCACCATCTCACTCACCGTTATGGGCGGACAGACCATCGACTGCCGCGACCTCGACGTCGATGTGATCGACATCGTTGCCTGGACGGTGATGGGCGGAACCGAGGTCATCGTCCCCGAAGGAGCGCGCGTCGACTTCGGCGGCTTCATGTTGATGGGCGGCGCCGACGACACCACCGTCCCGGGCACCGGCCGGCCCCACATCCGTGTCCGCGGCTACGGCACAATGGGCGCCATCGAAGTCCGCCACGCCAAACGTCGCGAACGCCGGAAGCGCCAACGCGCCCTCGACAGCTGACAGCTACATAACCGACAGTTTGTAATGAGAGGGTCAGACCCTCTCATTACATCAGACGTGAACGTATTTCTGTCTCCCGAACCGGGTCAGGCGGGGAGGTCGCCGCTGGCGACGCCGAGACGGATCTCGGCACGCCGCAGGGCGGCTTTGGCCTCGGCGTCGTCGCCGTCGGCCGCCACGGCCGCTTCGGCGTTCGATTTGGCCGTGCTGGCCCGAGCGACGTCGATGTCGTCCTTGTTCTCCGATACGTCGGAGAGGATCGTCACCTTGTCGCCCGACATCTGCACGAATCCCTGATGG
>JAHDDK010000091.1 GCA_020629375.1 Acidimicrobiales bacterium
GACTCGCCCCCGGTCTGCCGCAGACGTTGCCGCAGACCCGATGATCGCCGCTGCCACCTACAAGGCAGCGACCGAAACCGCCGCACCCGCGGCATAAACCAAACAGAAAAACAGAAGGAAATCAATGGGAATCCAGCTAGAAGAAGCGCACGCATCCGGCTCGCCAGTCGTCAAGCGAGGAGCAGTCGGCGAACAGTTCTACGGCGCCATCGTCAACTACGAGTGGCGGCAGATCGTCAAGGACGGCGAGCCACAGTTCAAGGACGACGGCAAGCCGCGCAACGAAATGGTCGTGCATCTGCTCGCCGTAGAAGGCGGCATGGTTGCATCCATCGGCGACGACAGCGGTGTCCCCAACCCCGGTGATTCGGTGCGCGCCATCATGCGTGGCGGTGCGGCAGGCCAGTGGATCGACGCAGTCGGCGAGTTCAAGAAGTCGAACGGCCGCGGCGTGGAGGTCGGCGACATCCTCAAGATGACCACGACTCACGCCACCCGGTACGACTCGACGTCCTCGAGCTACACGGCATTGGGTGAGCTGACCACGCAGCAGGCCGTCGACGACTGGAAGACCTCGCCAGCGAACCTGGACCGCAAGGAATCCATCGGTTGGCGTGGCGATGTCGCCATCGGCGTCGCCACTGGCGACCGCGCCCAGTGGGTCGCAAGGGCAGAAGAGGCGTACCACAACGCCAACCGCCAGTCGATCCCCGCTGGCCCCGACACCTCGGTCGCCGACCACTTCGGCGGCAGCGCCGTCAGCAACGAGGACCCCTTCCGCATTGATGCGGGAGAGTGGATGCCCGGCCACTGGGGCTCCTACCCCACTCGGATCAGCTAGCCCCTGATCTGCCAGCGGCGCGGCTTCCTCTCCTGGGTCGCGCCGCTGGCGGCCCCCGCTGTTCACCCTGGCGGGCGAAGCCTTACGGCTCGCCCTGGCGGCCTAGGCGAGGCTCTCCCCCTCACTCGCCGGCGTTGGTTCGATTCCAACGGACAGCACTCCTAGCAACGTCAGTTCATTCAATGACCTCGGCCACGCCAGTGGTCGACAACGACTACAGAAAGCACCAACCCACCATGATGAAGAAGCACACCATCCTTGAGCCCGGCCCCTACCGAGATTCAGTTGGCGGTGAATGCGTCGTACTGTCGGTTGGCCAGCGCCTCAAAAGGGTGATGGTCAACACGGATGGCGACATGATCATTCAGCGTTACGAGGTCAGCGACCAAAGCCTTGCCAAGTACACCCCCATGGACCACTGGCCCGAGTGGTGGCCATTCCAAGACGCAGCGCTGCTCGAGCGCACCCCGCAGGTGGGCGACTGGGTGCGGCGCGAGTCATGGAGGACATATGATCCCGCAGTGCTCATCACTGGCAATCGATTTGGTCGCTGGCAGGTCGTCCACCAAGACGGTTATGGCGCTACCTATCCATCCCTCGACGGCTTCACGGTCGTCCCCGCGCCCGAAGGCGTCGAACAGTGAGGGAACTCCAACTCTTCGACACGCCCCCCGCAACGGCAGAGCCTCGGCCGCGCCAGCGGTCCGACAACACGCCAACCCCCATCCATCCCGACGGGCAGGTCTCCGCGTTCGACGAGACGCTGCGCCGGGAACTCGGGATCAAGCCCAAAGAGGTCCGCGTTGGTGGGCGCAACGTCTTCCCATTGAAGACGCTCGTGGATCTGTACGCGTCTCGACTGCATCCCGACGACGTGGACCACGCTGCACTTTGGTTCTCCGAGCTGGTCGGCGTCTCTGACGCACACGTGCGGCGGATGCTGGACGACGATACCAATCTCGATGGCAGTCGCGCCGATGAATGGGCGATGCGCCTGGGATTTCATCCCAGCGCGGTCTGGGCCAACTGGGGTGCCCCTGGTGGCTACGCCGAGATCGAATACGGGGTGACCCAATGACGTTCACTCCCGAGCAAATCCGTAACGGCGAGGCGACCGGTGCCGACCTGACCGGCGTCAAGCTGCGCTCCGCCGACCTGACCGGCGCCAAGCTGCGCAGAGTCAAGTTGCGGTTTGCGAAGCTTGAAGGCGCCGATCTAAGTATGGCCGCCATCGACAGTTCGGATCTTAGGAATGCAAACCTAATCGGCGCCAATTTGTACGGCGCAGACCTTCGAGGCTCGAACCTGTCTTTCGCAAACCTCGACAATGCAAACTTACACTTCGTGAACCTTTCAAGCGCCAAACTGAGCGGTGCCAGTGGCATCCAGTGGGCGCAGGTTGGGCCCCTTGGGCACTTGGGTGGACTATTGACTGCCGTGCGCCAGCCGTGGGGCAGTGATGGCGATATTCAGATGATCCTTCACGCGGACTTCTTTTGCGGAACCGCGCAAGAGTTCATTGACCGGTGCAACGCACGTGAATGGGATCCAGGCGTGGACTGGTGCTGGGATGACGTGCCGGATGAGCAGATGCGCGACGAATGTCTTTCTGCGGTCCAGTACCTGATGAACCACCGCGCCTTCAAGTGACGGCGCACGCTGGCCGCTGTCGGGGCGGCTGGCAGTGAAATAACTGGGGTGGGGCGGCGTCTGGTGACGCCGATCGACATCTCCGGCGTGGGCGCGTCGGGGCAGAAACAAGGAGAGATGACACACGACGATACACCCGTGAGGTGGCCTGATGCCGCCTGTAATGGAAAGCCGACCGACTGGTTCTACCCACTCGGATACGGCCACGACGACGAACACATCACTGAGATGAACCGGCTGGCGCTGGAGTGTTGTGACCAATGCCCGAGGCGAACTGAGTGTCGCGAGCGAGCACTTGCGATGGTCGACTGCTATGGCACATGGGGCGGCCATACCGAACCTGAGCTGCACCAGATGCGTGTCGCTCGCTACGGCGGTGGCCAGTGAGCGACCCAATCCCGCTCACCCGATTCGCCGACGAAGGCGCATGCGTCGGCCACGAAGACCCCGGCGCCTGGCACGACGTAGCCAAAGGTGGGCAAAACACGGCACGCATGAAAACCGCTATCGCCATCTGCCGCCAATGTCCCGTCCGGGCCCTCTGCGCGGACTGGGCGATCAAGCGAGAAGAGTTCGGCATCTACGGCGGACTCACACCCAAGCAACGTGCCGTCATCCGCTCGGAATGGCAGATCAAGCGTGATGCACCGTCAAACATCTTCGGCCCCTCATGGCGCTACACGCACGAACCAGAGGTGGCGTAGTGGTGGCGGACGTCGACCTTAATCCGCACGACGGCATCCCGCTCAACCCGTTCAAGCTCGACTTCGACACCACGCCGGCCCACCAGGTCAATCTTCTCGCGATCGAAACCGACCTGCCGCAATCACTCTGGGGCGACTACGAGCGCGCCGTGGCCAGCATTGAAAGTCAAGACCGACGCAGGGAGTACGACCGCAACCTCGCGCAGCGGCTCCTCTTGCATGCGCGAGTCAATGCCAAGCATGGCCTCAATCACGAGTTCGACCCTGCCATTCAGATCGTGCAGTACGAACAGGAACTTGACGACGCCTACGAATGGCCCGTCGAGGAAGCCCAAGTGGAGGCGGTGAACAGTGTGGATAACGAGCTACCCCGCCAGATGTCGCTCGACCTCAAGAAGCGACAGCCAAAACCCTTCCCGTACCACATCCTTCCCGACGTTCTCGTTGAACTCATTCACTCCCAATCAATCGCAAAGAGCGGCCACCCTGACATTTCGGCCGTCGCATCCATCGCTGTAATCTCGACGATCGCCAACCAACTTGGCCTCACGGTTCACGACGGGCTCGATTGGGAATCACGCATGAACGTGTTCATCCTGATCGCGGCCGATCGCGGGGACGGCAAGTCGCCGGTATTCAAACGCATGATCAAACCGCTTGAATCATTGGCCGAGGACAAAGCCAAGGATCACCGGCGCGATGCGTCACACGACAGATCGCACCTGCGTCGCCTCAATGAGAAGTTGAAGCGAGCCGAAATCCTGGCCAGCAGCCCGACCGCAGGCGAACAAGAGATCACGCTTGAGAATGAAGCGCGTTTCGAGATGGAGGAATTTGAGCGGACCATGGCCAGCGGCGAGTTTCGCATGCACATCGGTGGCGACACCACGCCCGAAGCGTTCCTCACGCAGCTGCGCCACAACCGCGGCATTCTGTCCATCCTTGACGACGAGGGCGCATTCTTCACGAAGATGACGAAGTACTCCGACGTCGTGGACATCTCCGGGTACTTGAAATCCTGGGATGGCGGCACAGTCTCATCCAACAGGCAAGGGGCGGGCTACAAGCAGGTCAAGGACTCGAACGCGGTGTTCATGCTGATGGTGCAGCCTCACATCGTGAAGGAAACCCTGCGCCAACCGGCAATCGTTGAGGCCGGATTGGCCGACCGATTCCTCATCGCGGCGCCAAAGAGCGAGGTTGGCACGCGTGATTTCGTGAAGCGCAGGGAGGCCGACCTGAGTGCGGGCCCGCGATATGACGCGTACATCACTGAGCTGTGGCACCGAGGCGACGGGCTCGCCAAACGCTTCCGCATCTCCGACGAGGCCGTCTTGTATTTCGATCAGTACCGCAACGAACTCGAGCGCAGCATCGACCCTGATGCCGTCACTGACGGTGAGCGCGCCTACTCGAAACGCCATGGCTCCCTGTTGCGGCTCGCCGGCCTCATCCACTACATGCACGGTGGCAGCGCTGCCACCGAGATCACCGTGGCCACAATGCAGGCGGCCATCGAGCTTGCCGACTACTTCATCGACCACTACGAATGCTTCACTGGTTCCGACGAGTCACCCGAGCAGGAGGCCGTCAGGAAGCTCCTGGCGTGGGCGAAGCGCCGACATGGCGAACCGTTCAGCTTGCGGCAGGTCGCCCAGTCGAAGTGCATGCAGCCGACGTGCATGAACATGGACGAGGTGCGCGAGTTCTTCGCTGAACTGATCGCCGGCGGCCTGATCGAGACTGACGACGTGGACGGCTGGCATGAGCCAAAGCGGGGCAGTGTGGCGACCAAATTCTGGGTTGCTGGGAGCGTCGCCGCCGACCTCCAGCCTGTGGAAAAGAACGTAGAAGGGGGTTTTCAACGTTCTACAACGTTCTCCGGTTTGGGATTGCATGAAAGTGCACGAGGTGCATCGACAGCCTCGAAAACTTACAGCGAGAACGTAGAACGTAGAACGTTGACAGAGGTCCATCTGGAAAAACAAAACTCTATTGATTTACAGGGATTTTCATTTTTTGAAGAGATAGATACGCCCCCCCTTTCTACGTTCTACGTTCTCGACGAAAACGGCCCAGAACCTGTGGATAACCACGTGGCCGAAATCAACGAACCCGAGCACGAAAACAGTCGTGCGAGCGCCCCGCGGGAGTACGACATCGACGAACGCACGGGTCGCAAGGTCTACCGAAAGTCGGGGCTAGTGTGATGTCGAGTGAGCGTCTAACCGAGGTTCGACCCGCAAGCCATAGTGGGCCAATGAACGACATTTCCCTCATGATCGACGGGCCGCGCTTCACCGCCGCCCACAAAGCCGTCACCACCGCCCTCGGCTCCAACGCCGACGACCCAGAAACCAATGGCGTCCTTTGGGCGCGCATCTGGGAAAACCAAGGCATCGAGCTGGCCACCTTCAACGGCGGCACACGAGTCGCCGTCGCGTACATCCCGCAGGCCCGCGATGGACAGCGTCCGCCGCGGCCAGCCGACCATGCTGCCACCGTGCGCGTGACGGGCCACTGGAACTATGCGGCCAGCTCCGCGGGCAAGGACTCGGACCAGCTCGTCACGATCGAGGTTCACGAGTCGACCGACGCCCACCTTCCCGGCTTGGATCCGCCCGCCGGCTTGAAGCTCACCGTCGACAGCAGCGACGGCATCTCCACCGCGATCCTCAAGGGCACCGAGACGACGCATACGGACCGCGACTGGGTCGCCTACATCAACGCCCACCAGACCGTTGAACGCAGCGGCTTCGCCGGCTCTGGTGAGTTGTTCAAGGCCATGGGCGCGATGACCAAGGAAGTCGGTGACCTGGACGTCACGTTGGTGGCACCCCCGGGCTCGGTTGCGACTGCGGCCCATATCCAGCCGTACGCCGCAGAGACGCTCGGGTTCTCCTTCGATGCGCTCGTATCACTCACCGGCGCGGAGGGGTGAGGGGGGTGACGACGACGGTAACGATTGAGTTGACCGACGAGGAAGTGGCACGACTACGGGCCTTCGATGGGGTGGACACTGTCGAGCTGATGTACAAGGTCATGGCCGCGCTGCCCACGCCACTTCAGGTCGGGGATCGGGTTGGCCATGTCTGCCACGTCTCGGCACTCGATAGTGCGGTTGAGCGGATCGTCACATGGATTGACCCAGACACCAACCGCGTTCACTACCGGATCAAGGAATCCACCAACGCAGGCTGGTCCCCAACCTGGGCATACAGTGACGACCTCTTTAAGATCGAAGATGATTGACGACGACCAAGGGCTAGGCGACCTCGTCCACCCTTCGGACGCGCGACCGACGCCAGCCGGCGACTACGTGTGCACGTTCGACGACTGTAACGCGAGCTTCGACAACGCCAAAGCCCTGTCACTGCACGAGACCGGATCCCACACATTCCGACACTGCCGCATCTGTGGCGACCGCGTCGGACTGCGGGGCATCTCGAGGCATGAGGCCACCTGCGTGCTGGAGCGGTCAGGCGCATTCGATGACATGCTCCCGGACGAAGCCATGCGAGCGCGGCTGCGCGACTTCCTCGAACGTTCCAATGAACCGGTGGAGCGAGACGACGTTTACTGCGTGACGTGTGACGACGGCGAAGACCCCGCGTTCGTACTTGACCGCATGCTCGGCGACTGGATCGACGGCAAGGGCATGTGTTTCACGTTCCCGGCACGCGACATCAACCCGAAACTCTTCGCCGCCGCCCCCAAACGCGACCGACGCACTGGCCAACAAGCGGTTGACCGCGAGCCTGGATCGAAGGTTCAGCACGATATGGCGCCACTGATTGGATTTGAGGACTAGATGACGACCCCACCTGACCTCGCCGCGATGCGATGCATCTACGACGCACTCAACCACGACGACATCCCCAAGGACCCCGGTGGCGCTGCGTTGTTCATAGCCGAAGCCATCCACGATACGGGACTGGCATTTACCTGGGAGGCCGATATCGATGGGTTGACGCGACAAGAATCGAAGGGCGCCCGTGCGGCAGCCCGCAAAACAAGCACCACTAAAAGCCAAGCCAAGGCCGACGAGACCGACGAAGAGGCGATGACGTGACGAAGAACCTGAGAATCAACGACCTGTTTGGCGACGTCATGATTGCAGCCCACCATGGGGGCGACGTGGAGATCACCGTCATTGACCGCGAGAACATGGGAACGGTGACCCTGAGTTTGGATCAAGTCAAGGAAATGGTGGAATGGCTCTCCGCTGTCGCCGCCGAGGTTGAACGCAACGCCGCGGATTCGGCCGAAGCAATGCGCCAGTGGCTTACGCAGCCTCTCGGGTGGATTCAATTCGACCCGTGTGGGATCGAACCCGACGAATCGTGAAAGGTCTGCGATGAGGGATCCACGATGAAGGATCTACGATGATCGGAATCCTCACTCTCGCGCTCGCTGCCATCTTCGGCGGCTACCTACTGGCCGAAGCTTCAGTATTCGACCCGGTACTCGAGCCTCTACGTCAATGGGCGGATGGGTCCGACGAAGGCTTTCGTGGATGGCTTTCGGGTGGGCTGGTCTGTCACGTCTGCACCGGAACGTGGGTGACACTGCTTCTGGCGGTGCTGTCGTGGACGCCGCACGGCTTCTTCGGCGGATACAAGTTCGACCTGGTTGCCATCATGGCGGCGAACGGCCTGCATCTCGCATGGCTGACGATCGAAGGAGCGTTAACGCAAGCATGAAGATCCACTCACCCGCAGGCCCAAAGTCGATCAATGGTCGCGAGATCGACGTCGAGCGCGGAGCAGTCACGTTTGACCCGTGGCCGTTTGCCGAGGAATCACTAGAACTGGACCGCGATATTCCTTACGCCAGGTCCGACGGTGACCTTGCCGATGACGGGCCCTACACCCTGAGTCTGTATGGCGCACGCACATTCGCCTACCTGAAGGACGGCAGTCCAGTGTTGGCTCATCAAAGCGCATGGGACGCCGCTGTAGAGCGCCACAACGGAGGGCGCTGACATGGCTGGCTACAAAGTCACCGACCTCGAAGACGGAACGATCAAGGTCGGCTGCGGATGTCGCGGCAAAAAAGACGTCATCATCGACGTCGAGCACGTCGCCCGCATGGCCGAAGAGAACCATGACATTGACAAGGCGGCGGCCGCGGTGGGCATCCCAGGTGGCCGTGCCTCGCAGCGGCAGGCGATGCGCGCCGTGATGCGCTGGGCTGTCGACACGGGTGTTGTCGATGAGCCTGCCGCGGGGTGGCTGTCGTGAGCGGCTACCAACTCGGACAGTTCATTCGCAACCGTCACACGGGTCGCACCGCTCAAATCGTTGCAGACTGTGGCCCTACAGGCCACAGGGAGGGCGAATGGATTTACGCCAATGAACTCCACGGCGAAGAGGGTGCATGGTGGATCGCGGTCACATGGAATAGTGATGACGAGCGTGAATCCGAGGAGCTCGGGCAGATGCAGCTCAGTCATTACGGTGAAGATGACTTGCGCGCCCATTGGCTGCAGGTGGATGGGCCACCCAATGGTTGGCCACTGAGTGGGTCGAAGCCATGACTGACGATTCACGATCCCGCCCGCAACGGCCGCCGCAGATTCCTGTCAGGCCGCTTGGCCCACGGCCACGAAAGCCGACCGTCGCCCAATACAGCGCCGAGATCGACGAACTCAAGGCCGAAATCGCAAAGCGTGACGCTCGGATCGTGTACCTGCGCGCCCAGCTTGGGCTTGACGCTGATGGTGTGCCGATTGACGATTCACCGACGGCGAAGTTGTTCCGAGTCATTCGCGATGGCAATGACTCGGTGGCGCTGTTCCTGGACGCAATCCTTGATGACCTCTATGAGATCACGCCAGGCGCCGTCGAGCGCGACTGGACCACTGAAGAGGACGGCGGATCTTCGGGCTGTGCGGTCTAGCGCCGAATAATATTCGGCGAGTAACCCGATTTGCCGAACATTATTCGCATGGGCAACGGACTTCAAGGAACGGATTACGAAGCCGCCTGCATCGAGGCGCTCAAATTGAAGCTCGCAGGATGGACCTTCACGGCCATCGGCGAGGAACAAGGCTGCTCACACTCCACTGCATTTCGACGTGTTTCACATGCTCTCGAACAGATGCGGCCGCACGCCGATTACGACGAGTACCGGGCGCGACAGCTCGCAGAGATTGAGCACATTCGCAATGACATGTACGCGGTAGCCACGACGTCAATGGACTCCAAGATCCGGTTCGCTGCCATCGACCGGATCCTGAAGCTCCACGAGCGTGAAGCGAAGCTGTTGAACCTGGACCAAGCTCCGACGCCGCTGGAGGACGCGGCCCGCGAGTTGGCCAAGGCCAGCGACGAGGACATCAACGAAGAGTTGGCGCGGCGCACGCATCTTGAGGTCGTGGATTGACGGACCTGTCGCGAGTCCCTGACGCGTGGCTGAAGGTCAAGCGCGACCAGATCACGGCCGCCGAAGGCGAACTCAAGTCCGGTGGTGAATGGCTGGACTCCGAGACCTGGCTGGCCAAAGTGGCCCCAACCGTCACCGCATCACCAATGGGCCACCACCATCTCCAGTTTTGGGACTGGGTTGACACCGTCTTCACCGAACCCGAAGTCACCCCGTTCGCCGAACTCATCTGGCCGCGAGGCCACGCCAAGTCCACATCGGTGGAGCTTGCCTGCATCAAGTGGGGATGCGTAGGCGAGGCCCGATACATCCTCTACGTCTCCGAAACCCAGGACCTCGCTGACAAGCACGTGGAAGACGTCGCCGAACGACTCGAGTCATCCGAGATGGAGCGCCACTATCCGGCGATGTCCAAGCCGATGCTCAACAAGCACGGCAACTCGCGGGGCTGGCGCCGCAACCGCGTCAAGACCGCCGCTGGCGTGACTATTGACGCCATCGGCCTCGATACGGCGGCGCGGGGCGTCAAAACTGATGGCATGCGCCCCGACGTCATCATCTTGGACGACATCGACAATCACGAGGACTCGCCGAAGATCGTTGCCAAGAAGATTCGCGCCATCACGCACGGCATCCTTCCGACCATGGGCGACGACAAGCGCTGTGCTGTCCTGCTGGCGCAGAATTTGACGCACCAGAATGCGATCGCCAAGAAGATCGTTGACGGTACCGTGGACATGCTGAAGGGCGCTATGCGCATCGGGCCATTCCCCGCCGTCGAGGGCATGCGCACCGAACTCACCGACGAGGGCTTCCACCGGATCGTTGAGGGTGAACCCACGTGGGAAGGCATGGATATCGACGCCTGTCATGCCCGCATTGACACCTATGGGCTGCACGCCTTCCTGCTCGAGTCTCAACAGCAGATCACCGACCGACAGGGTGCGCTGTGGACGCAGGAGCTGATCAATGACCTGCGTTCACCAAGGCCGCAATGGTCCTTCGATCGCATCGTTGTCTCCATCGACCCCAACAAGACTGGCCGCGGTGATGACGCTGGCGTCGTCTGCATCGCCCGCGCCACGCCGCCTGGCTCAATGGTGGCGCACGCTTACGTGCTGGATGACCGGACCGAGTTGGTGAAGCCGGAAATCTGGCGTGACATCGCCGCCGAAATGTACCTGCGTGAGCACGCTGGTTCGTTTGTGGTCGAACGAACCGGGTCCGGCGACTTGGCCGAGTTGACCTTGCGTGCCTCACCAGTACTTGACGGCCGGCCGGTTGAGGTTGTGTCGGTTGAGGCGAAGATGTCGAAGCAGGACCGTGCGCGGCCGGTGGCGCAGCTGTACCGGGATGGTCGAGTCCATCACTGCGGCTCGTTCGATGTGCTTGAGTCGCAGATGACGGGGTGGGTGCCCGGCCAGACGTCGATTTCGCCCGGTGGCGTGGATGCCCTTGTGCATGGCGTGACGCATTTGCTGGTTGAGCCCCCTGCGCCGCCCCCGCCAGTCGAGTGGGTCGGTGGCGTGGACCGCAGCGGCGAGACACCCAGGGATGGCGCGTATCGGCGCACGAGGGGCCGTTAGGTCATTGACTTCTGGTGCCACATGTGCGAACATTGGTGTAGCAACGACGTTATCTAACGCAACTGGAGCACCAACCTATGACCACTCCCGATTACAGCGCCAAGCCCCTATCTGGCGGCAAGGGCACTCCCGACGCCCCGTGCCTCATGTCAAAGGCGTCACTTGTGCACGCGCAGCAGCACGGCTACCTGACGCCCGAAATCGTCGACGAAGTGTTCACCGACGACCCGTGCTGGGTGGATCCGATCGTGCGGCCGATCGTGGTCTTCGTCAACGACTCGCTGCCTGATGACTCGGCCGAGTTCGATCGGCTCGACAAGCTGCTGCCGCGCATCATGAACGCCACGAAAATCAGTGACCGCGAGGTCGAGAAGCGGGTGCACGCCCGCGTGTTGTGCCAGCAGGCCCGCAAGATTCTCCACTTGGTAGATGAGCGCCGTCGCCGCGTTTGCGAGGTTTCGATCGCGACCCGTGAGGCATGGCTGAATGGCGACGCCACCGAGGAGGAATGCCGACAGGCAGCAGCGCAGGCAGCGCAGGCAGCGCGGGCAGCGGAGGCAGCGGGGGCAGCGGGGGCAGCGGGGGCAGCGCGGGCAGCGCGGGCAGCGGGGGCAGCGGGGGCAGCGGGGGCAGCGGGGGCAGCGGGGGCAGCGGG
>JAHDDK010000163.1 GCA_020629375.1 Acidimicrobiales bacterium
CACGCTCCATGCGAGCGAGCCGCCCGGGCTCGAACTCATCGACCAAGCCCTCCACTGCGGCGCCGAACGAATCGGCCATGGGGTGCGCTTGTACGACGACATCACCGGAGACGTCGCCACCGCCAATCCCTCGACAGGCGAGGGTGTCGAGCTAGGCCCGCTCGCCCGATACATTCTCGAGCGACAGGTGCATCTGGAGATGGCACCGAGCTGCCATGTGCACGTCGGTGCGGTCCCCGAGTTCGGCGCGCACCCGATCGTGCATTGGCATCGGCTGGGCTTCAACGTGGGAGTCAACACCGACAACCGGCTCATGAGCGGCATATCAGTCGGCTCCGAGATGGCCCGACTCGCCGAACACTTCGACATGAGCAGGCGTGAGATGCAGGCCATGACCGTGGCCGCAATCGACGCCGGGTTCGGCGACTGGCACGAGCGTCAGCGAATCATCACCGAGATCGTGGAGCCCGCGTACGCGGCAGGCTGAGGCGACGAGGGCGCAATCAGGGTCGGCGAATCGGTTGCCACTTGCGGTAAGTGGCGAGACGCCACAGCCACTCGCACGGACCCATCGAGAACGTGGTCAGCCACGATTGCGACCACGCGAGCTGCACGAGCCAGATGCCGATCACGACGGCGAAGATCGCGGCGCGTCCGAGGTCCTGATCGCCGAGCAACACGTCGAGCACGACCAGGCCGAGCGCGGTCTGGGTCAGGTAATTGGTCAGCGCCATCTGTCCGACCGACCGAAGGCGCTTCTTGAGGGTCGAGTCCGGCTTGCGATTCCACAGGCTGATGGCCGCGATGAA
This sequence comes from Acidimicrobiales bacterium, assembly GCA_020629375.1. Taxonomy (GTDB): domain Bacteria; phylum Actinomycetota; class Acidimicrobiia; order Acidimicrobiales; family SHLQ01; genus SHLQ01. The sequence continues at coordinate 810 of JAHDDK010000163.1, forward strand.
GCCGAGGGCCGTCGGGATTGTCGCGACCGTATTGATCGCGTGCGCCGGGATCGCCCACTTCGGGTCGAACTCCGCAAGGAGAATGACCGCGATGGCGAGGGCGGCAAGGGGAAGGCCCACGCCAAGCCCCCAACGCAGCGTCCGCCGATCCTGGGTGTCGTCCCCATTGCCGTTGAGGACACCAAGCCGGAACAGCCCGACGCCAATCAACATGAGCCCGAGCGACCGGGCACCGAAGTCCCAGCCCAACCACAGTCCCGCTCCATCAGCCATCGTGGCGTCGTCGCTGATCCAGAACTCGCCGAGCTCTGCGCCGTCGTCGCTGACCGTGGTTGCAGCCGCGACGGCGGCGAGCACTGCGGAGGCCACGATGCACACCCCCGCGATGATGAGTGTCCGGGGCGACCGCTTCCGCAGAAGGAGCAGCGCCGGCGCACAGATCGCGTACAGACGAAGCACGTCACCTTCGAAGAAGGCTGCATGCGCCACACCGATGCCGAACAGCAGCAGATTTCGCCAGAGACTGAGCCAGTTGGCTCGACGACCCTTCGCTTCGGCGCGGTCGGCGAACACGACGATGCCGGCGCCGAACAGCAACGAGAAGATCGCCATCATCTTCTGGTCGACGAAGATCTCGCCGAGCACGGCAACGATCTTGTCGAGCGTCGAGTCCCACCCGTCCGCCGAGATGTTGAAGTACGACACGTCGGCGAGCCCGAAGTAGACCGCGTTCATCGGCAGGATGCCGAGCGTCGCAATGCCTCGAATCAGGTCGAGGTTGGTGATCCGCTCTGCCCGTTTGATGGGCCCGACGCTGGGTCGGTCACCCGACGTCGAAACCCGCGTCATCGATGGCGGCGATGATCGCGGAGGACTCGCCGCCGACGACGGCAACGATCTTCGTATCGAGATCGATGGATACCGACTCGACACCATCGACCGCGCCGACCTCTTTCGTGATCGCATCAATGCAGTGCTGGCAGCTCATCCCCGAAACAACAAACTCCATGGGGTCAAGTCTGACATAGCAAGAGGTTCATCTCCTC
>JAHDDK010000092.1 GCA_020629375.1 Acidimicrobiales bacterium
CTCGCCGGACTCCACGACTCCCAAGTCCAGTACTGGGAGCCCGCCAAGTGGGTGACCAAACTGCGCGACACGAGCACCGGCGACGCGCCCGTAATCCTGCGCATGAACATGGACGCCGGCCACGGCGGTGCGTCAGGGCGGTTCGCCCGCCTCGAAGAAGTCGCCGAGGAATACGCCTTCATGCTCGGCGTGGTCGGCGGGGATTTGTAGCGGTAGGCGGCACTACTTGACGATGCGGACGCCGAGCTGGTTGATGGCGGTGATCGCCGGTGTGTAACAGATCAGGTGAGGCTTGTCCCAGTCGACCGTCTTGTTGAAGACGCCCTTCGACTCGTAGTAGATGCTCGACACGATCCCGACGAGTTCGACCTTGTCTTCCTTGAGGCTGAAGACGGCCGCACCAGAGTCGCCCGGGCCGCCGAATGCGCGGAAGCACCGCAAGTCTTCATATCCAGCGCTGTCCTTTGAGGTCTCCTCGATCGGACCGCAGTTCTTCTTGTAGTCGGGATCTCCGACCGTGAAGGGACGATCGACCCACGTGCCGGTGGAAACACCGTTGTGACAGACCTCTACACCCTTCTTCTGCCGCCAGTTGAACATGATCCCGGCGATGCCTTTTCGTTGGGTGCCGACCTGAATGAACTTCGACCCCCAGCGAACGTTGGTCTGGCTGGCGAACCGAACACGGGCAACATCGTGGTTGTCGCCCTCTTCGGAAAGGCGTGATTGATCGGCGAACCCGATGTAGGTCCCGTCGGCGTGCCAGACCCGTCCATAGTCGGGCACGGTGCCATCTCCGGACGCGATGCAGTGGGCGGCAGTCGTTGCGTAGTAGCGGTCGATGTCTTGATCCCAAACAGAGAACGCCGTCGAACACCGGCTGCCTAGCCAGCAGCCGTTACCGTCCAGAGCTTTCTTCACATGAATCACATCGCCACCGCGATATGGAGCCGTGTTGAAGCGGTGGTCGTCTCCGTAGTTGTCGAAGTTGACGCGAGGATTCTGACCGATCGGGTCGTCGCTGAGGCACCGATCATGCGCAAGACAGACGATCATGTTGTCGTCGCTGAGCTCACACCCCTCGGGCACCGAGGCTCCCAGCTGGGGGGAGACGGCGACCGCAGCTGCGGCCATGAGGCAGGTGACGAGAAGTACGCGCAATCGCTTCATAGGGCTACGAATACTACAGAAAGTGGTCGCCGGAGAAGTGCAAAACGCAACTTCTTGCGCGAGGTTTCCGCTCACGCCTTCGCGGACCGCTGGGAACCAATCGAATAGCGTGTACGTACAACACTCATGAGCCACAAACGCGCGACCTTCACATGGATCCTTGGAGCCCTCTTCCTTTTGGCGAGCGCGTGCGGATCGACGAACGAGTTGGTTTCGGGCGCGGACAGCGAGACTCCGGACAGCGAAGCGCCGGACGAAACGAGCGCTGCGGCGAATGGGGCAATCGCGCGGATCAGCGAACAGAACCTCGACCAGGCACGATCGAGCTTCGACGCGGCCAAGGCCACGTGGGAGGACCGCAAGCCAGCCGGCTTCGTGTTCCGGGCTGGGGTCGAGTCGATCAACATGATCGAGATCGTGTTCGATGCCGACGGCGCTGCTGCGGCCGAGACGGTGGTGTTTGGCGAGGCCGACCCCGAAGGTTGGGCGTATGTTCCCCGTTCGGTCGACGAAGCCTTCGACGAGGTCGAGGCGTTGCTCATCCGGTTCGAAACGGGCGAGTGGCCGGTTCCTGACCCCGACGATTGCGGAAGCCACTTCAACGCCGACTTCGACCCCGAGCTCGGCGCCCCCACCTACTACGACACGTTGGGGCCGTGCGACGACGGCGTTGGTATCCGGATGGAGGTCATTCCCGAAGGGGTCGTGGCCGACGACCCGGTGGTTCCGTCTGCGCCGTGTCTCGAGACCGAGTACTTCGGCGCCTGGGAATCAGCCGACGGGTTGGTTTCGCTGACCCTCGCCGATGGCGGATCGTCACTGACCGAGGCCGATACGACCGAGAGCATTGGCGAGTGGTTCTGTGTCGATGGCCAGATCACCGCCATCCGCGACAACGGCGAGGAATGGCCCTTCGCCACGGTGAACGACGACGGCACCCTCACGGTGTCGGGGGTCGCCCTTATGAAGACCGGGTAGCTCGAAGTCGAACGTAGCGACCATGGCGGTGTCGTCGACGTCTGCTCGACGGGTGGCGAAACGTAAGGTGAGCGACGGTGATGCGCACGCTCGATGACCGGTACACCCTTGTCGAGGTGCTCGGCACGGGTGCGTTCGCCACGGTCTGGCACGCGCACGACACGATGCTCGGCACCGACGTCGCCATCAAGATTCTCGCCGACAACTGGGCACGCGACTACGAGATCCGCGACCGGTTTTTGAGCGAAGCTCGTCATGCGATGACGGTGACGAGTCCGCACATTGTTCGTGTGCATCACGTGGCCGAGTCTTCCGACGATCGCATGCCGTACATCGTGATGTCGCTCGCCAATGGCGGGACTTTGCGCGACCGCATCACCGCTCGAAAGCTCGACCCGCACACCGAATCGGAGGCCTGCGCCCACATCGCCAATGTCGCTGCGGCGCTGGCCGACCTCCATCAGCAGGGCCTCATCCACCGCGACGTGAAGCCGGCGAACATCTTGTTTCATACCGACGATCGCGGTACTCGGACGGTGCTTGGCGACTTTGGCTTGGCTCGGTCGATCGATCGATCGGCGCTGACCCTCGTGTCGGGCACCCCGGCATATTCGGCGCCCGAGCAGGTCGCCGGCCTCACCCAGCTCGACCACCGGGCTGATCTGTACCCGCTTGGCGTGATGTTGCTCGAACTGGTGACCGGCGACCTTCCGACACCTGTCGCTGGCCACGCCATCGACGTCGACCGACATCTCGAGACACACAACGCCACACTCAGCTCCCGTAGACGGGCGCTTGTCGATCAGCTCCTCGACCCCAACCCCGAACGGCGTCCTGAGCTGGCCCACATTCGGGCCGCGCTCGGAGGGCAACAGCCGCCACCGGTACCGACGGTCGCTCGAGTCGACGCGGCGCCGCCGGTGGTGTCGGCCGGACGTGGCCGGTGGCCGGTGATCGGTGTGGTGGTCGCGTTGGTCGTCGTTGCGGCCGCAATCTCTGGCGCGGTGTGGCGAGACGGCGAGTCTGATTCGGTCACGGCAACGACGACCCCGATAGCAACGACACCGTCCACGACGACCACGGCCGATGCGGTGACGACGACGTCGGCTCCGTCGACCGAGGCACCCGCTGCCCCGGCGTCCGTCAATGGACTTCCCGAAGTGCTGCCGGTCCCCGCAGCGGCGGTCGAAGACGCCCGATCCGGGAATCGGGCAACGTCTCGCAGGTACAACATCGCCGGTACGGTCGAGGAGATCGCCGACGAGTACCGGTCGCTCGCCGGATGGTCAATCAGCGACGAGACAGCCGTTGGTGACACCCGCACGTTCATCGCCACCAACGCCGACAACGAGCCGGTGAATGTTCTGCTCGAGACGGTGCCGAACTCGGCTGGCGTCAACATCACCCGCATCACGATCACGCCGTAGAAGAAATCTGGAATTTCTTCCAACAGAACCCCACTCCTTCTCGTCAGAACCACACAGAGACACACCGATTGCATCTCTGGAGGAAAGAAACATGAGCACCCGGGCACGAATCATCGCCATCATCGCCGCAACAGCGATCACCGCCACCGCGTGTGGCGGAAACGCCGACGAGGTCGACACGGCCGACGCTCGCATCGCCGAGCTCGAAGCGCAGATCGAGGCGCTGACCGAAGACGCCGCCGCTGAAGCATCGGCGACCACGGCGGCACCGGAGACGACGGCCGCACCGACCACGACGGCTGCGCCGACCACGACTGAGGCCACCAGCACGACGGTCACTGAGACGACCAAAGCACCGGCCGAAGGGACCGTCGACGAGGCTGCTCCGAAGGATTCGGACACGGCAACTACTGCCGGTCCGGCTGGTGAGGCGATCAACGCGGACATGGGACCCGACGATGTCGCGGCCCTGCTCGAAGACATGATGGGCCCGACCGACAACCTGGATGGGCAGGTCTCGCGGCTCCACTTCAACTGGCCGGATCTGCCGACGATGCCCGATACCGAAATCGTGGCTTTCAAGGGTCACCTCGGGTGGGACGCCTCCGACGAGGTGTGGGACCAGCGCACGCAGGTCGAGTTCTTCACCTCAGCGACCCCCGAGGACGTGGCGCTCGCCTACTCGACCGCGCTCGCTGCGGTCGTCGAGGGACGCACCTCGTCGAGCACGAGCGAAGACGACGGACGGACCGTGTACTACGAGCGGGTTGGCGACTTCGACGTGGCGACGACTGAGCTCGACGCGGGCACGTTTGTGGCGATCACGGCGAGCGGCATCGAGATCCCGATCGCCGATGGCGCGTTCGAGTCGGTCGGCGGACTGCTCGACAGCGCTCCCGACTTCGAGAACGCCATCCCCGTACGAGTCCAGATGTGGCACTTCCTCGGCACGGCGTCGATCGAGATGCAGCATCGTGTCGAAGGGGCAACCGAGGCGGATCTCATCGCTGCAGAGCCTGGCGCGACACAGTCGGCTGGCTGGTCGTTCGACAAGGAGTTCGGGGGAGGCAACCTCTATGACGCCCCCGAGATCAACGCCGAAACGAAGATCGTGGTGAGCGAGTTCTCGAACGTCGGCTACTCGCAGTACCGGACCTCGTACCGGTTCAACCGCTAGCGGTCGGCCAGTACTCGTCGAAGCTTCTTTCGCCCTTCGGCGACACGCCAGCGCATCGTCGCCTCCTCGACCGAGTACATCGACGCCATGTCGCCGTAGTCCATGTCGAGGAGATCTCGCATCAAGACGATGTCGACGACCTCACGGTCGAACTGTTCGGTTGCTTCGAGGATGTCGATGCGGGCCCCGGCGACGACCGACGGTGTCGACCCGCCCGCAGGGGTATCGACCGGCTCCATCACGACGGATTGACGGCGCTTGAGTTTGCGGTAGCAGTCGATCGAGGTGTTGGTGCAGATCGGGTAGATCCACGTCGTGAACTTCGATCGCCCTTCGAATCCCTCGATGTTGCGAGCGATCGCGACCAGGACGTCTTGGCACGCTTCTTCGGCATCGAGCGGGTTGGGAAGGAACTTGCGGCACTGCGCCATAACCAAGGGCCGGGACTCCTCGAGGAGCGCAGTCAATGCGTTCTGGTCGCCGTCGGCCGCAGCCGCCGCCAAGGAGTCCAGCTGTTCCACGCTTCTGAGTAAATCGGTTGCTCATGGTCGTGGGCCACTCGTGCGGTTGTGGCTTGGACTGCTCGCGTCTCGTTCGATGAGTCGGTTACGGTGAAAGGAGGCGCCTTGGCGCCGGTCTGGGAGGGCCATCCAACCGAGAAAGTTGCCCCATGCCCAGAACCATCACGTCAATCTGTTTCACGTTTGCGCTGCTTGGCGCTGCGTGCGGAACAGCTGGCGATGAGCAGCCGATCGCGGAGGTCGAGTCGACGACGACACCGGCGCCAGCCTCCACGACGTCGACAACGTCCACGGCGGCCGATGAGCCGACGACCACGGTCAGCACACCAGAAACGACCAGTTCGACTGTGGCGTCGACCACCACGATCGAAGCTCCGCCGGCCGTCCGGGCCAACACCCTCATTCAGCTGATCGACCCGCATGATGAACCCGAGCACTATTGCGTCGACGTGCGAGGCGTTGGAGCGACGCTCGACATTGACGCAGCTCTCACCGCGCATACGTGCAAGCCAAACTTCGACGACGAGCTGTTCGACATCAATGTTCCCGAAACCGGCCAGTTGTACATGCCCGCATACGACCGGTGCGTCGAGGCGACTGACGCCGAGCCGAACGTCGAGCTCTTCATCGTCTCCTGCACCGATTCGGATCTCCAGCGATTCGCGTTCCTCGCTGATCAGACAGTTCGCCTCTCCTCGGACCAAACTCTGTGCCTCGGCGTCGGCGAAGCGGCCGGTGAGCCGACGGGAGGACCGAGCCATCTTCGCCGCGTCCTTCGCCTCTACTCGTGCGACAACCATCCGACCGCGCTGATCACCTGGCTCACTCCAGGCCCGACGTTGACTGGATAGCGCCGGGGGTGCCGCGGATCGTTTCACACCCAGCGTCTCAGCGAGGGGGCTTGCGGGTACTGCGGCCGGTCCAGCAGCCGCGGTGCCAGTGGCGGCGAAGATCGGCTGCTTCGGGCGGCACGGCGACGATGTGGCCCGTGCCGACCGGGATGTCCCGGTTGCATCCGGGGCACAGGTAGACCTTGTTGGCCTCATAGGGCTGCACGAATCGGGTTTCGGCGTCTGCCCAGAAATCGAAGGTCGGCCGCTTGCCCACGCCGGTCAGGCTCCCGCCTCGTGAACATCGCGCAGGCGCGTGCGCTGCGAGACGTAACGCAGCATCTCGATCGAGACCTCGGGCTGATCGATCATGAGGTCGCGGAATGCGTGACGATGAATTGCCAACACCTTCGTCGGGTCGGCCGCTCGCGCGGTCGATGAGCGTGGCTCGTCTTCGAGAAGGGATGCTTCGCCGAAGGCGTCACCTGGGTCCAGACGCGTGATGACTCGGTCGGCGACGACGATCTCGACTGCTCCGGAGAGGATGACGAACAGGTGCTCGCCGGGATCGCCGGGTTGAAAGATCGTGTCGGACGTGGCGAAGGTCTGCTCGTCCATGCCTGGGGCCATGTCCATGAGGACGGGTGAGGGTGTCGCGGAGAAGAGCGGCGTTGCTCGCAGCGCGAGGACTCGCTCGATCGTGGACAGCGCCATCGGGTCTCCTCGGTCGCCAACCTCGACGTCCCAGAGGAGGCTAACCCAGCGGTCGTGCGACCAATGCCTGTGGTCGTCGCCGACCTCGGCACCTTTGGGGTCGCGGTTGGATTGGGTTGTGCTTCTGACCGCCGGCCTCCCTTCAAGCGAGCGGAGGAAGCGGCGATCCTCGAGGGCGGTTGCTTCTTCGAGGAGTTCGAGGGCTTGTGCCCGACTGCGGTCGGATTCGTCGGCGATGGCTGCGGCGAGCCCACGGGCACGCGAGCCGTAGCCGAGCACGGCGAGTCCGTGGGCCAAGGTGACACGTTCGCGCTGAAGGAGTTCGAGGAGCGCGGCGACGACACGTTGGGATTGGGTGTTGCGGGTGTGTTGCGCAGCCGCCCAGGCGACACCGTCGCAGCGCTCGGCGATGCGAGTTAGGTCGTCTCGTAGCGATTCGGCGCGATCGGCGGTGACGACGGTTCGCCGACGGGAGAGTTCGGCCAGGACTGCGCTGCGCACCGTGGAGTCGTGGTCGGCGATGAGCGTCCACACTGGGTTGTCGTCGCCATGGTTTGGTGACCGGGCGAGAAGCCGGGCGAGGCGGGTCCTTCGGCGGTTCGACAGCTCGGGGTTGGCCAGGCGCTTGATGAGGGCCGAGTCGCCTCGCCCCGAGTCGAAGAGGTCGTCGATGGTTGCGTAGAGCTGTTCGTCGTCGACGAGTTCGGCGGCTCGTCGCCAGAGGGTTTCGCCGCCGAGTCGGACGATGGCTGGCGCTGCGGCGCGCCGTACGTCGGCGTCGGGGTCGGCTAGGGCTTCGAGGACTGCGGGTACGTCGGATGGTCCGCCGTTGAGGGCGAGGACTTCGGCGAGCAGGAGCCGCTCGGAGTGGGTGCCATCGGAAATGGCGATGTCGGCGACTGGTGAAGGTGGGGAGCGTGGGGCGTCTTCGCGGGTCATGGCGATGCCGGCGAGGTCGCCGTCGTCGACGAGTTGTTGGACGGTGTCGCTGATCCACGTTGCGCCGCGTCGGCGGGCGAGGGTTCCGGCGCGATGTCGCAGGACCCAGTCGACTTGACGGTTGGTGAGCAGGTGCTCGAGGCTGGCGTCGCTAGGGCTGAACCGTGAGGTTTCGGCCCAGTCGAGGCCGACTCGGAGGAGCGCTTCGTGGTTGTTGGTCAGGAGATGGTCGGACCAGGGGCCCAATGTTGCGGAGTCGGCGTCGCCGAGAAGCCGTAGTGCCGACATCGCCCGGTTGGGGTCGGGGTCGGCGAGGGTGTCGACGAGTTGGGCACGGACGTCTTGGCTGATGTCGATGCCTTGGCCGAGTTGACGTCGGGTCACTGCAGCATCGAGCTGATCGACATACTTGCGTCGGGCCACGAAAGCGATCGGGATGGTCAGCAGAGCGAGGCCGAGCAGGGCGGCTGTGGCGGCGCGTGCTCCGCCGCCGAGGGCAACAGTAAGACCGAGTATCCCCGAGCTCACCAAGATTCCGGTCGCGATCGCAGGGCCTTCGGCCAGTCCGTGCATGCGGCGGGCGTTGGTCGGCGGGAGTGGTTGGAACAGGAGCTGCCGGCTGGGGATCCCCATCGAGTACCGGAATCCGTTCTCGAGGACATAGAGGACGGATGCGATGGCGAGCGCGGCACCGAGGAGCACGTCGACGGAGGTGACGAGCAGGAGCGCTGCCGCAGCGATGGCGGTCACGACCGGTGTGACGAGAAGACCGAAGCGAAGCCCGAAGCGGCTGATGGCCCGACCCCCCAGAGAGGAGAGCACCAGGATGAACCCGGCTTGGGCGGCGTGCAGGAGTGAGAGGAACGATGCGAATGCGTCGGTGTCGAGGTCGTTCTCTGCCTGGGCGAAGACGATGAAGTCGACGATGACCAGCATGACCGTGGAGATGATCGTGATCACCAGAATCACGAGCCCGTAGCTGCCGAGTGTGCGTGTCGGGGACGAGTCGTAGGCGCCGCTGGCCTCGTGGGCCGAGTTGATTTCTGGTGCGTCGTTGCCGACCGCGATGCGGGCGACGACGGCGGCGACGACGAGCACCACGCCACCTGCGACGAGAAGCACGCCTGGTTCGACGCGGTCGGCGAAGCGGGCGACGGCGAGGCCGGCGAGGATCTGGGCCACCCAGCGCGCGGACGATGCGGGGCTGTAGAGGCGCTTCATCTGCCGCAGGTCGAATCGATGGAGCGCGACCGCCGAGGCGATGAGCGGCCCGAAGATGTAGACGACTTCGTAGGCGAGGGGGGCGACGAACCCTCCTGCGTACGACGGGCCGATGAGGGTGAACACGCCGATGGTGATCGCGATGGCGCCGCCCGCGATCCCGACGCCGAGCAAGCGTGAGCCCTGTCGCATCCGTTGCAGCACCCGACTGTCGAGCGTGCCGATGGCGATGTTGAGCAGAGCGCCGATCACATAGAGGAACGGCAGTCGTTCGACGCCGACGCGTTCGATGAACAGGCTTAGTCCGCCAACAGACGTGAGGAGATAGCCAATGCCGACGCATCCCGACAGAAAGGCGACGTAGGCAACGCTCCCGCGATCGTGCCGGGTGAGGCTCAAGCGAATCGGGTCCTCAACCGAGTTCGGCGAGGGCGGCGGCTTCGTCGTCGTACATGGCAACGAACGTGGAGAACTGCACGAGGTCGAACACCTTGCGATAGTGGGGGCTCGCTCCAGCGACCGCCATCGAGATCGATGTCTTTTGGGCGTCCATCGCCAGCGTGATGAGGACCGAGATGCCGCTCGTGTTGATGTACGCCGCGTTGGCGAGCTCGATGATGACGGCGGTGGCTCCACCGTCGACCGCGGCGCCGTATGCAGAACGGAGTGTCTCGTTGGCTTCGTCGGTGACGTCGCCATTGAGGTGGAAGACGGCGATCGTGCCGTGCTCGTGCGTGTCGATGCGGAGTTGGCTCATGCGTCGGGCTCCAGGTGGATGATCATCCGGAACTGATTTCCTTCGCGGTCGGGGTCGTCGATGAAAGTGGCCGAATCCACGAACGATCGAATCACGAATAGCCCCATCCCGCCTGCGGGCTGCAAGCCCGACATTTGTGCGGCGAGGTCTGGAGGGTCGAACGCCGTCTCGGGGACGGCGCCTCCTCTTCCCTCGTCGCGTACATCGATCGAGAGTCGCGTTTCGGCGACTTCGATCTCGACCTCGACGAGACTATCGGCGGCCATCTCGTTGCCGTGCTTCATGGCGTTGAGGCAGGCTTCGGCGACGGCGGTCTGGAGCTCCTCGATGCGTTCGGGGTCGAGGCGAGCGAGTTGGGCGAGTTCGCCGGCCACGGCCATGGCCAACTTTTCGAATCCGGCGACGGACGGGATCCGCAGTTCTACTCGCTTCGGTGATGTCAACGGAGGTGATCTCGGCGCTCGCTATTGGGACAGCACGACAACGGTGACGTCGTCGTCGAAGGGAACATCTTCGACGAAACTCCCGACCGAGTCGAGCATGTGGTCGATGACGACCTTGGCGGATTCGCCTTGGCGGCAGGCGTCGGCGAACGTGGCCGCGTTGGCCTCGAAGCCATACATCTCTCGGGCGGCGTTGAGCGCTTCGACGATGCCGTCGGAGTACATGGCCACGATGGCTCCGGGTTCGAGCACGGTCTCGCAGTCTTCGTAGTCGACTCCGGCGACCAGCCCGAGCGGAAGGCCGGCGTTCTCGAGCTCGACCACCTGGTCGGTAGAGGGTTGCCACATGAGGGGGTGGGGATGGCCGGCACTCGAGTGGATGAAGGTGTGTGATGTGGGGTCGAACACGCCGTAGGAGGCCGTGACGAACAGCTCGCGCGGGATACTCGAGGCGAGCGTGTCGTTGATCTCGGACAGCACGGCGGCGGGCGAGTCGAGGCGGGTTGCTGCGGAGCGAAGCGCGGCCCGGGTTGCAGACATGACGAGCGCGGAGGCGATGCCGTGGCCGGCGACATCGCACACGGTGAAGGCAAGTAGGGAGCGTTGGCCGGTCCGGTCCCGGACGATGAACACGTCGTAGAAGTCGCCGCTGGCTTCTGCGGCGGGTTCGGAGAAGGCGGTGATGTCGGCGCCGGCCATCTCCGGCATCGAGTCGGGGAGCATCGACAGCTGCACTCGTCGCGCGAACGCGAGCTCGGATTGGATGCGATCGGCGTCGGCCCGTTCGATCCGGCGCAGTCGGACGAGGCCGGCGAGGTCTCGTTCTCGAAGGTAGGACACGACGACGATGAGGGTGAGCAGGGTGAGCAGCATCACGATCGCCGACCAGAACCGTTCGATGCCGATGCCTTCGTTGACGATCAGGGCGATACCGACCGCAGCGGCGAACACACCGTGGATCGTGGTGGCGCGCACGTCGAGAAGGATCGTGGTGATGAGCACGGGGACGCCGAGACCGAGGGCGAAGATCACGGCCGCCTCGGAGATGAGCGCTTGGATGACGAGGAGGGCGTCGATGCTGCCCAACAGGAGCAGTGCGCCTGCTCGTGCGTGACCGAGTTGGGTGAGTCGCCCGGAGGCGATCATGAACAGTGCTGACGATCCATAGAATGCGCTGTGCCACCACTGGATGGGTGCGTCGGGGTCGGGGGCGAATGCGGGTATTGGTCCGAGGCCGAACCGGAGGAGGGCGGCAACTGCGCCGGCGAACGCGCCGATCAGGACCACTCCGCCAACGCGATACGACACGAGGGTGAGGAGTCGGAGCTCTCGCTCGCGCTCTTCACGGTCGAGCTCCGTTGCAATGTCCGCCACGTTGTTGATTCCGCCTCCGCCACGACGTGTTCGTCAGCCAGAGACTACGTCGCGTCGCAGTTGGTCAGGCGAGGGCGCGGTGCACGATTTCGAAGACGTCCTTGCTGAGGCCATCGACCGCAGCGATCCGTTCGAGCTCGGCG
>JAHDDK010000001.1:0-60643 GCA_020629375.1 Acidimicrobiales bacterium
TGAGGTCGACTCCAACCCCGAGCACCACGTGAAGCGCGACATTGACGATCGAGCTCGCGAACTCGCCAACCGCCTCCGCTCCGATGAGCGGCTTATCGCCCAGGGCGAGAAGCTCAAGCAGGAACTCCTCGACCATCCCGAGTTCCAGGCCTGGACCCGCGATCTTTGGTCATCGCTCCAGCGTGGCTTCGGGGATGCGACCGCCGACCCCAACAACGAGGTTCGAGAGCGCGTCGCACTCGCCATCCAGGCGGTCGGGGAGCGTCTCATGGTTGACCCATCGCTCCAATCCAAGGTTGACGCCTGGCTGACCTCGACGGCGGTGTACATCGCCGAGCAGGGCCGAGGCGAGGTCGGTGCACTCATCGCCAACACCGTCGCGGGCTGGGATCCCGACGAGACGGCGGACCGCATCGAACTGCAGGTCGGCCGCGACCTCCAGTTCATCCGGATCAACGGCACGCTCGTCGGCGGACTCGTGGGCTTTCTCATCCACGCAGGAGCAGAACTCTTTCTCTGAGTTGCCCGGATCGGTCACGTCGGTGTCTGCCCCCGAAGTGACGATCCCGAGGTGAGGTCACCAGATCGTGGGATCCGTGCCGATCGTTGCCGGGTCGAAAGGCGCGTTCTCCTTCAGGCCGACCGACGCGAGAAGTCGGGAGCGAAGGTCTGCGTCGGAGAGGCCCAGCGCGTTGAGCTCGGGTCGGGTGACCGAACCATCTCGCTTTGCGAGCCGTTGTCCCGACTCGTTGACCATCAACGGAACGTGACACCACTCGACCGGAACGAAACCGAGCCGTTGTTGCAACCAGATCTGGCGGGGTGTGGTCGGCAACAGGTCGGCGCCGCGCACGACCTCCGTGACGTCCATGTCGGCGTCATCCACGACGGTCGCGAGGTTGTAAGAGGGGACACCATCATTTCTGCGAATCACGAAGTCGTCGACCCAACCGGTCGTCGATCCGAACACCTGATCCGCGAATGCGATTTCGCCGCCGTCGGCACGTACGCGCAGGGCCGCCGGACGCACCGACGCGCGCGTTGCCCGTCCCCGCTCATCGAGTTGTGCGCACGTACCCGGATAGGCCCCGTAGGGGAGGTGGACGTGTGGTGCCGATGCGGCCTCGCGGATCTCGCGACGCGAGCAGAAGCAGGGATAGACGAGGTCGTCCGCAGCGAGTCGGTCGATGGCCTCGGTGTACCGGTCGAATCGTTCGCTCTGTCGGACCGCATCGCCGTCGAAGGTCACGCCCACTGCCGCAAGGTCGTCGAGTTGTTGCCGGAGATGGTCGTCGTCGGAGGTGACCGGGTCGAGGTCGTCGATTCGAAGGCGCAGATGCCCGCCCACTTGTCGGACACGCAGGTCGGCGAGGACTGCGGTTCGGAGGTTGCCCACATGGAGCACTCCAGTGGGGCTTGGGGCGTATCGGCCGATGAGGGTCATTGGCGGTCTCACACCGCCAAGCGCATGGGGCGTGCACGGTCGTCGAGCTCTCCTCCGAGCACGTCCGCCTCCCCACGTCCGAGACGCTGCGCAGTCCAGAGCACTGCCGCAGCATCGATCGCGTCTCCCCAGATCGACCGGCGCAGGGCCGATGCCTCGAGGACGTCGACGATCGTGTTCGAGAGCGCTCGTTCGAGAAGCCGGATCCGGGCTTGCCGTCCATCGGACGTGTGCTTCGACGCAGTGATGGGCCCGTCGCCGATCGCTGCAAAGCTTGTCTCGGGATGCCCCTCGAACACCCGCTCCGTATGAGCGTCGGTCCAGCAGCTGTCGATCGATCGAATCTTGGGGACGAGATTCCACGCCTGCACGGACAGTCCCCGCCCCGAAGCGGAGCGGTTGGTCGCGTTGGCGTCGTCGTGCGACTCGCAGTCGAGGACCCCTCGTACGGGCGTCGGGAAGAACGTCGCACGTCGATGGCCGAGTCGCTCACGAGCGAGGTCGTCGACTGGCCGCCTGCCATCGGCCGAGAGCCCGATCGGCATGTCGACGACGATCCGGTCGGCTGCCAGCGCCAAGATCGCCGTCCAGGTGTCGGCGAATCCGAACTCGACCGGCGAGTGCGCACTGACCCCCGATCGGGCCCAGACCCAACCGCCGGGTGCGCCGTCGACACCCATGACGCATCGGGCCGGGGAGTTCACCGCCGACTGATGAAGGGGACGAGGCCGGCTGCGAGCCCGACCAGGCCCAGCACGAGAAAGCCCCACTCACCCGTCGACCATGCAGCGAACAAGAAGACCGCAATCAGCGTGCCCATGGCGGCGAGCAACGGTCCGGGAGCCTGGCGGCGGGGCGGTCGGCGCTGCGTTTCGGGCATGGCTCAACGCTACCGGCCCTCCTTGCTGGTCAGCCGATGGGTGACAGCCCGACCCGATAGGCGACCGGCCATCGTTTTCCGGTCAGCAGGAACGTCTGGGTCATCGGATCCCAGGCGATGCCGTTCAGGACGGCCGCTCCATCGTCGAGCGTCGAATCCGGGCGGAGAGCTCCTGCGTTGAGCAGCGACACGACTCGTCCATCCGTTGGGTCGATTGCGACGATCAGGTCGCTACGCCAGAGATTTGCCCAGACCAGCTCGCCAACACATTCGAGTTCGTTGATCTGGTCGATCGGTGCGCCTCGAAACGTCACCGAGACGGTTCCGATCGGGTCGAAGGTCGATCGATCTCGAAACGTGAGTGTGGACGTTCCATCGGACATGACGAGACGTTCGCCGTCGTCACAGACCCCCCAGCCCTCGCCGTCGTAGGTGTAGGTGTCGACGATGCTGAAGTCGTCGAGGTCCCAACGGATCGCGACACCGTCGCGCCACGTGAGCTGGATCAGAGATCCGTCGACTTCGGTGACCCCCTCAGCGAACACCTCTCCCGGTGGGGCGACGATGCGGAGCACCTCGCCGGTGTCAGGATCGATCTCGCGTAGCGACGATTGGTTCACGAGTCCGGTCGACTCGAAGAGCCGATCTCCGACGAATTCGAGACCTTGTGTGAAGGCGTCGGTTTGGTGGTCGACAGTCGCGATCACCTGCATCTCGAGCTCGACGACCTCGGTCCGGTCTTCGAGGTCGGCGATTGCCGAGTCGAGGACCGCCGGGAAGGTGGTTGGCGGAGGGGCGGCCGCGTCGGTTGTCGTCAGTTCGGTGGCGGTCGATGAGGTCGTCTCGGATGCTGTCGGCGACGTTACGGTCGTTGCGGGGCCAGCGGTCGTGGTGAGCTCGTCTGGAGGGCCGTCGGCACGGCCGGACAGTGCGAGCCAGGCGATGACGCCAAGCGTCACCGCTGCCATGGCGAACACTGCGACATGTCGGGGCGACATCAACCGCCGACCGCTCCCGGGTCGACCGCAGACTCCTGGAGCACCGGCGCGAGCACGGGCAGCTCAGGAGCACGCTCTCGATACAGGAAGCCATTCCCGATCCGAATCGTGCACGTCTCTTCGATGTACTCGAGGGTGTTGTCGACGCTGATCACTGGTCGGGTGGTCAGCGCTACCCAGCGATCGTAGAAGTCGGATTCGGCGAGTTCTTCGAGATCCCAGCGTGCGGGTTCGCCAATGGCGACGAAGTCTGCGAAATGGTCGGCGGTCGCATCGAAGTCGGCATCGATCAGCCCGAGTCGGAGCGCGGACGATGCGGTGTAAAAGCTCAGCGCAACCTCTTGGGGACGTCCGAGAAGGCCAGATTCGAGTGGGTCGATTCGATTCGGGTTGACCACCGAGGGGGGCGGCACTGCAGGCGGCGGCGCTTCGGTGGTGGTCGTGGTCTCTGGGGCGACCGTCGACGGAATGCTCGCTCCGGAGGCAATAGCGGCGTCGCCTGCCACGGTGCGGGCCTCGCGTACCTCGATCGGAATGTCGCCATCGGGATGCATGCCAATGTCGATGTCTCGGTCGCCCGGGTTCGCGAGCGGGTCGCCAGCACGATTCACGAGGACGACACGGAGGCCGCGGAGATCTTCGCGGAATGCATTCGCCAAGCTGCACAGTCGTTCGTTGTCGTCGATGCGCGGCTCGGTAGTGGTGGTCGTGGCGATCGTGGTGGTGGTGGTCGTATTACGTGAGGCAATTTCGGCCTTCGCTTCGGCTCGATCGTCGCTGAGGCGAGCGAACAGCCACATGATCATCATCCCGACGAGGACGACGACCACGACGCCACGGAGCTCACGCGCGAGAAAGTTGAGCCGATGCACATGTCAACTCTAGAACTCTCGTCCCTCGGGTTGGGGCCGGGCATCGCGCCCGCAGGTTCCTTTGGGGTCCGGCGCAGATTGGACGTGTCGATCTGCGAGCTCTACGTTCGCGTGCATGCGGTCGGGATGGGTACGCCTTGGCACCTACGTGGGCATGGTCATCGCGGTCGTTGCGGTGGTTTTCGTCGCCTCGCGGAACGAGCCACGCAGCGCATCGCTGCTGATCGGACAGATCGGCGCAATCGGTGCGGTGGCATGGATGCTGACGTTCTTGGTGTGGCCCCGACGGCGGCCGGTGTCCGACGCTCATCCGAGTCGGAGTAGCCGGCGACCGGGCCCCGTGCCCGAAGAGGCCCCGACGTCAGACGATCGGCCGGTCGTCGTCATCGGGCATCGTGCCGTCGGGTCGCCGCCAGCGTCCGAGGTGCACCTCCGCGAGCAGCCCACCGTTCGGTCATCGAGGGGGCGTCGTCCCGGTCCTCGCCGACAGGGCGAGATTCGCTGGCCTGCTGCTCGCTAGCATTCATCTGGCTGACTCGAGACAACGAGGGGCCGTGGCCCCTCGGAGTGGCGTGTCCCAGACGGCGGAGAAAGAAGTCCCATCATGGTGAAGGTCCCGAAGGGATACAGGAGTCGAAACGTCGAAGATCGACGTGGGCGTCGATCGAGCGGAGGCGGGGGCTTCGGCTTCCCGAGTGGCCGGAGCGGCGGCGGTCTCGGAGGAAGTCTCGGTGGCGGCGGTGTCGGGGGGAGTCTCGGCGGAGCCCCGCGCGGCGGTCGGCGTGGTTGCCTCGGCAGCTCGGGGCTCATCGTGCTCGTCGTGTTCGGTCTACTGCTGTTCTCGTGTCTCGGCGGTGGTGGCGGTTTCGGCGACCTGTCCGGCGACCTCAACACGGGCGGCGCAGCACCCGTGCCAACCGAGCAGGTCGACGTGCCCCAAGCCGAATCGGACTCGTTCGACCTGATCAACTTCGTGCTCGACGACGTCCAAGAGTTCTGGGCCGACGAGTTCGCCCGCGCCGGGGAGAGCTATCCACTCGGCAGAGTCGTGATCTTCGAAGATCAAGTCAGCACCGGGGGGTGCGGATCAGCGTCGTCGAACGTCGGACCGTTCTATTGCCCTGCCGACAGCACGAGCTACATCGACATCCAATTCATGTTCCGCCTCCAGCAGCAGCTGGGCGCAGAGGGTGACTTCGCACAGGCGTACATCCTCGCCCACGAGATCGGCCACCACGTCCAGAACGTTGTGGGGACCAACACTGCCGTTCGCAACGCCCAGCGTGGGGCGTCGCAGGCCGAGTCGAACGGCTTGCAGGTCCGGATGGAGCTCCAGGCCGATTGCTTGGCCGGTATGTGGGCTCGCTCCGCCGAGGCGAAGGGCATTCTCGAGGACGGCGACCTTCAAGAGGGCGTCCGCGCGGCTGGCGCTGTCGGCGACGATGCGATCACGGGCAGCACGAATCAAGAGAACTTCACGCATGGGAGCTCGCAACAGCGGATCGACTGGTTCACTCGCGGCTACTCCAGCGGGACGTACGACTCGTGCGACACCTTCTCCGGAGACATCTAGTTCGTGACCGCTCGGGCTGTCGAGATCGCCGGGGTCGGCAAGTCGTTCGACGACACGGTTGTTCTGACCGAGATCGACCTCCATGTCACGCCCGGGCAGAGCGTGGCGTTGCTCGGACCCTCGGGGTGTGGAAAGACGACCTTGCTTCGCGTCGTTGCCGGTCTCGAACGCCCGGATGCTGGCGCGATTACGATTGGCGACACGCGGATGGCCGGTCCCGGCACGTGGGTTCCGCCCGAGAAACGAAACGTCGGCATGGTCTTCCAGGATTGGGCGCTGTTCCCACATCTCTCGGTCGGCCGCAATGTGGGGTACGGCTTGCCACGAGCCGAACGTGACGGACCGCGGGTGACTGAAGCCCTTGCGATGGTCGGAATGACCGGTCTCGAGGACCGCATGCCCGACACGCTCTCAGGCGGACAGCAACAGCGTGTGGCGCTGGCCCGCGCGATTGCCCCGCGACCGTCGGTGCTGTTGCTCGACGAACCGTTCTCCAACCTCGACACGGCACTTCGAGTCGACGTCCGAAGCGAAGTACATCGACTACTGGTCGAGCTCGGCATCACGTCGATCTTCGTCACGCACGACCAAGAAGAGGCCTTCGTGCTCGGCGACCGGGTCGCGATCATGAACGACGGCATACTCGAGCAGGTCGGCACGCCCTACGAGATCTACCGAGATCCCGTGTCGCCCTGGATTGCGTCGTTCGTCGGCGACGTCAACCTCATCGACGCCGACGCGAACGGTCTCGTCGCCGCATCGCCAATCGGTGACCTACCGCTCCGCGGCCATCGCCGCGGACCGGTCCGTGTTCTCGTGCGCCCGGAGGCGCTGCGGCTCACCAGCGGCGACACCGCCGAGGTTCGCCTCGTCGAGTTCTATGGCCACGACATGATGGTCACCGTGGGCGCCCCAAGTGGCGAGCTATCGGTTCGGGTGTCCGCGTCGTCGGTCATCGAACGGGGCGATCGGGTCGGCGTGGAGTACGTCGGCGACCCCACAGTTGCATTCGATCGCCCCTGACCCACACCGAGCATGCCCCGTGCAACTTGGTGGCGACGGACCTTCGGCGACAGAATGACCACGGACCTGTCAGTCCCGAATTTCGTAGTGCGGGGAATCGATACAACGGGAGAAAGCCATGGAACGCCGATCGGTTGCGATTGGTGACCGGCGGATGTCATACGTGGAGGGTGGCGAGGGCCCTCCGATCGTCTTCTTACATGGGAATCCGACGTCGTCGTATCTGTGGCGTGACGTCATTCCGCCGCTACTCAGTCAGGGGCGGTGCATTGCGCCGGACCTGATTGGGATGGGGCAGAGCGACAAGCTCGAGAACTCCGGACCAGGCGTCTACCGGTTCATCGAACATCGCGGATTTCTCGACCGATTCCTTGCAGCGATCGGCGTGACCGACGATGTCACCCTCGTGATCCACGATTGGGGCTCGGCGTTGGGATTCGATTGGGCCCACCGCCATCCATCGTCGGTTCGGGGCATCGCGTACATGGAGGCAATCGTTCGTCCGGTGACGTGGGATGAGTGGCCCGAGGCGGCGCGTGACATCTTCTCGGCGATGCGTTCCCCCGCCGGCGAGGAGATCGTTCTCGAAAAGAACGTCTTCGTCGAACGGATCTTGCCGGCGTCGATTCTGCGCACGCTGACCGACGACGAGATGTCGGTGTACCGAGAGCCATTCGCGGACCCGGGCGAAGCGCGTCGACCGACGCTCACCTGGCCACGCGAGATCCCGATCGAGGGCTCGCCGAGCGATGTCGCCGAGATCGTGAAGGCCTACGCGACCTGGCTCGAGACCGCTGAGGTTCCCAAACTCTTCGTCAACGCCGATCCCGGAATGATCCTCACGGGTCCCGTACGGGAGTATTGCCGCTCCTGGCCGAACCAGAGCGAGGTCACCGTCCAGGGACTGCACTTCGTTCAGGAAGACTCCGGGGCCGCGATCGGCGAGGCGATCGCGGCCTGGTTGTCCAACATCTGACCGGAGCGCCGGTGCGTTCAGGCAGTGGCGTGTTCGCGGCGGACGAGCGCGGCACCGAAGCCCAGCAACGCAACGCCCAGAGCCAGTAGCCACAGCGTGTCGCTCCGCCCGGTCAGGGCGAGTTGCGCGTCGTCGACGGGTTGAGCCTGGGCCACCACCGCTGCGGGAGTGACGGTTGCGGTCGGACCGGCGACGACTTCGACAGCTTTGACCGTCTCGGCCGGGGCATCCGGTCCCGCCACGATCGCTGCGGGCTCGGCGATCTCTTGGATTGGGGCTTCCTCGACCGCTCCCTTCACCTCGACCTCGATGTCTTCTTCGGAGGCTTCGGTGGTGGGTTGGGCGGGGGTGTCGCTCGTCGGCTGCTCGTCGGCGGTATCGCCGCCGGCCGGGTCCCCGTTTGCGGGATCCTCGGTCGCCGGCTCGTTGGCGTCGGTGGTCGGATCGTCCGCAGGCGGCTCCTCGGTTGGGGTCGAGTCGTCGGTCGGCTCGTCGCTTCCGGCATCGTCACCGCTCGCGTCATCGGTCGCGGTTGCGTCATCGCTGTCGGTGACCGACTCGTCGACGGCGCCGGCAACTGGGGTGAAGCCAACGCAGACGACGTCAATTGAGTTCACCGTGCCTTCGCCGCGGTGCCGAACGCTGATGGAGGTCGAGGCGGGGATGGATTGGCTGGAATGAGTCGTCGTGATCCAGTCGCGGTCGTCCGGTAGGTCGTGGGACAGGGGAGAGGTCCACGCATCGAGGACGACATACCACTGTTCGGCGGGTTGATCGCCGTGGAAGGCACCGGAGAGATGATCGTCGTGCGACACGAGCGTCACGTCGTATACGCCAGCTGGAAGGTCGATCCCGAATGGTCCGGCGCTCGTGGAGATCCCGTCGTTGAGGAGGCGGGTCCCGGCGAAGCCGTAGCTGTACTCGCCGCATGCATCGGTGGCCGAGGCGGTTCCCATCGAGGCGAGCAGGGTCGTGGCGAGGGCCAGAGTGGCGATGGCCGTCGTTCGCATCCATCGGGTGGTGCGGTGGTCGAATCTCGAAATCATATGTGTGCATTCCTTTGGTGTTGGTGAGAGGTATGCCCCTCAGGTGGCATCACCCTAGCCCATCACGCCGAGCGAGATTCAGTACCCATAATCTCACGCACAGAGAGTGATTGGACGAACGCGGTCGTCGGTTGTGTAACCCGCTCCATGACGTCTCTTGGTCGGTGCACGACCGCCGAGCGCGTTCACCGCATGTCGATCAGCTGGGAGACGTCGCAATTTCGACGTATTCGGCCGATTCGTGACGGTCGCGTGTCAATCGTCGGGCCGAACCACGATCGAGCCCTTGTGGCAGTCAGCGGCGACGAGCGATCGGGCCGACGGTGGCCTCGAGGAGGGTGATCAGATCCGTGGGCTCGATCTGCAGGTCGAGCCCACGACGACCCGCGCTCACGAAGATGCTGTCCGCCAACTCGGCGGTCTCGTCGATGAAGGTCCGACGTGGGCTGCGCTGGCCGAACGGACTGATTCCCCCTGCCACGTATCCCGAACTGCGTTCTGCATCGGCGATCTCGGCCATCGACGATCGCTTCGCGCCAGCGAGGGCGGCGAGGCCCTTGAGGTCGAGTCGATCCGGTACCGGCACGATGGCCACGACAAGCTCGTCGTCGGCCCGGGCCATCAACGTCTTGAAGACTCGATCCGGCTCGAGGCCGAGCGCGACAACAGCTTCATCGCCGTACGACTCCGCGTGAGGGTCGTGGTCATAGGGATGGAGCGTGTAGGGCACCCCTGCGGCGTCGAGGAATCGAGCCGCAGGGGTCACCGGAGATCGCGGGCGCTGTCAGCGGCTGAGAATCTGGCCGAGGATGGCCTTGCCGGCGGGGCTGCCGAGCAGATCCCCGGCCATATCCATCAGGCCGCCGCCCGAGTCGTCGGCAGAGGAGCCTCCAGTCAACGCATCGAGCAACCCACCAAGCCCGGAGTCTGGGGCTTGCATCTGGGTACGTTCGGCGCCAAGCATGCCGCCCAGTCCTCCGGCGTCGTTGGTGTCGCCTCGAAGCCGTCGGCCGATATAGCCCATCACGATCGGTGCCAAGATCGGAAGCAGCTTCTGGACGAGACCGACGGGCAGACCCGAGCCCTGCGAGACCGATTGCTCGACGGCTGGTTGCTGCCGACCGAGCACGTGGCCGAGGATGCGTCCGCCGTCTTTGCCGAGCATGTTCGAGGCGTACCCGCCTGCGAGGAGCGGTCCAAGCATGTCCAGGATCGACCCATCGTGATCGGAGTCGAGGGCACCGAAGAGCGCGTTGGCACCCTGCTCGGATTGCGCGGCGTTCGTCATCGTTCCGAGAAGCATCGGCAACGCGGCGGCAACCGCTCGTCCGGTTGACTCTTGGTCGGCGCCCACGAGCTGTGAGATCTGACTGATCGTGTCCGAGTTGAATTGGCCGGCGAGGCCGCTGAGCAGTGAGTTCGACATGTTTCTTCTCCCGATGTCTTGCGTCCGCCGTCCGGAAGCCTACTGATCGAGGCGAGCCGTCGCCCGACCAGGCTGGCCGTGGGTCAGAGCCCGGCGACGGCGAGCGCGTTGGGGACGACTTCGATGTCGATCGGAAGGCTGGCGATTGGCTCGCCATCGCCCCAGACCGTTTCGCTTGTCCGTGTGGAGCTTGAGCGGAGCGTGACGATTCGTCCTTGGCGCCGAAGCACTTCGGTGCGGTCGGCCGAGCCACCGCTCCGCTGAGCAAGATGGCGAAGGATACCGAGCCTGCCGACGCCCTCGATCGAGGTCAGGTGCAGACGTGCGTCGTCGTGTGACGCGTCGGGACACGCGAGCATGCCTCCCCCGAAGAACCGGGTGTTTCCGATGGCGAGCATCCCGGTGTCGAGAGAGAGCGCCTCCTCGTCGAGGACCACATCGAGTCGTCGTCGCCGATATCTCGGGAGTTCGAGTGCGGCCGCGACCGTGTACTTCGCCGCTCCGAGCGGGGCGCGTAGGCGATTCGCCCGCGCGTTGATGTCGGCGGGAAAGCCAACGATCGCGACGGAAGCCACCCAGCGGGTACTCGTGGGGTCATCGAGCGGAGTGATCCGGAGGAGGTCACACGGTCCTGGCGACGCAAGAAGCGACTCGACTGTCGGAGCATCGATTCCGAGTGCTGCGGCGAAGTCGTTTCCGGTTCCGGCTGGCGCGAGGGCGACAACGATCGCCGACTCGGCAAGCTCGTGGATCGCGAGGTGGACAAGCCCATCTCCGCCCGAAACCACGACTCGCTCAACATCGCCCCTATCGACGGCCTCCCGAAGTGCTCGGGTCGATTCCTCGGCGGTGGCCCCCGTCAGATCGACCACGTCAACGTGCGCCCGGAGTTCGGCGATCACCCCTCCGGTGGACGCGCCGCGCCCGCTCCCACTGCGGGGATTGGTGAGCAGGTGCACCTTCGCCATCGAGATCAGAGGCGCCGGATCTCGTCGAACACCACCACCGCCATGCCCGCCTCACGGGACCGTTCGATGTCGACCCAACCGATCAGGCCCCACTCGTCGTGGCCAGCCGGGTCTCGGACGACTTGACGTACCGGGCGGTGCTCACCTCGAACGTCGTCGACATCGATCTGACCGGGTTGAAAGAAGCCGCCGCCGCGTGCGTCGGGTCCGGTCAATACGTCGTCGTGCTCATCGAAGTACGCGTCGACCATTCGCTCGACCTGATCAGCGGGTCGCAGTGGCGTGCGCGCCCGCTCGATGTCGAGGGCGTGATCCGGGTCCGACCGTCGGGACAGCTCGTCGACGTTGCGTCGTGCGAGCAACTGAACCCAGCGGAACGTCTCGTTGCGGATCATGACCATGAACGCCCGCTCGTTGGTGGTCACGTCGCGTTGATCGCTGCCGACCGAAACCAGGCCGGTGGCGCCATCATCCGGGGCGTCGTCGGGGTTGGTCAGCCGTTCCCACTCGTCGATCAAGCTGGAGTCGACCTGGCGGACCGTCTCGCCGAGCCACTCGATCAGGTCGATGACCTCGTCGGTCTTCTCCGACTCGGGCACCGTCTGGACCATCGCTCGCCAACAGTCGGTCAGATAGCGCAGCACGAGGCCTTCACTGCGCTTCATGCCGTATTCCTTGACGTACTCCGAGAACGTCATGGCGCGCTCATGCAGCTCGCGGGCGACGGACTTCGGCTTGATGTTCTCCGACCCCACCCAGGGGTGTCGCGTGCGGAATCCGTCGAACGCGCCGTACAGCTCGTCCCGTAGCGGTTTGGGATACTCGACGGTTTCGAGACGTTCCATCCGCTCCTCGTATTCGACGCCGTCGCGTTTCATGTCGGCGAGCAGGTCCGTCTTCGCCTTGTCGAGCTGCGCCGCGAGGATGGCGCCCGGGTTTTCGAGGGTTGACTCGACGATGCTCAACACGTCGAGCGCATGCTCGAGGGCGCCGCCGGCGCCGTCATATGCCAACGGGTCGAGGCGTTCGATGATCTCCACCGCAAAAAGGCTGAGTGGCTGATTGAGTGCGAAGTCGTCTTGCAGGTCGACCGTCACTCGAACCTCGCGGCCCTCGTCGTCCGGTTCGTCAAGGACCTCGATCACCTCGGCGTCGAGCAGCGACCGGTACATCGAGATCGCTCGGCGAATGTGACGGCGCTGAGCCGGCCGAGACTCGTGGTTGTCGGTCAGGAGATGACGGACCGCTGCGCATCCACCCGGCTGACTCGGTGTGTCTGCCGCTGCGGCGATCGGCGGGCGGTCGAGCAGATTGAGCAGCATCTGGTGCGAGACATCGAAGCTCGACACCATTGGCTCGGGCCGACCATTCACGAGCTTGTCGAACGTGTCTTCGGTCCAGTGCGCATACCCGCGCTCGGGAGGCTTTTTCTTCTGGGTCTTCTTCTTCCGGCTGGGATCGGCGGCGGCTTTGCGCTCGGCTTGGAGGTTCTCGATGACGTGGGGTGGGGCTTGCACCCGGACGAAGCCTTCGTCGTCGAATCCCTTCCGGCCCGCACGACCGGCAATCTGCAGAAATTCGCGGACCGTCAGAATGCGAACCTGGCGGCCGTCGTACTTGAAGAGTTGTGTCAACAGCACCGAGCGGATCGGGACGTTGACGCCGACGCCGAGCGTGTCGGTGCCAACGATCACCTTGAGGAGACCCTGCTGGGCAAGCTTCTCCATGAGGAGCCGATACTTCGGCAGGAGTCCCGCGTGGTGAAGCCCGACGCCGTGCGACAAGAACCGCTTGAGGTCCTTGCCGATCGGTGTGTCAAATCGGAAGTTGCCGACCGCCTCACGGATCGCCGCCTTCTCATCCTTCGAGCAGATCGACAACGACGTGAACGACTGCGCCGCCTCGAGCGACGCCTTCTGCGTGAAGTACACGACATAGGCCGGAGTCTGTTCGCGTTCGATGAGCTCTTCGACGGTGGCATGCACGGCGCTCGTCACCCACTGAAAGTCCAGAGGCACGGGCCGTTCGGCGCCGTCCACCACTGCCACGGTGCGCCCGGTGCGCGCCTCGAGGTCTTCTTCGAAACGGGCCGTCGGCCCGAGGGTGGCGGACATCAACAAGAACTGGGTGTGGGGGAGTTCGAGCAGCGGGACCTGCCACGCCCAGCCGCGCTGTGGGTCGGCGTAGTAGTGGAACTCGTCGACCACGACAAGTCCCATCTCGGCAGATCGGCCTCGTCGCAACGCCAGGTTGGCCACGATCTCTTGGGTGCAGCACACGATCGGTGCATCGGGATTGACGGAGACGTCGCCGGTGATCATCCCGACATTGTCCGAGCCGAACTCGCGACTCAGCGCGAAGAACTTCTCCGACACGAGCGCCTTGATCGGCGCCGTGTAGTAGCTGCGTTCGCCGCGCGCCAGCGAGGCGTAATGGCCCGCCATCGCCACGAGCGACTTTCCGGACCCGGTCGGTGTGGCGAGAATGACGTGCTCGCCGCTCAAGAGCTCGAGGATCGCCTCTTCCTGCGCGTCGTAGAGCTCCAAACCGATACCGGTAGCCCAATCGACGAACCCCTCGATGAGGTCGTCCGCCTTGACGTCGGGGCCCGTCGGGAGATGGTCGAGAAGAGAGATGGCTTCGGTCCGGCTCAGCGGGTCACGCCGGCCTTCTCGAGCGCAGCCTTCGTGCGGTCGAGAAGGTACTGCGGAACGCCGAACGGCGTGTCGCCACCCGCTGCGGCACCGCCACCGCCTGCTGCCGCGCCGGCGGTGTCGGCCTGGCTGGCGGCGAGCTCGGCTTCTTCCTTTCGGCGATGCCACAGGTCCCAGTGGCGAGCGATAACGATGTTGTCGTGGTCGACGTGGCCGAGCATCTCGCCGTTGTCGAACCGAACCCAGTAGCGCAACCACGTGATGCCATTGCTCATGGCCACCTTGCCGTTCGTGCCAGCCGGAACGCCCGGCAGGTCGGCGGTGGCGCGCACCTTGGCGCCGGAGCGGATTCGGGCGTCGAGATCGATGGTCTTCGCCATGACCGACACGTTACCGGAGGGGACGGAATGTGGCGCCGTTCACGCAGGGTTCGGGGAACCATGCCCTCATCGATCGCCCGCCTTCTCGCTGCCCTTCTCGCCGTCGTCGTCCTCACGTCGGCCTGCTCCTCTGCGTCGTCGGCGGCTTCTTCAACGAACGACGACCCCGTCGAAACCGCCGATGGCTCCGTTGATGCAGATTCGGGAAGTGACTCGACGACCGCACCCCAGGCCGATGACCAGTCGACGACGACAACGACACCCTTACCGCCGGAGTCGACGACGACCTTCGTCCCCGATCTCGAGGGACCGTTCTCGACGAACGGCGGTGCACAGTTCGATCCGGCGGCTGCCGACGTCATCATCTCCGAAAGCGACGATCGTTCGGGTCCAGTCGCGCAGATGTCGTTCCCGACCGACTGGACTCGACGCACGATCGACGACTGGGAAGAGATCCTCGCCGGTCTCGGTGGATCGGATCCGCGCGACGGCATCCCGCCCATCGACGATCCCATCTTCGAGACGCCGGCGCTCGCATCGCAGTGGCTCAGCGACAACGAGCCGGGTGCCATGGTCATCGTCGACGGCGACGCACGCTTCTACGCGTTGTCGATCCTCACCCGCCACGAGATTGTGAACGACGCCTTCGGCGACGTACCGGTTGCGGTCACGTACTGCCCGCTCTGCAACACCGCGATCGCCTTCGACCGACGGGTCAACGGTGAAGTGCTCCGATTCGGGGTGTCGGGCTTGCTCCGCAACAGCGACCTCGTCATGTGGGACGACCAGACCGTCTCGCTGTGGCAACAAGTCACGGGCGAAGGAATCGTTGGCGAGTACGCCGGCGCCAACCTCGAGCCCGTCTCGACCGCCATCGTTTCGTTCGGCCAGTTCCGCGAGGCGCACCCCGACGGCAAGTCGCTCGCCGCCGAGAGCGCTTTCGGCCGAACCACATACGGCTCGAATCCCTATGTTGGCTACTCGACGTCCGCGCGACCGTTCCTCTTCGACGGCGAGATCGACGACCGCGAGCTCGCCTTGAGCCGAGTCGTTGGCGTGACCGCCGGCGACGCAGCCCGCGCATACGCCTTCGACGACGTTCGGGCAGCAGGAGCGATCAACGACGTCGTCGGAAACCAGCCGGTGGTGATTCTGTCTGGTGGCCGGACCACCGACGCCCTCGACGGACCGATCATCGCCGGAAGCGCAAACATCGGCACTGCGCTCGCACTCGACCCGGTTGTCGATGGCCAAACGCTCACGTTCTCGGCAAACGGCGACGACACATTCACCGACGACCAGACCGGCTCGACCTGGACCGTGCTCGGCCAGGCAACCGCTGGTGAACTCGCCGGGACGCAGCTCGACACCGTCGTGCACCGCAACGAATTCTGGTTCGCCTGGCAAGCATTCTTCGGCCCCGACACTCTCGCCACGCCCTAGTCGTTGTGCGCCTGGCCGTGTAACGAAAGGGGTGTAATGAGAGGGTCAGACCCTCTTGTTACCTGCCTGCGTGGTCAGAGGTAGGTGCCAGGGCGAGAGCTTGCGTCGATCGGTTCGGACGGCGCCACCTGCTGTCCGGCCGCACCGGCTGGCGGCGTACCCGCCTGGAGCTGCTGGAGCTGTTGAAGGGCGGCAGCCTGCTGAGCCATGGCCATTGCCTGGAAGCCCTGATGAAGGCCCTGAAGCCAACCAACGAGCTGTGCTTGGGCGATGCGGAGCTCGCTCTCCGATGGTGGCTCATCACCACAGTCAATGCAGAGCTGGAACTCGCGGAGCTCATCGAGGAGATCCTTGCTCATCGTGTCCTCGAGAGCTTCCATGGTTTCGCCATGGATGCGCGCCAGGAGCGTACGTCCGGCCTCGTCCAGGGGAGCTTCGCGCGCCTCGGTCATGAGCGACTGGGTCATCGTGCCGAGCCGAATCAACTTCGCGGCATCGGTGATCACCGATCCTTCGGCGACCGTGGCAGGCGGGGCCGCTGCGGGCTCGGTCTCGGGCTGGCCGTTGGGGTCCTCGACGATGTCAGACATGGTGGCCAGTGTAGGAGAGTCAACAGTTCGTTCGAATCGTGCCGATAGGAGGATCATGCGGCGACGCCCCACAGCCTGGATTCTCGGTGCGGTTACGACACTTCTGCTCACAGCGTGCTCCGGCGGGGCCGAACCGAGACTCATCGAGCCGACCACCGAGGCCGCGGCCTTCGCGGACGAATCGCCAACTGGCGCACGATCCGTCGGTACACCCCAATCATCGGACGAAGATCAACAACGAGAGAGCGTCGCCGACGGCGATCCCGAATCGACCGACCAAATGCTCGACGACAACAGCTCGACGACCGACACGAGCGAGTCGACGAACGGCAATCCAGACGACGCGGGAGCGGACGCCGAGGTGATCGATGCGGGCGCGTCCGAATCTGACGAACTCGACGCGTCCGCGGACAACGACGCGACCGAGAGCGTGGCGTCCGAACCCGGGAGAACCGACGACGACGAGGACCTCGACGCCACCCTCGACGAACTGATTCAGTTCGTCGAAACCGAGCGAGGCCGCACGTTCTCGTCTCGCCCCGAGGTGGTCGTGCTCGATGACGATGCGTTCGTGGCCGAGTGGAGCAGTGTCGTGGCCGCTGACGTTGCCGCCAGTGGATCGGAGTACGCCGACTGGACCGACATCTATCGGGCGCTCGGGATCATCGAGCCCGGAGAATCGCTGGATCAGATCTGGTCATCCTTCGGCGACGCCGGAATTCTTGGTTGGTACGACGCCGCCGGTGATCGCATCGTGCTCCGCACCGGCGAGATCACGCCATTCACACGGACGCTGCTCGTCCACGAGCTCACCCACGCACTTGACGACGAATCGTTCGACGTCGATGCCGACCGCTTCGACGGACGTGACGACGAACTCGGTTGGACGTTTCGTGCCGTTGTGGAGGGCTCGGCGATCGAAATCGAAGAGCGTTACCGTGCCACGCTGAGCACTGCTGAGCTCGAGGCTGAAGATGCCGCGGCAGCGTTGATCCCACGCGGCGTATCGTTCAGCTCGTTCACCGACGAGTTCCTCGAAATCCAGTTCTCCCGGAGCGAACAGGGAGCGGCCTTCATCGACGAGCTGTGGGATCGCGGCGGGGCTGCAGCGGTTGACGCCGTTCTCACGAACCCCCCTTCCACGAGCGAGCAGATCATGAATCCCGAACTCTGGGTGACGAACGCTCCGGCCGACATCATCAGCATCGCGCCGGTGGCCGACGGCGCTGCGTTTCGCAGCGGCGTCCTCGGAGAGGCTCGCCTCGCAGCGATCCTGATCTCGCTGGGCATCGACGAGGCCTACGAGGCAGCGAGCGGTTGGGGCGGCGACGGCTTTGTCGCC
Organism: Acidimicrobiales bacterium; assembly: GCA_020629375.1. Taxonomy (GTDB): domain Bacteria; phylum Actinomycetota; class Acidimicrobiia; order Acidimicrobiales; family SHLQ01; genus SHLQ01. Next base: position 17,616 of record JAHDDK010000001.1, read on the forward strand.
TGGCGCGCCGGCGAGGTCACGTGCGTTCGAATACACCTCGAGGCAGATACGCCCGCCGAACTCGACGGCTACGCGTCAGCCTTCGAGTCATGGGCGGCCCAGTCCGAGAACCGCGACGTGTTCTATCCGACGGCCGACCTCATTCGGGTGACGAGCTGCGGCTGACGCTGACGCCGCGGGCCGGACAACAATTCAATGAGGCTCAGGGGAGCGTCGTGCCAGCGTACGGAGTGGGATCCTTGGGGCCGGGCAGATTGAGCGGCGTCCAGCCGGTCAGGTCGCCGAGCGTCTCCGAGATCGCCCGCCACTCCGCTGGGTTCCAGCCTTCGGCCGCCCCGAGAATCTCGCCGTCCTGACGGACAAGCGTCAATGCCGGAAGCGTCTCGAGGCCGAGTGCCTTGGTCGCTGCGTAGTCGGGGTCGCAGAACGTCAGGTATTCCTCGGCGTAGTGATCAAGGAACGAGTCCACGCCATCGGCAGGACCCGTTGCTAGCCACGCCACCCGAACACCGGCGCCCCGGTAGTGATGAAACACCCGAGCAACCGTGTCGAGGAGCCAGCTGCTCTCATGTGTGTACGGATCGATCACGCCCAACAACAGTGGAAACGTCGTCAACCAGTCCGAGAACGGCCGGGCGTCGCCGTTGATGGGATCGAGATCGGGGTCGCCGGAGAGTTGGGGCACGGCAAGAAAGGTAGCGGAGGAGGGGCCTCGTCGCACCGATCCGACGCGCCGCGAATCCGGCCGCCTCAGAGCGGTACGATTCGGCTCGTGCATCCGATCGAGCACCTTCGATACGTCGCCCGGTCCGGTGGCGCGCCCGAGCACCTGTTGCTCTCCGAAGCCGTCCAGGCACTGTCGATGTTCTCGTCGGGGCCCACCGATCTGCTCATCCCGATCCGCCAACTTGTCGCCCGGCTTCCCGAATCCCCCGGACTGGTCGCCCTCGGTGCTCGCATGCTCCACGACCTCGACCCGCTCGGAGCCGCATGGGAGTTCGTCGACGCGGTTCGCGACGACCCGACAGCTGGTCACGCCGACGGGGTGGTGGCGACCGAAGCCGCCGGAGTCGACGTGATCGAATCCGTGGTGTCTACAAAGGGCGAGTTCGTCGGCGCGGCCGGGACCACCGTGTGGATCGATACCGCCAAAGCGAGCGGGCGAGCGGTCTACGTCGTCACTCCGCTCGGCTCTCGTCTTCCGCGTCCGTTGTACGAAGGCTTCGTGTCGCGCATCAGCGCTGAGCAGGCGATCGAACGGATCGACGTCGCGGCAATCGACGAACTCATCGGGCCCGACGGCGTGGATCGAGACCGCTGGTCCCCGGACTGCCCCGACGCACCAGAGCTCGGGATCTTCTAGCTCGCTCGGCGCTCGGTCCCTCTAGCTCGCTCGGCGCTCGGTCCCTCTAGCTCGCTCGGCGCTCGGTGGCCAACGGAACCGGTGGGGGCATCGCCACCGTCGAGCTCGACGGGCGAGGCGGCGACTTTGCCGCTACCTGAAGCTCGCGTCGAATCGCTCGGATCACGCGGTCCTGGTCGTCGAGGGACAGCGCAGAGCCGCTCGGAAGGCACAGGCCGGTGCGAAACAAGTCGTCGGCGATTCCTGTGGAGGCGAACTCGTAGCCGTCGTAGACCGGCTGATAATGCATTGGCCGCCACGTCGGCCGGCATTCGATGTCGTCGTCATCGAGGAGGGTCTGAGCCACCCGAAGCGGTGACGGGTGATCGTCGTCGAGGTGGATCACGGTCAGCCAGGCGTTTCCCCGCCCGTCGATGTCGGTCGGTTGCACCCGCAGTCCCGCCACATCGGCAAGACCATCGCAATACCGAGCGTGGACTGCTCGAGTCGCGTCGATAAGGGCCGGCAACCTGGCGAGCTGCGCGACGCCAATCGACGCAGACAGATTCGACAGCCGGTAGGCGTGGCCGACCTCGTCGTGTTCGTACGCAAGGCCCGGGCGGCGAGCCTGTGTTGCGAGATGACGAGCCCGATCGATGAAGTGTTCCGACCCGACCAGTGCGCCACCGCCGCCCGTTGTCACGAGCTTGTTCCCGTTGAACGAGAACACGGCGAGGTCGCCGAACGAGCCGGACGGCAGGCCGCGATGGGTGGCCCCGATCGACTCGGCCGCATCGACGACATAGGGCACGCCATGCCGCTCACAGATCGCCCGAAGTCGGCTGTGGTCGGCGCATGCCCCGTAGCAATCGACGGACAGGACCGCTGCGGGACGCCGGCCAGAGCGGGCCAGCCGGTCGAGAACGGATTCGAGCAACGTCGGATCGAGGTTCGAGGTGTGCGGCTCGACATCGACGAAATAGGGGACGGCGCCGACGTATCGGACCGCGTTGGCGGTCGCCACAAACGTGACCGTCGGGACGATCACGGTGTCGCCACGGACAACGCCAAGAACACGCAGCGCTAGATGCAACGCCGCAGTCCCGGACACCGTCGCGAGTGCCGCGGGCCTTCCCGAGACGTCAGCCAGCCGCGATTCGAACTCATCGAGCGCGGGACCGAACGGCGCGATCCAGTTCGAGTCGAACGCATGGAGGAGCGCGTCACGTTCGGCGATGGTCATGTCGGGGGGCGACAGGTGCACTCGAGACACCTCACGCCCATCGGCAGAAGCGATGCGCCTTCAATGTCCGCGCGAGAATTTCGGCGTGGAACATCCGGCGCTGATCTCCAAGGGCGTTCTCGACTGGTGGAACGCACTCGACCGTCCTCGGGATCTTCCGTGGCGCTCGACGCGCGACCCGTGGGCGATCCTCGTCAGCGAGACGATGTCGCAGCAAACCCAGATCGAGCGCATCGTGGCGCCATACCTGGAGTTTCTCGACCGATTCCCGAATCCACAGGCCGCTGCCGACGCCGGTGCCGGAGCACTCGTCGACTCGTGGTCGGGACTCGGATACAACCGTCGTGCGGTGATGCTCCATCGTGCGGCGGTGCAGATCGTCGACAAACACGACGGTTCGGTGCCCGCAGACCTCGAAGGGTTGCTGGCCCTGCCTGGGGTCGGCCCCTACACGGCGCGAGCAGTGCTGGCCTTCGCCTTCGAACGTGACGTCGCTGTGCTCGACACGAACGTCGGCCGGGTGCTCGCCCGCACCATCGGACGCGCACTCCACCGTAGCGAAGCCCAAGAACTGGCCGACCAGCTCACTCCGTCGGGAACCGGCTGGAGTTGGAATCAGGCCGTCCTCGATTTCGGTGCAACGGTGTGTCGCAAACGCAACCCGACCTGTGACGTGTGCCCGATCGTCGACTTCTGTGACTGGGGTGGCGTCGGCGCCGACCCGGCCGCCGGCTCGGCGGGCGTCTCGACACGTCAGTCGACGTTCGAAGGCTCCGACCGTCAGGGCAGGGGACGGATCATCGCGGCGCTTCGCGGCGGACCGGTTGAGCTCGCTGAACTCGATGCCATCACGGGTTGGGAAGCTGGGTCGGATCGTCTCGAACGCATCGTCCGCCAACTGATCAAAGACGGACTCGCCGTCGCAAGCGGGCAGACGTTGCGCCTGCCCACATGAGGGGTGGACGAGGTCGACGCGTCAATTTCGTCACACGCATTTCCGACAGGCGTCGAATCCACGTAACGTTGCACGTGACTTCAGACACGTCCGGCGATGGGGCGGTACGTGTTTGCAGAGAGGAGTCGTGGGATCGCAATGCAGGCAGGGGTGACCGTCGCCTTCTACGGCGTTCGAGGATCCACTCCGTGCTCATGCGCGTCTCACGCACAAATCGGCGGCAACACCTCCTGCGTGGTCGTCACCCGCGAGGGCGAACCGGCCATCGTGCTCGACGTCGGCACCGGACTGCGGTTCTATGGATGCGACCTCGCCGGAGCACCCTTCGACGGCACCATGCTTGTCACGCACCTCCACTGGGATCACATCCAGGGCCTTCCCTTCTTCGCTCCGCTCCTTCACCCCGAATCGACGACCCGCCTCATCGGACCGCCCGAGACCAACGCTGGCTTCGCCGAATCGCTCGGTGGGATCTTGTGCCCGCCGTACTTCCCGGTGACCCTCGATCAACTCGCTGGTTCGGTCCAGATCGACGACCTGTGGGCCGACTCCATCCAGCACGGCACGGCGACGATCACAGCCGCTCCGGTTCCCCATACCGGCCGCACCAACGGGTACCGAATCGACTGGGGAGACTGCTCGATCGCCTACGTGCCCGACCATCAAGAACCCATCGACGGTGGACCGGTCGCCGACAGCGTGCTCGAGCTTGCCGACGGCGTCGACCTCCTCATCCACGACGCGCAGTTCACCCCCGAGCTCCTCGCCGCCCGACCCGACTGGGGCCATGCGACACCGGAGTTCGCCGTTCGTGTCGCCCGTGAGGCTGGGGCCGCCCGCCTGGCGTTGCATCATCACGATCCGTTGCACGACGACGACATGGTGAATGCCATGGCGACCGACGCGGCCATGCTCGACGACGGGATCGAGGTCTTCGCCGCCGCTGAAGGCATGAAAGTCTCGCTCTAGAACCGGCGATTGCGCGGGGATTCAGCAGAGCCGACCGAGCGGAGCGAATCGGCGATTGCGCGGGGATTCAGCAGAGCCGACCGAGCGGAGTGAATCGGCGATTGCGCAAAGACCCAGCTCAGCTACCGCGGGCCATCAGATAGCCACGCTCATGCACTTCGGCGGTTCTCGCCGGTGCGTAGCGGGCATCGAGCTCGCCGGCGAGGATCTTCACGCCGAGCTGTTCTTCGGGAATGGCTTCGGCTACGAGGTCGATGAGCGAGGCCAAGGCGACGGTGTCGCCAACCGGGTAGCAGCGGCGCCCGGGAAGTCCTTCGGACGTCCCGAGGATCTCGCAGTGTGGCGGGAGGTCGCTGGCGATGATGGGAATCGCGGCTCGCCCGGCTTCGATCAATGCGGTCGGGAGTCCCTCGAGATGCGACGACGTCACGAAGACCCCGGCGTTCGAGAGCGCTTCGGCCAGGTCGTCCCCGTAGAGCGGGCCGGTAAAGATCACCGTCTCGTCGCCCTCGGCCATCTTGCGTAGGTGCGTCACATAGTCTTCCGTGCCCGCGGCCCCGCCGACGATCACGAGCGGCATGTCGGTCAATGAGGCACGGTGCGCAGTGATCAGCTCGTGTGGCGCCTTCTCGGGGACGAGGCGCCCGATCGATACGAAGTAGCGGCCGGGGGTCAGGCCAAAGCGTTCGAGAACCGGGCCTGCAGCTCGGGATGGAATGGCGTGGGTCGAGTTGGGGACGACGGTGGTGGCCCGGCGGAACTCCTGGGCGTACTCGCCAGCCAAGGTTTCGGAGACGACGAATGTGGCGTGCGGGACACGAGCGCTGATCGACGCGGCGACTCGCAATACGGTCCGTGCTGCTCGCCCCCACTTCTCGCGGCGGTCGTCTCGGCCGTGGACCGTGACGACGACCGACGATCGTGTGAGCATCCGGGCGAGCACGCTCATCACGCCAGGCCCGAGCGCATGGAAGTGCAGCACGTCGAAGCCTCGACCGACCGACCACAGGGTGGCGCGTAGGGCATGGGCGAGGGCGCCGACTCCCGGTGTCTGCGCAGCGGGCAGATACACAAGGCGCACACCGTCCACCATCGGGGGGTGCAGCTCGTAGTCCTCGGAACGGCAGAACACGGTGACATCGTGGCCGCGTTTGACGAGTTCGCGAGAGAGAACGTCCACGACGGTCTCGACCCCGCCGTAGTTCGCGGGCATGCCCCGGGTGCCGATCATCGCGATCTTCAGCCGGTCACCTTTCCGCCTGCGCTTCATCTGCAGCTCCCTACCCTCATGTGGCTGAGAGTACGAGTAGTGGGCGATTCCGCCCAGGGGACGTTCGGCCCATCCGTAGGATCAAGTTGGCGGTTCAGCTGTCGAGCTGGACCATCAAGTCCCGGTATCGCTTCGCTCGTTCGACATAGTTCGCAGCACTGAGCAGGTTCAGTTCGACCGAGTTCGCCTCGTCCCGGAACGCCGCAGGCACGCCGAGCGCCATCGCGTTCGGGGGCACGACCTTTCCTCCCGCGACAAGCGCATTCGCGCCGACGAGACTCCCGCTCGACACGACCGCACCGTGGAGGACGATCGAACCCGAACCCACAAGCGACGCATCGTCCATCCGGCATCCCTCGAGGTGGGCGTTGTGGCCGATCGTGCAATCCGACCCGATGATCGTCGCGTGCTCGGTTGTGCAGTGCAGCACGGCCCCGTCCTGGACCGAGGTGCGTGCGCCAATCTCGATCACGTTGTCGTCGGCCCGGATGACGGCGTTGGGCCATACCGACGCGTCGGCGCCGAGCACGACTCGTCCGATCAATACGGCTTCGGGGTGGACCCACGCATCGGGATGAATGTCGGGTGTCCAATCGGGTCCGAGAGAGTAAATGGCCATGACCCGACCATATGTCTGTTGCGGTCGCCGTCACCAGCCGCGAAGCAGGCGTGTGGGTTGCCGGAACTTCTTGGCGATCACGCCAAGGCACCGGAGCTCTTCGGCTCGGTCAGCTCCGGCGGAGCGGACACCGGTCACGTAACCGCGGAGTACCTGCGACGCGAACGTCAGGTCTTGCGCTCCGTGCTCCTTGAGTTCGTCGAAGTTCATGCCGTTGCGGCCACTGTTCTTTGCGTGGCTACGGGAGGCGAACAGCGGTTCGTCGACCTTGCGGAACGTGCCGCGCATGGCGAGTTCGACGAGGAGCGTCCGGTCGCCGCCGTAGAACGGGCCATGGAGACGTGTCTGCATCATCGCTGATCGTCGCATGATCCCGAAGATGAAGAAGTGGCGGTGATTGTTGTTGACCACGGCGTCGACGCGACGGTGCGGCGACGCCGACTCGAACCGTTGATCGTTGGCCGGCGGCGTCAGCGTGATCGCTTCGAGATAGCCATCCCCGCCAAGCCAGCCCTGATCCATTTGCAGCATCGGCACCGAGTCGGGGTCGATCAGCAGACTCTGCGAGTGGCCGATGACCGCATCGGGGTGCTCGTCGAGCAGTCCGACGACGGCCGACAGATATCCCGGCTCGATGCGGTCGTCGGCTGCTGCCCAACGGAAGAGCTCTCCGTTCGTCAACCGGAAACACCGGTTGAAGTTGGCCGGACCGCCGACATTGCGATCGTTGCGTTCGTAGCGAATTCGACCATCGACGGCGGCGATCTCCTTGACGATCTCCGGGGTCGAGTCATCGGAGCAGTTGTCCGACACGACGAGCTCGAAATCCGCGAAGTCCTGGTCGAGGTGGCTTCGGATCGCTTCGGCGATGAAGTCCTCTCCGTTGTAGACCGGCATCCCGATCGACAAGCGAGGGTTGGTCGCCGAGGTGGTCATGCGTCGTCTCCGATGCTGATGGTTGTGGTCTGTCCAGCTGCGGGAAGAGCGAGCGGCTCATCGGGAGCGATCCGGATTCGTGATGGCCTGCTCGCGCCCCAGACGACGACAGCGACCCAGCCGAATGCGATGTTGAGGTACCACCACAGGATCGTGTTGAGGAGCACGTTCTCCGTGATGAGCTGGACAGACACCGAGAACAATGCGGCGATGGCGCCGAAGGTGAGGAGTGAGGCGCGCCGATCGGTCCTCATGGACCGGCGGGCGCTTCGCCACGCCCGCCACGCCGCGTAGGTGGCGACGATCACCAGGGTAAAGAATCCGAAGCCACCGATCACGCCACCTTCAATGAGTGCTTGCAAGAAACTGTTGTGCGGATCCTTGTATTCGACGGTCAGGGTCTTCGTCGCGTCGATGCCGACGCCGCTGACGGGATTGTCGCCGAAGAACGGCCAGACCTTCTCCCAATAGCCGAGGCGCCATGCCAATGAGTCGTCGGTTTTCACGCCACCGTTCGCTCCGGTTGTGGCTGTGAGATTGGCGAGTCGATCGCCGACGCCGGGAACGGCGGCAGCTGCGACAACGGCACCGGCGCCGATGACGATCACGAATCGCTTGTTGATCCGAGCGGCGAGGAGCATGGCGCCGAGCAGGAATGCCCCCCACGCCCCGCGGGCGAAGGTGGCGACAAGTAGGAAGGTTGCGATGAGCGAGAGGGCGAGGACCCCGACGCGTCGCTGTACGTCGATGACGGGCACGATGCTGAACCCGAGGATCGCGGCGAAGCACAAGAAGGTCGCGTACGAGTTGGGGTGCGCGAACGATCCATCGATTCGGACGAGACCGCTTCCGCCTGGATCGAGCGTGCCGGTCCAGAAGAACTGCACGAACCCGACGATGATCGGCACGACGAGACTCACGGCGACGGCACCCAGCAATCGCCAGATCGCGTCGCGATCCCGAAGCAGGAGTTGTTCGATTGCGAGGTACAGCAGCGTCACTGACGCCAAACCGAACATCGCCCCCTGGGAGATTCCTCGATCCACCGAGGTGACGAAGCTCGGGATGAACGACACGAAGAAGACGACGAACCCCAAACCGAGCGGAGTGATGCGCCGCCAGTCTCCTTGGAGCCGTAGCGCGACCAGGTGGATCGCACAGATGGCGATTACGAGGATCCCGAGGATCGCGGAGGGCTGGAAGGTGCCGAACTCGTCGGCGACCAAGTCGTCGAGTGAGGTTCGAATGGCGATGGTCAGCAGGAGAAACCACTCGAATCGATAGAGGGCGACGAGCGCCAGGGTGCCGGCGACGAGGAACGTCGCGCCGAGGATGATGAATGGCGTATCGGGGTCGGTGGCCCGGAAGCCTGCGGCAACGATGAGGCCCGACATGATGGCCAGCACGGCGACGAACATGGACATCGGCCCGGGTGCGGGGACGGGGGTCTGGGGTTCGGATGGTGCCTCGACCCGGATCGAGATCCGGTCGGCGTGCTCGCCCTCGAGAAGGGTCACGGTGTCGACCGTCCGAACGTGAGGTCGTATCCCCAATGCTGGAGATGGGGGGCGAGTTCGTCCTCCAGTAACCGCTGCTGGTGTTCGGTGAGATCGCGAGTCCACTTGTCGTTCGTGTTCGAGAACCCGAACGACGCGATCGTTTCGACGAATTCTCCGGGGTTCCGAAGTCCGCAGAAGTCGGTGACGGCGGCGAACGTATCGACGGGTGACTCGCACAGATCCTCGTATCGGATCTCCAAGAAACGTTCGGACGGCACCAGTGGTTGGGCGACCCGCATGGCATCGAGCATGTCGCTGAGTTCCATGGCTGCGAGCGTCACAAACGACTGCCCGGAGGCTTCCCAGCGTTCGGTCTGCTCCCCGGTCATGTCGAGGCCGCGCCACCCCTTGGTGCCTCGCCATCCATCCCAGAAATCGACCTGAAGGATGCTGTTGACCACGGCCCGGCCGTCGCGGACGACATGGACGAAGCGTGCGTCGGGAAAAGCCGCATCGAGGTATCCGACCCGCGGCCAGCCCGTGATCTTGATGAGCGGCGTTGGTCGGCCGTCGACGACGAGGCGTTGAATCGCGTCACGAATGCGGCCGCGGGTTTTGTTGGTCAGATCGTCGGCGCGGAGATCCCGAAACGGTTCCGAAAATCCTGGCGCCACCTGTTCCCACCAGGCGTAGGCCTCGCTGGGGTTGAGATGGCCGGGCTCGATGATTCCGCGACGGAGTGCGGAACCGACGAGCGGCGTGTCGAGTCCGCGAAGCACTGCGGCGTTGAGCGCCTCCGCCGAGGGGGCAACATCGAGGATCTTCGAGATCCACGAGACGTGAGGGTGGCGAGCGAATGCATGATGAAACGCCGTGGATCCGCTTCGTCCGGCCCCGACGATGAAGATCGGGGGAGCTGTGCTCATCGATCAGCCTGCTTTGCTGCTCGCATCTCGGCCCCAGCGGTTCGAACGCGTGGAGTCGGGTGTGTCGTCTTCGTCGTCGAGGTCGTCGCCGCCATGGAGGTCGTTGTCGAGGTCGTCGTCGACGTCGGTGCGGTCATCGTCGTCGAGTTCATCATCGTCAGCCGTCGCCGTCGCCGTCTCTGTCGACTCGACGTCGATGATGTGTTCCTCGTCGCCTTCGTCGACGACTACCAGCGGCGTCACCGATGCCTCGGGTAGTGCACGGCTTGTTGCGGCGTCGAGTTCGCCGTGCGCCTCGACGGCGACACCTGCGGGTTCGGGAGTCTTCGGGCGAAGCAGGTCGTAGACCCAGCAGGCAGCGATGAACAGCAGGGTGGCGGGTACGGCGAAGAGCAGGAGGCCGGTCAGAAGCCCCGAGAGCCGTGACGTCTCCTCGGTCACGACCTCGTCGATGATGTTTGGTGCGTCGCGCTCCGTGGCGAGTGCTGCGATCGAACCATCGGCGTCGCGCACCGATGCGCGGCGCTCAGAGAGGCGTAGAGCGAACTCGTTGTTCTCGTTGACGAGCTGGGTGTGTTCCCGTTCGAGCGGCGCAAGCCGATCGACTTCGGCTTCGAGTTCGGCGAGCGGTGGTTCGGGTTCGGGCACTTGGACGGTCGTGACGTTGCCGTCTTCGTCTGTTTCTTGAGTGGTTGGGGGATTGGCCAAGAAGGCTCGGCGATCGAGGACCGCCTGGGCCGCGCTGTCGTAGGCGAGCGTGGGGTTGATGCCGCCTGCATCACCGGTGAGTTCGGCGATCCGAATCGTGTTCTGGTCGATGGCGTCCTCGAGTTGATCGACTGTCGCCTGCACGCTCTGGCGGGTCTTGTCGAGGGTGACTTCGAGTCCGGCGACGGCCGTTTCGACGGCAACCGCCTGGGCGATCTCCGGTTCGTCAGCGACGACGTTCACGTCGATCAAGGCGACGCTCGACCCGGACTGGTTGACGGTGATCTCGTAGTCAATTTCCTCGACGTAACCGGTGCGTTCTTCGACAAGGTCGATGACGACCGGGAGTTTCATCGTGGTCGCGATCTCTTCGACGAAAATGTTGAGTTCGGCCGGCTGGAGGGCATCGTCGGCCACCCGTTGGCCATTGACCACGTAGCGGGCTTGCCATTGGGCGGGTTCGCCGAGGGCCAAGAAGACCCCGATGGCGCCAGCGATGCCGGCCAGGAGAATGAGGAGTAGCGGTCGTTTGCCCGTGAGATGCAGGAACGAGGTCAGTTCCCCTGCGTTGTCATCCACGTTGGTCATCAGGGGAGTTCTTTCCTCACCGTTTCTTCCGCCGAAATCCGGCTGCAAAGGCGCTCCCGCAAGGCTACGCCCACCACCCCGGGGCCTGGCAAAACACCGGGCGTCCGTAATGGCTCATCCAGTATCGAATACCGGCACCGAAAAGGACCATAAGCCATGAGAACCACCACGCGACGTGCGATCCCGCTTGATTCACCGGTGTGTAACCCGATTGGCACAGGTGGGCCCCATTCTCGCAGTCGAAACGGTGATGGCGGTGTCGCTGACGGCGATGTTGGCGCTCATCGCGGCGTTCTTCGCGGTTCTGGGATTCGTCCCCGCGTCGACGGTGGCGCAGCGGGCGCTTCGGGCGATCGTCGCAGGGGTCGCGGGTGCGTCGGCCTGGTTCGCCGCGACCGCCCTTGGCCGTCGGCTCGGCTGGGTCGAGTCTGAGGAAGCGGCGTTTCATCACCTCTACGTACTCGGCGTCGTCGGGCTGCCGTTGGCGGGGCTCACCCTGCTCGCGATCAGTGCACGTTGGCCGACGAACGACCGACGGCTGCTCCGAATGGGTCGTGCGCTCGCGGCAGTTTTCGTCCTGCCGGGGCTGCTCGGCGTCTGGGGCACGCATGTCGAGCCACGTTGGCTTCGCGTCGACCGGGTGACGATCGCGGCGACCGACACACCGATCAGGATCGGTGTGATCGCCGATATCCAAACCGATCAGGTGGGTGACTGGGAGCATCATGTTGTCGATCGACTCGTGGCTGAAGCCCCCGATCTCATCGTCGTCGCTGGCGACCTCACTCAGCTCCCGAATCATCGCTACAACCAGATTCGACCGGCGATCGTGGATCTGCTGGCTGCCCTCGAGGCACCTGGAGGCGTGTGGGTCATCGCCGGCAACACGGACCCGTCGAGCGAAGAGGTCGTCGCCGTAGCCGCCGCCGCTGGCCATCGAGCCCTGATTGACGAGGTCGCTGAAATCGAGATCCGCGGCCGGATCGTGCGGCTCGGTGGGCTCGCCTGGCCGAACACCGATCGCCAGAATGCTCGGCGGTTCATCGACGACTTCGGCCGCAGTTCGACCGATGACACGGTGGACGTGTTGCTCACGCACTCGCCCGATCCGATCACCAGTCTCGGCTCGGAGTCGGCGATCGATCTCGTCGTCGCAGGCCACACCCACGGAGGCCAGATCGCCGTGCCGATGATCGGCCCACTCTGGAACGTGACCGACCTGCCGGACACGATCGCCGCAGGCGGGCTCCACGACATGGCTGGCACCCCGCTGTATGTGAGTCCGGGTGTCGGCGTTCAGCGAGGAGAGAGTCCTCGCGTCCGAATCGGCGTACGCCCGTCGGTCGCCGTGCTGACGTTCTGATCGACGCCGCCCGTCAGGCGTTGTCGTCGAAGAATCGCTGGTGCGCGGCGGCCACCGTCTCGATGACGAGTTCGTCGGTTCCGTTGGGCAATGCCTCGAACCACTTCGCCATCGCATAGTCGGTGTGTTCGTCCGCGAGCGCGAGTCGGGCGCGGTCGTCGTCGGTGATGGTTGGTGCGTTCTTCCACCCGAACATTTCGACGTCGTTCGGACGGCGGATCGCGTGGGCGACGACGGGGCTACATCCCGAACCTGCCACGGCAGCGAGATGCACACTGCCTCGCAGCTCCCGCATGACGATGGCTTCCTGCATGAAGGCATCAACAGGTTCCGATGCCGGAGCGAGCGCCTGATAGCCCGCGAACAGCGGCAGGCCGCTGCTGTCCACTGCCTGCGACACCGCCCGAAGTGCGGTGGCGGTGTCTGCAAGACCGTCGATGTCGGCGATCCGGGCGCGCCCGATCTGAAAGGCAACATCGAGGTGCGCCTGGGCCGCGTCCGTCGCCGAGCAACGCTCTCGGCTGCTGTTCCACATCTTGGCGATGACGCCGGGCTCGAAGTAGCCGAATGCTGCGTGCACCACAGGTGCAATCACCTCGCCCATCACGCCTGCACGGCCGGCGATGTACAGGCGAAAGAGATCGAGCCCCAGGGCCTCTCCCGCGGCCTTGGCCAACGGATCGAAGTAATGCAGAGCACCGATTTGTTGAAGTTGGGGATGGATCGCGGCGTCGACGGGATGCATGGCCGCACTGTACTGGTGGCCTACCGGACGACCCGGCCCGTAGCCGTTTCGGCTTCGGGCAAGCCGACGGCAGAGGTCTCAGAGGCGGCCGGCCTCATGGGCAGCGGTCTCGGCTGCGGCGAGCTGACCGTCGATGATGGCGAGGCCGGCGTCCCAGAACCCGGGATCGGTCAGGTCACAGTCCACGATCGCACCGAGGGCCTCGGGGCTCTTCGAGCCGCCGGCGCGCAGGAGCTCGAGATACATCGGTACGAATTCGTCCCCACGCTCCTCGTACCGGGCATACACCGACAACGCGAGCAGCTGACCATAGGCATAGGCGTAGACGTAGCCGGGCGTCCCGATGAAGTGCGGGATGTAGCTCCACCACGAGCGGTATCCCTCGGTGATGTCTACCGCATCACCGAACATGGCCGCCTGCGTGTCGACCCAGAGATCACCGAATCGCTCGGTGGACAGTTCGCCAACGTCTCGCCGTTCGGTGTGGACCGCTTCCTCGAATCGGTTCATCGCGATTTGTCGGAAGACGGTCGCGATCGAGTCTTCGAGGGTCGACGCGAGGAGCGCGAAGCGCTCGGCGGGGTCTTCGATCATCGTGAGCAGGCGGTTGTTGGTGACGGTCTCGCCGAACACGGACGCCGTTTCGGCGAGCGTGAGCGGCGTGTGCATCTGGAAGATGCCCTGCTCGCGGGACAGATAGGCGTGGAGACCGTGGCCAAGTTCGTGGGCAAGCGTGAGGACGTCGCGGGTGCGCCCGGTCCAGTTAAGGAACACGTACGGGTGATCTGACGGAACCGAGTATGCGCAGAACGCGCCGGGTCGCTTGCCAGGGCGAACCGGCGCGTCGATCCACGATTCGGTGATGAACCGGTCAACAATGGCAGCAAGCTCGTCGGAGAACGATGCGTAGCTCCCGCGGACGATCTGCGTTGCCTCCGCCCATCCAATCTTCTGGTCACCCTCGGCTACCGAGGCCATCCGGTCGTGATCAGCGAGTCGATCGACGCCGAGCACGCGAGCCTTCAGGGCATACCAGCGCTGAGGGATGTCGTATCGATCAACGACGGCGTCGACGAGCGACTGGACCGATTCGTCCGATGCCTCGTTCGATTGGTTCCGAGCCGATAGCCACGTCGGGTAGCCCCGTAGTCGGTCGTCGATGCTCTTGTCGAGAAGCAGGTTGTTGAACACGAAACTTCGGGTCCGGAGACCGGGCTCGAGTCCGGCGGTCACCGCCTCGGCGGCGCGTTCTCGAACCGTACTGTCCGGATGCTGTAGCTGACTGAGTGCCGATTCGAGCGGCACGGTTCCGCCGTCGTCCTCCGGCAGCTCGACGGTGATTTGGGATGTCAGCTCGCTGAACAGCCGGACCCACGCCGAGGCACCGGTGACCGACTTTTCTGTCAGCAGCGTCTCTTCAGCTTCGGTCAGGAGATGGGGTTGGGTCTGTCGAAGGAGCGCGAGGTGATGGGCATACGGAGCGAGCTGGGGATCGGCTTCGACAGCCACGGCATGGTCGGGGTCGGCGCTCGCCCACTCGAGATCGACGAACAGCACCATCGTGGCGATCTCGGTCGACCGCTGCTGAACGGCCGCCATCGCGGCGCCACGCTCGGGGTCGGTCGTGTCTTCGGAGTAGCGAAGCATGGCCCAGTGGGCGGCCCGGCTGGCACGCTCTTGGACCTCGCCGTAGTCGGACATGAGCTCGGCGAGCGTTCGGGCGTCGAGGCCGGCGACGTTGCCTTTGTGCGGGACCAAACGGCTGGCAATCTGTTCGGCTTCGTCGAGAAGGTCGAGGGCGCTACGGCCATCGGGGAGCAGCCCATCGAGATTCCAGGCGATGTCTGCTGCGGCGGCGTCGGTGTCGGTGGTGGTCATGAGACTCCCAGTTCGGCGTAGATCTCGAGTAGCCCGTCTCGGTACCGCTCGCGGGTAAATCGCTCTTCGACGAAGGTGCGGCCAGCGGTTCCCATTGATTCGAGTTCGGCGGCCGATGTGTCGGCGAGGCGGTGAAGCGCGTCGGCGAACGAGTCGACGTCTCCTGCGGTCGCCAGGAGCCCGGTCTGTCCGTCGATGATGAGTTCGGGGATCCCGCCGAGATCGGACCCGATGACCGGTTTCCCGACCCCGTACGCCTCGAGGATGACGACTGGCGCGTTCTCGTAGCATTCCGACGGCAACACAAGCGCCTTGCCCGACCGAATGATGTCGAACAGGGCGTCTCCGGTCTGGTAGCCGGCGAACTCGACGTCGGCGCCGAGGCGATCAGCGAGCTCGTGGAGTTCGGATTCTTGCGGGCCGGTGCCAACGATCGTCGCAGCGACGCCAGATTTGGCGACCGCCGACACGAACGTACGAAGACCCTTTTCTTGGGAGAGGCGTCCGACGAAGACGAAGCGCTCGCCCGGACTGGTGTCCGCTTCGAGGTGAGAGACGTCCACCGCGTTGGGTAGGTAGCGGGCCTTGTCGCGGGGCATGCCCCACTCCGAGAGTGTGTCGAGATGGAAGTTCGATGGCACGATGAATCGATCCACATGCTTGCGGTAGCTCCCGATCGTTCGATGCAGGGTGGTCTCGACGGCCGCCACTGCCGACAACGCCAACGAACCCTTGAGGCATCGCTGTTGGACGGCGTTCCAGGTCTTGCCGCCCTTGCACCGCTGGCAGACACCGTCGGGGGCGAGCATCAGTTTCGACGGGCAGCCGATCTTGAGGTCATGGACCGTCATGACCGCGGGAATGCCCTTTGATTGGATCGCGCTGAAGATCGAGGGCGTGAGGTGGTGGTACACGTTGTGGGCGTGCACGATGTCGGCGTTCGTACGGTCGATGAGGTCGCCAATCGCCGACCGGGCCTCGAACGAGTAGACGGATTTGGCGACCTTGCGAACCTTCTCAAGCGGTGAATAGTCAGAGCCGAAGTCGATCTCCTCGACGAAGTACGCGTTCCACTCGGAGTCGTCGTTGAGCGGGAACTGCATGGCGAACGGGACGATGTCCCAGCCCTGGTCCGCGAGAAGCGTGTTCTGGTCCAACATCACGGCTTCGGCGCCACCACGTCGGTAGTAGTAGCTGGTCACGGAGATCTGCGTCGGCATCAGTGTTCTCGTCGGCGGTCACCCCGCCGGAGCTGAGCCCGTCGCTTGAGAGAACGACACTTCGTAGAAGCCTCGGCCCGTCGTGCCAACGACGAGTCGGTCGGGTTCGTGCGGGTCGAATTCGGCGGTCCGCAGGCGGGTCATCGGCAAACCGTCGTTCATGACGGCCCAGTTGCGGCCGCCGTCGATCGAGAGGTAGACGCCGGTGGCGCTGCTCACGTCGTGAAATGCCGGTTCGCTGGTGACGACGGCCATGCGGGTCGGATCGGTCGGATCGACTGCGAATCCGTGCGCGAAAGGATCTTCGAAGACGGTCTCCCAGCCGTCCCCGTGCCACCGGGACACCCCGCCGTCCTGCTGACGAAACGAGACGACATACACGTGGTCGGGCTCGGCGGCGGAGGTGAACAGGTGCGTTGCTCCGACGGGCGCAGCGGGTACCGGATCGAAGCCGACGCCATCGGTGCTGCGCATCACGCTTGCGGCGGTGGCGATCCAGGTGGTGCCGTCGGCCGTCACGGCGACGTCTCGGACGTCAGTGAGACCGGGGACGGCTTCGAAGACGGAGCCGTCGGTGCTCCCGAAGAGCTGGCCGCCGATCGCAGCGAACACTCGGTCGGCGCCGTCGTCGCTGCTCACCGCGAGTCCTCGAGGGCCCTGCTCAGCGGTGCCCGCACCGATGTTCCCGATCTCGGGGAGTCCAGCAGCGGCTCCGGCGACCAGGTCGAATGTTGCGCCGCCATCGTCGCTGACGCCGATCCCGCGAAAGTTCGAGAACTGGCCGAGGAGCACGTAGATCCGATCAGGCGCGTTGGGCGACCACGCGGCCTCGATCGCCCCTCCCCATGCCGAGACATCTTGCACGCTGCGTCGCCAGGTGGTCCCGCCGTCAAGCGATTGAATGAAGTTCCCTCCGTCGAATCCGAGCAAGACTTCACGTTCGGTGTCGGCCGGATCAAAGACGACATCGGTGGACACAAGCCCGCTGTATCCGCGCCCTTGGAAGAAGTCGGCGGTCGAATCTTCGATCGTTGTCAGGTCGCTCCAGTTGACGCCGCCGTCCACACTGGCGAGGAGTGCGTCGTCGCTGCCGATGGCGACGCGGTCGGCATCAGCGGGGTGGACAGCGATGTCGAAGGCGCGCAGGGCCCCCTCATAGGGGTTCGGTCGAATCGTCGCTCCATCGGCGATCACGTTCCACGTCGACCCTCCGTCGTCACTGCGATAGACCGCCGCCTGCCCGGGAGCGACGTTGGATGTGTAGAGCCGATCGGGATCGGCCGGAGACGAAACGATCTGGTGGAAGGCGGCCGTGTCGCCGATCGTCTGGTTGCCGACGATGTTCAGTCCGTCGTTGACCGCTGTCCACGAAACGGCGCCGTCGTCGGTCCGCCAAATTCCGCCCGGCACGTGGCGGCCGTCGTCGCCGAGGGGACCGGAGCCGACTGCGATCCATGCCTGCGAGGGGTCGGTCGGATGGGCCAGAACGTCGTACGTGTCGCTGTGGGGGAGGCCGGTCGACGCGTCGCCCCACGTCGCGCCGCCGTCGAGGGAGATCCGAGCGCCGGCGGAGTCGGTCGCGGCGAGGATCATCGACGGTTGGCCTCCGAGGAGAACTGCCGATCGCACGTTGGCGCCCGGAGCGACGATGCCGAGAGCCGTCCAGGTTGTTCCTGAGTCGGTGGATGTCCAGACCGAGCCGTCACCAGTCCAGATGCCGTCGCGGTAGGAGCCAGGGGCGGCCCAGTTTCGTTGGTTGCCATTGAAGGCAAACAACGTGTCGGGATTCGTCGGGTCCACGAGGATCGTCTCGATTGCGAGGGAGTACTGCGAGTCCGAGATGGCGGGCATACCGTCTCGCGACAGCGCCCATGTCCGACCGTCATCGACAGAGGACTGAGGCCCGGAGAGGCTTCCGGTCCAGAGGCGCCCGTCGCCCGAGCGGGTGGCGGCGATATCGCCGATCTCCCAGGATGCGAGGCCGGTTGTGTTGGTCCACGTGGCGCCGAGATCCTCGGTGATGGCGATACCGAGCATGTCGCCGCCGATGAGCAGGCGGTCGGTCGACGTGTCGTCCCACACGATCGAGGTGATTCGGCCGCCGACGCCAGGTTCGGTCATCTTCGAGAATGCCGGTCCGAGCCGTTCGGGCGGGTCCGGGTCCTCCGGCTCGCCGAGCGATTGCGCGGGCCCGTCGGTGGTGGTGCTCGACGCCGTGGTCTCGGGGGCGGTCTCGGGCGTCGCGTCCGGAGTACTTGTGCCTGTGCAGCTCGACAGAACGAGCGTCGTAGCGACGACGAGGGCCCGAGTTCGACAGTGCATGCGGGTCGAACGATATCGGCGCCTCGGGCGGCGTTCGCCGCGGCTCACGCCGCCTGCACGGGACGGCGGACGCCGTCCAGTTCGTCGCGGGACCGAAGCCGATAGCTGAGGTTGATTGCCGACAGCGATCCCGCCGCCAACAGCGCCGGCACTCCAGCCGCAAAGGCCATGGCGATCGCCACAGGCGTCTTCGAGGCGGGTTCGACGGGTGAAATCGATCGGTACCACTCCTGGTTGACGGCGTTGCGCGACGACACGATGTCGGCGAGCTCGATGGCGGCGCGGGCGCGGTCGTCTTGGCGGCGATCGAGTTCGGTCTGATTTCGGTCGTATTGGTCGGCGAGCGGACGGAGATCCGTGAGTCGCGCTTGGATCTCGCCTTCGAGCGTGCCGGTCACGGCGTCATCGGTCGCTCCTCGAATGCCGACGAGCTGCGTTTGGGCGGATCGGACACTCGCACGCGGATCGATACCGCCTGCGACTTGGCGGATGCGCGCTTGTTCGGTTTCGAGGATGACGAGGTCGTCGTCGATGGCGGCCAGTTCGCCGCGGGCGGTGATCTCCTGGCCTTCGAGGACGAAGTCGACGACTTCTTCTGCGAGGATCCGGGCGATGCGTTCGGCGTCGCCGGGTCGGTCCGCATCGACGGTGATCTGGACGACGGAGTCGGTGTCGTCGATTCGAGTGATCTCGAAGTTGTAGTCGTCGTCGGCTTCGAGCAGCGTCCGGTTCTCGATCGAGATGAAGACGTCGGGAAACTCGACGGCGTTCACGATGTCGTTGAGATGATCGTCGAGGACGGGCAGGGGTCGGTTGAGGTAGCCGATCCGTCGTCCGTACACGACGGTGGTGGCGGTGTACTGCGGCTCGGCTCGGAATCCGAGCCAGAGTGCGACGAGGGCTGCGGCGACGACCGAACCGATGATGAGCAGCAGCCACTTCGGGGTGAGGAGCATCCGGAAGACGCGGGTATCGATCACGCTGGCTCCTCGACGAGTGCCTCGGTGTGGCCGGTGGTTTCTCCGCGTCGGACTGCGCCGATGAGGCGTCGCCAGTACCACATCGAGGCGAGGAGGCCGATCCAGTACGCGATCGATGTGGTGATCGCGGCGCCTGTCACCTTGTAGAGCGGCAGCAGAATTGCCAGGCCAGCGGCGGTGGCGAGAGCGGCGGCGACTTGGGCTTTGGAAGAGTCTTCGGGTCGGTCGAACGCGCCGAGCGCAGAGGTGTAGACCTGGGTGACGTCGGTGGCGAATGCACCCGGGAGCAACAGCAGCAGTGGTGTGACGGCGTCGGCGAACCGCTCTTTGAACAGGAATGGCACAAGGAACTCGGCGGCTGCGGCGAGCGCAAGGCACGACAGCAGTGATGCGAGCGCGACGGAGCGCAGCGCCGTGTTGATGCGGCGGATCCGTTCGTCGTCATCGGAGGCCTTCCGGATGTGGGGGAATACGCCCTGGGCGATGCCGCGGGCGACCGGACTCGAGAGCTGCGACACGGCGACTGCGGCACCGTAGATGCCGAGCTCACCCGAACTGACAAGACCCGTCAGCAAGAGCATGTCGAATCGAAGGCTGACGAAGAACGAGAGGTTTCCCACCCACGAGCGGAACGCGAAGCTCCGGACGCGTGTGAAGGCGTCGCGGGAGAATCCTCGTCCGGGGAGCGAGTCAGTGATGATGAGCGCAGCGCTCCAGCCAACGACCAGGGCGATCATCGTCGAGGTGAGTGCGCGGGTGACGGTCATCGTTCCGGAGATGAACCAGATGGCGTACCCGAGGGTGATGAGGAGTTGGGGGAGCGCGAGCAGCAGGTTGAACCGCATCGTGTTTCCGATGCCTCGCAGCCACAGCACGCAGGACAGGAATGGTCCGTTGAAGACCGACAGCACGATGAACGCGATGAACCACGTCCGCAGCCCGTCGAATTGATCGAAGGCATCGCCTTGCATCATCCACCAGTAGAAGGGAGTGAGGGCGAGCGCCATCGGCACCGCGTACCGAAGCGTCATGTTCCAGGCCGACATGGCGACTCGACGGTGGTCGATGTCTTTGGCCACGTATGCGGCGGCGGCCGGTACGCCGATCTGGAACGCCCAGCCGAGCACGATGGTGTTTCGGTAGGCGGCTTGGACGGCGCCCGCTCCGTCGTCGCCGAGCGACCGGTTGATCATCAGGGAGTTCAGGAAGAACAGACCGTTGGTGATGATGAACGCGAAGCTCGTGACGACGGTGTCGAGTTGTTGGCGGTCGAGACCGCGGACGCGGGTGACCGCGCGAGAGAGCTGCCGCTGCACGGACTCCATGCTGGCAGCTGTCTTCACGTTTGCCCCGACACCCATCGACCCGTTCGCCGGGCCAATATGCCCATGGCGTGGGTGAACGACAGTCTTCTAGGGTTTTCTGCCTAGAGACCACTCAACGTGAGAATTTGGGGTTCAGATGCGACATAAAGTCAAACATTCGCTGATCGGCTTCTCGCTGGTGGCGTCACTCGTGGCGGTGCCAACAGCGACGCCAATCGGTGCGCAAGGCGGCTGGCAAGGGTTCTCGGCGAACTCGGTGCCGTCCGGACTCGAGAACGGTGCGGCCAATGACAGCCCGGCATGGAGCGCGTCGGTCACCAATGACATTGGCGGACCTGGCGTCGACCTCTGGGTCAACAACCACGCCGAAAAGTCCGAAGCACTCGTCGACTGGAACGGTGGGGCAACGATGTTTGCGGATTCGCTTCCGTCGCCCCTGACGCTGTCCGACACGCACGGCGCGACGTTCACCGACATCGACGGTGATGGCGACGAAGACATGATCGAAGTCATGGGCCGCGATCACGACAATCGCGTCTACCGGAACAACAACGGCAACCTCAACCTCGTCGCGGGAACCACGGGGATCGAAGACTTCGCCGGACGCGGGCGACACGCGGTCATGGTCGACATCGACAACGACGGCGACATGGATGCCCTCGTCGCCAATCTCGATCGGACGGCTCTCGGCGGGGACCCGGAGCCGAGCGAGATCTACCTCAACAACGGCAACGGCACCACATGGACGAAGGTGGCCGACGCCAGCGACGTCCTAACAGACATCAACATCCGGTTCGCTCAGGTCACCTCTGCGGGTCCCGGAACGCCCAACGTCATCATCACCTCCAATGGCTTCGCCGTCGCTCTCGACTCCATCGCCATCGGATCTCTGCCGTTGAGCGCAGCCGCATCACCGTTCAATCAGACGGTGGGCATGGACGACAATGCGTCGTTCCTCCGAGATGTCGCTCTCGGCGATCTCGACGGTGATCTCGCTCCCGAGTTCGTCGTCGCCCGCCAGGACGACTTCCACGGTGCGATGTATGACCTCACCAACCCGGAGAATCCGGTCGAGGCCACGCCGCCCGACTTCAACCACCAGGGCGATCTCCCGATCGGTATCGGTCAACTTTCCACGAGTGCGCTGGTCTCTGATGACATCGTAAACGTGAGCGCTGATCCGCTCGTCGATGGCTGCCGTGCCGTCGCCCTCGCCGACTACGACAACGACCAGGACCTCGACATCTTCGGGGGATGCACGTTCTTCGAGGAGAACCAGACCACCAATGTGGTCCTGCTCAACGACGGCAACGGGAACTTCTCACTCGGCGCAGCGGCCTTGGTCCCGGCGACCGGAAACGACACCGCTTCGGTCGCGATCAACGCCGACTTCAATGACGACGGATGGATCGATACCTACGTGGGTGCGGGCTACGACTTCCAGCCCGGTCCGGACCACATCTTCCTCAACCAGGGTGGCAATGGGAATCACTGGCTCAAGCTCGACCTCGTTGCGACGAACAACCCGGACGCCGTAGGCGCCCAGGTCTTCGTCGGCACCGACAAGTGGCAGGTCCGAGAGACCGGTCACCGGATGCACCAGGGTCAGGACATGCGAGAGCTGCACTTCGGTCTGGGCACGAACGATGAGATCGCCCCAATCGAGATCCGCTGGCCAGACGGCACGCACGAGACATGCACCGTCGACGGCGTCGACCGCACGGTGACCATCACCCAGGGCAGCGCCGACTGCCAGGCGCAGTCCGCATCGGGCCAGGCTGCGGTGCTTGCCGCAGCGCCGGTCATCGACCAGGGTCCACCTCCTCCGGCCCCGAAGTTCTGCGAGATCTACGAAGTGACTGTCGATCTCTCTGCCGGTGAGCTGCCGACCAACGGTGACGACGTCATTCTCGGAACCCCGGGTGTCGAGGTGATCAACGGCCTCGGCGGCGACGACATCATCTGCGGACTCGGTGGCGCCGACACGATCAATGGCGGGCCCGGCTCCGACCGGATCTACGGCGGCGCTGGCCATGACGTCATCAACGGTGGCGACGAACGCGACTTCATCTTCGCCGGCAAGGGCAATGACACGGTCAACGGCGACGGCGGCGGTGACTTCATCCGAGGTGGGTTCGGCCGGGACATCATTCGTGGTGGCGATGGCAAGGACCGCATCTGGGGCAAGCAAGACGATGACCGCATCTTCGGAGACGCCGGTGGCGACACGTTGCGTGGCAATCGTGGAAATGACACCATCGACGGTGGTACCGAGTGGGACTTGTGTGGCGGCGGAGTTCGAGTGAACTGCGAAGGCGCAGCCTGAGCCTGATCGGTTCCGATCGGTCATAGAACAATCCGGCCAGCTTCGGCTGACCGGAAGGTCGCCCCGAAAGGGGCGTGGAGGAAGCACGAGGGTGCCGGTCCGTACGGGCCGGCACCCGACGTGATCTCCGGGCGGGAGACCCTGAATGATGAGCACCCAATACAGACACGCTCAACGCACGCACACTCACCGCAAGCGCTCGGGTCGAGTAGCCGGGCTGCTGAGCGCCGCAGCGCTGGCGACGGCCACTCTCGCACTGGCCACTCCCGTGTCGGTGGACGCGGCGGGGTGGAGCGGATTCACCGTGACCGACGCTCCGTCGGTCGTCGGCAACGGATTGTCGCCGTCGTGGGGTGTCGGGGTGACCACCGACCTGGGCGGGCCGGGCATCGACATCTGGAACAACAACCACGGCAACGTGTCCGAGGCGATTATCGACATCGCTGGCGCCGCTGGTTCGCAGACCTCGATCGAGGCTGGAGACCCGACGACGATCGGTCCCGACACGCATGGCGTGGCGTTCTCCGACATCGACGGTGACGGTGACGAAGACCTGTTCGAAGTGATGGGTCGCAACAACGCCAATCGGGTCTTCCGCAACGATTCCGGTCGGTTGACCTTCATCGGTGCCGGCGGGCTCGAGGATCCCTTCGGGCGCGGTCGCCAGCCGATCTTCGTCGACTTCGACAACGACGGCGATATGGATGTGGTGGTGACCAACCTCGACCTGCGGTCGGACCCGGTTCCGCAGAACGAGCGCCAGCTCAAACCGAGCGAGATCTACTTGAACAACGGCAACGGCACCGCGTGGACCAAAGTTCCTGATCCCGCCGAGGTACTCAGCGACGGGCATATCCGCATCGCGAGCCTGACCTCTACCGGCCCGGCGACGGCGCCGATCTTGGCGACACACGATGTCTTCACCATCGCGAAGGACTCGGTGACCGTCGGCACCGGAACCATGGCCGAACCACCCAATCCCGCAACCCGCCGGACCGATACCTCGAAGCCGATTCGAGAGGTTCTGGTCGGCGACTTCGACAACGATCTGTATCCCGAGTTCATCGCGGTGATTGGTAGCGAAGCCGTGAGCGGCGGCACCTGGCCACTGGCGGCGTACGAGGTGTCTGACGCAGGCGCCGCCCGGACAGTCGTCCTCCCGACCAGTCCACTCATCGACAACTGCCGATCTGCTGCCGCGGCCGACTTCGACAACGACGGCGACCTCGACATCCTCGCCGGGTGCGCACAACGACAGGAAGGCCAAAACCTCAATGTCGTTCTGCGCAACGACGGGACCGGGCGGTTCTTGATCGCGGGTACCGACATCTTGGCGGCGACCATCCCCGAAACCCCCGGTGCGATCGTCGTCGCGGACATGAATGCCGACGGATGGATGGATGCATTCGTCGCCAACGGCTACGACTTCGACCGAGCGATCGACCACGTCTACACCAACCGTGGCGGTACGTCGGCCCACTGGCTGACGATCGATCTCGTCGGTTCGAATCCCGATGCGATGGGCGCACAGGTCTTCGTTGGCACGGATCGCTGGCAGATTCGCGAGTCCGGCCACCGCTACCACCGCAGCCAAGACCAACGAGCCCTCCATGTGGGACTCGGTTCGGCCACGACGATCGCTCCGCTCGAGATCCGTTGGCCCGATGGCACCTACGAGACGTGTCGCGTGACCGGGATCGATCGGTCGGTGACGGTTCGTCAGGGCGGGGCAGGTTGCACGCCGCAGACTCGCGCCGGTCTGCTCGCGGCGGTTGCTGTCGCACCGGTCGTCGATCAGGGGCCGCCGCCCAAGTTCTGCGAGATCTACGAGGTCACCGTCGATCTCTCGGCCGGCGAGCGCCCGACGGCCGGCGATGACGTCATTCTCGGAACGTCGGCTGTCGATGTGATCGACGGCCTCGACGGCGACGACATCATTTGTGGTCTCGGCGGAGCGGACACGATTCGAGGCGGTGCGGGTTCGGATCGGATCTACGGCGGTGCCGGACACGATGTGATCAACGGTGGCCCCGATCGCGACTTCATCTTCGCCGGCAAGGGCAACGATCTGGTCGATGGCGGCGATGGCGGCGACCGGATCCGAGGCGGATTCGGCCGAGACCGATTGTTTGGATCGGACGGCAACGACCGACTCTGGGGGAAACAGGACGATGACAACCTCTTCGGCGGGCCGGGGGCCGACCGATTGTGGGGCAACCGTGGGGTGGACCGGCTCGATGGCGGGCTGAACACCGATCAATGCCAGGGCGGCGCTCGGTTCAACTGCGAGGGCTGAACCGGACCTCGAACGGCCGAATCCCGACCCCGACGGCGATGATCGGCATCGCTGGGCTTCACTGGTTGTCGTGAAGCGTCGTCTGCTCCTCGTGTCTCTCGCATTCGCTGGTCTCGCCGCGGGTTTCGTCAGTGCGAATCCGATCGTCGAACCCATTGCATCTCGGGGCGTCGTCCTCGACCTTCAACCACTCGTTCGGCTCCCGGATTCGACTCGCGGAACGGCGCGTCCCAATGCCATGGCGATCACCGGCGATCGACTCTTTGTACTCGAGGACTACGACGGGAGGATCTACGAACTCGTCGAGGACGGAAGCGGCGACGTTGAGGCCGTCCTGTTTCTGGACCTGAAGGTTGCGATTCGTGCGGCGACCGGTCGACAGCTCGACAATACGAGTCTGTTTCACGGCGGGGCACGAGGACTCGCGTTCCATCCCGATTTCGACGACAACGGCCGGTTCTACACCTCGGTGATGGAGCGTCGTCCGGCCGTTCCGGAGCCCGATGCGTACCTGAGCGATGCGGCTCGCCCGATCATCGCCGACGGAGTCGTCATCGAATGGCGAGCGGATCGTGCGACTGGCGAAGTCGACCCCGACTCGTACCGCCAACTCTTCCGGATCGGCATGCCGGTGTACGACCATCCGATCAAACAGATCGCGTTCAACCCGTTCGCTGAGCCAGGCCATGCCGACCGCGGCCTGCTCTATGTCGCGCATGGCGATGGCAGCGTGCAGTCGGCCACCGCAGGCGGAGGTCACAACAACGACGCCCTCGGCAAAATTCTCCGAATCGATCCCCTCGCAACAACAAGTGCGCCCTACCGAGTGCCCGACGACAACCCGTTCATCAACGACCCGAACATGCTCGATGAGGTGTGGAGCCTCGGACACCGAAATCCCCACCATCTCGCCTTCGCGAACTACGACGACGCAACGATGCTGATCTCGGCTGAGGCAGGTCGGGACAACATCGAGGAGATCAATGTGATCGAACGCGGTGGCGACTACGGATGGTCCGACCGCGAGGGAACATTCGTCCACCTGGCGAGCGGAGGGTTGGTGACCGGCCTCGAACTTCTCCCCGCTGATGATTGGACGTTCGGGTACACCTATCCCGCCGCTCAGGTCGGACACGAGGGTCCGGTGGGCGCCGGGTTCGTCGGCCAGGCGCTTGCTGGCGGCTTCGCCGTGGGCAACGGGTCCGCCCTCGACGGCGAGTACTTCTACAGCGACTTTCCTCGGTCGGGTCGCGTGTTTCACACGCCCGTCGCAGAGCTCGCCGCCGCGAAGACTCGTCTGGCCCCTGGAGAACCGCCATCGGTCTTGGCGCCCGCAACGGTCGGTGGGGTCGTCGTGCGATTCGATCACGACGTCGATGTCTTGACACCCCCCGAGGTTCACTCCTCGCTCTTCTCGGTGTTCCGCTCGAGCCCGGGCCATGACGGATCGAATCGCGCGGATGTGCGATTTGGGCAAGGACCCGTGGGTGAGCTCTACGTCATGAGCAAGCGCAACGGGTGGGTCTATGCCGTCACGAACTCGTTTCCTCCGACGGCGACGACGTGTGCTGGGCGTGCGCCGACTATTGCGGGTGTGGTGGGCACCGATGGCGACGATGTGCTCATCGGCACCGATCGTGACGACCGAATCTTTGGAGGCTCCGGAGACGACATCATCTGTGCTGGTGCTGGCGACGACGTGGTCTTCGCCGGGTCGGGCCGCGATCGAGTCGTGGCCGGACCGGGCGCCGATGTGGTCGATGCGGGCATCGGTGACGACGTCGTTTTGGGCGAAGCCGGTCGCGACCGCCTGATCGGATCGAACGGCGCCGACCTCATTCGGGGCGGGCCGGGCCGGGATCGTCTCTTCGGTGGACAGGGTTCCGACCGCCTCTATGGCGGATCAGCCCCCGATGTCATCGCCGGAGGCGATGGTGTGGACCGGCTGTTCGGGAATGGGGGAGACGATCGGCTACTCGGCGAGGCCGGTCGGGATCGGCTCGGTGGTGGCGCAGGAGCGGACGTGCTCGACGGCGGCACCGATGTTGATCGGTGCGTTCGTGGTCACACGCTTCGCTCGTGCGAGACGCTTCGGTGACATCAGCCGCCGGTCGGGCCCGCTGTTGATCAGCTGCTGGTTTCGCAGGTCGACACGATGCGGTCCTGGCTGGGGCCGCCCACACACGAGTCGATGCCGGTGCTGCCCCGGAGCAGATCCTTACCCTTGTGGCCGAGGAGCACATCGTTCCCCGAGTCACCTTGGAGGATGTCGGGACCGGCGTTGCCACGAAGTTCGTCGTTGCCGGCGCCGCCTTCGAGTCGGTCCTTGTGCTTCCCACCCCGGAGGATGTCGGGCCCGGGGCCGCCGTAGAGCTTGTCGCGTCCGGCGCCACCATTGAGGTCATCGCCGCCGCTGTCACCGTAGATCACGTCGTCGCCGGCTTCGCCCATGAGGTTGTCGGAACCGGTGAAGCCGTCGATGGTGTCGTCGCCCATACCGCCGAAGACGATGTCGTCACCGCCACCGCTGCAGATCAGGTCGTTGCCGCCCAATCCTTCGATGACATCGTTACCGCCGAGGGCGTGGATGATGTCATCGCCCATTGTCCCGCGGATTCGATCGTTGCCAGGCGTGCCGACGATGGTCGCCCGGCGACCGTGGCACCATGCCTCGTGGGCCGCCGGTGGCTGCTGCGGGTTGACGGGTGTGACCGTGGTTGTCGGCGCCACGGTCGTCGCTGGCCGGACGGTCGTTGGAGTGGGCCGGGCGGTGGTCGGAGTGGGCCGGGTTGTCGTGGTCGTCGGGCGCTGGGTTGTCGTGGTCGGGCGCTGGGTCGTCGTCGGTGCCTGGGTGGTAGGCGTTACGGCGACGGTGCCCCCCCCGCCGCCCGATGCTGGCAGGCTTGCGGTGACTCGGCGGGCGTTCGGCTCAAGTGCTCCGACGGTCGGGTTGTTGGGACGACCGGTGTTCATGAGGTCGACCGACGGCTTGCCGTTCGGTGTACCTGCAGCCACGGGCGCCGAGCCGGAACGAGGGCGGAAGTCGCCGTTCAGCGGGTTGGCCTGAGCGTTGACCCAGGGGCTGCCGGTCATCGTCCGTTGGTTCCAGGTGTTGCGTCCGCCGTTGTTGCCCGGATTCACGAGAATGTTGTTCTGGACTGTGGCCTGCGCGTCTCGGACGTTGATTGCGGGCTTGCCCTGGCGAGGCATGATCAGGTTGTTTCGGAATGTGTTCTGGGCGCCTCGATCGGAGCTCAGCTCGCCATCGATGATCCGGCCCGTCGCCTGA
The DNA here is from genome assembly GCA_020629375.1 of Acidimicrobiales bacterium. GTDB lineage: Bacteria > Actinomycetota > Acidimicrobiia > Acidimicrobiales > SHLQ01 > SHLQ01. Next base: position 46,415 of record JAHDDK010000001.1, read on the forward strand.
TTGTTCCAGATCGTGTTGTTCACGATCGTGGTCTTGTTCGAGCGATAGAGGTGGATGCCGCGGCCGCCATTGTTGGTGCAGAGGTTGTTTTCGATGCGCGTGTCGCCCTGGTAGCCCGTTTCTTGGAAGAGGTCCAAGATGATGCAGTTGCCGTCGGTGATCTTGTTGCCGTTCTGGGGGTTCGGTACGACGGTGATGTTGTTGTAGACGACGTTGCCGCTGATGAGGTTGTCGACGCCGTTCTCGTTGGGGCCGATGTTCTTGTAGAGCGAGATGCCACTGGTCTGGTACGGGCTGCGAGCTGCGTTGTTGTGCACCACGTTGTTCGTGATGTTGATGCTTCCGGAGTTCACGCCGGAGATGCCCGAACCGGGCCAGTTGTGGATGCGCGAGTTCTGCACGGTCACGTGATGGCTGCGGTTGCGGATCTGCACGCCCGAACCAAGGGACCCTCCGTGGCCGACCAGCTCGAGGCCGGTGATACGTACGTAGCTCGAGTTGGTGACGAGGACGCCGTCACCGCCGCCTGGACGGATCGTCACGCGTGCGCCATCAGCGGGACGAATCGTGGTCCACTGGTTGGGTCCGGCCTGGAGGTTCTCGATCCGAATCGACTTGTTGTAGGTGCCGGCCTTGAGCACGAGCGTGTCACCGGCTCGCAGATTGCGCTTGGCGACATCGAGATCGTTGTATGGGCGTGCGGCCGAACCATCGCCGTTGGCTCCGCCGGACTGCACCCAGATCGTGCGGCCGCCTTGGGCCGACACCTGGTCACTGATCACCATGAAGGACAGGGTGGCGAGCACCGCACCGATAGCGGCGATGACCACGCTTCGTCGATGCTGGCTCACTCTGCTCGTCACGTTTGTCATCATGTCCCGTCTTTCCCGCACGCTCCGCAGTCGTGTGACAGCCTCGCGCGTGTTTCGGCCCAGCACCGCACCGAGCCGCAATCTAACTGAAATACTTTTGACATGTCGTCATGAGGGACACATTTCCCGAATGAGATCTTCGGCCCAATTGCTCGCTGCGAGCCCCAACGAGAGGCGCCGATGCCCCGCCGAGATCGCCGTCGATAGGATCGGATCCGTGCAATCGACCCGTGTCGCCTTCGTCCATCTGGCGTTCGAGGACTACTCGGCGGCCATCATCAACGAGCTTCACTCGCTCGTCGACCTCACCGTGTTCCATCCGGAGTCGCTCGCCGATCGAATGCGCGATCGGTTGTCCCCTGACGTGACTGTCGAGACGTTCGCCAAACCGCGGTTTCGTGATCCGCGCAACATCGTCCGTATGCCCGGCATCATCCGACGGCTCGAGTCCTTCGATGTCGTCCACGTCCAACAGAGCGGTGATCCGTGGTTCGATCTCGCCTTGACCGCCCTGCGCCGACCGAAAGTCATCACCGTCCACGACGTGGTGCCCCACTCGGGCGACGGCGATCGCATTCCGGGTAGCTACGCGGCGCGCCGGGTCATGCATCGCACCGCCGATGCCTTCATTGTTCACACCGACGAGATGAAGCACGAGCTTCGAGAGCAGACGCGACCCGACCAGCCCGTTCGCGTCGTCTCGATCCCGGCGATGCGGTCCGTATGGATCGGAGACCGACAACCCCATCCGACACCGGCGAATCGACACGAGGTGTTGTTCTTTGGGCGAATCTGGCCATACAAGGGTCTCGACCTGCTGGTCGACGCAATGTCGAGCGTCCGACAATCCGTGCCGACCGCCCGACTTGTCGTCGCCGGTCGCGGCGCAGACCTCGACGAGCTCTTCGGGGGTGGCCCACCCGACTGGGTGGATCTCCACGATCGGTTCATCGACCACGACGAGATCGCGGTCTTCTTCGAACGAGCGGCCGTCGTTGCCCTTCCGTATCGTGACGCCACCCAATCCGCCGTCGGCGTGATGGCCATCGACTTCCGTCGACCGGCGGTCGCGAGCGCAGTCGGCGGGCTTCAACTGCTGTTCGATGGAGAACGCGGCGCTAATCTCGTGCCGCCAGCGGACGTCCCCGCTCTGGCCGATGCGCTGATCGCCCTGCTCACCGACGACGATCTGTGGGCGCAACGCCAGCGTGAGCTCGACGAACGATTCGACGTACTCGATCCGGCCTCGGTCGCCCGGGCGACCGCTGCCCTGTACGACGAACTCGTCTGAATCGGCCGTTGGCGGGCCACAAACAGCTGGGCCGAACGACCGATCGCCCGGCACCGCTCGCTGCGGGCATACTTTTGAGCGGCGTTGCGCACGAGCGAGAGGCGATCTGAACGATGATGTACGAGAATCCCGACGCGCGGGATACCCCAGGACTCGAGGATTATCTCTCGGCGATCCGAAGCCGTTGGCTGATGGTCGTGCTGATCACGGCCGCCGTCGCCGCACTCGGATACCTCTACGTGCAAACCCGCACGGTCACCGTCGAGGCGCGCGCCGAAGTGCTCGTCAACCCCGCTCCGATCGGCCGAACCGATCCGAACCGGCTGCCCGACGTAGTCCTCGAGCGTGAACGAGGCGTCATGAATTCGGTGCGCGTCGCCGAGCTCGCCGCCGTCGAGCTCGGCAGCGGGCAGAGCGCAGCAGGTGTTCAGCGCGACGTCGACGTCGAGTTCGAACCCGACTCGGACATCCTCGCCGTTCTCGTCAAGCGCACCGACGCCGAACTCGCTCGCGACACCGCCAATGAGCTCGCCCGCGCCTATGTGACACTTCGCAACCAAGACGCAGACGCCATCGACGCCGAAGTTCTCGAGTCGCTCGACGCCGAGATCGCCCTCCTCGAAGAACGTGGCACCGAGATCCAAGACGAACGGGAGTTACTGAACCGCCAGGCCACAACCGGCGACACGTTCAACCAATCGCTGAACCAGCAGGTCTCGGCGCTCAACACCGACTTCAACCAGGTCCAGATCGAACTCCGCAACATTCGAGCCGAGCGGTCGCAGGCCTTCCGCGAGCAGCAAACTCGTGGTGACGCGGCCGAAGTCCTTCAGCTCGAGGACATTCCCGACTTCGCCGGCATTGGGGATCGCACCATCTACCTCGGTGCGCTACTCGCCGGTCTCGTCGCAGCGATCTCGCTGGCGTGGCTCCTCGATCGGCTCGATCGGACCGCCCGCGAAACCGACGACGTCGAACTCGCCGTCGGTTCGAAGGTCCTCGGCTCGATCCCCGACTTCGGGCTCGGAAATCGATCGGGCTCCTCGGCGGTCGTCATGCTCGGTACCGGCAAGTCGAACAAGATCCAGCGGGCACGAGAGGCCTTCCGCCGGCTCCGGTCGTCGGTGCAGTTCCTCTCGGCGAGCAACGAGCAGACAAGCTTCGTCGTCACGAGCGCACGGCCCGGCGAGGGCAAGTCGGTCACGATCACGAACCTCGCTGTGGCGACTGCTCAAGGTGGTTCCGACGTGGTCCTGGTGTCGGCAGACATGCGCCGCCCCATGGTCGAGAAGCTCCTGTCGCTTCCCAACCCCGAGAACGGACTGTCCAGCTATCTCGGCGGTTCGGACCGGTCCGACATTGCGCTGCGAGTCGACGGGGCTCCGAACCTGACGGTCGTGCCGTCTGGTCCGATTCCCGCCAACCCCGGTGAGCTCCTTGCGAGCAAGCGGTTCGGCGAGTTCATCGACACGCTGAAGGGGCAGTTCGATTACGTCTTCATCGATGCTCCGCCGGTGCTGAGCACGGCTGATTCGATGTCGGCGGCAGTGCACACCGATGGCGTGATCGTCGTCGTCGATTCTCAACACACCGACACCGACGAGTTGCTCCGGGTGAGCAGCGAGATCCGTCGGGCCGGCGGAACGGTCGCCGGAGCGGTCCTCAACAAGGACAAGAGCGATGGTGGCGGCGGCATCTTCAGCCGCGACCGCTACGCCTACGAACGGGTGTCGGCCCGGACGTGACCCTCACTAGCCCGACTCGAACCGACCCGTCCGAGCGGACGGCCGTCGGCGTTTCGCGGCCCGGACTGGGGGAGCGGGCGGCGGTGTTCGCCGTCATCGTGTTCTTGATCGTCGGATTGCCGCTGGATTGGTTCAATCCGCCCGTTCGCGGGCAAGTCGTCGGCGGTGAGTCCCCGTTTGTTGTCGTCGTCTTCTTGGGCTTGGCTGGACTATCGCTGTACTTCCTCAACGGCAATTGGCATCTGGCCTGGAAGATCTTGGCTCGGTCGCGTCTCGTGGTGGCGTTCCACGCGCTGATGGCGGCATCGGCGTTCTGGTCGGTGTCACCGGTCGGTACGGCCCGCCGGGTCGTGGCCATTGGCTTGGCGGCAACGATCGGCGTTCATCTGCTGGTTCGGTTCTCGCAGCTCGAGATCTTTCGCATGATCAGTTGGGCCTTCCTCGGGTCGGTGCTGATCAACCTCGCGTTCTTCTTCGGGTTCCCGGACCTCGCGCGCACCTTCGACGAACGCACGCAAGACTTCGTGATCACGGGGGTGTTCTCCAACAAGAACAGCTTCGGGCAGATGGGAATCCTGGCGATCTTCGCGTTCGCCGTGGCCATTCGAGCCGACCGGCGGCGCCGGGTGGTGTGGTTCGGGGCGATGCTGCTTGCGCTCTTTTTGGTCTCGCTGTCACAGTCGAAGACAGCATTGGCCACCGGCGGCATGGGTGTCTTGATGCTGATCGGCTATCAGGTGTTCCGGGCCCGCAAGACGATGTTCGGCGCGGTCTGGCTGTCGGTCGTTGGTGGCAGCATCGGCACGATCGCCTTCACCGTTGCCAATCTCGAGTTCTTGACGGGGTTGCTCGGCCGCGACGACACCTTGTCGGGTCGGGTGCCGCTGTGGGAGTCGGTCATTACGTTGCTCTCCGAGCGGCCGTTCTTCGGGCATGGATGGGCGGCGTTCTGGGATGGCTGGTTCTCCCCGTCCCACCAGATCTGGATCGAGAATCGATGGCTTCCACCTTCGGCCCACAACGGGTTTCTTGATTTGTGGACTCAACTCGGTTTGGTCGGATTTGTGCTCGGCGTCTGGATGTTTGGCCGAGGGCTCCGACGGGGCACGTTGCATGCGCAGCGGGTGCCGGGGATCTATGGACTGTGGCCGCTGGGAATGATTTCGATCGCCGTCGTCTACTCGATGAGCGAGTCGAGCCTGATCGGGCGACACTTTTTCTGGACGCTGACGGTGATGGCGTTGATCGTGGTTGATCAACCCCTCCAGCTTCTTTCGCTGCCCACGCCTGCCCGATCCCGAATGCTGGCCGCAGCGAAGCGTCGTCTCGGAGATTCCCCGTCGTAGAGCCGAGCTTCTTGGCTGTCGATCTCGGATTCGGCGGGTGAGCCGGCCGGATCGTGTCGGGTGAGTCGGGCGGCGGGTCCAGGCCGGGCCGCGCGCATCATGTGACAGTTCAATGACGAAAGTCATCAAGTCGTCGTGCCTACGCGCCGAGACCTCCGTTGATGCTTCCCGCCCATTCGCACTCATCCGATGACGTCGACGTCCCAACAGTGTCCGCCTGGCTACCCGGCGCGGCTCGCTCGACAACCAACGGCCTCATCGGCGCGCTGATTGCCGCCGTATTCGTCGCGGCAGGGTTCGTCGATCCGTCTATCGCGCTGGCGGCGCCTTCGGCTCCCGAGACGCTCGCGTACGTTGACGCCGAGCCTGATGTCGCTCGGATGATGGGGGAGCCCTCCGGTCAGGCGCGGTCGCTCCGCGAAGCCGAATCGTCGGCGGCCGCCGGGGGCGGCGCAACAACCCCGAACGCACCGGCGGACGGCACGATGGCGCTCTCGGCCATTGCGGATGCGACTGCGGACGCACTCGACGGCTCGGTGACCGCACTCGCCGACGACTCCGACGTCGCGGCAACCGGCGACGGGTCGGTCGCTGGAGCGGGAGCTGGCGCCCCGCCCACCACCGTCGGTCCGGCTGCGCCTCCGGCGCGCTTCCCGGTTGCCCCCGCCTCGACGGTGCCACCAAGCCGGCGTTCCCCCACAACGACGACGGTGCTGCCGACGACCTCTGCGCCGTCCGCGGCACGCCTGCCATCGGCGGTCGGGCCGAACGTTCCGACGACGGCCGCTCCAGCAGCGACGAGCGGGGCCCCTGCCGGCACCAGCACTCCGGACACGACGACTCCGCCCAGCAGGGTCCAGCCCACCACGACGACACGAGCCGCGACGACCACCCGAGTTCCCTCGACTACGAGAGCTGCGGTCACAACTGTTGCGCCGACAACGACGGTGGTACCGGTGACGGCCGCTCCAACCACTACCTCCCGCACCACAACCTCGGCATCCGGCCGGACGATCCACGTACGAGCTGGCGGATCTGGAAACGGTTCGGCGTCATCGAACGCGCTTGGTTCGATTGCTGCTGGAGTCGATCGGGCCCAGCCCGGCGACACGGTCCTGGTTCATGGCGGAACCTATCCGGGCTTCCGCGTGGACAAGAGTGGGCGCGACGACGCCTGGATCGTCGTCGCCGCTGCGCCGGGCACCACGCCACTCATCGATCCGCCTCGCCACGCCGGGGTGACCCTCGATGGCGTGCATCACATCGAGATCCGCGGGTTCGAGATCAAGGGGCATCAGAACTCGTCGGGTGCGGGTGTCCGGATCGCGAACAGCGCGTACAGCATCAAGGTGATCGGCAATCACGTCTATGACTTCCCGGGAAATGGGATCGAAGTGTACGAAGCCGGTGGTGTGGAGATCCGCGGCAACCGGGTGCATGGCAACAGTCGCCGAAGCCCATATCAGACGAGCGGAATCTCGATCTTCAAGGCCCGTGGGGCGGACAACCCCGGCTGGGACAATGTGATCGCGGACAACATCGTGTTCGACAACATCAATATCGTTCGCAGCGCCGCGAACAAGATCACCGACGGCAATTGCATCATCATCGACTACACCAAGCAGTACGGGTACCGCGGGGGCTTTCTGATCGAGAACAACCTCTGTGCGGACAATGGCGGTCGGGGGATCCACGTGTTCCACAGCAACAACGTGCTGGCCCGGAACAACACGCTGTTCCGCAATCTGACCCACGCCGAGATCCGCGACGGAGAACTCACTGCGCTCGAGGCGAACAACGTCGAGTTCCGCAACAACCTCGTGTGGTCGACCGACGGTGCCAAGGACGTCCATTTGTGGCGGGCGAACGACACCCGGGTCGTCAACAACATCATCGTCGGAGAGAAGATCGACAACAGCGGCGGGAACAATCCAACGGTGTCGAATCCAGCCCTCCGGAACCCGAATCTGCGTCCGAGCGCCGACGATTTCCGACCATCGTCATCCAGCCCTGTCGTCGGCCGGTCGACCGGTTCGACCCCATCGCGCGACCTGCGCGGAACTGCCCGGCCAGGCTCACCGACGGTGGGGGCTCTCGAGCCGTGAGGTGACATCGAGTCGCCTCACGGACACGGGGCGAGAGATTTCTGCACTTTTTGTTACAAACGGTTTGCGATCGTCACGGCCGCGACTACATTTTGTGGGGGCGCGGTCGACACAGGTGCAGGTATGTCGCAAGCAAACAGACGGGTTGGGCGACGCCTCACGATCGCCGCGGCCTTCTCGCTCGGGGTGATGATCCCGATCCTGGTCGGCGCCGCCGCTCGTGATCTCCCGATTCTCGAGACGACCGGCGATGGCTCCGAGTCAGCAACGGTCGAGGGTGCACGCGCTGTCGGCGAAGCGTCGGGACGTGCCATCGTCGATCCGGACGGAACGACCGGTCCGTCGTCAGCCGCCGGTTCCGGCATCGCGTCCGCCGCAGTGGCCGAAGCCCTGGTTGCCGAGTCTGATACGGCCATCGACTCCGTCACCGATACGGCGGGCGACGGTTCGACCTCCGACGATGCGGCGGCCACCGATACGGCGCCGACGAGTGCGCCGACCTCGACCACCGCGGAAACGGCCAGTGCTGGTACCGAGACGACGGCCGCAACCAGCCCGACAACGACGGCTCGGTCGACAGCAACCACCACTCGACCCAGCACCACGGTCCGGCCGACCACGACCACCCGTGCGACGACGACGACGGTTCGCCAGACCACCACCACTCGGCAAACCACCACGACCCGCCCCCCGACCACGACGACGACCACGACGACCGCCGCCCCCAACCGGTCGGCGAGTGTGAATGGCATCACGCACGTCGCGTCGAGCGCGCCGACGGCGATCCCCGTGTACGACACGGCATGGCAGATGCTGATCAAAGCGACTCCCGCCCAGACCGACGCCTACTTCGCGACACTGAAGAACTACGGGTTCACGGGGGCATGGACGGCGATCATGCATCATTCGCCGGCTACCTACCTCGACAACTTTGCGGGAGGCGGTCAGGTGGCCAGCGTCCAGAACGGCCAGGTCGTTTTGAGCGATGGTTACGTGCGCCGTGTCCGGGAGATTCTCGACTCGGCGCAACGCCACGGGATGAAGGTCGGTCTCATCCCGGCATGGCAGAACACCTACCTCCCCGGCGCAAAGTCGAACGGCGGCAAGGAAAACCAGGTCGTCGGTACGATCAACGAGGGCAATGCCTACGCCTTCGGTAAGCAGATCGCCGAGAAGTTCGGCGACCATCCGGCCTTGTCGATGTGGGTGTTCGGCGGTGACGCGGCGTCCAACAACACCGACGCGAATCGTCGAGTCTGGCGACAGATGGCGAGCGGGATCAAGGACGCGGGCTCGAACCACAAGATCACGTATCACACACCGCCATCCGGTAAGGGCCATCTCAACTACCGAGGCGAGTGGTGGCTCGACTTCATTTCGCCCCAGACCGGCCACAACCAGGGTGCACAAGAGACCCAGAACGAGCTGTCCACGGTCCGCAACGGCTACGGCCTGCCAACGTGGCAGGGCGAGTCTCGGTACTTCAACATCACGTTCGACTGGATCAGTGCGCAGTGGCGCAATCCGGGCGTTCAGCAAATGCGCGAAGATGCCCAAGCGGCCAAGAACGCTGGCGTTGCGGGCTACGTGTATGGCGATGCCGGCCGCTGGAAGTGGTGTATCGGCGCCGGCGACACGACCCCGTGCAACGCAAACAACATCGGCGCATCATTCGGTGACGCCGAGCGAGCCGTGATCAACGTGTTCCGTCGCTGAATTCGCCGACGGATATGACGATTGACCCAGTGACGGGTCTCCGGGGCGGCACGTAGAGTGGTACTTGGCGAACACGGAGGCACGGATTGTTGTCAAACTGCCGATTCGTGGAGCGAGGAGCGCAATGATCGAGCTGGTGCGGCGGCGCCCATGGATAGCAGTCGTTCCGACGATCGTCGCTCTCGTGATCGCGGGCGCAGGATGGCGCGCGCTGCGCGCCGAACCGGCGAACACGGGACCGCCACCGACACTGCCCGAGTACGCCACACCCACGTCGCTGGCTCCGGACAACGACGTTGTCGCTGGCGCCGCATCTGAGGTTCCGCAAACGACGGTCGTCGACGCAGACGAGGAAACCGACACGACATCGTCGACGGCTGAACCAGCGGAGGAGCCGACGCCAACCGGCCCGACGCCCACGATCGTCGTCCAGCCTGATGGCAGCGGCGACTACGTTCTGTTGCGCGAGGCGATCGCGGCGGCCGTACCCGGCGACGTGATCGAAGTCCATGGTGGCGAATGGGGACGCCAACGCATCGACCAAAACGGCGGTCCTGGAGCGTGGCTCCGAATCGTTGCCGCCCCTGGTACTCGACCGATCATCCGCACCGCCGGAGAGGGGAGCGGGTTCGAGCTCGACCGCGCGTCGTATGTCGAGATCGACGGGTTCGAGATCATCGGACCGTCCGAGACGCGCTCCGGCGCCGGAGTTCGCATCGTCAACAACACGCATCACGTTCGCGTCGAGAACAACGTGATCCACAACTTTCCGGGGAACGGAGTCGAAGTCATCGAGTCCGGCTCGGTGGCGGTCATCGGCAACGAGATCTTCAACAACAGCCGCCGCAGCCCGTTCCAGACCAGCGGAATCTCATTCTTCAAGCCCTGGGGTGATGATGGTGACGGGTTCGAGAACATCGTGTCCGGAAACATCGTGTACGACAACGAGAATCTGGTCCCGAACCAGGTGCACGGAATCACCGACGGCAACTGCGTGATCATCGACAACACCCGCTGGCCGGCCGGTGACTACGAGTATCCCGGCGAAACGCTCATCGAGAACAACGTGTGCTTTGACAACGGCGGTCGAGGGATTCACGTACTGAAGGCTGACGATGTCTACGTCGTCAACAACACGCTGTACCGGAACCTCCGAACCGAGTCGATCCAGGGCGGCGAATTGAGCGCGGACGATGCCCGAAACGTGTTGTTCCGGAACAACCTCGTGTGGCCACGCCTCGCCGAAGACGGCGTGCGCGTGGCGCGATCCGAATCCGTCGGGTTCGACAACAACGCGTACGTCGTCGCTCCCGGCACCGATAGTGGTCTATTCGAGGAGAGCGCAGTGCTCCTCGCTGATGCAGGCTTCGTCAACGCCGACATCGACCCCTCGACAGCTGACTTCCGGCCGCTGCCAGACTCGGCGGTCGTTGGCGCCGGCTCTCCTGAGGGCGCCCCACCAGTCGACTTCGCAGGCGTCACACGCCCGACGACGCCGTCTCTTGGGGCTCTGGAGCCGGAAGTGCCGTGATCGGCGTCGTTGTCGTGAGCGCGAGCCACAGCGCAACGGCCAGCAACGCTTCGGTAATGATCGTTGCGATGAGCGCACCCTCGATGCCACGGGCAGGGATCAGCCAGATGTTGAGCCCGACGTTCAGCAGTGCCGCTGCCAGCGACACCGCAACGCGAATCGAGTTTCGACCGGTTCCGGTCAGCGACTGACCCGGGAAGACCTGCGCCACGATCAGCGCGGGCACGACCGACAGCCATCGCACGACATCCACCGACTCGCTGAAGTCGCTCAACAGGCGAGGGAGCAGCGGGGCGGCGAGATACATCGCGACACCCAACGGAATCGCGTAGATCTCGGCGAGCGCGGTCAGCCGAACCGCCAAACGAGAGCTCTCGCCTCCGTCGTCGCCTTGCCGGAAGAACCGCGCGTAGCTTGCATTCACGAGGGCCAGGATCGGCACTTGGGCGACGGTGAGAATCCGATAGCCGGCCGTGTAACTCCCGGCAGCCGAGTCCGAGTCCAAACGCAGCAGCAGGTACTTGTCGGCTTCGTTCTTCATGAACAACGAACCTGCGCTGATACCGAATGGCAGACCTTCGCCAGCGTCATGCACGTAGGGGCGCAGCGGACGGGGGAAACCGCCGGTCTGTGCCCAGAGCAGGCTTATGCCGATCATCACCCCGATCACCACGGCACCGAGGTGGTACACCCCCCACCACAGGGGATCGCTCGCACCGAAGGCGTAGACGTACGTGATGGCGAATCCGAGGCGAATGACCCGCGACACGAACACGGTGATCGCCGAGATCCACAACTCCTCGATCGCCTGCGCGGCCTGGGTGCACACGGTCATGAGTGGCTGACCGATCAGCTCGGCGAGACCGACCGCAAGCAGGAGCGCGAGCGGAGCCTCGGGCAGAATCTGATCCCGGAAGATCACGAGGATGCCGAAGACGGCCAGCCCCCCTGTTGGTGCCAGCGTGAGGTACCGGCACAGCGCAGCCCGAAGCGACTCTCCTCGTTCGTTCACGGCACGGACGATGAGGTGTCCGGCACCGAAGGCACTGAGGGGTCCGAGCAGCAACATGATGCCCATCGTTCCGCTGAGGAGGCCGTAGCCGTCCTTGCCGAAGCCGTTCGCAAGAATCACGAACGTCAAGAAGTTCGCCGCAGTTGCAGCGAGTCCCGCGCCGAGCTCCCAGAACGTGTTCCGGGCGACCCGGCCCAGCTTCATTGCAGGAGTTCCTCGTATCCGTCGACCATGTCGTCGACCGTCGTCACGTTGCAGTTGTCCATCAAGACTTGCAGCTCGTTCAACTCGTCGGGGGTCGCGGCGAGCTCCCGGAAGACCTGAATCCAGGCATCGACGTCTTCGGCATCGAGGTATCGGGCGCTGTCGCCCAGCACTGCGACGTTCTCGGGAATGTCGCTCGACACGACGGGCAAGCCGGCCACGGCGGCCTCGAGGAGCGTGAGGGCTCGACCTTCGTGCAGCGACGGGAAGGCCAGCACATCGGCATGGCGGTAGAGCTCGACCACGACGTCTCGATCGACCTTGCCGAGGAAGGTGACCGGTGCGTCGAGGTCACGCGCCTGCTTCTCCAGGTCATCTCGAAGACTGCCCTCGCCGGCGATGACGAGCCGGAGACCCGGCACGGCGGCCGCTGCTTCGATGATGACCTTCTGGTTCTTCTGTCGTTCGAGCGAACCGATGCTCACGACGAACAGCTCGCCACGATTCACCCGGCACTCTTTCCGGATGACGTCTTCCTCGCGGCTTTCGATGCTCGGCAACGAGATGCCATTGAGGATGGTTCGTGCGCGGTCGCGATACGGCGCTGGCCAGTCGCCCACGAGTGCGAGGCCCTTCTCGCTGACGAAGACGATGTCGGAGTACACCCCGATCGTGCCCATGAGCTGCTCGAGCCGCACCCAGATCCCGGACTGGTAGGTCCCAACGGGATTGTGATGAATGACGATTCGGCGCTTCACGCCCAACAGCCGAAGGACGGGGGCCGCAAGGAGTGCTGCTGCGGTGGTATGGATGATCACCGCGTCGGGCTTTGTGCGACGAACGTGCTTGATCATCGTCAGCATCGTCTTCGCGATCCCGGCCGGGCTAGGCGTTCCCGTCGACAAGACGACCGCATCGCGGGTCACGTCATCGACGGCATTCGTACCTTCTCTACGGAAGAATCCGACGGTCTCGACCTCGTACCCGCGCGCCTGGAGGCCCTCGCCGAGATCCTTCGCAACCTGCTCGCCGCCGCGGTTGTGCAGCTGAAAAAACAGCTGCATGACGCGCCGACTTGGTGACGGAGTCTGCTTGGGCATGCGGAGAGTATCCTCGAAGGACGTCATGACTGCCAGATGAGAGGTGACGGGGTTTGGCACAGCTGCAGTTTCTGTTCGGTGTGGCGCCTCGGAGCGGCACCACATTTCTTGGCGATCTGTTGGCTCTCCACCCGGGGTGTGAGCTCCCGGACGGGGTTCCGGAGGACGGGTTGTTGGGCCCGCTTGGACATCTCGACCGGTACGTGGGCGAGCTGGAGCGATTCTGGGAATCGTGGCCCGATGTATCGACGCCCGAGCGTGATGAAGTGTTTCGCGGAATCGGTTCGGGTCTTGGGGCCATGCTGCTCGCACGTGCCTCGGGCGAAGCCGATGTCGTGGTCACGAAGACGCCGTTCCCGGCGAATCTCGATCGAATCGGAGCGCTCTTTCCCGATTCCCGTGGCGTCGTGATCGTTCGTGATGGTCGCAGCGTTGTCGAATCGACGGTCCGCACCTGGGGTTCGCCGTTCGATGTCGCCGCCGCCCGCTTTCGGGACGGCGCACGATCGATCCTCGACGCGATCGGATCGATCAACCATCCGCCCGCCCACCTGCGTGTCGTTCGGTACGAAGATCTCTACGCCGACACCGTGCAGACGGCTCTGGATGTCGTTGACTTCTTCGGGCTCGACACCGGGCACTTTCCGGTCGACAGCGTCGATGCGATGCCCGTACGGGGCTCCTCGACGATCTCGACGGCCGCCGACGGTGACGTCCACTGGGATGCGGTCGACAAGCCCGCAGACTTCGCTCCGACCGAGCGCTGGTCGTCGTGGACCGATCATCAACACGAGCTCTTCGCAGCGATCGCGGGCGCCGAGAACCGGGCGTTCGGGTACGAGAGTGTCGAGGTATCCACGAAGGCGCGAGGACTCGATGCCGCCTTGGGTGCGCGTCGACGGGTCGTCGACGCGCTACCGCCTACGCTGCGGGATCGGTTGTCGGGCCGCACCTGACCTCCTGAAGCACCTCGGTCTCCCGACGGCGCCAGCATGTGGTTCGGGCTGGGACGCTTGCCTGAGCTGAGGTCAGAAGACGTCCAGAGCGACGTTGGGTCGCCCGTCTGCCCACTCCTCGACGTTGCCCGCATTGTCGATCGAGTAGGCAGCGATCCGGTAGTCACCCGCAATCATCATTGGGACGTTGAGGGTCCACGAGGTGGTGCCGGTCGCTGGGATCCAGGTATTGCTGTCGGTGACCCAGGCGTTGCCGTCCCAATAGGTGTTGTTGTCCTTGTTGCGGACTCGCACGAGCACCGTCGCGACGCCGGAGTTGTCGTCGGTGGCGGTGCCGGTGATGGTGACGGG
>JAHDDK010000001.1:60743-194591 GCA_020629375.1 Acidimicrobiales bacterium
GCCTTCGGTTTGGGCGCCGATTGGATCGACTGCCGAGTCCGGGACGACGGTGTCGTTGCCGCCGGCGGGGTCGACGGTGAAGTTGACGGTTGGTCGGCCGTCTCCCCAGTCTTCGATGTTGCCGGCGTTGTCGACGGCGTAGGTGTTGACCCGGTAGTTGGCGGCGGTGGCGGTGAAGGTGCTGGACCAGGTGTTGGTGCCGGTTGCGGGGATCCAGACCTTTGCGGTGGTCCAGGCGGCGCCGTCCCAGTAGTTGTTGTCGTCGAGTCGGCGGATGCGGACGAAGACGGTGGCGACGCCGGAGTTGTCGTCGGTGGCGGTGCCGGTGATGGTGACGGGGCCTTCGGTTTGGGCGCCGATTGGATCGACTGCCGAGTCCGGGACGACGGTGTCGGGGCTGGTCGCTGGGTCGTCGGTGCGGAACGCAACGGTCCAGCCGAGTGCCTTGGTGTTGGGGTGTTCGGCGACGGCGTAGGCGGCGGGCACGGTGCCCGTCTGGGTGGACGTGATCAGCGACGTCGTTGTCGAGACCCGCCCGGATCCCGAGCCGATGGATTCGTCGAGTTCTTGTTCGTCCCAGGGAGCGGAGAACTCCGTGGTGCCGCTCGTCTTGTCGGCCCAGTGGCGAACGACGGTGGCGGGCTCCGGAAGCGTGAGGGCCGGAGCGAGGTGCGGTGCTCGCTGCTCGGTTTCACCGGTGGCGGCCCAGGCGAGGATCGGGTCGGTTTCTTCGGCGCCGTCGAGGGCGAGGAGCGTGATCGATCCCTTGGCGCCAGAGTTGAGATTGAAGATCTGCGGAGCGCCGGGGTCGTTGGCGCCAACGACATTCCAGAAGATCTGTGTTTCGAGTGAGTCGTCTTGTGCGGTTGCCGCCCAGGTCCAGCCCGCCGGAGGCGTGATGATGCGGCCGGTGGCGTTGACGGTAACGAAGGCGACGGCGACGTCGCCAGCGCTCGCGTTGGTCGGCATGGTGACGGTGTAGGCCGCCGAGTTGGCGTTGGTGGAGCTGACGCCAACGATCTCGACGGGACCGCCGCCAGCACCGATGACGACTGGCCGCGTGGCGCTGGCGGTCGCACCGGTGTTGTCGGTGACGGTGAGGGTGATCTCGTGCACGGTGTCATCCGCGAATCCGAACCATGGAGCGACGCCGGTCGCGGTCTGGCCACCACTGGTCGTCCAGGCGTACGAGGCGATCGAGCCGTCGGGGTCGAACGAGGCCGACGCATCGAGTTGGCAACTCGCACCGACGCACGACGCCGTGAAATGCGGTTCCGGTGCGGCGTTGAGGCCGTTGACGGCTTCGGGGAAGATCGCGAGATGCGGGGTCTTGACGCCGTACACGGTGTGGAAGTCACCGCCGGCGAGCAGGCCAGACGGGCCGATCTCGAGCTCCCAGACGCCGTCGACGGAGTCGCCGTTCGGGTTCCACGGGAGGAGTGTGCCGTCGGTGGCGTCGAAGGCCATGAACTTGTTGCGGCGGACGGCGTTCGGGTTGGCGTCGCTCTCGACGTAGCCGTTGGCGGGGAACGCCGGGTTGGGGGTGTCGTCGAGGAGCAGTTTGTTCTCGACATAGATGAAGTTGCCGTGGCCGCCCGCCCAGACGGTGTTGCCGGACGTGGCGATCGCTTGGAAGTCGCCGGCGCCGACGCGTTCCCAGATGAGGGTGCCGTCGGTGGCGTCGAAGGCTTGGAGGGCGTTGCCGCCCGTGCTCAGCGAGCCTGCTCCGGCGGTGTACACGAGTGTGCCGTCAGGCTTGATTTCGACCTCGTAGACCGAGTCCGATGCGGATGCGGCCCAGGTGGTGTCGACGGCGCCGGTGTTGGCATCGAGGCGCACGACATAGTTGGCGGCGGTGCCGTTGACCTCCGTGAACGTGCCGGCCACGTACAGGTCGTTTCCGACGAGCTCGGTATCGAGGACTGCACCGGTGGCGCCTGCGGGCCAGGCGGTCAGCGCTGCGCTGAAGTTTGTATCGACGGCGCCAGTTTGTGCGTCGACTTTGGCGATTCGGTCGGTGGTCACGCCGTTGACCGTGGTGAACCGTCCACCGATCCAGACCGACGTGCCGTCGGTTTCGATGGTCTCAACCGCACCGTTGGCATTGGCCGTGAATCCGTTGTCCAGGCTGGCGTCGTCGGCGTCGACCTTGGCGAGCCGGAGCTTGTTGATGCCATCGACTCGCGTGAATCGACCGGTGAGGTACACGTCGTCGCCGTTGGGCGATACGGCGATCGCGAGGACCTCCGGGGTGTTGCCGGAGTTGGTGATCACGGGGCGCCAGTCCGGGTCGACCTGGCCCGTGGCGACGTCGATCGCTGCGGCGGTCGGCTGAGCAATTCCGCCGACGGTGTTGATCTCTCCCCCGATGTAGTAGCGGCCGTTCGCCTCGACGACGGCCCAGACCGGAGACTCGATTGTGCTGGCCGGGTCGTCGGTCGGGTCGATCGTGGCGACTCCGAGGACGCCAGCCGGCGGGTTGTTGGCTCCCGCGGCGGTCATCATCCCGAGTGCCGCCGCCAGTACGAGAATGCTCCCGAGCACCGCTCGAAGGCCCAAGTTTGTATTTCGCATGAGGTCAACCTGACTGTGTGGCCACGCGGCGTGGCCGATGGGACCGCCGTCGTTTCGCGACGTTATCGCATGGGCGGCATCAAGCGGAAGGCTGACGGCACGCGAGGGGCCAATTACCTACGGCTACTTTAGGTGACATTCGGCACGTGCTTGGTGGTGTGCGGGAGTTCGCGGGTTCGGCTCGGTTCGGTCGCCGGTGTGAGCGGTACGATCAAGTCAGCACTCTCGCCTCGGACGGAGAACCATGACGACTGCGGATATCGGTGTCGACCTCTCGAAGTACAACCTCGGCTGGTCGGACGCCGAGGACTACATCTACAAGCCGAAAAAGGGCCTCAACACCGACATCATCAATGAGATGTCGTGGATGAAGGGCGAGCCCTCCTGGATGCGCGACTTCCGACTCAAGTCGTACAACCGGTTCGAGAAGCGGCCGATGCCGAACTGGGGCGGCGACATGTCGGAGATCTACTTCGACGACATCTTCTATTACATCAAGCCGACGGAGTCGGTGTCCGACGACTGGGACGATATCCCCGAGGCCATCAAGGACACCTACGAAAAGCTGGGTATCCCCGAAGCCGAGCGGAAATATCTCGCCGGAGTCACTGCGCAGTACGAATCCGAGGTCGTGTATCACCGTAATCGTGAGGACCTCGAGCAGCAGGGCGTCATTTTCTGCGACATGGACACGGCGTTGCGGGAGCATCCCGAGCTCGTCAAGGAGTACTTCGGAACCGTTATCCCCCCGAACGACAACAAGTTCAGCTCACTCAACTCGGCGGTGTGGTCTGGAGGCAGTTTCATCTACGTGCCGCCAGGCGTTCAGGTCGAGATGCCGCTCCAGGCCTACTTCCGCATCAACGCGGAGAACATGGGCCAGTTCGAGCGGACGCTGATCATCGCCGACGAGGGAAGCTCGGTCCACTACATCGAGGGCTGCTCGGCGCCGGTGTACACCAGCGATTCGTTGCATTCGGCGGTCGTTGAGATCATCGTGAAGGAATCGGCTCGCGTCACCTACACAACGATCCAGAACTGGTCGAACAACGTGTTCAACCTCGTGACCAAGCGGGCCAAGGTGTACGCCGAAGGCCACATGGAGTGGATCGACGGCAACATCGGCAGCCGCCTGACGATGAAGTACCCGGCGGTCGTGATGGTCGGCCCGAAAGCGTCGGGCGAGGTGCTCTCGGTTGCCTATGCCGGCAACGGGCAGCATCAGGACGCCGGCGCGAAGATGGTGCACGCCGCGCCCGAGACGACGTCGAAGATCGTGTCGAAGTCGATCAGCTCCGACGGTGGTCGAACCTCCTACCGCGGTCTCGTGCATGTCGACGAGGACGCCCACGGTTGCAAGAGCCATGTGCAATGCGATGCGTTGATCCTCGACGAGGATTCGATCAGCGACACCTATCCGTACATGGAGATCGGTTCGCGCGACGCGATCATCGGTCATGAGGCGACGGTGTCGAAGGTGGCCGACGAGCAGCTGTTCTACCTGATGAGCCGCGGCCTGTCGGAGGAGCAGGCGATGGGCATGATCGTGAACGGCTTCATCGAACCGATCACGCGCACGCTGCCAATGGAGTATGCGGTCGAGTGGAGCCGCCTCATCGAACTCCAGATGGAAGGCTCGATCGGCTGATCGGGCTTCCCGATCTACGCATCGAGCCTCAAAGGGAAGGCTCGATCGGCTAGGGCCGTCTGGGACGCGCGTGTGACCGAATTGGGTATCTGTTCCCAGGTGGGCATGCTCGTCGATCTTCTACTCTCAGTGGTTGATGGGTAGGACGCGGCAACGCAGTGGAGTGGAACGGCCGGATTTGGCGGTTGTCGGCGACCGTCCGTCGCTGCACGTGGTCCGTTCGCGTTCGTTCTATGAGCGACGTGGGAAGCGCCTGTTGGATCTGGCCTTGATCGGTCCGATTGCGTTGGCGGTCGCACCGGTCGCGTTGCTGATTGCCTTGGCGGTACGTGTTGGCCTGGGAGCTGGGGTTCTGTACGGGCAGGATCGGGTGGGGATGGACGTCCACCCCTTCCAGATCCGCAAGTTTCGGACGATGCGCCACGATCGGCGGGCCCGTTCGGAGGCTGTCGACGTTGATCGCCGACAGAAGCACAAGACCGTCGACGACCCCCGCCACACCGGTTTGGGCCGTTTGCTCCGCAAGCTGAGCCTGGATGAGTTGCCGCAGTTGCTGAACGTTCTGCGCGGGGAGATGAGCTTGGTCGGTCCCCGTCCCGAGGTGTGGGAGATCGCCGAGGCTCGTGGCTATCTCGCACACGTTCGTCACGAGGTTCGACCCGGTATGACCGGTCCGTATCAGGTGAGCGACCTGCGGCGGGCTGGCGATTTGCGTGATGGTTTGCGCCTCGATGCGGAGTATGTCCGCGACATCTCGCTCGCAAACGACCTGCGCTACCTGTTCGCCACGATCGGCGTGGTGCTCGGTCGTTCGACTGGTAGCTGATCGCCTCTCGGTCTCGTTCCGCCTCCCTGAAGATCGTGTCAGGATTCGGCAGGTCGACACCGATCGTGACAGTCGGCGGGCCATCATGGACAGATGCCGATGCGTCAGGACTGCAAGTACTTCGAGTCCCGCAGCTATCCGAGTGGCGACACCGTCCGAAAGTGCGACCTCGATCTTGCGCCCGAGGCGCCGTGGCGTTGCCCGGATGATTGCCCGCGGTATGAGCGTCGGCTCGGAGACGTCAACTGGAGCCATGGCACGTTGGTGACACCACCAACGCCGTCGGAGCCCAAGAGTCTTGGCGACGACGACTCCATTGCTGCGCTGCTCGACGCCGCAGAAGACATCGTCAATGCCGCGGGTCCAGGGATCAAGGCCGAAGTCGATGCCGAACGAGCGCAAGCATTGAAGCCGAAAGGGCTCCGTCGATTCTTGGATCGGCGGAAGAAGCGCGACTGAGGCGATCGGCCGAGATCGGGCGCCGATACCCTCTCGGACGATGTCCTCTGCAGTTGTTTCCGCCGAATGGCTCGATGACCGCCGTGACGCGGCGGCCTCAGAGCTCGATGCGTCGGCCCCGCCATCTGATGCCGACGAGGTTTGGCGGTACAGCCGTATCGCCGACATCGAGCTCTCGATGTTCGGTGACGCCCCCTCGCTCGACTCCGGCCCCGACCGCGTGTCGATCGATGACGTGGCGGCCTCGATCACGCTGCTGAACGGCCGGATCGTGCGTGTCGAACGCGACGAGGGCCGCCTTGGCAAATCGTTTGTGGGGTCGCTGACCGAGCTCGAGGGTGGCGCCGATCTGCTCGGTGGCTTGCGGCGTCATCGCGATCAGGTGTCGACGCTCCACGACGCACGTCTTCACGACGCCGTCGTGGTCGACGTTCCTCGTGGTGTGGTGGTCGACGGGCCGATCGTGGTCGACTCGTGGATTGACGCGCCGGGCGCCGCGGTGGCAACTCACGTCGTCGTGCGGGCCGCGAATGGGGCGCAGGTGACCGTGCTGGAGCGTCGCCGCTCGAGCGAGGCCGAGCAGCTGGTGTTGCCCGAAGTTGAGCTCCTCGCTCAGCCGGACGCTCGCGTTGGATTCTTGGCGGTCCAGGAGCTGGGTCGGGCTACGCACTGCCTGGAGCAGCAGTGGTCGGATTCGCATCAGCAGAGCCATGTCGTGGCGTCGATTGCGGCCTTCGGCGGGTCGTACGCCCGGGTACGTGCGGACTTTCGTTTGTCGGGACGCGGTGCGAGCGGGGATCTCCTGGCGGTGTATTTCGGCGACGGCGATCAGATGCTCGACTTCCGAACCTTCCAGGACCACGAGGCGCCCGACACGACCTCGAACCTGTTGTTCAAGGGTGCGGTAACCGGGTCGGCTCGTTCGGTGTACTCGGGGCTGATCCGGGTGAACGAGGATGCTCCGGGCACGAACGCCTTCCAGACGAATCGCAACCTGAAGTTGAGCGACGACGCGTGGGCGTATTCGGTGCCGAACCTCGAGATCGAACAGAACCAGGTGGCGTGTAGCCACGCCTCGACCGTTGGCGAGATCGACGAGATGCAGCTGTTCTACTTGGAGAGCCGAGGGGTGCCGACGACTGTCGCCGAGCAGCTTCTCGTCTCCGGCTTCTTCGCCGAGGTGATCGATCAGTTGCCGGTCGACGCGGTTCGTGGGGAGATGCGGGCCATCGTGGACGCTGCTCTTCAGGCCGACCGGGCGGCCGCATCATGAGCGCCGAACCCGTACGCTTGTGCGCCGTCGGCGATCTCGCCGACGGCGACATTGCGTCGATCGAGATCGATGGCGTGGCCATCGCCTACGCCCGGGTCGGCGACGAGTGGTTCGCGATCGACGACACGTGCAGCCACGCCAAGGTGTCGTTGGCCGACGGCATCGTCGACGAGGACGAGTGCGCGATCGAGTGCCCGAAGCACGGGGCGTTGTTCTCGCTTCGGTCCGGTGAAGCGATGACCTTTCCGGCCACGAAGCCGGTGCGTTCTCACGCGGTCGTCGTCGACGATGGCGAAGTGCTCGTGTCGATCCGTCAGGAGGACGGCTGATGAGTGAGTTGGTGATCTCGGACCTGCGGGCCTCCGTGGGTGACAAGGAGATCCTTCGTGGCGTGTCGTTGACGGTGCGAAGCGGTGAGGTCCACGCAGTGATGGGCCCGAACGGGTCGGGCAAGTCGACGTTGTCGCATGTGATCACCGGTCGACCCGGGTACACGGTCACCGGTGGGTCGGTGCACCTCGACGGCGTCGACCTTCTGGCGCTGCCGGCCTGGGAGCGGGCGCACGCCGGATTGTTCTTGGCGATGCAGTACCCGACCGAGGTCCCGGGCGTGTCGCTCGAGTCGATGTTGGTCGAGTCGGCGGTCGCCGCGGGGCGAGATGCCTCGGCGGTGGCGTCGGCGATTCGATCAGAGGCCGACCAGATCGGTTTCGACGCGAGCTTGATCGACCGGCCCCTCAACGTCGATCTGTCAGGCGGCGAGAAGAAGCGGAACGAGACGATCCAGCTCGCGGTCTTGCAGCCGCGGATCGCCATCCTCGACGAGATCGATTCGGGTCTGGACGTCGACGCGATGCGGGCGGTGACGCGCCGGATCGAATCGGCGACGAACGACACCGAGCCGCTGGGTGTGCTGGCGATCACGCACTACCGCCGTCTGTTCGACGAGTTGGAGCCCGATCACGTGCATGTCTTCGCCGACGGCACAATCCAGAAGACCGGTGGACCCGAGCTTGCCGAGGAGCTGGAGCGCACGGGATATGCCGAATGGGTTGATCCGGATGCGACGGTCGAGACGGCGTCTGCGTTCGACAATCCGTTCGGCGACACCACGTTCGCCGATGCGCTGAATCTCCACGAGGGCTGACCGCACGCTCGACCTTCTCGGCGTCGCCTGGACGGCTTGTCCACATCGGGTCGCATGGCCCACCGTCGGATTGGCATCATGGGCGGCATGGCGAATCACGGCAGTTCGGAGGCGCGCGGCACGATTCTGGTGACCGGCGCGGCGGGATATATCGGGAGTCACACGTGTGTCGTGTTGCTCGAGGCGGGATGGGATGTCGTCGGGGTGGACAACTTCGACAACAGCTCGCCGGTGGCGGTGGACCGGGTCGCCGAACTCGCCGGACGCCCGATCGATTTCGTCGAGCTCGATCTGCGGGATCGTGTCGCCGTCGACTCGGTCTTTGCGGCGCACGACATCGATTCGGTGGTGCACTTCGCCGGCCTCAAGGCGGTCGGCGAGTCGGTCGCCGAGCCGCTGCTCTATCACGACACCAACGTCGGTTCGACGATCTCGCTGCTCGGGGCGATGGATGCGGCCGGTGTCCGGGACCTGGTCTTTTCGTCGTCGTGCACGGTGTATGGCAATCCCGAGCCCGAGGACATGCCGTTGACCGAGGCCCAGCCGACTTCGGCGGTGAGTCCCTACGGGCGAACCAAACTGTTCATCGAAGAGATGCTTCAGGATGTCGCCGCAGCGGGGTCGTGGCGGATCCTCAGTCTTCGCTACTTCAATCCGGTCGGCGCGCATGCGAGCGGCCGGATCGGCGAGGACCCGTCGGGGATCCCCAACAACCTGATGCCGTACACCATGCAGGTGGCCGTCGGTGTGCGCGAGTCGCTATCGGTGTTCGGTGGCGACTACCCAACGCCAGACGGCACGTGCATCCGTGACTACATCCATGTTGTCGACCTGGCCGAGGGCCACGAAGCTGCCTTGCGCACCCTGCCGACCGTCGAAGGATTCGAAGCGATCAACCTCGGAACCGGCGTCGGGTCGACCGTGCTCGAGGTCGTCGCCGCATCCGAGCGTGCAGTGGGTGCCCCGATCGCCCACCAGATCGTCGATCGCCGGCCTGGCGATGCCACGGCGGTGTTCGCCGACCCGGCGAGAGCGCTCGATCGGATGGGCTGGAAGGCCACCCGAGATCTTGACGACATGTGCGTCGACCACTGGCGCTGGCAGAAGAACAACCCCAACGGGTACTGATCAGGTCGGGTCGTCGGCGTTGGGCTGAACGCCGGGTTCGCCGAGGCGTCGGCCGACGCAGGTGTTGGACTGTTCGCCAGAGATGACGAGCAGACCGTCGACGACGAGCATCGGAGGCTGATCGACGCCGTCGCGTTCGGTCACGATGAGCGCACTGTCCGACGACAGCACAAGTCCGGCGTAGCCGCGCTCGCCGGCGAGCGTGTCGACGGTGCGATGCAGCGACACGAAGGCACCGAATTCGATGTGGGCGCCGTCCCATTGTTCGACGGTTGCGGTCTCCCAAACGATCACGCCGCTGTCCGAGGCGAGCAGTTGGAGCCGATGGACACCGCCGATCGCCGGGTGAGGGTCGGTGATAACGAGTTGGGTGCCGTCGGCCGCGAGCAGGCTCGCCCGCAAGGGAGCCGTGGCCGGCCGTTGCCAGCGGATCTCGCCACTGACTGGATCGATTGCGTACAGCCAGTACGGCGTGCCCGGCCGGCCCTCGTCGTTGACTCCGGTGGTGACGACGAGGCCCGTGTCCGTGACATGGATGTTGCTCGTGTGTTCGATTCGAAGGAGCTCGACGCCGTTGCGGCGGTCGAAGGTGAGGCGTGCTCCGGTGGGCGCCGAGGCGGGTGACGCTTCGACGATCACGGCGTGGTCGGTGAGGTGGATCTCGCCGGCACGCAGACGGTCGGTGGTGATCTCCCACACGGCGCGTTGTTCGATCGTGTCGACCGCAACGATGCGTGGGCCCGCGCTGACGACGACGAATCCATCGGTGGCGGCGAGATTGTCGGGTCGCTCGATCGGGACCGTCCAGAGTCGGTGCCCCGACTCGGCGTCGATGCCGGTCACGCCGACCGAGGTCAGCGCGACGATCTGTTCGTCGTCGATGATGACGCGCTCGAGGTCGAATTCTTCGGCGGTCGACCAGCGGGTTTCGCCAGTCGTCGGGTCGATCGAGAGCAACTCGCTGCGCATCGTGACCAAGAGTTGCTGCTCGCGGAGTTCGAGGTCTTGGGGCGTTTCGGGGAGGAATCGTTGCCAGATCGGCTCTCCGGTGGTGAGATCGACCGCGCCGATCCCCGGGGCCTGATCCGTGTCCCACGCGAAGCTCAGGTAGAGCTCCGTTTCGGTGTTCGCGCTGAGTCCACCGGGACGCGGGATTGGCAGCGACCAGGTTTCAGAACCGTTCGTGGTGTCGTAGACCGCGAGGCGCGATTCATCTCCGCCGAGACACTTGCCGCGGGCGTCGGCTTCGTCGACGAAGACCGGGTCGCCATCGTCCGCGAAGCTGATCGTCGACGGCACAGTGGTGGTCGACGAGACGGTTCGCTCACTCTGTCGAGCCACGGTCGGAGTTTCGGTGGCAGCGCAGGCGGCGACGAGCAGGGCGAACGTCGCCCCCAACGCTGCCGTACGGCAACGCTCACCCATCGTTTTGGAGTGTATTACCTGTGCGTACCAAGCTGGCGGAGCGCGGGAGCGAGATCGACGTTGCTCGTCGGGGTTCGGGCGTCGTCAGCGCGTTCTGTCGCTCTCGACGTGTGCAAATGGACGCTACGTAGCGGCGAGCGATACGGTTCCCACGTCGAGATGTCGGCAGAGCGGGGGAGAGCACAATGGGTGGGATTCGAGGTCGAGTAGTCACGGCCGCCGTGGCTGCGGCGGCTGCCGTGGTCGTCGCCGTGGCGATGGCGGTGTCCCAGGGCGCATTGCGTGTCGACGCGGCGGTCAACCCGGCGCTGTTCGTCGACGAGTTCGTGGCGACGACCCCACAGCAGACCGTCGCCGCGGAGTGGATGCCCGATGGGCGACTGTTGACTCTCGCACGCACGGGTTCGGTGTCGATCGTGACCACCGGAGGGACGACGAGCGCACAGGTGACGATCTCGAACGTGTCGAGTGCCGGCGAGCGAGGTGCGCTCGATCTGGCGTTGCACCCGAACTTCGCCACGAACAACCAGTTCTTCGTCTACCACCTGACCAATGCCGAACCGTCTCGGCTCCGGATCGTGCGGCTGACGCTCAATGAGGGCAATTCGTCGGCGACTGCGAACAGTCAGACGCTCATCTGGGAGAACCCGGGGCCGCCGCACGTCAATCAGTTCCACGTCGGTGGTTCGTTGGAGATCAGCGCGGACAACAAGCTCTTGTTGACGGTCGGCGACGGTCTCGATGCGGCGAACTCGGGGACGCTCGACAACGTCTTCGGCAAAGTTCTTCGGATCAATCTCGACGGATCGATCCCGTCAAACGTGTTCGCCGACGGCAACGGCCCGAACCTCGAGGAGATCCACGCGTACGGGTTCCGCAATCCGTTCCGAGCGTGGGTCGATCCGGTCACGGGCGAACACTGGGTCGGCGATGTTGGCGGCAACTACGCCCTGCAGGCCTACGAAGAGATCAACATCGTGCAGCCCGGTGGAAACTACGGGTGGCCGACGTGCGAAGGGCCGCTCGGCCCGCCGAAGTCCGGCCCGTCGTGTCCGGCCGGGGTGTCGGCGCCCTGGTATTCCTACGACCACGACGTCAACGGCGGATGCTGCCAGAACCGATCGGTGACGGGCGGCGAGGTGTACCGCGGCACGGCAATGCCGCCGGAGATGTTCGGCAGCTACGTGTTCGGCGATTGGGCTGATGACGCCATGTGGTGGGCGACCCGCAATCCCGACGGATCGGTCGCAACGGTCAACGACATCGATCTGATCGACGGGGCCAAGCCGGTGTGGATCAGCGTCGGCCCCGACGGCAACATCTACTACCTCCGGTTCAGCTACAACCCGAGTTCGTTTCAGCTTCGACGCATCAAGTACTCGGGTTCGGTCGACGCGCCGCCGGTCATCTCGTCGGTCGACGTGACTCCGGACTCCGGCCCGGCGCCACTTCAGGTGAGCGCATCGGTGACGGCGAGCGACGCCGACGGCGACCCGCTCAGCTATCTGTGGGACTTCGGTGACGGCACGACGTCGACACAGGCCTCACCGAACCACACGTATACGTCGACCGGCGAGTACGACGTCTCGGTCGTGGTGACCTCGAACGGGATCTCGACAGCATCACAGCCCGTGACGGTGCAGGTGGGAGCTCCGCCGACGGTGTCGATTACGTCGCCTGCTGACGGGTCGTTCTTCAACGCCGGAGACACCTTGTCGTTGGCGGCTGCGGGTTCGGATCCTGATGGATCGTTGTCGTCGAACTCCTACACGTGGGACGTTGCGCTGCTTCACGACGAGCACCAGCACTCTCGCCTGACTGCCGTGCCCGGCAATCCGCGCCCGTTCGAGGTGGCGACGACCGGACACGACTACCGAGGCCAGACGGCATACCAGATCACGGTGACCGCGACCGACCAGTCGGGCTTGACCGACACCGACACGATCATCGTGTACCCCCGCAAGGTCGACGTGACCGTGACGACCAGCATGGGATCCGGTGACGTACTCGTCGATGGTCGAACCGAGCTTGCCCCGTACGTGCTCGACACCGCCAGAGGCTTCGAGCACACGATCGAGGCACCGCAGAACCAGTGCGTGTCGTCGACGCTGCGGACGTTCTCCAGTTGGTCGGACGGCGGGGCACGATCGCACGACATCACGGTCCCGAATTCGGCGACGTCGTTCGTCGCGGCCTATCAGTCGGCCGGATCATGCGGCCCAGTCGGCGACGTGTGCACGGTCACCGAGACCGGGGCATCGGCGGAGGTGTCCTGGGCGATCCAGTCCGGTGGCACGTTGGTGCTGCGGCGCAACGAGACGTACGTCGCCACGCTCAACGACAACCCGGGCACCTGGACCGATCCGAACGGCGCGGGTGATGACTGGGTGATTCGGGTCTGGAACGCCGACTTCGTCGACGTGCCGTGTACATCGGGCCCGCCACCGACCACAACGACGACCACAACGCCGTCGACCACGACGACGCTCGTGGGTCCCGACGATGTCATTCCGATGGCGGTGGCGACATCGCCGGCCGATGGGTCGACGATCGGGGTCGGCGTGGCAACCGTCAGCGGCGTGGCGAGCGATGTGGGGAGTGGACTCAAGCGGGTCCGGGCAACCATTCAGCGGCGCTCCGACCTCACGATGTGGAACGGCTCGACCTGGCAGACCGGATTCGTGTCGCTCGATCCTGTCGGCCTGGAGAACTGGTCGATCAGCGGAGTCGACTTCGCTTCAGCGGGCGAGTACTGGGTGCGTGGTTGGGCTGAGGACAACGCCGGCAACCTCGGCCGATACGGCGACAACCCGATCGTCAAGTTCACGGTGTCGGGCACACCCCAGTCGAGCACGACAGTGGCACCGACCACGACGACATCAACCACCACGACGACAACGACAAGTACGACCACGACGTCGACGACGGTGGCCCCCGGTCCGGACACAGTCGATCCGGTGGTGCTTGTCGTCTCGCCCGCCGACGGTTCGACGGTCGGCACAGGACCCTTGACGGTGTCGGGTACCGCATCCGATGCGGGCTCCGGGGTGGCGACGGTTCGCTTCACCGTGCAGCGTCGCAGTGATCGGTTCTACTGGAACGGCTCGGCGTGGCAGCCGACATTCGTCTCCTTGGTGCCCAATGGCGGCACGTCGTGGTCGTTATCGGGGATCGGTGCCACCCAACAAGGCGACTACTGGATCCGGCCGTGGGCCAAGGACAACGCGGGCAATGTCGCTCGCTACGCCGAGAACGCCATCACGAAGATCACCGTCTCCGGCAGCCCGCCGCCCACAACGACCACCACCACGACGACGACCACCACGACGGTGGCGCCGGGTCCGGACACGACTCCGCCGGTCGTGCGTGCCACGTCGCCTTCCGACGGCTCGACGATTTCGACCGGCACTCGTACGGTGTCGGGCACGGTCTCGGATCCCGGGTCGGGGGTGCAGCTCGTTCGGCTGGCGATCATCCGACGGGGCTCGCCAGCTGCGTACTGGAACGGGTCGACCTGGGTCGGGTCGTTCACGTCGGTGTCGGCGGTGCACTCCGGGGTCACGTGGTCGCTCGCCGGGGTCGAATTCGATCAGCCCGGCGAGTACTGGATTCGGGTGTGGGCCAAGGACAACGCGGGCAACGTCTCCCGCTATCTCGACAACCCGATCGTGAAGATCACCGTGAACTGACCGAATGGTTCGGGACCGCAGGCGGATGTGGAGGACAGACAAATGATCAAGGCCGTCAGTCGTACGCAGATCGCCATCGTGATGGTGCTGTCGATGATCGTGACTGCGATCGTTGCCGTACCGGCCCGCGATGCAGGCGCCGCGACCAGCCTCCCGGTATGGGACACCGCGTGGAGTGCCACCGCGTGGGCGACGCCCGCAGAGATCGACGTGTACTTCGACCACCTGTCCTCGACGGGATACACCGGCGTGCTCATCAATGTGTTCCCGACGCTCGGCGGCTTGGGCCGCAGCGCCTCGGCGACCGGACAACCGTCGGGGACGATCACGAACGGCGAGCTTCGTCTCACGCCTGCGCATGCCACATGGATCGGAACAATCCTCGACAAGGCGCAGGCCCGTGGACTGAAGGTCGGCTTGATGGCGGCGTGGGCATCGGCGTACGTGAGCTCCTTCGTGAACGGTCAGTGCACACCAGGAGCGGGTCCGGTCGATGCGTCCAACAGCTTTGCGCTCGGCGTGCATCTCGGAAACGAATTCGGCGGACACCCGGCGCTCGGCATCTGGGGCATGGGTGGCGACAACTACTGCGATCCCGACCCCGATGCCGCAGTGTGGGCGAACATGGCGGCCGGTCTGCGTTCGACCGGAGCGAACGAAATGATCGGCTATCACACGCCCGGTGGACGTCCTGGAGTGTTCGTCGATCAGCCCTGGAACGAGGTTCATCTCGCCCAGACAGGGCATTGCTGGACGACCGCACAGCATGTGGCGGATTTGTCGGCGGTCGTGAATTCGACGAACAAGCCGGTCTATGCCGCAGAGCTCTCGTACGAGGCGATCACGCCGAGTTGGAACGGCTGCGGCACCGTGACGCCCGAAAAGGTGATCGCCGATGGCTCGGCGGTGGCGTCCCAGACCGGCGTGGCTGCCATGTTGTACGGCCACAACGAGCGTTGGCAGTGGGGCTTCGGGCTGCACGGCTCGGGAGGTGAGGGCTGGACGTCGGTTCAACAGAGCCTCGGCGCCCCCGGCGAGACGGGCCTCTTCGACGTGCTCAACGGCAACGCACCCCCGCCCACCCTCCCGCCGACAACCGTGCCTGCAAGCGATTCGTGCTCGGTGAACGAATCGGGTTCGGCGGCGACGGTCACCTGGGCGATCGGCTCACCGGGCACGCCAGTTCTGCGCAAGAACGGCTCGTATCAGGCGACTGTCGATGCCACGGGATCCTGGTCGGACTCGAACGGTGCCGGCGCGGACTGGACGATCCGGTTGTGGACGTCGGACTTCGTCGACATCACCTGCACAACCGGCGGAACCCCGCCGACGACTGCGCCGTCCACAACAGCACCGTCCACGACCGCGCCCTCGACGACCTTGCCCACCACGACGACTTCGACCTCTACGTCCACGACGACAACGGTGCCGGCAGGGCCCGACACGGTCGACCCCGTCATCTCGGTGTCGTCGCCGGCTGATGGTTCGACGATAGGGCTCGGCACTCACACGGTGGCGGGAACGGCGTCCGATCCGGGGTCTGGTGTTTCGCGTGTCCGGTTGACGGTGCAGCGCCGAAGCGACCGAGCGTTCTGGAATGGCACGTCGTGGCAGTCGAGCTTCGTCTCGATGGTGCCGACCGGCGGAACATCGTGGTCGCTTGCTGGCGTCTCATTCGATCAGACCGGCGAATACTGGATTCGTCCGTGGGCGAAGGACAACGCCGGCAATGTGGCCAAGTACTCCGAGAACGCCATCACGAAGATCACGGTGTCCGCCGCCGGTCCGCCGCCGACAACGACTCCAAGCACGACCTCCACTACATCGACCACGACCTCCACCACGACGACCACCACGAGTACGACAACAACGGCGGCGCCAGGGCCCGACGTCATTCCGCCGACCGTGGTCGCGACGTCGCCCGCCGACGGGGCAGCGATCTCCACAGGCGTGCGCTCGGTGTCGGGTACGGTCACCGACGCAGGGTCGGGCCCGAGGTTGGTTCGGATCGCGATCATTCGCCGGGGCTCACCTGCCGCCTACTGGAACGGCTCGACGTGGACGTCGTCGTTCACGTCGGTGTCGGCCGTGCGTTCGGGGAACACCTGGTCCGTGTCGGGCGTCGACTTCGACCAGGCGGGCGAGTACTGGATCCGCGTTTGGGCCAAAGACAACGCGGGCAACGTCTCTCGCTACCTCGACAACCCCATCGTCAAGATCACCGCCTCCTGACCCGCCGGGGCCATGTAATCCAGGGGTCAGACCCCGTCATTACACGCACCCCCTAGTCCGGCCCGCAGAATGTGGTGCAGGGTCCGACCGGTCCAGCCGTTCAGATGCCGAGGGCTCCTTGGGTGGGCGTCGCTGTTTGGACCGAATGGCTGCGGTTCGGGCGGTTGGAGTGATTCTGGTTGTGTCGGCCTGGTGCTTTCGGGGGAGTTGGTCGGTGCGAGTTCGCTTGCGAACTCGGTAAGGGCTTGCCCCGAAGGGGCAAACCGGCGGCGGCGATTTCGTCGTCGGTGGCTGGCCGTGTGTGCCACGTCATGGACGGCCGGTTTGGGTCTCCGACGTCGGGTGGGCCGGTTGTGTAGTACAACGTGAGCCGTTGGTCGTGGAGACGCTGGTGGCAGCCGTGTTCGCAGACGAGCGCGAGGTTGTTGATGTCGGTGGGTCCGCGTTTGGCCGAGTTGTACGGGATGACGTGATGCGCTTGGCAAAACTCGGGTGACGCGCCACACAGGACGCAGCCGCGGTCGCGGGCGACCAACGCCGCGTATTGGGCTGGTGTGGCGTTGCGTTTCATTTGACCGTGCCACAGGGTGTGGCCCCGCTGGTTGAAGATGGTGAGGGCGAGGATGCTGGTGCACAGGTACCGGTCGAACACCGATTGGGGGAGGTAGCCGTCGCCGTCGACCATCGCCGCCCGGATGCCGGACTCTGCGGTTGCGTCGACGGTAAGCGTGATGTGGATCATTGACCGCACCGAGGTGGGGCCGTTGTCGCCGCCGACGATGAGTTGGTGGTAGGCGTCGTAGAGGCGTTGGTTGAAGCTGCGGGGGTGGTTGAGGGGGTCGATGTCTCGTCCGCCGTCAGCCTTGTACAGCTTCTGGGCGAGTGCTCTGGCTTTCTTGCGCATTTCGGTGATTGATTCGGTGTCACCGATGAGGGTGATGGTTTCGCAGCCGGTGGCGTCGTCGCGGCCGGTTTGGACTTTGCGGTTGTTGCGTTGGCGTTCGTGGCGTGTCTGGGTGTTGTTGGGGTCGTCGCGGCGTTCCATCCACCGCGTCACGGTCTTCTTGGCTTGATCGGGTGACCCGTTCTTGAGGTCTTCGACCAACTCGGTGTCGTTGGCGGCGTCGCCGCCGGTTTTCTCGGAGGCTTCGGCCAGCGCGTCCAAGGATTCTTCGGGCAAATCTCCGTTTTTGACGTCTTCGGCCAGATTCGGGTTGGCGTTGACGGTGGCGGCACGTTTCTTGGCCCGGTTCGCAGACGCTTTGGTGCGGGTGCCGCCTGCGGTGGAGGTGTTGCGGATGTCGTGGTCTGATGCGCCGGACTTTTTGAGTTGTGCGGTGAGTTCGAGTTCGATGCCGGCGAAGTGTCGTTGGGCTTTTTGTGCCCAGGTGATCCCGGCACGGGTGGGGAGGCCGGAGATGACGGCGCCGAATCCGTTGAGGAGCTCGTCGAGCTCGGCATCAGACAAGGCCTGATGCTGGTCCCCGGTTGGGGTGCTGTGGTGGGGTGGTGCCCCGACTCCGACCATGAAACTCAACCTACTCAGGGGGTGTGACAGCCGCCGGAGAGTGAGGTGAGGGGGAGTGTCGGCAAGTGTGTCCGCGGCCTTGCTTCCAGGCACTGCCGTGTCGCCCAGGTGCGGCCGAGTGTGCCCGAGAGGGTCAGACCCCGGGATTATGTGCCGACGTAGGGTTCGATGATGCGCGGTGTGAGACGAGCAGCGACGTGGCGGACCGGGCTCGGTCAGCTTCACCAATATGCGCCGCGTCCGATCCAGTTGCCTCGGCCGGTGCGTCCAACACCGGGATTGCCGTCGATTGCGATGACGACGCCATCGTTCGAGCAGGGCGAGTTTCTTGACGCGACGATCGCAAGCATCGTCGGGCAGCGGCACGATCGGCTCGACTACGTGGTGCAGGACGCCCAGTCGACCGACTCGACTCCGGACGTGCTCGATCGCTGGACTGGTCGGGGCGTGCGGGCCGTCGTCGAGAAGGACGGTGGCCAGGCCAACGCGATTAATCGAGGGTTTGGCAGGGTTGAGGGCGAGATCATGGGGTGGCTCAACTCCGATGATCTCCTACTGCCTGGGGCGCTCCAGACGGTGGCGTCGGTGTTTGCATCCCGGCCCGACATCGATGTGGTGTACGGCCACCGGATCATCGTCGACGGTGCTGGCGACGAGATCGGTCGATGGATCATGCCGCCGCACGAGTCCGAGGTCCTTTCGTGGGCGGACTACATCCCGCAAGAGACGATGTTCTGGCGCCGCCGAGTGTGGGACGAGGCCGGCGGCGAGATCGACGAGAGTTTCCGCTTCGCTGTCGACTGGGATCTGATCTTGCGCTTCAGCGACGTGGGTGCGACGTTCGCCCGGATCCCGAGGTTCCTTGGCGCGTTCAGGGTGCACGAGCAGCAGAAGACGTCGGCCCAGATTGCATCGACGGGCGAGGCGGAGATGATGCGGCTGCGGGAACGGACGCTCGGCCGCCCGGTCGATTATCCCGAGATCCACCGCCACGTGCGGCCGTATCTGGCTACGGCGTCGATGTATCAGGCGCTGTGGAAGCTGGGGCTTTCTTTGTACGGCCGCGTCTGACGAGGCCACGGAGGTGCTCGTCGTCCTCGGCAGCGTCGGCCACGGTGCCCGACCACACGATCTCATCGTCGACGACGACGATCAGGCCGGCGAACTGATCGCCGATGTTCTGCACGGACTTGCCGAGGACGAGTTTGGGCCGGTTGTGCATGATGAACGTGAACGCGTTGCGGTTCTCGTTCACGACGTTCTGCGGCTCGTCGGAGATGATCATCCGAACGGGGTCGCTCGCCAACATGTCGGGCACCGGGTTCTCGTCGGTGACCTCGATGATTCGGGCCACGCCGATGAGGTCGAGCTCGTCGCTGATAACGGCGGTTTCGATGACGTGGAGCACGGCCCACGCTTCGGACTCGTCGGGCTTGCTCTTGGTCAGGATGAGGAGGGGTTTGTCCTGCCCGATCACGAGGGGGTCGGTGTCGGCGCCCACGTCGATGGCGAGCTCGCTGGGGAGGGCCGAGTCGGGGTCAGCTCGGAGCGCTCGTTCGAGTCGGTGAGCATCGATGCCGGCGATGAAGCCCTGCACGATACGGATGTCTTCGAGGCGGCGGCTGACCTGGACGAACGCCTTGAAGACTTGCTGCACTGATCGTGCGGCGAAGCGGATAGCGAAGGTGAAGGCAATGATGATCTCGATCGAGAGGTCTTCGACGCCGCGGACGATGATGAAGTAGGCAACGACAGCCGCAAACATGAATGCGCTGTTGACCAGACCGAGCACCTGAAGTTTGGTGGTTGCCAGCTGTCGATCGTGAAACAGTTTGTCGTCAGTTTCGGTTCGGCTGAAGGAGAGATTTTCGGGCTCGGTGACCCCGTCGGCCAGATCTTCGAGTTGTTCGACAAGGAGGTCGCGTGACATCTGTTGGCGGCTGTCGTAGGTCTGGGTCAGTTCTTGTACCTCTCGGTTGACGCGCTCGCCGATCACGCCGAACACGGCGGCGATGGGGAGAGCGACGAGTGTTGCGATCGGGTCGATGAGGATCATCACGACGAGCGACGAGAAGAGCAGGACGATCGACGGCGCAAGAGTGAGGAGGTCGGTGAGTGCGACGGTCGAGGAACGCACCTTGGCCACGAGCGCTTGGTGAAGTGCGATCGCGGGACGTTTGTGGTCGATGGTGCTTTGCCAGCCTTCGGACCCGTGGTCGGCGAGCAGCGTGATGATCATCTGTCGAAGGCGGGCGGCGTGTTCTCGCGCGAGCTCTGCGATTTGGCGCTCGGTTCTCCAGATCGCCCATGCCGAGGCAGAGACGACGACAAGCAGGGAGACGAGGAATATGGCCGCTGTCCGTGGTTCGGCGGCGGATTCGATGTTGATCTCAATGCCCGCTCGTCCGAGGCTGCCATCTCCGACAGCTGCTCGGATGTAGAAGATGACGGCGATGGTGCCGAGAGCCGTTCCGAGCGCTCCGATTACTTGTCCGACGGAGACGACGGCGAGCTGGATTGGGTGGCGCCGAATCGTGGAGCCTGCAAGCCACCGGGCCGCTTCGACGAGGATCCGAACGCGTTGTCGAAAGCCCGCTTCTTTGACGCCCGACTCCTCGTCGGACATGACGCTCACCATCGGTCGCTGCCCAGTTCGAACTCTTCTCCGGAGATGATGCCTTCATCGATGAACTCGTCTTCGACCACGTCGTTGTCGGTGCGGGTCACCCGTTCGACAGCGAGTGCGGCTGTCGTGGGTGCCCACGTCTTGTCTGTGCTGGACCGGAGGCTTTTGATGAGTCGGGCTCGGGCTCGGCGCCCGCCCGAGGATGCGGCGCCTTGGGTTTCGTCGAATCGGATCCGGAACAGCTCACCAGCGAGCGTCAGGAGTCCATCGTCGGAGGCGCCGACGGATAACCGGTG
This sequence comes from Acidimicrobiales bacterium, assembly GCA_020629375.1. Classification (GTDB taxonomy): domain Bacteria; phylum Actinomycetota; class Acidimicrobiia; order Acidimicrobiales; family SHLQ01; genus SHLQ01. The sequence goes on from JAHDDK010000001.1 coordinate 81,595, forward strand.
AGCCGCGGTGCGGAGGTGTTCGCTGGCAGGCTGGTCCAGAGTGTGTCGGGCTCGATCTCGGAAAATGTCGATGAGTAGCTGGACGAGTTCGGTGCGGTCGGGAGAGACGAACACGGTCCTGGTGTTCTCGCCGTGGATGCGCTCGAGCACGAACACGTTCAGCTGTCCAGGTAGCCGTGCGACGTGAGCAGGCGCAGGGCGTCGTCGTTGAGGCTTGAGCGGAGCGTTTCGTTGATCGTGGAGATGTCGTGGTCGGTGAGCTCCTCGCGGCCCCCACCGACCTTTCCGCTGCGAATGAACAAGGCGTCGGCATCGGTTGGGCCGGTCCGCTCGAGCTCTTTCGCCTGGCGTTTTTCGAAGGCCCATCGGTTGGCGACCGCATCGAGGTCTTCGTCGTGATCGACTCCGAGACCTGCGAGCGCTCGGCCGAGTTCGGGGCCGGGGTTCGTGCGGAGCGTCTCGTAGCTGACGACCGTGACGTCGTCCGCGCCCGGCGCCCAGCTGTTGAACCAACGGGCGAGACGGAAAATTCCGTGGCTCGGTGATCGAAGGAATCCGGGGATGTCGCCGCCGAATTGCTCGGTGTGTTTGGTGGTGTAGTGGAAGTAGCTGACGAGCGAGTCGTATGGGTGGCGGATGATCATGACCGTGTGGGGTGCAGCGGGCACCTCGTGGCGCGAGTTGTGGGTGGCGAGACGCAGCGGAGCTGGAGCGGGTCCGTCGAACTGTGCGTTCCATTCGACGATTGCCTTGTCGCTGTGTTCGTTGATGAACACGCGGGTGCCCTTTGGAAGCGGTGTGGATCGTCGGATCACTTCGCTCACCATTCCGGCGAGCCAGGTCCGGCCCGATCGGGGGTACGAGGCGAGCAGGGCTTCGATGGTGAGTTCGCTCTGGAGGGAAGTCTGTTTCACGTTGCGGTACTCGTCGGGTCGGAGAGGGCTTCGGCTAGGGGCAGGCGCGGGAAGACCTCGAGTGCGCCGCCTTCGGTGGCGTTGACCACCGATACTCCGAGCATACGGAGTACGTCGTGGGCGAGTCGGTAGTGGCGGATCATGTTGTCGACGCGTGGGTGGTGCCAGGAGCGGCCTTGGCCGAAGTAATCGGCGGCGAAGTGGTTGGGGTCGTCGTCGGCGGTGGAGGTGATGATCAGCTTTTCGCCGTCGGATCCGGGGACGTCGGGCCCGGAGCGGTCGACGGTGTCGGGGATCGTGTAGCTCGTGTCGCAGCCGACGAGGATCATCTCGGTGAATCCGAGGTGCGCAGCGATTTGCATCAGCGCAATGGTGACGGTTGCCGGTTGGACGAGTCCGGCGGCGAGGTCGACGGAGAAGGCGCCGAAGGGAGAGTGGTGGCTCATCTCGCCGAGCGGGTCGACGAAGACCGCGTTTGGGATGTCGGGGAGCAGGTCGGGCGGTCGGACGGTGGCGCCGGAGTCGTCGTGCATCGGCACGTGGGTAGGAAAGACGCCGGTCGTGTCGGGATGGGCGTCGAGCAGGGTCCGGATGTCGTCGTGGCGTTCGTGGAGGTAGAGCGGGTCGACGGCTGCGTAGTAGGTGGGTCGCCATTTCACTTCGTCGAACAGCAGGTGTATGCCGTTGGAGGCAAACATGATCTCGTTGTCGAGAAGGCCCAGATCGGTCTGTCGCAGCGACGGCCCATTGCCCACGATCACGCAGCGTTGGCCAGCATGACGGGCCCGAATCGAGCCGAGCGGGCCTCCTTCGCGGCGGTCGGGTCGGCTCTCCACAACGACTCGAAGGTCGGGGCGTTGGCCGCGGAGCGCATGATGGGCGAGGCCAGCGTTCGCTCCCATCTTCTGGCGGGCCTCGGGGTCGGCGAACTGTTGGAGACACCACGTGATGCGGGCGGGCTCGGGCGTGTCGACGACGAGCGCGGCACCGGTGCCGCGGAGGTATTCGATCGCCGCGTTGCCGGCAGGACCAACTGCCAGAACCGGGCGACCTGACGCAAGCAGTGCCGGGACAGCTCCAGGGATCGCAGGTTGTTGCGAACGGCCCGCGGAGAAGTCTTGGCAGAACACGACGATGTCGGCATCGGCGTAGTGGTCGGCGAGTGCCGGCGGCCGTTGTCCCGGTGCCGTGGCGCTGACCCCATTGAGCGTCGCGAGTGCGTCGGCGACAGAGTTGCCCTCGCCGCGAGCCTGTGAGCGAAGCGCAAGCGTCACGTTCGGCGCTTGGTGCACGGCGAGGCCGACGAGCATGGTGCTGGCGATGCCGTACCCCGGTGCGGGGTCGGGTGCACATGCCAGCCGCAGGCGTTCGCTCTGCACGCCCATCGGGGCCGGACGGGCATCGACAGGCGATCCGACGACCCAGGTTCCGACGTCGACACCCCACGTTTCTGAGAGTTGGCTGGCGAGGAGGTCGGAAGAGGCGAACACCGCCGAGGATCGGCGTGCGACGCTGGCGAGCGTCCCGTCCCAGAATCGGCCCCGGTCCGGCCACGAGTCGAGCAGGTCGAGGTACCACTGGTCTTCGACGAGCAGTACGACCGGTACGTCGGAGCGTATGAGGCGTTCGGCGACCGTGACGAGAGGTATCGCGCCCGGGCCAGCGCAGAACACCACGAGGTCGGGTTGGTGGGCGTCGAGTGCCGCCACAACCTCGTCGACGTCCGCAGGGTGGCCTTGTGAGGAGCCCCCGGGTCGGTCGACCAGCCGTAGGTTCTCGCCGTCGTCGACGGTGACGGCGAGCGCGTCTTCGGGGTCGAGTTCGGCGAGCCACGGATGCACGACGTCGACCCCGTTGCTGGGCTGGCCGATGCGGGGGTCGAGTACGACAAGCCGCGTGCCCGCGGGCGGTATTGGAGAACCGTCGCGCGCCACGGCGAAGCGAAGGCGCGCTCGGTCTGCGGCGGCGCGAGCCGATTGCCGAACAGTCACGCTCTCAACGGTAGTTCGGGCGACCGATCGCCCGATGTAGGTCGATCGGTGTGGTCGATGCGAATCGGGGCTGCGGGCAGTTGCTTCGCCCAGCACCTCAAGCGGTTTCTCGAATCGAATGGCGTGTCGATCGTCGATGTGGAGCCCCCGCCACCAATTCTCAAGACCATTCCCGATCTGATCGACGGTCACGGCTACGGCGTGTACTCGGCACGGTTTGGCAACATCTACACGGTTCGCCAGTTGCTTCAGCTGTTGCGTGAGGCGTCTGGTGAGCTCGCGATCGATGATTCGTCGATTGCGTGGCAGAGAGAGGACGGAAGGTGGATTGACGCGTTCCGGCCCGCGGTACCGGAGTATGGATTGGGGTCGCTCGACGAGGTGATTGCGCTTCGTCGGCACCACGTCGATCGGGTGTGGGCACTGTTCTCGCAGGTCGATGTGATGATCTTCACGCTTGGCCTGACCGAGTACTGGCTCGATGAAGAGACGGGCTTGGCGTACTCGGCTCCGCCCGGCGTGAAAGCGGGGACGTTCGATGCGAAGCGTTGGACTGCCAAGTCGCTTTCGTTCGCCGATCTGGTCGAGGACTTCGGGAAGGTTCAGTCGATGGTGGGGGCCTCCACGAAGTGGCTGCTGACGGTGTCGCCTGTCCCGTTGACGGCGACGGCCACGGGCCAGCACGTGCTCGTGGCGAATACGCGATCCAAGTCGACGCTTCGGGCCTTTGCCGCCGATGTTGCGGAGTCGGACCCAAACGTGGACTACTTCCCGTCGTACGAAATCGTGACGAACCCGAACAGTCGCGGTACCCACTTCATGTCGAACATGCGTGAGGTCGAGCCGGCGGCGGTCGCTCGGGTGATGCATGAGTTCCGCCGGGCCCAGCCGCGTCTCTTCGAGCACGAAGGCGAGCCAGAGTCCTCGGCGTCGGCAGACACCCAGTGCGAGGACGCCTTGCTCGAAGCCTTTGCTCCCGGTCCCGGATCATGAGGGTCGCCTTCATTGGAGATTCGCATGTGGCGTGTCTGGCGGAGGCGCTGCGCGACCATCCTGACCCTCCTCACCGGGTCTTTGCGGCGCCCCGACTGGATCTGCGTGAGGTCCGCTTCGAAGATGAACGCCTTGTCGTTTCATCGGATCGCGCACGTCGCCCGATGGAGCGTCTCTCGGGCGCGAGCGAGATCCGGTACGAAGAGCACGACGCCATCGTGTGGGTGGGTTCGGTGCTCGGACGTCTGCGACCTCCGAGCTTTCGAGATGGGGGCAGATATCACCTGCCTCGACGAGCCGCCGATGCTGTCGACGCGCCTGGGGTCGATGTCGAGTGGATCGACGATCGGTTGTTTCGTCGGGCGCTCGGCGCCGGGGTTGTTGGGCGCCTGACACGATTCGGTGAGCTCGGGGCCAGGGCGCACCGGCCGGTGGTTGCCGTACCGAGGCCATACCTCGCCCGCCGTTCGGATCGTGTCGCCGTCGCCGGTCCGGTCGCCGAGTTCCTTCGGGACGAGTGGGAAGACCTTGTCCGGTCGACCGCCGTCAGCCAGGGAGTCGGTGTGGTTCTTCAACCCGAAGAGACCGTGGTCGACGTGCTTTACTCGGGCGATCAATGGTCCCGGGGAAGTGTCGGATTGGCTGGCTCCACCCACGATGACGATGACGTCGACCATCTCAACGGCGACTACGGAGCGATCCTGCTGAAGCACGTGCTGTCGAGCATCTGAGATCCGAACTCTGGGTCGATTGGCTCGGTTCGCGAAGCGCAAAGCCGGGCGTTTCTTCTCACGAGTGCCTTTCTGCCGACATCTACACTCGTGAGACGGATGACCACAGGCGATCATGCCGGGGAGGCGTAGTGGTTCAGGCGATGGACGTATCGAGCGAGATGGCCGCGAGAGAGGCGTCGACGATCTTGGCGTTCGACGATCCCGGCCCGGGGTATTCGGCCACGATGGCGCGTGCTGAGCGGCTCGCGGCGGTGTTGGGCTGGTCGGTGAGCGCGCAGGTGTGGTCGTCGCCGACAGAGTTCGTGATCGTCGATGGTGACGGTGAACGCACGTTCTCGGCATCTGAGCAACTCGTCGATGCCCCGTTGAATCTGCCGGTCGTCGATCGCTTCGTCATGATCCCCGGCCCCGGGTCGCTGCCGGCCGTTCACCTCGCACTGACCGCCGACAAGGTTTCGGATCTGGTGGTTGTGATCGACACGTGGTGGCCCGACGCCCTGGATGAACCGGATCTTGCGCACTACTGGTCGGGCACCCTCGAGCGGTTGGCGCACAGCGCCGCAACGGTAGTCACCTCGACGGCGGCTCAGGCAATCAGCCTCGAGTACCGCCTGGGTCGTGCTGTCACGGTGGTTTCACCGACGGTCGACCGAAACGCCGAGGTCTTGCCGACTGCTGCCGGACCGCTCTCGCTCCTGTTCGATGGATCGACCGAGGACGCTGGTTCGGCATTGTCGATGGTCGCCCTTGCCGCCCAGTGCGACGACGGTACGGCGGAGTTTCGACTCCGGACGTCGATGTCGGGTCGTGAGTGGTTTTGGCTGCGGGGGCTTCGCGAACTTCCGGTCGTGAAGACTATCGAGCAGTCGGGTGGTCGTAGCGAGCGTTTCGCCGCAATGGGCGAGGCAGACGTGCTTGTGTGGGCATCGCCGTTCGATGGGCCTTCTGCCCGGACGATGCGGCACGACCTCCCCCAAACACTTCTCGACCTGTGGGCTTCGGGCCGTCCGTCGCTGTTGATCGGTCCTGCCGACCAACACGGAATCGAGCTCGCTGCGGCGAACGACGCGTCGGTCGTCGTGACCACTCCGGAGCTCGAGCACGTCGTCGCTGCGCTCGAGCGGCTCCACGATGGACAGTTCCGCGAGCAGCTTGCGGTGAACGCCGTCCGGTTGGCGGCCAGGTATGCCGCTCCGACAGAGATCGTGTCCGAATGGGATGGTGCGGCGCAGCCGCTCAAGCCGGTCGATGTGATCGTGAACCGGGTTGTCGAAGTCGTTGCGCCTGTGCCGCCGCCGGTGTCCGCTGCCGCGCCTTCCGTTGCCGAACCCGAGCCGCGCGTGGACGAATCTGACGACGTCTCGAAGCCAGGCGAGGCACTCGCCGGTGCGGTCGTGGATCAGCCCGTTGTGGTCGCCGATGCGGTTGCGGAAGAGCCCGTCGTGGACGAGCCCGTTGCGATTGGCGATCCGATTGTCGTGGATGAGCCGGTCGATGCGGCCATTCCAGCCGAGACGACACATCTGCGGATTTCGCTGATCATGCCGTTGCTCAATGCCGAGCCGTACATCGGGCATGCGCTCGCGTCGCTCGCCGAGCAAGGCGATGTCGACATGGAAATCATCGCCGTCGATTCGGGTTCGACCGACGGCACCCGGGAGTTGCTCAACGAGAACGGCTACGTCCGGGTGATCGATGCGCCGGGCCTGAGCCAGACGGCGGCGTTGAATCTCGGCTTCGCCGAGGCGACGGGCGATGTGTTCGGTTGGCTGAATGGTGACGACATTCTCGCCCCGTGGGCGCTACCTCATGTGCTCCGATTCTTTGGGGCGAACCCGGAGGCGAGCTTCTTCTACGGTGATTCGCTCGCTATCAACGAGAAGGGTCGTCGTTTTGGTCTGCGATCGAACGTGAAGGCGGGCCAGTATGGCGAGCTCGTCCATGGGGACTTCATCGTGCAACCGTCGGCGTTTTGGCGCCGGGAGATCCACGAGCGGTATGCCCCGCTCGACGAGTCGTTGCATTACACGTTCGACTACGCCTTCTTCCTCGACATTGCGCGAGAGAACGAGTTGCACTACGAGCCCATCGTCCTCTCGCTCGAGCGTCTTCGGGGCGGGGCGAAGACGGCCAGTGGCGGCACCGAACGGTCTGAAGAGTTCGTGCGGGTGATGAGCAAGCACACCGGTGCAGACATCCCGATGGCGTTCCGTCCCGAGGTCGGCTCGGTGCATGCCATCAACGCTTTGAAGAACCTGAAGGGCCGTCGGTTCGGGACTGCGGCCGAACTGGCGAAGGAAGCGAAACGGGTCGGCAAGCCGCGTGCGTTCACCGCGGCGCACACGGTGGCGAGTCTGGCGGCGGGTCCGGATGGAACTGCGCAAGCACGGCTCGTGTCGAACTTTCTACGGAGTCGGGTGAAAAACCAGCGCACGCCGGTCTGGCCTGCACCGCCGCAAGACGGTGCGCGCTGACGATGGCGAGCGACTTCTGGATTCACTTCAACGGCCGGAGCGGCAGCTCGTGGCTGCGGGCGCTGCTCGATGGGTCGCCGGCCGTTACCTGCATTGGCGAGAAGTTTCAGAAAGGCCAGCAGAAGAACGCCGACGTTCAGATGTCGGCGATTCGGGAGTATTACCTGGGTGATCGCCCCGAAGGGGGTGTCCGCGGGTGCAAGGTCAAGATCGGCGACATCTATGAACCTGCGGCGCACCGAGAGTTTCTCGAGACGAACGGAATCGAGTCGATCGGGATCCGTCGGAAGAACCCCGTCCATCAGTCGGTGTCGTTGTTTCGGGCGCGTGCCCTCAACGAACAGCAGGGCGTGTGGAATCGGGATGCGTCAAGCCCGGAGCTCGGAGCGATCGAGATCGATCCGGATGAATTTGCTGAGGCGATCACGATGTTCGGCAATCTGGACCGTCGTCTGGTGAAGACACTGGAGACGTTCGGCGACCCCCTCGTGATCTGGTATGACGACCTCGTCGAGGACCCGCTGCATGAGCTGAATCGGGTTCGTGTGCAGATCGGCCTGGAGCCGATCGGCGCGTTGCCGGAGACGACGATCGTGAAGAACACGCCGAGCGTGCGGTCTGCGGTGGCCAACTTCGATCAGCTGGCTGAGCGGTTGGCAGATACGCCGTGGCTCGACATGCTCGACGATTGACGTCCGAGTCGTCGAGTCAGCTCTGGTCGAGTCAACGCTGGTCGGCGGCCTCGATGAGCTGTTCGACAAGTTCGAGCGGTGGTTGCGTGCCGTCGACGATCAGGCGTGGCAAGGTCCAGCGATCTTCGATGAGGCGACAGGTTTCGTTGCGGGTGGTCATCGCGAGGGTGTAACCGGCGTCGATCGTGCGGTGGCGCACTCGTTTGTCGACCCAGCCGTACGGGTAGGCGAGCACGGTCGAGTCCGCTCCGGGGATCGCCTCGATCTCGCTGCGAGCGGTTGTGAGCTCGGCGAGAAGCGCATCGTCTTCAAACTCGCCGAGGCGGATGTGAGAGTGCGCGTGCGAGGCGACGGTGACGTGATGGTCTTCTGCGATCGAGGCGATTTCGTCTCGGCTCATGGAGTGGAGGGGCAGCCCGTCGCCGTTGGGCCAGGTGGTAGAGGCGTTGAGGTGGCCGGTCGCTGCGAAGACGATCGAGTGGAAGCCGTGCTGCTTCATGATCGGCACGGCGGTTTCGGCGTAGTCGGTGTAGGCGTCGTCGAATGTGAACATGACCACGGGCTCGGAGGGCAGCTCTCCGGCGTCGAGGATGTCGGCTAGGGCAGCTGCGTCGAGGGACCGAAAGCCTGCCGAGGCGAGGGCGTCACACTGGGCTTCGAAGGCGTCGGCCGTCACTTGGTAGGGCGCGGTGGGGTGATCTTCGAGCCCGGTTCCGATCGAGTGGTACATGAGGATGGGGATCATCGGTTCTGTCCTCCAGAGGGCTTGGGGTGATCATCGGCACGGGACAGGGTGGTTGCGTAGTCGTGACGAGCCCATGGTTCGCCGTCGAGTCGGGCGGCGACTCCGGGGTTGGTGACTCGCTGGTCGAGTGGGCGGGTTTCTTGCTTCTTCACCTTGTCGGTCCGCGTGGCCGGCGACAGGCCAAGCTGCGTCGTCACGATCGAGTCGAGGATGAGGTGAGGGGTGTCGTGAAGTTCTTCGTAGGCGACGACGAGGGGGCGCAGCCCGAGGCTGTCGAGCGATTGGAACAGCGTGTCGTGGCGGTGTCGTGATCGTTTGCAGAATTCGTGGAATGCGGCATGATCGACGTGCACGGGTTCGACCCCTACGTAGTCGCTGTGGACCCAGCGGCCGGACTGTTCGGCGGTGAGCAGGGAGATGTATTGGTCGATGAGTCGGCGTCGGAACAAGACGATGATCCGTGGGGCCGTGCGTAGTGTGCCGACGACGAGATCGATGGTGACGTCGTGGCCCTCCATCTGGTGGAACATGAGTTTGCCGCACGACGGCGTCGATTCTTCGAGGAGTCCGGCGACGAAGGCGGCGGCGTCAGGCCCTCGGCGGCCCCGTAGGTCGGGGTAGTCGACGGGCCGGAGGAGTTCGCCACAGGGAGTGACGTCGGGGTGTTGTTCGATGAGGTTGGCAAGGAAGTTGGAGCCGGTCCGACGTTCGCTGACGACGATGACTGGTGCCGCTCGCGGGGCGGTTTCGGGGCCGGTCATGGCGTGGCCCGTGGGATCTCGTCGACGGTCTGGGTGATGAACTCCGCGCCGAGCTCGGCCGCTCGGAGCACGTGGGTGAGCGGATCGGCGAGGGCGGCGGCGTTTGCGGCGAGCCAGGCGCCGAACGCTCGTGGGCCGATGACCAGCCCGGCTTGCACGCCACGAAGAAAGGTGGAGTGGACGTGTTCGGAGTGAACGTAGGGCGAGGGGCCGAGGCTGGGGATGGGCGGCGGCGGATGCTGGGAGGCGGCACAGACGCCGGCGAGCCACAGGAGGTAGAAGAACTCCGCCAAGGGCTGCCACTCGGGGTCGATGCCCTGGCGCGACCAGTCGGGGGCGTCGAATGCCCGCGGATCTTCGCGGTGCCCTCCGCCAATCACGTGGCGGCCGCTGCTGATCATCGTGGTGGGGTCGCGGATCAGGGAGGTTGGTCGTTGCCAGTAGACGGCAGTCGAGTGGCCGGTTGATGGCCAGTCCGAGTGGTGGCAGCGGGCGATGAGCTGGAGGAGATCCCAGTCCTCGCACGAGCGAAGCGACGCGTCGAAACCTCCCGTCTTTTCGAATGTCTCTCGGCGAAAGAGGCACATGTGAATGAAGAACGGGTTCGACTTCGCGAGTGTCGGGAACCAAGAACCGGGGGTGTTCGGGACCGGAAACTCGTCGGGCCCGATCTCGTCGTTCCATCGGCGGTAGCCCCCGGAGTGCACGATGCGGGCATCCGGGTGTGCGGCGTCGAGGAGGTTCTCGAGGTGCGTGGGGAGGATCTCGTCGTCGGAGTCGAGGAACAGCAGCCAATCGGTGTGGGCGTCGGCAGCCCCGGTGTTGCGGGCGGCGGCGAGGCCTCCGTTCGGCTGGGTGGTGACGGTGATGCGCCGGTCTGCGGAGGCGAACTGTCGGGCGATGTCGCCGGTCTGGTCGGTAGAGCCGTCGTCAACGATGACGACTTCCCATGCGTCGATGGTTTGGCCGCGCACGCTGGCGACCGCACGCGGCAACAGGTCCTGTTCGTTGTATGCCGGGATGACGATGCGGGTCTGGGCGGTCACGATGACGAGGATCGTCGTTCGTGGATGCGCCGGAGTGGTTCTCGGCTCGCCTGGCGCAGGTTGTCGTCGGTGTTGATCGCCCCGTTCATGACGGCCGCGAACTCGGCTTTCACATCGGCGAGGATCTGGGCGGCGTTCTCGGCGGCGGTGGCTGCGAGGATGCGGGCTTCGGCCGTTTGGCAGAACGATGCGGCGTCGAGCAACTGTTGGTCGGTGACCTGTGAGGCGACGAACACGGGCGACCAACCGAGGGTTTTGGCTTGTTGGACGATCTTGGCGCCGTCGGGTTCGGGGTCGATGGGGATGACGGGTACGCCGTTCTTCAATGCGAGGACGGTTCCGTGGAGTCGGGTGGTGACGACGAAGTCGCATGCGGCGAGGGCCCGTTCGACTGCTGCGGGCGTGCGGAATTGTCGGGCGTCGGTGTCGAGGCGCGTGTCGATGTCGATCGGTGCGCAGGCGATCGACGACAGGAGTCGGTCGATCTTTGCGTTGGCTTCGGCGACGTCGGCGCCGTCGTAGTCTTCGACTCGGCACACGCCGACGAGGGGCACGGCGGGTGCTCGGGAGGCGAAGACGAGGTCGGGTCGGCCGGTGGTTGGGCTGTCTCGTTCGAGGAGGGCGTCGAAGGGGTTCCATTCGTCGACCGGCCGGGTGAGGGTGAGGTCCATGCCGATGATGCGGCATTGGTCGAACCGGGCGAAGAAGTCGGCTTCGTAGCCGAGGCAGTTGAATGGCCCGCACACGAAGATTGCGTGGCTGTAGGAGGCCGGGTCGACGCTGCGCCAGTCGACACCGCCGTCGAATGGTGGGGCCAGCGCCGTGTCGTGGGCGATGCCGAGATCGTCGAGCCACGCGTTGACGACGTCGGCGGCAAGGAGATCGCCTGCGGTGGCGTGACCGTCGCTGAAGCTGAACCATCCGACGACGAGCGCCCGTCGGAGGGCGGGGTCGTCCGCGAGTCGCGCCGCCTGCCCACCGCTGGGGTTCTGGAGTGGCGGTGGTTGGGCAATGGAGCGCGTGGCCTTGAGGGTGACGAGCACCTCGTATTCGCTCGACGGTGCCATCAACATCTCGGTGTCGAGCTCTTCGACCGCGAGACCTTCGAGAAAGGCGACGGCGGCGTAGACGTTGCCGTGGACGCCGACTTCGAAGTTGCCTTCGCCGAAGACGCGGGTGGCGAGTTCGCTGATGGAGCGGGAAGTGAAGCTCCAGTACCACATGTCGGCCCATTGATCGGTTGACATCTGCGTGATGCCCGGCACGGTGAGGAGCAGGGTGCCGCCGGGTTTGAGCGCGTCGTGGAGCTTCTGGAGGGCCTCCTGGGCCTCGAAGATCAAATGGAGTGTTTGGGTGATGATCGCCGCGTCGAGGTGGCCAGCAGGAATCTGCGCGCTGAGGAGGTCGCCGGTGTACGTGGCGTTGTGGTCATGGAGGTGGATGACTTCGGGCGAGATTTCGGGGTCGGCGGTGAATTGGCGTGTGTAGGAGTCGTCGCCGACTTCGAGGACGGTGCCGCGGATGGCGTTGGCGTGTCGGGAGAGAAACCGTTCGATGTAGAGCCGATCGACGGGTGTGCCGCGATCGAACCCGAATTGCGTGCTGATCGGCGTGGGCGAGGCGAGGTCGCCGAGGTCGACCGAGCCGAGCGGGGGGATGTCGGAGTTGTCCATCACGATCCAATCGTCTGGCCGGGTGTCGTCGTGAGTCCTCGCCCGTCGTGGCGGCGAGTCATTCCATAACCGTTTTGAGGTCGACCGCGGGTACGAGCCGATTCCACGACAGCCTCTGGTCGACCGTGGAAATCACCGTTGGCTGGGCGACGCGCCATGAGTTCTAAACTATGGCTCGATCGAATTCTGCGCAGCGTCCTGCCTACGCCTCTCGAGCTTCGACAGCTGACAAAGACGTGTGAATCGGTCGCTCAGGCCACACCCAATCCGCGATCGCTGTCAGAACGTCCTCATTGGTAGGTGGAGAATCAGCGCCTTGTGATTGACGCCGAAGCACTGTATCGAGAGGTGCGGGTTCCAGGCTCAGTCGGGGCCAAAGCACAGCGTCAAATAGCGGCTGAGGATCCGTGGCGAACTCCTCGAACTCAACCACGATCGGCGTTCTGCCCGTCTGCAAAACTGTTTCGATCGTGCCCTCGAAATCTCTCCTCATCTGTCGGCAAAAGCGTTCGAAATCTTTCTCGTCTAGTTCGCGAGCTACCCGCGGTTCCCGCTCTGGCTCAGATGTGAGCTCGATCCAGACTCCCGTCTCTTGAGCAGCGATCAGACTCGCGTACTGGGCGACAAGATCATTCCTTGCCAGTACGACGCAATCGGCGAACGGGAGAGCCGCTAAAGCGGAGCGCAGATCGCTATTTCTCGCACGAAGGTGAACGTGTTGAATCTTTCCGAGTACAACCGCGCCATGCTCACTAAGACCTTCCAAGTTCTTAGCGACTTGATTGACGACCGACGAACATTCAGTCAGATCAGGGTAATGATCGCAATTGAATATCTCTCTGGCTCCGATCACTCCCGGACTGCACTTGATGTACTCACCGAGCAAATTGGAGCCAGTACGACGATCACAAATGAGCAGTATCTGGCGACTTTCAGTCACGTCAATTCGTCGTCACTTGCCGCGCTGGGTCTGGGTGCCATCCAGTTGATGAAGGCTTAATGACTTGCAGCCGCAGGTCTTTGCGTGACAATTGATCGATGTTCATCAGTTATCTCTCCTTGTTGTAACTCTCTACTGACTATCATTCAGCTAGTCTGCCTGCCAGGGTCAGACGTACCTAGGATCTCGATTGTCGAGCTCGCTTCCTCTGGCTATCCCAGCCATACGCTCAGCATCTCGAATGACCATTGCTCCGTACTCCGCGTTGAGGTGGCTGCAGTCGTCGTCTTCGTGAGACTCCCCACGAACCCTCTTGGACCCTCGTGAGAGATCATCTCGAGAATACAGCTCGTCGACAATCGAGTCGGCCGGCTGTGGAAGGAGGAGGGCCCCAGCTTCGTTCAGCTCGGCAGCGAGCGCTGCTTCCCACTCCTCCCGGAGAAAGGCGCCAAGAGCGGGCGGCACGACACGGCCCTCGTCCCGGCGTCGGGCCATGAACGGCCGCGGGAGTGCAAATACCGGTTTGCCGAAGTTCTTGGCCAGCGCTCGGATGGCTGGTCGGGTCTCGAGGAGAGACCCGAGGAGCATCCGTCGGAAGAGCGTCTCGTCGACAGATGTGATGTCGTCGATCACGGCCCTGAGCGGAGATAGGCAGAAACGGACTTCGGCGGGCTCGAAAGGCCGCTGGCCGCAGTCGGTTCACAGCGGACCCGACGATCACGATTGCATCGAAACCGTCGAAATCAACCTTCTCGACGCCAGTCAGCTCCTTCATGATCCTACGAGCGTTCGAACGTCTAGGTCCGAAGCTCGTCTCGTCTATATCGATGCGAGACGGAGTGAACTGCACGCGAGGAGCGGCAAAACGCGGTGCGCTGACTTCCGTTCTGCAGTTGCGATGGCCTCGTGTATACACGCCGAGTGAGAGTCGCCAAAGAAGCAGATTCTGGTCGTTTCCATCAGGCGTCCAACATGTCACGGTAGATCGTTCCGTCAAGAGTCTCACGAACTTCGTCAACGTTCTCGATATTCTGCTCCACGGTTCCGGAACCAGACTTACGAAACCGTGTCTGAAGCTGTGCTTCTCCTAAACCGAGATGTTCGGCGAGACGTTGCGCGGCACTAGTCGGACCCGCCGCTATCTCTTCGTAAGAGATCTCGATCGTCCGGAGACGTGGCAAACGTCGTCGAAACATGATCTCTCGTTCTCGTGTTTCGGTGAGATTCTTCAGCAGCCAGTCAGGTGGCACGTAGATCTGTTGAAGCTTGGGTCGCTCCTCTCCCGGAGCGTGCGCCCACTTGTCAGATTCACGAGCTCGAAGGATCGATATCGCGCGCATCACTAGATTTGCACGCCGAAGGTGAACAAACCAAGCGTCCTCATCTTGGTCGAGTATTCTGGTAGCGATAGCGGGCTTCAAAAGTGCGTGATAGTAGAAGAGCTTGAACCCGGCGTATCGCACGTCCGATTCTGAGGTGAGCTCGTCGACCAGTGAGGCATCGTCTGCTAAGCAGAGCGCTCTGAGGTTTCCGTGTGCCTCGCTATTCGGCCAGGCAACGACGCCGTCTTCGAGCATCCTAGGGTTCAGCAGTTCACCTCCCAGCCGCACGTCCGGGTGTGATGAAAGAAGACCTGAAAGAAGATTTGAGCCAGTACGCTCGCTTCCGACGATCATCAATAGGCGTGCGCCGCCAGAACCTCTGTCATTATTCGAATTCACTTCTTGAGAACGTCCTTTCCTGACATGAACTCACCAGATGACATTAACCCGAGTTCGATGAGTTGTTGGCTATCTCTAAAGCGAACGGCCGAATCGCTCATATACGAGAAGTTGTCCGAAGCGCCAATCGACTGCTGGTGGTCGCGTACGCGGTTGCTGTAGTAGCTAAACGGCGTCCATCCCGCTTCGATTGCCGCTCGCTCTAGCGAGTCTCCGAGAAACTTGAAATGCAGTAGAACGGTAGAGAGGTCTGCAATTCTTGCAGGGGTGGTCTCGTGACTGCTTGACAGGAACTGGACGCCACTTCCTGCCTTTACAAAAGGACTCTTGGTCTGCTCACGATACTTGATTCCTAGTTGCGCTTCCCGCACTCCTCCGCGGACCGTTGTATATGGACTTTCGATGAGAGGCTGAAAGCGATAATCGTTAGTGAACCATGGACAAACATCTAGGAGACGATCACCTTCGCGAACGCTCCGTTGCTCCTCGAACGTTGCAGCGTGCATATCAAGCATGAATCCAGCGCATGCATCGTATCCGAAGTCATCTAGGTATGCGGTCAGCTCCTGCACGCAGTGGGTCTCGCAACCGGGAAAGACGAGTTGCTCATCTGCATCGAGAAATATACACCATGTTCCTGTTGCCAATCGAGCAACGATCTCATTCATCCAACGCATCCCTAAACCGGCGGTCACGTAGTCATCGCTCGTGTGGAGAAGGATGATGTCGTCGCCCGTAAGGTGGTCGCGAGTTCCGTCAGTGGAGCCGTTGTCGACGATAATGAAGCGGTCGACACCCAGCTGGCGATGGTGCCGGACAAAGTCGGGGATTCTGAGTGCCTCGTCCCTGACGGATGCGAGGACTACAACTTCGTCTGGATCAACCTCGTTGAGGGAATCCATTGGATTTAGCCCATGGATCTTTGCGTGGACTTGAGGCTTGTAGACCCGCGTCAGCCAGCGCGCTCCAAGCCGCTGGGCTTCGGCATGCTGGCCGCTTTGGGCTGCCTCCCAGGCTCGGAGACGAAGCGCTGTCGATCGCTGCCGATATTGCGGATGTATGCCGGTGATCACCTCTTTGGCTTCGTCAAAACGTTCCAGAGCTACGAGCAGCTCGGCCTGCAACTCGATCACATCAACGGTGATTGGACGCGTAGTCATCGCCGCGTCCAGGACGCGTTCGAGAACCGACTGGGTTGGCTGCATTCGAATAGCTGTGTGCGCAGCCAGCTGAAGCGCGTTTCTCTTGAGTTCATTCCCGGCCGAATCCGCATCGACGACAGACATGGCTAGTTCGAATGCCCTGTCGTACTCGTACCGGCGACGGTGATATCCAGCTCGGAGAGTCGCTATCGAATGTTCGTTGAATAGTGAGGAGCTGCGGTCGATGATGGAGGATGCTTCGTCGAACCGGCTAGCTTCACATAATGCTCCGACGGCGACCTGTGTGAGGTTCGAATCGTGTTCGGAGGCCTCGAGTGCCTTAGTGGCGAGGTCAGCTGCGCCCTCGGATTCGAGGCGCGTGGAGAGTAGCTGGATACGGCCGATAACGCCTTTGGTCGTGTCGGTTGCTCTTTCGACCGCTCGATACTCTCGTTCGGCGGCGTCCCAGCGCTTCAGCCGCGTGAGTGCATGTCCGCGTTCAAGTCGGCCTTGCCAATCGTCCGTCAACGTGTGGTACCTGCTCCAGTGCTCGAGCGCCTCATTCCAGCGCTCCGATTGGCTAGCGAGCAGTCCAGCGATGTAAGAAGCCGTCGCATGATCCTCGTTCTTTTCGGCGACTTCGATGATCGATCTGATCCTCTTTGGGTTCGAGTCTCGAAGTGCGACTCGAGCCGCTGACCGGGCGAGCTCAGAGGTGTATCGAATCGCAAGGGCGTTCGCGGCCGCTTCAGCGGCTTCGCCTTCTCGACCTGCTCGGGCCAGTGCCCGAACGCCGGCAGTAAGCGTCTCGTGCGGGCTGCCCGATTGGACTGCGGCTCGGCCACGTTCCGCAAGAGCTTCCGCAGTGATGAGCCCCAACTTGTGAAGGTCAAGTCCGCTCGCCGCCGATAGACGGATAGCCACGTCTTCAGTCGGATCTGTGCGGAGCACGTCCTGGATGTACGGATCGCCTTTGGCAGGCTCGCCTGCTCGGATGAGAAGGCGTCCGACGGTCGTTCGTTCAGACAAGCTGAGTGCCGCATCATCCATATGAGTGAGTCGCTCGACCGCCTCAGTGTTTCGGTCAGCGGACGTCAATGCCTTTGCAAGCCTCAGTTGCAGTCGGCTGTCGACGGGGTCGCGGCGCACAGCTTCCGTAAGCCACACGATCGCTCGTCCTGGCTGGTTCTGCGCCTGAGCTAGCTGCGCTAAGCCGATTGCGGCAGCTGGCGCGTCGGACCGTTCGAGTATCGCGTGGTAGATCGATGTCGCTCGTTCCGGATCGTCTTCGACAAGACTGTCCGCGAGGAGCAGCGCTGCCCGGTTGTTGGTCGGGTGAGTCTCGACGACATGCTCGAGCTGGACCCTGGCGTCATCAACCTGACCCGCATCGATGAACGTTTGAGCCAGTGAGATCCTCGCCCGGGGATTGGACGGTGCCTGTTCGACGAGCGGCTGGAGGAGTTCGAGCGCAGCCGTGAGGTCACCGAGTTTCCGGAGCTCGGCCGCCTGCAGCAGCGTGGAGGAAAGGTCTGCGCCGCGTGTCATCCTGGCGTCTCCGTCGTGTCTGTGACGAACGACGCCCATTCCACGAGAACCATAAAGTCGTCAAGGTTCTCGATGGCATCATGAATGCTGTCGCCGCCCATTCGAGCACTCGCGATCTGGAGGCCTGCAACATCGATTTCCAGGTCAAGCTGGTCGCAAATATGCTGGAGTGTCTCGTGGGGATTTGCGGCAAGGTCCTCGTAGAACACCTCCGTGTAGTATTCGCGTTCAGAAAGGCATAAGCGAAAGTGCTTATAGCCTTCGTCGACATCGAGGAAATCGTCGATCACGCGCCTGAAGTCAAGATGGATGGGAGCAGGCGGCTCCGGCGTGGTCCGCCTTGGGACGTACCACGTTCCGCTGCGCTCTGCGCGTTCGTTCGATAGATGTCGAAGAAGCAGGTTGCGTCTCCTCAGATGTAGGACTCGAAGCTCCTCCATCTCCGATAGTGCTCGAAGGGCGTCTGGATAGGCTTTCGCATGGCCATAGAAGAGCTTGAAACCAATAATCTTGGGACTGGCCACTCGATCGAGACACTGCTGTAGGAAGCCCACCGGTTCCGCACGCCGCAATCGAAGCAGCTCGGACCATTCCTCCGCTCGCAGCGAGTCGGTGAGCGTGTTCCAGTCGATTCTGTCCTGCTCTATCTCCGCCAAGTTCAATAGCTCTCCTCCAATGTCAACGTGGTCCGCGTAGCCAAGGGTGTGTCGGACGAGGTTTGATCCAGTCCTCTCGCATCCGACGATGAGAAGAGGAACTTGACTAGTTTCCCAGCGGATTCCTGCCCTCGTCATCAGTGTCGCCTAGTTGTTGCGCTCGTCACGGTTCTCTCGCGGTCATTGTTTCTTGTTTGCCTGGCCATCGCCGTTGGGCTTCTTCCCCTCGGCTTGATTCTTCTGTGAGGGCTTCTTGTTCGGTGTGTTGAGTAGCCAGTGGCTTCGTTGTTGGTTGGGTGGGAGGGTTTGGGTGGTGTAGTGGCGGTGGAGGTAGCTGGCGTTGGAGGGGTTTTCTTTGGCTGGTTGGGGTACGAGTGCGGCGATGTTTGGTGTGGCGACGGCTGTTTGGCCGGTGAGTTGGAGGCGGTTGTGAAGGATCCAGTTGTGGGTTGCGCGTGTGCAGTCGATCTCGTTGGGCCAGGGAAGTTCTTGGGTGAGGGAACGGTGTAGCAAGTTGACTGCTGCTGCCATGGTGTTGTGGCGGAGGTTGATGCCGATGAACCCTGGGGTTGACGGGGTGGTGGTGGAGGTGGAGATGTCTGGTTGTGCGTCCCCAGGTCCGTACGTGCATTGAGTGGCGGTTGCTGCCTTGGAGGAGGAGTGGGTGATGGCTCGCGCGAGGGCTTCGAGGCCGTCTGGCAGGAGCATGTCTTCGCTCGTCAGGTGGATGATGTAGTCAGCGGTTGTCTGTTGTTCGAGCGCTGCGCGTCGTTCGCCGATTGAGAGGGCGTGCGGGTCGTGGATGAATGTGGTGTTGGGGTAGCGACGGCCGCAGATGTCGAGGATGGCTTGCCGGTGGTCGCTGGTGTCGGAGTGAGGATCGAGGACGGCGACCTCGATTGCGGGATGGGTTTGTGCGTGAATCGTCTCGAGGCAGCGCACAAGCGTTGCTGCTGATTCGGTGAGTTCGACACAGACGGCGATGTTGCAGGTGTGGTCGAGGGATGCCTTTTTGGCGAATGCGTCGTTGATGAGGTTGTCGCGGCGTGCGAGCGTCTGGTTGTTGAGTTCGGTGATTCGCTCAGGTGAGATGGCTTGTCGCCGGGTATCGAGGTGTTGGGCGTGCCGAAGTGCAGTCGCGGCAGCTGCGGTGTCGCGCGGTCGAAACGAGAGAAGGGGATCGAATGCGCCGCAGTAGTCGAGGGCTTCTTCGAGTCCGGTGCCATGGGCTGCGACGATACGGCAACCGATCTGTGCGACTTCTAGGGCAGTGTTCGGGAAGTTGTCCTCTGGACTGCCGAGGAAGACAATGGGATCGTCAAGGACTTGCAAGAGCCCCAGGGCAGCTTCACGATCCAGGTCGCTGAGGAATTCGTATTCGCAGCGGCCACCTAGCTGGTCCTCGATGAATCGGCGAGCGTTCATGTTTACCGATGGGAGCCATGATCCCTTTCCCATCAGGATCACTGATGATGGGGTCCAGTCGCCAGAGTCGATCAAGGACCGCACCGCTCGAACGAAAGTCACGAGACCCTTGCGTTCCTCGAGCCGGCCGAAGAACACGATTGGGCTGGCACCGCCAACCGGCGCTGGGGCATCCTCAGCGGTCAGCGGCGGGATGCGGGGGACCGGGTTGTGGAGAACGTGGATCTCGGAGTTGTCCCAACCGAAACCGGCAACGCGATCTGCGAGATACTCCGAAGGCGAGAACGCGACATCTGCCAACTCAACCGACAACCGCTCACACTCGTTCTGCCGCAGAGCCGAGGGTTTCGTAGAGTCGGCGATTCCGTTGAGCCGGTAGCTCCACTCAGTAGGTCCGTGGAGGCCAACGATCGACACGATCCCCGCACCGAGAGCTCCCGTCGCCACTGCGGAGATTGTTTCGAAGCCTCCGGGACACGAGTCTGCGAGCTCGATGATTACTTCCTTGCCGTGTGCCGTAGCGATTTCTACGATCATTTGGAGTGCAAGGAAGAGCGGATTGTCTTCACCTTGCTCACCGGCAACGTGGCCGTCATCAACAACAAGGGTCGAGTCCACGATGAGATCGGCGTAGCGAACGTCGCGGGCGGTGCCGATCGGCTGATCGTCCGCAACGCAGACGGCGATACGTATGTCGTCATTCCGATGCTCAAGAAGCGCCGAGGAATACGTCCCGATTCCGCCATTCGCAAAACGTTCGCTCCACTCTGAGCTTGCAAGAACGTAGACCCGGTTGAACGGTCTTGGTGGTGAGCCCATCGTGTCGGCAATAGTCGACCGAAGGTGGGCAGCCGTCGAAGCGGGGGTCATGCTTCGCTCTTTTCACCTGCCTCGAGGAGTGGTTGGACCCATTCCCACAGTTCGGCGCGCTCCGCCTTCGCCTTCTCCATCTCTGCGTGAAGGCCCTCGGCCCAGACGGCCAGCTCCGTGACCCTGTCGGTCAATCGGTCTACGTGTTGCTGGGCGTCTTGATATCGAGACCTCTCGCGATCGAGTTCGCTCCGAAGAGCTCGTGTCTGCTCAGGGTTCAGATAGTCGGCATTCGCTTGCCTGAGAAGTTCGAGATTCTGCTCCAGCGCAATGGAGAGCCGCTGTCGGAGGTCAAAGTTCTCCAAAGACAACCGCTCGAGGTCGTGCGTACGCGTGTCGCTCGCTGCTTGAGGCTCCATGGTCACCAGTTCCATATTTTGCTTCAGTGGCGCCAATCCGCACGACGTGACGGGCTCAGTCGGAACAATCGGATCGGGGCTGGGCTGTCGATATTCTCACCTCTGGCGAGGGCCGTTGGGTATGGGCAGATCGGACAAATCTTCCTCTGTGCGGACTTACGGTTCGTCCGTCTCCTTGATGGCTTTCAGCTCGTCAAGCTGTGGTTTTGCCCAGGCCCACAGCCGTTCACGCGAGAGCCGCTCCTCAGACAGCGTCTCCACAAGTCCGCGCCCCCACTCAGCAAGCTCCTTGTTGCGTTCGCGGAGCCTGACAATCTGTTGCGTCTCCGACTGCTGCCCTGTCGCAGGTCTCTCGAGTTCCGCAACAATGCTTCGGATCGCGAGGTTTCTTAGAGTCATGAGGTGGTCTAGGGATGACTCGACCTGCCGTTCGCTTCGAGTCTGTGGGATTTCGTCGTTCACGCTCGACAGAGAATCTGACTGCAGGTCTGTCACGATAAAGTGTTGGTTCAGGCCGTGCTCCGACATCCGGTGGATCAAAGACGGATCGCCCAGACGATCTTCAGGGGAGGTACGCGACTGTCGCTCCAGCGAAGAGGTCGGAGCAGTGGCGGCAACATCGAGGTAGGGCCACACCACTCTGTCGAACACGATGTCTCGCTCTTCGTCGAGTTCCTCGTAGCTCAGTACGACAAACTCGACCGACCGGCGATGCAGTTGTGCTATCGCATGCCAGTAGTGCCGGATAGAACGAGCCGCAAAAGTGCCGTAGCCCGCCGGATCGAACGAGACTGTGGGCTCCGGCTGTGCCTTGTCGCCGCTTCGACGCACCCACGTACCGGTCTGCTGGGCGGTCAGGACACTGACGTACTGGGCCAAGATCGACTTGCGAAACAACACGATCACCTTCGCGTTGGGGACCCGGTCGAGTACCTCGTCGAGGAGCACACCGCGATGGCGGAGATGCTCAAACTGCACCTTGGCAACCCGATACTTCGGCCCACCGGGCTCCTCAGACATCTGCTTCGAGAAGTGGTCGAGTACGGCTTCTGGCTCGGCATCCACAAGGTGCGGATGATGATCGGTGTTGAAGACTTCGCTTCGGCTGTCGATCCCGGGATGCGAACACAACAGCGTCTGAAGGAGATTCGAGCCCGTCCGCCGCTCGCACAGGATGATCAGCGGAACGGTCATGGCGACTCGAGCGGGCGAAGCAAACCGAGATCGACGAGTTGACGGCTCCCGGTGAATCGCACCGCGTCTGGCGTGAGCAGGTTCAGATCCTCACCCGACGAGATCGCCCGCAACTTGGAGGTGTTGTTGCCGTAGTACATGTACGGCGTCCAGTCCGCTTCCTTCTCGGCGCGAGCCAAGGCATCGCCGATGTACTTGAAGTGCAAGAACAACGTCGCCACCTTGGCGATCGCCCCCGGTGTGGTCTCGTGACTCGAGCACAGAAACTGGATCCCCGAATCCGATCGGATCAACGGCGTCTTCGTCATCTGCAAATTGCGAATGCCAAGCGTCTCCGACCGGAACCCGCCGCGCACGTCGACGTAGGGGCTCAGATGGAAATCCTGGAAGTCGTACGCGTTGGTGAAGTACGGGCTCGTCTCCACCATCGAATCACCCGCTCGGAAGCTGACGGTGCCGTTGAGAGTCTCGCCGTGCATGTCGAGCATGTAGCCGCCAGCACCTTCGAAACCGAGTCGGTCGAGATCAGCCGTGAAGTCGTGCAGCGAGCGGGTCTCGTAGCCGGGGTAGATCAAGAGCTCGTCGACGTCTGCGAACAACACCCAGTGCGGGTTGTCGAGTCGGCCGATCAGTTCGTTCATCCAGCGCATGCCGAGACCGCTCATCACGTAATCGTCGTCGGTGTAGAAGAGCGACACGTCCTCTTGGTTGGAGAGGTACTCGCTGGTCCGGTCCGAGCTCTTGTTGTCGACGATCACGAAGTGGTTCACGCCCATCGCCCGGTGATGGCGGAGGAAGTCCGGGAGCCGCCGCTCTTCGTCTCGGCAGGCAGCGAAGGCCACGATGTCGCCGGGTTTAGTCGGAGCGGAAGTGCGCTGTTCGAGTTTGTCGATCCGCGAATGAACTTGCGAATAGAACCGGCGAGTCAAGAACCGCTCGCCGTGATGTTTCGCCACATCGGTCTGACCACGTTCGGCAGCGGCCCACGCCCGGAACACGTTGGCGTCGAACGAATCGAGTTCGTCCGGTAGCGCATCGATGAGATCCATCGCCTCAGCGTGATTGCCGAGGGCGATGTCGGTGCGAATCAACACGTAGTCACCGTTGCGATCTCGGCCCGGATCCTTCGTCAAGAGATCGCGCACCCACGCGAGGCGCTCCGGCTCCGCTTGCGAACGTCGCGCCGTGTCGGCCCGCACGAGCAGCGCTGCGCGGCGAGTCTTCTCGTCGACACTCTCGCCATCGATCAGATCATCGAGGATCTGATTGGCGACGTCGAAGTCCATCCGGCTGCGGTGGAAACCGGCCTCCTCGAGCCGGAGCCGATCCGAGTCCCCTTCGGCTTCGCGCTTTTCGGTGAGCCAACGTTCGGCGTCGTCGAACCGGCTCGCTTCCTGTAGAAGATAGAACGCCGTCCGCCAGACCATGTCGTTGTCGGGATGGGCGGCGTGGGTTTCCAAGATGATGTCGACGGCATCGTTCAGCCGCAGCTCATTCGTGCACATCAAACTGCGTGCCACACCAGCTTCGGCTGACGCGTCGCCTTCGATCGCGGCGAACGCGGCGTCGGCCTCGTCGTAGCGAACGGCTCCCATCAGAGCGTAAGCCTCACCAAGCTTCACCTTTTCGGTCGCGAGATCCGGGTAGCCGTGTGCCAAGGCCATCGCCGCTTCGTGGCGGCCGAAGTGGTTCTCGACCACCATCAAGGTCTCGAGACACCGAGCGCTCGTCTCGGCGTTCGGGTCGTCGAGGCCAGCGCCGAGCTCGGTCCGCACCTCATCGACCAGATCCGTCGTCAACGCAAGCAGCATCCAAAAACCGAACGTGCTGTTCGGTACCGGGTCCAGCGTCGCCATCATCACCCGGCAACGCTCGAATACGGCCGGCCAATCATGCGACGCTGCGCTCACATTCAGCAGACCCGAGTGGCCAGCCTGATCGAGCGGATCCAAATCCACAAGGCTGCGGTACCACTCGGTCGCGGCGGCGTGCAGCTCGGCTCGCTCCAGCGCCCAGCCGCCCACCTGGCGCCACCAGCGATGATCGGGATGCTGCTGACGCCCTCGGCGCGCCCATTCGCTCGCGTCCACCCATCGACCGCTGTTGAACGCCGCGTTCATCAAACCCTTCAGGGCTGCCACCGACGACGGGTCCTCGGCGAGTACACGCTGGTAGAACGCCCAGGCCTCGTCAGTACGCTCGAGCGCTTCGAGCGCCTCGCCACGGTGCTGCTTCCACCATTGGTGGGTCTTGAATCGACGTTCGGCGTCCGTGGTCAGCTCGAGGAGCGCATCCCATTCGTCATCGGCGACCAACATTTCGGCCTGCAGTTTGAGCGGCTCGGGGCTCGTCGGAAAGGCCCGAGCCACATCGCTCGAGATGGACTCAGCCAACGCACGGTCTCCTCTTCGCCATGCGTCCCGAGCAGGTTTGAGGAGTTCCGCCGGTTTCGCCATCGATCTCGAAGATATCGTGGACGACACATCCATCGGAAGTAGAGCGATTCCCGGCTCAGGTGCGGCTGTCGAAACATCAACCAACGGTGGGTCTCCGATGATCAAAAGGGGTGGATAACCGCAGAGTACGTTCCGATAAGGAATCTGTCGGCGGGTCGACCGTCCTGGTTTCCGCTCGGCGATGAGGCGAACTACCCAGTGAGGGGTTGACGATTTCGTGAATGCACGACTTCCACGACTCGCAGTGATCGACGCGTCTCCGATGGGGGGCGCCAGCGCTACGGGGCAATTTCTCGACGCGCTCTTTCGTGACTGGCCCGGCGATCTGCTCTTCGATGTCTGGGTCGAGAAGGGTGCGCCAGTCGGCGCCCGTCGGGATTCGACCGACCCCTCGTCGGGCGAAGACCTCGTGTCGGCGGTCAAGGCCTTCGACGCCGAGCTCGTTTTCTTCCGTCCCGACGCTCGTAGCGAGTCGCTGCTTGCGATTAACGATGCCATCGACGACAACGTGCCCCGAGTGATCAACATCGTCGACGACTGGATAGCCCGACTCCGCGCCGACGAATCGCCTCACGCCGACATGTGGGACAGCCAGCTCGAGAGCCTGGTCGCATCGAGCTTCGCCCGATTCGCGATCTCGCCAGAGCTCGGGAGCCAGCTGGCTGGCCAGTATGGCGCCCCGTTCGATGTCATCTCCAACGTGATCGATCCGGCCGACTGGTTAGCACCCCCTCCCGTGCCCGACGACGGCCCGACCTCGTTCCGGTTTTCCGGCCAGCTCGCCTACATGAAGGGCGGTTCGAGCCTCGCCGCCATCGCCCTCGGTGTCGAAGGGGCAACCAACGTCGACGCCGAGCTGATCATCCGCAACGGCGGGACCGGTCACGAACGCAACTATGTGGAGAGCCTCGGTTCGCTTTCCCGAGTCCGCATCGAACCATTCGCCGATGATCCGGCCGACTACCGAGGATTTCTCGCCGGTGCCGACGTCAACGTCGTCGCCTTCAACATGGACGAAGCGACCCGGACCTATCTGCGTGGCTCGTTCGCCAACCGCGTCCCCGAACTCCTCGCCGCTGGTCGCCCGATTCTCGCCATCGGTCCGACCGAGCTGGCCACGATGCGATTCTTGGCCGGGACCGGTGCCGCGATCACCCACACCTCGATTGACGCCGTCGACATCCACCGCATGATCACCAAGTTGTCGACCGACGAGGACCTCCGTCAACGACTCGCCGAAAACGCTCGAGTCGCCGCCTCCGCGTTCGATCGCGGCGCCGTCATCCCGGACTTCTACGAGCGCCTTCGCACAATTGCCGCAGGTGAGCAATCGAACCGCGTCCACGGACCGCGGGCGATCGCCGAGCGCCAACGTCCCGTACCTCCAGTGCGTGCCGAAGACCACGCCCCCTCAACTGTCGACCTCGACCGGCTCAGGGCGATCCGAGGGATCCATGCCGGCGAAACGTGCGTCGTGGTCGGCAACGGCCCGTCCCTCAATGAGACCGACCTGTCACTGCTCGACGACCAGATTGTCTTCGCATCCAACGCGATCTTCTTGTTGTTCGACGAAGTCGCTTGGCGGCCCCAGTACTACGCATCCGTCGACAGCCGCTTTCTGCCGGACCGGCACCCCGACGTCGAAGCGCTGCTACGGGCACATCCCGAGATGACCGGGTTCTTCCCGACCGTGCTCGAGCTCCATGACGGATCCGACGAATACCTGTCGACTCGTCAGCTACTCCCCGAACTCGACAATCGAGTGCTGTTCTGGTCGCAAGCCCGCAAGCCCAACGGCACCCACAGCGGAGCCTTCTCGCTCGACGCGACGGCAGGCCTCATCCAGCCGAGCACCGTCACCGTCACGCTCATGCAGCTCGCCTTCCACATGGGCTTCAGCCGTATCGTGCTCATTGGCTGCGACACGAGCTACTCGATCCCCAAAACCGTCGAAGTCAGCGGCCCGCAAGCCGAAGGCCAGTCGGAGGGCATGCTCCTCACCAGCACCCAAGACGACGACGTCAACCACTTCCGACCCGACTACTTCGGCGCCGGTCGGGCCTGGCACCACCCAAAGGTCGACCACATGATCCGCCACTACGAAGCAGCAAAGACCGTCCTCGACCTTCAGGGCGTCGAGGTGATCAACTCCACCGTCGGCGGAGCGTTGGAGGTCTACCCGCGACTACCGCTCGACAAGGCAATCGCATAGCCGCCGGCTGGTTCAGCCGTAAATCTTCGGATCGATCGGCGGAACCGACTTCTCGATCAGCTCGAGCATTTCGGGGGTGCACACTTCGACACCCTCGCCAACAGCGCCACGACGCAAGTGCTTGCTGCCGGTCTTTTCTTTCCAGTTGCCGAACTCGGTCCGCTTCGCGATCCACTCGAGCGCACCCGGCTCCACCGTGAAACCGAAGAAGTCGCTCAGTCGTTGAAGCTCGGCGAGGTGGTCGGCATGAAACCGCTCGTAGGAGGTTGCCCACAAGCGAGGCGAATCAACGGCCCACGTGCTCCGGTATTGCTCGATTCCTCGAAGGGTCGAAACCCCATTCGGTGCCTCATCACGCCAGAAGAACTCGTCGAAGGTAACCGACTCGTTGACCTCGCCGTGACGCACCCGGTGGTGATACGCCGAGACCACAATGTCGGCGGCATCACGATGCATCAGCAATGTCCGAGTGTTTGAGTCTTCGAGGAGAAGGTCTCTCGTCTCCACGTCGGCGTAGTGCGACTTGGCGTAGGTGTGCGGACCTTGCGGTCCGACCTCGGCCAGAAACTCGGGCAGGCGATCCTCGGCAACGCCGCTGTTGCCCCAACCCTCTCGTTGGAAGTGTTCGGGAACAGGCCGGCCGCCGGTCAGGAAACGTACGCAGGTGTACAGCCAGGTCGAGCCGGTTTTGAACCCGCCGTTGACGAAGACGATCACAAGTTCAGACTACGCCGCTCCGCGTAGGTCGCCGGTCCCGTAATGCTCGAGGAACCAGGCGTACGTCGATTCGATGCCGTCGCGCAGGTTGGTCTCGGCCTTCCAGCCGAGCTGATCGAGGCGGGAGACGTCGAGCACCTTGCGAGGCGTGCCATCGGGCTTGCTCGTATCGAAGATGAGTTCCGCCTCGGGATGCACGGTGTCGCGGACGATCTGGGCCAGCTGACGTATCGACAAGTCGTCGCCCGTACCGACGTTGATGTGGCTTTCGTCTTCGTAGTTCTCCATCAAGAACAGGCACGCGTCGGCAAGGTCGTCGACGTGCAGAAACTCCCGCAGGGCCGAGCCGGTACCCCAGATCGTGACCTCGGTGCGTCCCTCGACCTTGGCTTCGTGGAACTTGCGGATCAACGCCGGGAGGACGTGACTGCCCTTGAGGTCGAAGTTGTCGTTCGGGCCGTACAAGTTGGTCGGCATGGCCGAGATGAAGTTGCAGCCGTACTGGGTGCGATAGCTCGAGCACATCTTGATGCCCGCAATCTTGGCGAGGGCATAGGGCTCGTTGGTTGGTTCAAGCTCGCCCTGAAGGAGCTGATGTTCGGCGATCGGCTGGTGCGCCAGGCGAGGGTAGATGCACGAGCTGCCGAGATAGAGGAGCTTGTCGACATCGATCCGGCGAGACGCTTCGAGCACATTCGCGTGGATCATCATGTTGTCGTAGAGGAACTCGGCTGGGCGGGTGCTGTTGGCCATGATGCCACCCACGGTCCCGGCGACCAGATACACCTGGTCGGGGCGGTTCGCCTCGAACCACTCGAATACCGCCTGTTGATCGCGCAGGTCGAGTTCGTCCCTCGTCGCCGTCAGGACGTTTGTGAAGCCCTCGTCGGCGAGCCGGCGAACGACCGCACTCCCGACCAGACCACGATGACCAGCGACAAATACTCGAGTTTCTGTATCCATGGATTTCCTTGTTCCGCCCGGAAAACGACCGCCTCGCACGAGTCGAGGCCGACAGCCAGTTGTACACCGCGTTCCGTGACCACCGCAATGGATTCAGTGTCCAACCTGCGCCTGGTGGTCAGTATTACCCATGTGCCTGAGCACGCGCTGTGACCCCAGTCATAGGCCGTGTGAATTCTGCGCGCGCTTGGCGCGCTGACCACAGATCGGACATCGAACACGCTCGGTGGGCGCATGGGCCACACAACCCTTGGAGCCCGACCTTCGCCGCGTGATACTGGGCGAATGCCGAAAGCGCTCATCACCGGAATCACCGGACAAGACGGTTCATATCTCGCCGAGTTCCTGCTCGCCCGCGGATACGACGTCGTCGGAATGCTCCGACGGTCCAGCACCGTCAACTTCGAGCGGATCGACCACATCCAGAACGACATCACCCTCGCTCCCGGCGACCTGATCGACGGCGCCTCCATGGTGCAGGTCCTCCGAGAGCACGAACCCGACGAGGTCTACAACCTCGCTGCCCAGTCGTTCGTGCAAACGTCGTTCGGTCAGGCTGTCCTGACCGGCGAAACCACCGCCCTTGGCGTGACCCGACTCCTCGACGCCATCCGCATGGTCAATCCCGACATCCGCTTCTACCAGGCGTCCTCATCGGAGATGTTCGGCAAGGTCCACGAGGTGCCGCAGAAAGAAGACACCCCGTTCCACCCGCGTAGCCCCTACGGCGTCGCCAAGGTCTACGGACACTGGATCACGGTCAACTACCGCGAGAGCTACGACATGCACGCGTCGAGCGGCATCCTGTTCAACCACGAGAGCCCACGACGCGGTCTCGAGTTCGTCACGCGCAAGATCACCGACGCGGCGGCACGAATCAAGCTCGGCATGCAGAACGAGGTTCGTCTCGGCAACCTCGACGCCCAGCGCGACTGGGGCTTCGCTGGCGATTACGTCGAAGCGATGTGGATGATGCTCCAACAAGAAGTCCCCGACGACTACGTCATCTGCATGGGTGAAACCCACTCGGTCCGCGAGTTCTGTCAGCTCGCCTTCGGCGCACTCGACCTCGACTGGGAAAAGTACGTCGTCATCGACCCGGCCTTCTACCGGCCCGCCGAAGTCGACCTCCTCATCGGCGACCGAACCAAGGCCAACGAGAAGCTCGGCTGGGAACCCAAGACCAGCTTCGAAGAGCTCGTCCGCATGATGGTCGAAGCCGACCTCAAGGCACTCCAAGGCTGAATAGGCTGCCCGCATGCACCTATCGGTGGTCGTGCGGGCCCTCAACGAAGCCGAACATCTGCCGCGGCTCCTCGACGGGATCGCCAGCCAGTCGCTCCCGCCCGACGAAGTTCTGCTCGTCGATTCCGGCTCGACCGACGGCACCGTCGAAATCGCCGAACGGCACGGCGCCCGCGTGGTACACATCCGTCCGGGCGAATTCACGTTCGGTCGTGCGCTCAACCTCGGATGCGAATCCGCGAAGGGCGACATCTTGGTGTTCGCCAGCGCCCACGTGTACCCGACCGATGAACACTGGCTCGCCAACCTCGTCGCCCCGTTCGACGACCCTCGCATTGGTGCCACCTACGGGCGCCAGACCGGCGACGAACGTACCTCCTTCTCCGAGATGCAGCTCTTCGCCGACTGGTTCCCCGACGCCGACGACCCCGATCAGGACCACCCGTTCTGCAACAACGCCAACGCGGCGATCCGTCGGAGCTGGTGGGACGAGCTGCCCTACGACGAGACCCTCCCCGGCCTCGAAGACATCGCGTGGGCGACCGAACTCCGCAAGCGCGGCGGGCGGCTCGCGTACGTCGCCGACGCCACGATCGTCCACGTGCACGAAGAGCGGCTCCGCCAGACCCTCAATCGGTACCGGCGAGAAGCGATCTCACACCGAACGTTCTCGGGAGCCCCGGCCATGCCCCTCGGCAAAGCGGCCAGCCTGGCGGCCCGCCACATTACCGCCGATGCCCGCCGGGCGATCCGGACCGGATCGATGACGGCGCTGCCCTCGATTGCCGGCTTTCGGGCCGCCCAGTTCGCCGGCGTGTGGCTTGCCGGCCGTACTGACGCCTCCGAGACCGACAAGGTCCTTCGGCGCATGTACTACCCCCGGCCCCGCTGAGGCTTGCGAACCGGCCCTAGCCGGTCCTCCGTAGAGCGTTCACTGCAGAGAGGCGAGGCACGGCTACCGGGTCGTGACGACGACCTCGGCCAGTTGCAGAATCGCTTGGCCCCGCAGTTGCACCCTGACGTATCGTCCAGACAGTTGGCTGGCGTCGAACACGGTCTGAATTTCTGGGTCGGGAAGCTCGAGCACGGCGACGTTCGGGTCGGCTTCGAGCTCTGCGACCGACATTCCGGTCATGGGCAGGTCCGAGATGAACACTGCGCCATTGTTCAGGCGGTTGCCGCAACAGTCTGTCCGATTCCACAACTCGATGGCATCGAGGTCGTACTTCGCTCCGAGGTCGATCTCCCACCACGGCTCAATCTCGTTCGCCGTGTGCGTCACCGGATGTACCCCCCACCGCCCACCGAGGATGCCGTCGACCGCGTTTGCCGCGATCCCGATGCTGTGCACGGAAGACTGCGCCACCGGCTTGCCGACCGATACGTTCTCCGGAAACACCAACGGCGTGATCTGCACCTCGGCCAGATCGAGAAACCCTTGCTCACTCAGCTGGATTCGGACGTATCGTCCCGCTGCTCCGCCAGCATCGAGCTCCATTACCGCTTGGGTGTTGATCGCGAGATCCGAGGCGGCCACCGATGGATCGGCCAACAACTCGGCGAAGCTGCGACCCTGCATGGGCGTGTCTGAGATCAAGAGATGGCCTGGAGTCTGCTGACGTTGATTCCAGTTGAGGCTGTTGATGATCGTCACCGTGTCGATCGCCTGGGAACTCCCGAGATCGACCTCCCACCACGGCTGGAACTCCGTGAGCGTTTGTGCTGACGGGGCCGACGAGCCGTCGACGGCGTTTGCGGGCGTCAGGTCGAACGCAATGCTCGATTGGCGCGCCGTCCGCCCCAACGCAAGGTTGGTCACACTCGTGTTCGTCATGGGCGCCGCCGGAGGAGTCCAAGAACACTCGAGATCGATGGTGTTGCCCGCCTCCTTGCTTCTGACGAACAGCGGCGGCTGGTACCGGAAGGTGTCGAACGACCACGACCGCGCTGCCGGATCCAGAGATGCGACCCAGCCGTCGCCCGTCCGGATCTGATACCCGTCGTCCTCTCCGTTGAAGCCCGGCCAGCGGAGCGTGATGGCTGTCGCGTTGACCTCGGCCGAGCACTCCGGGTCCTCGGCCGGAGGTTCGAACGGGGGCTGTCCGGCGGCGACGCAGGCGATGTCCACCGTTTGGCCTGCCTCTCGGCTGCGGATCGAATAGTCGTCGACCGGACCAGACCACGACGTTTCGGCCGACGACACCGTCGCGACCCATCCGCCTGCGTTGCGGACCTGGAAGGTGTCGTCCTCGCCGTTGAACGGCCCCCAATTCAGGGTCATCTGACCGCCGTCGAACGTCGCTGCGCACTCGCCAGCAGCCGGAGGTGTAACCACCGGAGGGGTCCCTGCGGGTACACACGTGACGTCGACAGTCTGGCCTGCCTCACGACTACGAATCGTGTAGTCCGTTGCAGGTCCCGACCATGACCGGCTGTCCGCCGAGACGTTGGCGACCCATCCGTCTGCGTTGCGGATTTGGTAGGCATCGTCTTCGTCGTTGAAGGCACCCCACCGGAGCTCGACGCCGGCTTCTGAGGCGGCGGCGAGGCACTCTCCTGGGGCGGGGCCTGAGGCGACCGTGATGGTGTCACTCACGCTGTTGGCGCTGTTGCCAGCGAAGTCCGAGCCATCGACCGACACCTGATATTCGCCGACGGGCGCAGGGAGAGTCGACGAGAACGAACCGTCCGCAGCCGGCGTGATTTCGAAGCGAAAGAAGGCCGATGAAAGGGTCCCATCGCCCTGGAGCCAACGGCCGTCCTGGTGCCGTGCAGTGATGGTGATCTCCTCGGCGCGAATGTCATCGACGAGAGAACCGGAGACCGCCAATGCGGCGCCATCGGTGGCAATCGTGGCGGAGAGAACTGGGGGCGAGTTGTCGGTACTGCCGAAATCGAAGAACCCCGATCGGCCGACAGGAAAACCGGCGACCGTGCCGCGATCCTGCCCGATGAGGAGGCCCCGATCGATGATCGTCATTTCGAGAACGCCGACCTGAGCGTCCGTTCCTGGGTCCCAATCGAGGGCGCGTCCCGAGGCTGGATCCAGTGCGGCCATCTGATTGCGTTCGACCGCACCATCGGGATTGAGCAGCCACGGATCGGACTTGATATCAGGAGGCTCGACGTTCTGCCCGCACCAGTTGGCGGCGACCCCGTCGGGATCCGTTACGCCGCCCGGTGCCGCACCGTTCTTCGGCGCAGCGCAGAAGTGACCTCCCGCGTACACCGCCACGTCACTGATCGCCACGGAGAACACGCTCGAGTACATCCGAGCCGACCAGTCGAAGGGAACCACGCCTTGGCCTGCGGTCGGATAACGGATCACCGAGTCACAGAACGGAGGAGCATCCCCGCCCTGCGTCACGACGGCGATGTACGAGTCGTCGGGAGAGATGGCGAGGTCTCGGATGGCGTACATGCAGCGGTCCCAGTCGACCTGCCAGTCAGCCACCGCTGCGGTCGGTCCGGACACGTCGACTTTGACCAGCACGTCACGTGGCAGGCCGTTCACTCCCGTTCCGAAGTGCAAACCGAATACCGTCGAACCGTCGCTCGTCGCCACGATGCGCCGACCGCGTTGCGGCGAGGCGTCGACGTCTACGACGAATCCCGGATCGACCGCTCCTGTCATCGCGTCAAGCGCTGCGTAACCCAGGTGTGCCTCGCCGCCCACCTCGGTGAAGTCACCCGCAAGGAACACTCGATCGTCGGTAGCCGCAATCGATCGCACGATGGCGTTCGCCGATCCTGCGAACTTCGTGTCGAGCGAACCATCTGCGTGGAGCTTCGCCACTCGGATCGGGAAGCTGTCATCCCACTTCCAGAATCGTCCGCCCACAAAGAGCGCATCGCCGTCGGCAGACGTTTCGAGTGCCTGGACGGTGTTGTTGAGCGCTGGTCGAAAGCTCTCATCGAAGGCGCCCGAATCAACGTCGTAGGCGAACAGATAGGGCTGAGAGACCGTCGTCCCGTCCGGTCGAATCACCGTCGTGAAATCGCCACCGACAAAGATCCGATTTCCGACCTGGGCGTGCGCGCGGACCGTCCCGTTCGCCACAACGGGGAGGTCATCACGGGTCGTTTGTGACACGAGTTGACCGTGATCTCCCGGCGCGGCGGCTCGAGCCTCAAACGCCCGTTGCGCGAGCGCAACAACAACGACGAGTGCGAAGACGGCGATGACGAAGGGCGTGATCTTCAACGCACGATTCATGGCGTTCCTCTGGCGAAGGGGCATAGGCGCCCGTTTCCGGTCAATGCTAGGAGATCGGACACTGCGTGTCCCCGCTGGCTGGGTCAAACGTCACGGAAAGTGGGGAATTGCCCAGTCCGTCGGATTACCAGCGACGAATGCCCTCGTCGTGGATTGCTTCGAGCGTCCGACGAATGCCCATGGTGAGCTGCCAGTCCGGATAGTCGGCACGGAAACGGGAGAGGTCGCTCACGTACCAGATGTGGTCGCCGGTCCGGGCCGTGTCGTCGTAGGTCCAATCGAGGGTCTTGCCCGAGACCTCTTCGCACAGCGCGATTGCCTCACGCATCGACACGTTGGCGTCCATACCGCCGCCGATGTTGTAGACCGCCGCAGGTTTCGGGTCGGCGATGACCGCCTCGAACGCCGAGACGAGATCGGCGGAGTGGATGTTGTCGCGTACCTGCTTCCCGCCGTAGCCGAAGATCGTGTACGGCAAGCCGGTCGCCGTCGCCTTCATCAGATACGCAAGGAAGCCGTGCAGTTCGGCACCCGAATGTCCTGGACCGGTCAGGCATCCGCCCCTGAAGACGGCCGTGTTCATCCCGAAATAGCGGCCGTACTCCTGCACGAGCACATCGGCCGCCACCTTCGACGCTCCGAAGAGGGAGTGAGTGCTTTGATCGATGCTCATCGTCTCGGGAATGCCAGAGATAGCCCACTCATGCGACGGGTCGAGCGTCCACCGAGTTTCGGTCTCCACGAGCGGAAGCTCGTTCGGGAGGTCGCCGTACACCTTGTTGGTCGACGTGAAGATGAACGACGCATCGGGGGAGTGGGAACGGGTCGCCTCCAACAGATTGAGCGTGCCTGTTGCGTTGATCTCGAAGTCGGTGAAGGGCTCGCGGGCCGCCCAATCGTGAGACGGCTGGGCCGCAGCATGGATCACGACCCCGATGTCCGAGCCGAACTCCACGAACAGCTTGTGGATCGCCTCCCGGTCACGGATGTCGACCCCGCGTGCCTCGAACGTGTCGAACTCCTCAGACAGCTCTGCCGTAGCCCACGACGACGACGCCTCCGGCCCGAAGAAATAGGCGCGCATGTCGTTGTCGACCCCGATCACCCGATCGAACGTCGGCGCCAGACGCCGAACCGACTCGGCCCCGATCAGACCGCCCGACCCGGTCACGATTGCCACGCTCATCGAGCGAGGACGCTACTCGGTCGACACCGAGATTGGAGAATGCCGAAGTGGATCGCGCTACCGTCGGACGCGGCCGCCGCCATGCACGAGGGAGGAGTCGGTGAATCAAGAGTCAGCCCCTCAACGATTCGTGATCGTCGGTTCGGGGCGAACTGGCTCCAGCTGGATCAAGCTGCTCCTCGAATCGCACCCTCAGGTGTTCGCCACCGGCGAGCTGTTCAAGAAGAAGGACGAGGCCCGCGAACGGAACTCCTGGCCATTCCGACCGATCGCACCCGGCGAAGACCATCGCGCGTATCTCGACGAGATCACCTCGACGATCGCGCCCGGATTCACTCACTTCGGTTTCAAGCTCTTCTGCCGACACGCACAGGACCCGCCGTGGAATCAGCTTTGGGACGACCTCGCTAATGGCCACGCCCACATCATTCACCTTCGGCGACGAAACCTCCTGGCTCAACTGATCAGCACCAGGACCGCGGCGCACAACAAGATCTGGCAGCTGCATGAGGGACAGGACCGCCCCGATGAGGTGCCGCTCACGATCGAGATCGACGACGTCGAACGCTTCTTCTCCCGGGCCGAAGCTGAACACGGCTGGGCCGACGACGTCCTGGCCTCAGGTCGGAAGATCGACCTCTTCTACGAAGACATCGCCGCCGACCCTGAATCGGAGATGCAGGGCGTCCTCGACTTCCTCGGGCTCCCGCAGGCTCAGCTCACGACGATCACCAGAGTTCAACGCCAAGGCCCTAAACGCGACGTACTCCTCAATTTCGACGAACTCCGCCAACGTTTTGCCGACCGCGCCGCGGCAGGAATCTCGCCCGCTCATTGGGTCGAATTCTTCGACGACGAATAGGTTCGCTACTCGGTGGTGGTCGTCGAGCCCGATTCGGTGAGCGCCTGAAGCAATGTATTGAAACCGAGCGTGGCGCACTTGATGCGGGCCGGGAACTTCGACACCCCCCGCAACGCCACCAGATCGCCCATCGCCAGGTCGGGCTTGTCGCCGGCATCGGTGATCGCCAGCATGCCCTTGTACGCGTCGGACAGTTCTCTGGCTTCGGCGGTGGTCTTGCCCTTGATCGCCTCGCTCATCATCGACGCCGCGCTCTGGCTCACCGAACAACCGCGACCGTCGATCGCCACGTCGGTGATCACGTCGTGGGCGTCGACCGCCACATACAGCGTGATCTCGTCGCCACAGCTCGGGTTGATTCCGAGTGCATGCAGCGCGGGCGGCGCTTCGAGGGACCCCTGGTTTCGGGGGTTGCGATAGTGATCCATGATGATCTCTTTGTAGAGATCTTCGAGTCCGGCCATCGGTCGTTCCTGTCCTCAGAAGGCGAAGAAGTCGCCTGCTTGCTCGATCGCGTCGGCGAGCACGTCGACGTCGTCCTCGTCGTTGTAGACGTACATCGACGCCCGTGCAGTGGCGGCGACGTCGAGCACCTGCATCAGGGGCTTGGCGCAGTGGTGGCCCGCACGCACACACACGTTGTGGCTGTCGAGCACCTGCGACAGATCGTGGGCGTGCACGTCCTTGTACATGATCGACAACACCCCACCGCGAGCGGCTGGCTCAGCTGGGCCATGGATCGTGATGTCGCCCCCGAAGCGTTCGGTCAAGGTGCGTATTGCATACGCAGTGAGCGACACCTCATGGGCCCGCACGTTCTCCATGCCGATGCCTTCGAGATAGTCGACCGCTGCGCCGAGCCCCACAACTTCGGCGACCGACGGCGTGCCCGCCTCGAACTTGTGCGGCAGCTCGGCTGTCGTGAAGCCCTCCTTCGTGACCTGGAGGATCATGTCGCCACCACCGAGAAATGGGGGCATCGCTTCCAACAGTTCGGTCGTTCCCCACAGCACGCCGATGCCGGTCGGGCCAAGCATCTTGTGCCCCGTGAACACCATCGCGTCCACCCCGAGCTCGGTCACCTCGGTCGGCAGATGCGGCACATACTGGCTGGCGTCGGTCACGCAGATGGCGCCGGCCGCATGCGCGGCGTCGGCCAAGCGGCGAACAGGATTGAGGGTGCCCAACACGTTCGACATCGCCGACACCGACAACAGCTTCGCCCCATCCAAGAACCGGTCGAGGTCGGTGAGATCGAGCTCGCCGTTGTCGTCGACCGGGATCCATCGGATCTCACAACCCGTGCGATCACGGACCTGCTGCCACGGCACGATGTTGGCGTGATGTTCCATCTCGGTGAGCACAACTGCGTCACCGGGCCCGAGATTGGCGTCGCCCCATGAGCGGGCGAACAGATTCATCGCCTCGGTGGCGTTCTTCGTGAAGATCACTTCGTGCGTGTGTGGCGCACCGATGAAGTTCGCGACCTTCGACCGGCCACCGTCGAGCGCATCGGTCGCCTCGACTGCCAGCTTGTAGGCGCCACGATTCGCGTTGGCGTGAGACGTCCGGTAATAGTCCGACATCGCGTCGATCACGGCGTTCGGTCGCTGGCTCGACGCCGCCGAGTCGAGGTAGACGAGTCGCTCGCCGTCGAAGCGGCGATCGAGGATGGGGAAGTCCTTCTTGATGCGGGCGGTGTCGAAACTGTCCGCCATCACGCAACCTCGACGAACGGGTCGAAGCCCTCGGCCTCGACCGTCTCGACCAGCTCCATGCCACCGGACGTGACGATCTTGCCGTCGCGCATGATGTGCACGTGATCAGGCTGGAGGTGATCCAACAGCCGCTGATAGTGCGTGATCGCCAGCACACCCATCGAATCCTTCTTCTCCCGCACCGCCTGCACACCCTTCGCAACCACCTGCAAGGCATCGATGTCGAGACCCGAGTCGGTCTCGTCGAGCAGCGCGATCTCTGGTTCGAGCAACGCCAACTGGAGGATCTCGTTGCGCTTCTTCTCGCCGCCCGAGAAGCCCTCGTTGAGGAACCGGTCCATGAACGCGGTGTCCATGTTGAGCTTCTCCATCCACTCCGAGAGAGCCATGTAGATCTCGATCGTCGACACGTCCTTGCCGGTGCGAGCCTGGACGGCCTGCTGAAGAAAGTTGCGGACTGAGACGCCCGGGATCGCCTGGGGGTACTGGAAGGCGAGGAACACGCCGGCCTTGGCCCGAACGTCGGGATCCCACTCAGTGATGTCATCGCCGTTGAGGCGGACCGTGCCGTCGGTGATCTCATAGTCGGGGTTGCCGGCCAGCGCCGACGCAAGCGTCGACTTGCC
This sequence comes from Acidimicrobiales bacterium, assembly GCA_020629375.1. Classification (GTDB taxonomy): domain Bacteria; phylum Actinomycetota; class Acidimicrobiia; order Acidimicrobiales; family SHLQ01; genus SHLQ01. The sequence goes on from JAHDDK010000001.1 coordinate 119,674, forward strand.
ACAGCCGTTGGGTCCCATCAGCGCGTGGACCTCGCCTGCGCCGATCACCAGGTCGACGCCTTTCACGATCTCGGTTCCGTCCGTCGTCGAGACGTGGACACCAGACAGTTCGAAGAGGGGCGCGCTCATGACTCGAAGTCTACGGCGGCCCCCAATGATCGGTTCAGCTGTATGGAGCGTGACTAGAACGGGCCTTCGCAGTTAACGGCCGAACCGCCGTAGCACCAGTCGGTATTGAGGCCGCCGTCGAGACGATCGATCCCGCGCCCACCGAACAGCCGGTCGGCGCCGGTCCCACCGATCAGGCGGTCGTCGTCGCGCTTGCCCCACAAACGATCGTTGCCGTCGCCACCGATCAGCGTGTCGTTGCCATAGCCGCCACGAACGCGGTCACCGCCACCTTCGCCGAAGACCGTGTCGTTGCCGCGGCCAGCGAAGATGAAGTCTCGGTCGTCGCCGCCATGGATCAGGTCGACGCCGGCGCCGCCGTAGATGCGATCCGAGCCAGCCCCGCCATACACGACATCGGCGCCGCCGAGGGCACAGATGATGTCGTCTCCGCCGAGCCCGTCGATCCGCTCCGCCCCGGGAGTCCCGAGGATGACGTCATCGCCGTTCGTCGGACGCTCACCCTTTGCGAGCTCGACCGTGACCTCGTAGATCTCACACATCGGCCGACCGTTGGGCGTTGTCGGAGTCGGGGCCCGAGTCGTCGTGGTTGTGGTCGGCCTGACGGTTGTCGTGGTTGTGGTGGTGGTCGTCGGCCTGACGGTTGTTGTGGTGGTGGTCGTCGTCGGGAATGGCGGTGGGTCTTCGCCGCGAATGGCTGCCAACATCGCCACCTCACCTGGAGAGCCGAGCGTGTTGATCGGATCGCTCCAGCTCCAACGAAAACGATGTCCGTAGGCATAGCCGGTCGCCCCGGCATCGATCGTCGCTTGGACGTTCTCGAGAACCTGCTCGGGCGTCACCGGCTCGTCCTGCCCACACCACGTCACGCGGAGGGCTTCGTACTTGCCTTCAGACACCCACACGGGCTTGTTCGTGGCGGCCTTCACCTCGGCGATGCGATCCATGACCATCTGGCGATCAGAGCAGTGGCCGGGGTACACCGCCGCCCGGTCCAGCCACGGCTCGTCCAGTAGCCACAACCGATGCGACGGCAGCCCGTGATAGGTGATGTCGAGGTTTGGACGGGCCGCCTTCAGACTCCCGGCCATTGTCCGCCAGATGTCGTCGTTGCGATCGACACAGAAGTTGTCGCCACCGAGCATCCAGAACTCGAGTGCCGGATGCGATCCAATCAAGGCATGGATCTCTTGGCCGAGGCGAGCCGCATTGTCTTCGGTCAGGATCCGGTTCTCCGGTGTGCCACCACACTGCTCAGCGTTGGCTTCCTTCAGCTCGCCCGTCTGATACATGGCTGCCCAGATCGGCGCCATCCCGACCCGAAGTCCGCGTGCGTGCGCCATGTCGAGAATTCGGGCCACTCGATCGCCGTAGTCCTCGTTGTAACTCGCTCGGCCATTGGCGGCGATGTCGATCCCCGGGAAACCTTCGGGATTCACCGCATCGATGCCGCCGCGAGACAGATTCAGGTACGACATCAACACGCCGTCGAAGCCCTCGGCCTGCAAGTGATTGAAATAGGTCCGAATCTCGGCTGTCGTGGCCGCCGCCGGCAGATCCCACGCCGTGTCCCACACCTCGATCTGATTGGCCGGGTTCGCAGCCTCAGCTGGCGACGACCGCCAGACGAGCATCGCCCCCAACGTGATCAGCCCGACCAAAACAGCAAAAGCGAACGAACGAGTGTGCGCCCGCCAAGGCGATGAAGTCATGACGGCCGAGAGTACCGACCCCACCGGCGAGAGCAAATAGGGAGCGTCACCCGACGCCCACGGAACGCGCGAGCTGAGTCACATGTCCCACGACTGGTAGTCGACATGTTGCCTACACTCGGCTCCCGACGGCGCAATCGCGTCGCGTCCCGAACGACACAGGAATGTCCGACATGAAGATTCTGGTAGCAGGCGGCGGCGGTTTCATCGGAGGCCACCTCGTACGGTCTCTCCTCGACGACGGCCACGAGGTCCGCTCCGTCGACCGCAAGGGCTTCGACGACTGGTACCAGGTCCACGACGACGCCGAGAACGTCCACGCCGACCTCCAGTACGTCGACACCTGCGAAGCCGCGACCGAAGGCATCGATCGCGTGTTCAACCTCGCGTGCGACATGGGCGGCATGGGCTTCATCGAGAACAACAAAGCGCTCTGCATGCTCAGCGTGCTCGTCAACACCAACCTCGTCGCCGCTTCGCAGAAGGCCGGCGTCGAGCGGTACTTCTTCTCCTCATCCGCCTGCGTCTACGCCGCCGGCAAGCAGGTCGACCCCAACGTCACCGCCCTCGCCGAAGGCGACGCCTATCCGGCCATGCCCGAAGACGGCTACGGCTGGGAGAAACTCTTCAGCGAGCGCATGTGCCGTCACTTCACTGAAGACTTCGGCATGGAGACCCGCGTCGCCCGCTACCACAACGTCTACGGCCCCGAAGGCACCTGGACCGGTGGCCGCGAGAAGGCACCGGCTGCCGTCTGCCGAAAGATCGCCGAAGCCAAGCTCTCCGGCGACCACGAGATCGGCGTCTGGGGCGACGGCCTCCAGACCCGCTCGTTCATGTACATCGACGACTGCGTCACCGGCACGAAGATGCTGATGGACTCCGACATCCGCGAGCCGATCAACATCGGCTCCGCCGAGCTCATCTCCATCAACGACCTCTACGACATGATGGCCAAGTACGCCGGCATCGAAATCACCCGCAACCACGATCTCACCGCCCCACAAGGCGTGCGTGGCCGCAACTCCGACAACACCCTCATCCTCGAGAAGCTCGGCTGGGAACCCACCATCTCGCTCGAAGACGGCATGGCCAAGACCTACGACTGGATCTACGAACAAGTTGTCGCCGCCGGCGGCGACAACTAACTCGTAGACGGCTGCCTGTTGCTGCGAGTTCGCGCCCTTCGGGCGCTCATGCGCAGATTGCCGGAGGCCGTCGGCGGCTAAGCCGCCTTACACAGTTCGGCGTAGCCGAACTGACGACGATTCGTTGTTCCGGTCACGTTGGTGTCTGACACCAACGTGACCGCTACCAGCCGCGGGCGACCCAGGTTTCGAACTGGGGCTTCTCGGTGCCGATCGTGGTGTCGGCGCCGTGGCCGGGGAGGACCAGGACGTCGTCGTCCATGACGCGATAGAAGCGATCTTCGATCGAGCGCATGATCGTCGGGAAGTCTCCTCCGGGGAACTTCGTCGCGCCGGCTCCACCCGGAAACAACGTGTCGCCGGTGAACAAGATCGGCGCGCCGTGGAGCTTGAACGACATCGAACCCGGCGTGTGTCCGGGGGAGTGGATCGTGCGGAGGCGAAGCCGGCCGACCTCGATGACCGTGTCGTCCTCGAGGATCTCGTCGTAGCTGTCGAGCATCGACGCGTCCTCGGCCGTCACGCCCACTGAATACCCGGCGTCACGCATCTGCGGAATTGCCGCGATGTGATCCCAGTGACCGTGCGTCTCGACGATGCGTCGCACGTTGAGCGCGCTCGCCAGTTCGAGCAACTTCTCGTGCTCGTTGGCCGCGTCGATCAGCAGACTTTCGCCGGTCTCGGTGCAGCGGAGCACGAAGACGTTGTTGTCGACTGGGCCAACGACCAACTTGTGAATCTCGAAGCCCGAGTCGGCGTGGTGAAGCGTGGCGGTCAGGTCGAGCGACATCTCCGCACAGTACAGATCGCATGCCGGATCTGGCGCCCGCTACGGTGTGGCCATGCAGTTCGCCTTCACCGAAGAACAAGATCAACTCCGGGACTTCGTGCGCCAGTTCCTCGAGGAGAAGTCGGCCGAGGACACCGTCCGCGAACTCATGGACACCGAGAAGGGCTACGACGACGCGGTCTGGTCGCAGATGGCCGAACAGATGGGTCTTCCCGCGTTGGCGATTCCCGAAGAATTCGGCGGGCAAGGCTATGGCTGGGTCGAACTCGTCGTCGTCCTCGAAGAGATGGGTCGAGCGCTGCTGTGCGCGCCGTTCTTCTCGACGTCGGTTCTCGCCACCTCCACCCTCCTCTGCGCCGACGACGCCGACGCCGCTGGCGAATACCTCCCAAATATCGCCTCGGGTGAGCTCACGGCGACGCTCGCCCTCACCGAAGAGAACGGTCGCTGGGACGAATCCGGTGTGACCGCCACCGCCGAAGCATCGAGCGATGGCTGGACCCTCAACGGCGCCAAGCACTACGTCATCGACGGCCACACCGCAGGTCTCATCCTCGTCGCCGCCCGCACCGCAGCTGGCGTGTCGATCTTCGCCGTCGACGGCGACGCCGAGGGCCTCACCCGCACGCCGCTGTCGACCATGGACCAGACCCGCAAGCAAGCAAAGCTCGAACTCGACGGCGTCGCCGGACGTCTGGTCGGCACCGAAGGCGCCGGCTGGGACACCATCACCAAGGTCCTCGACCGCGCCGCCGTCGGCCTCGCTGCCGAACAGGTCGGCGGAGCACAGAAGGTCCTCGAGATGTCGGTCGAATACGCCAAGGACCGCATCCAGTTCGGCCGGCCCATCGGCTCGTTCCAGGCGATCAAGCACAAGTGCGCCGACATGCTCCTCGAGGTCGAATCGGCGAAGTCTGCGGCCTACTACGCCGCGTGGTGCGCCTCCGAAGACAACGACGAACTCCCGGCCATGGCGTCGCTTGCCAAGAGCTACTGCTCCGAGGCGTACTTCCATGCCGCATCAGAGAACATTCAGATTCACGGCGGCATCGGGTTCACGTGGGAGCACCCGGCGCACCTGTACTTCAAGCGAGCCAAGTCGAGCGAGCTGCTCTTCGGCGACCCGACGTATCACCGCGAACTCCTCGCACAGCGCATCGGCATCTGAACCTGACGGCGCCGCACTCGGCCGCCTCCTGAACGCACGCTCGTGATCTGGCTCCTTGTCGTCGTCGGCGCTCTGGTCGTCATCGGCGTCGCCGTCGTTGCGGTGTCTCGTGTTGCCGTCGAACTCGAGTCGACGATGGCACCGGCATTGCTCGAGGTCGACGACGCCGTCGAAGCGGTGGCCGAGGCGATCCCCTACGAAGTGTCGGCCGTGCTCTCGCACCACGACGTCGACCAGATCATTCGATGGGTGCTCGACTGGTTCGACCAGCTCGGCATGGCAAGCGACTTCGGCGAAGAGTTGGGAGGCGACTGGGTCGAGGACGAACGGGCCGTCGCCGACGAGATCGGCGCCGCCGACTATGCCGTCGCTCGCAGCCTCGATGCCCGTCCCGACCTCGAAAGCGTGCACGTGACCGTGGTCGTCGACGAGTTCCTCACGTACCTGCGCGACATCGGCGCCGTTGGCGACGAGGTTCGCTGACCGGCGCTCGTCGTCCCGTCCGGGTCGCCGTAACCCACCTTCAGCCGCCAGGTCGTTGGCCCGAAAACGGAAGAAGGGCCGAGGCGGATGCCCCGGCCCTTCCCCCTTTTCGAATCGCTGGGATGACTGCTGCGACCAGTGTTCGACGGGCGGAACGACGTCCGTCAGTCGGCAAGCAGCGGTGTCTGGCTGGAATTCGCCAGATGGTCCAGCGGGCCCGACCTACCGGCCAGACACCTCCAAGGTTCCAAACTCAGTATGAATGTGGACCACCCCCTTTCTCTTGGTGTGACCATCGTAACAAAGGGGGGCGGCACGTGTCGGTCGGGTCAGGAGGTCTGCACCGCATCGGACGAAACCCGACGCGACCTGTCAGATCCCGCTTGTGGCTGCGGACCGTGCCCAGCGATGACCCAACGCCTACGATCGACGCATGGATCGACCGAAGGCCTATGCCGAGCATCGCTTCATCGGCGACAAGCGCACCCAGATCGCCTACGACCTCGACGAGGATCACGACCACGACGTCATCAACGCTCTCGTGGAGAGCGAGAAGGTGGCCACCTTCGGCCCCGACACGGCAGCCGAGGCTCGCAATCGTGGATACCGCATCGCAAAGCCCTGACGCGTCGACGTCTCCCGAGCCGCAACGTCGCACGCTTCACGGCGGTGCCGGCGAGCTCGAAGCGTGGCTGGTCGAGCCGACCTCCGACACGGATCGCCGCCATCCAGGCCTGATCCTGGCCCCCGGTTTCCCGACCGACCCGGGCGGTGGAGCGAACTCGTTCAAGACATTCCCCGACTTGGCCGTCCGGATCGCCGACGAGGCCCGGATGACCGTGCTCGCCCTGGCCTACCGGGGGGTCGCGTCGTCGAGCGGCCACTTCTCCCTGCAAGGCTGGAAACGCGATCTGCACACGGCGCTTGACCAACTCCGACGCGTCGACGACGTGTCGACGATCTGGATGATGGGATTCGGCACCGGGGGAGCCCTGTCGATCGCCGCCGCAGCCGACGATCGCCGCGTCGCTGGCGTCGTGTCCGTTGCGGCCCCCGCAGACTTCACCGACTGGGGTGGGCGGCCCCGAGAGCTGCTCTCTCATGCACGGCGATGTGGGGCGATCAGCGACCCGGACCAGCCTGCGGACTTCGGTCGGTGGTCGAAAGAACTCCTCCAGGTCGCGGCCGTTGGATCGGCAGGCGAGCTCGGCGACACGCGGCTGCTCGTGCTGCACGGCTCCGACGACGACGCCGTCCCGGCTCTCGACGCCCGTGCCATCGCCGACGCTCACGGAAGCGCCGATCTCCGCATCATCGACCGGGCCCGGCACCACCTTCGGCACGACCCCCGAGCGATGGCCATCGCCATCGGCTGGCTACATCGGCGCGGGTTGCCCGCTCAACAGATCGGCGATTCGCCGGTCATGACCACTTCGTAGGCCGCTTGCGGGCGATCCCCGTGACGAACTTCGGATACTGCAACAGATACCGGCGCCACAGCCGTTTCGGTTCGGTGACCAGTCGGAACAACCATTCGAAGCCGCTCCGCTGAATCCAATACGGCGCCTGCGTTGTCCGGCCCGTGTGGAAATCGAACGCGGCGCCGACACCGATCAGGACCGGAGCATCGAGTCGATCCCGGAACGCATCCATCCAGCGTTCCTGCTTGGGTGTCGACAAACCGACCCAAACGATGTCGGCCCCGGAGTCGTTGATCATTGACACGATGTCTTCTTCTTCGGCTGGCTCGAGCGCCCGGAACGGCGGGCTGAACGCCCCGACCGACTGAAACCCGGGATACCGGCGGGCGAGCTCCTCGCCAAGCTCGGCAGCGACACCATCGGCCGCTCCATAGAAGAACGACTTCCACCCGTCGGTTGCCGCACGCTCGGCGATTGCCAGGGTCAGGTCGGGCCCGTACACCCGATCGGCATCGTCGTAGCCCGCATGTCGAGCAGACCACACCAGCGGCATACCGTCGGTCGTGCACATCCCGGCGCGGTTGTGGATCTCCCGAAGCGAAGCGTCATCGAGCGACTCGACAATGCCGTGCACGCTCGTCACACAGACGTACGTGCGGGCATCGTCACGAATCCATCCCGCGATCCGTTCGACGGCTCGAGGAATGTCGCCGGCGGTGATACGCACACCGAGCACATCGACGAACTGTTGCGGTTGGGTGGTCATGGCGTCCTCGCTGATCAGGCGGTCACGTGCGCGTACCACGACTCCATCGCTGTGCGCGCCGACTCGACACCGTACCGAGTGCGAGCGTGGACGACTGCCTCGTCGAGGATTGGCTCGAGCTTGCCGTCGAGGACATCGAGGATGGCCTCGGCGAGGGCCTTTGCAGGCGTCGCCGCCGTCGTTGGATCGGCGAGAGCGGACATGCCTGCGGTCACGTCGCGGACGGCACCGGTATCGAACGCGGCGATCGGCACTCTCGACGCCTGGGCCATCGGCAGAAGCGTCGACCCCGAATCCCGGCGACTCGGAAAGACGAAGACGTCGGCGTTGACTAATTCTGTGCGTTCTTCGGTGCGGCTGAGCGTGGGGGCGAAGGTGACGGAGTCGCCGAGCTCGAGGGTGGCGACCTGCTCACGGAGGTCGTCGTGGCGTGGTCCCTTTCCGATCACGGTCAGCTGCACGTCGGGATGTCTGGCGATCACGTGCGGCATCGCAGCGATCGCAAGGTCGTGGCCCTTCCAATGCAGCTGGCGACCCGTGATCACCAAGTGGGGACCGCCCGGGCGGTCTTGGCGCGGGAGTTCGTCGAGATCCGACAACAGCTCCGGGGTGAGCGAGAAGGCCGTCCGGAAGACCTCAACCGATTCGGCTCCCGCCTCGCGCATCCGTTTCGCCGTCTGTTCGGTAGCGGCGACCATCAGCGTCGTCGGGCTCGACGCCATGCGCTTCCAGGCACGGCTCGACATCCCTCGGTCCTGCATCATCGACCGCAAGCGCTCTTTGAACTTCGCCCGCTTCGACGACCCAGCCGTCAGCGCGACCGGTTCGATCTCGCCACCCGACACCGGGCCAAAGACGTGAGGTACCCCCGCGTCGGCGAACGGCACCGGCATCCAGAACGCCGAGAAGGTGACGTAGTGGGTGAGGTCGACTCGGCCCGATTCGATCAGCGGATTCGCCTTGCGTCGGGCCACACGCAACCAGATCAGGTTGTGGATGGCATCGCCGAGGCTTGTGCCGGTCTCGATGGGGCCAAGCTTCTCGGGCACATCGATCCAGTGCCACTCGACGTTGTCGATCGACGGTGCGGCCTCGATCGCCGACCGGTTGCTCGCCTTGGTGAACGCAATGACGTGATGCTGCTGCGCGGCGTTACACACGGCCTGCCAGCCGATGCCGGGGTCAGAACCGGCGTCGGGCAGGCAGTCATAAGCCAGCATGAGTACGTTCACTGTGTCACCAAACGATTGATCTTCCGCCCGTGTCCATCGGCTGCGACACGCCCCTCTTGACACGATCGTACGGCGCCACCGGCCAATCGGTCGGACTGCTGTGGTGCGGCGGCCTCAGTGCGTGTGCGCGGGATCAGACGCGTTGGCGTCGAGCCCGTAGCGGGCGATCGCGTGGCCAACCACACTTCGGTCGATCCTTCCTTCGTCGGCCAACGCCGACAGCACCGCCACGATCGTGTGTTCGGCGTCGATCTCGAAGAACGAACGCAACGCCTCACGCGTGTCCGAACGGCCGTATCCGTCGGTGCCGAGCGCCACGTAGCGACCGGGAACCCAGCGAGCGATCTGATCGGGGACCGTCTTCATGTAGTCCGAGACGGCAACGATCGGGCCGCCGACTCCCGCGAGTTTGCGAGTCACGTCCGGGTAGATCGGTTCGCCCTCCGACCGGAGTCGGTTGGCGCGTTCGCATGCCAGAGCGTTCTCGCGAAGTCGTTTGTATGACGTCGCGCTCCACAGTTCCACTCCGACGTCGAAGTGCTCGGCCAGTTCGGCCTGGGCGCGGTGTGCGGCGCCCTGCGTCGGCCCAGAGAACACGATCGCGGCGCGATGACTGCGATCGGGTGCATCGGCGTACTGGTAGAGGCCCGACAAGATGTCGTCGTCCGAGACGTGGTCCGGACGTGCAGGCATCTCGTAGTTCTCGTTGTAGATCGTCAAGTAGTAGAACACGTCTTCGCCGGCTTCGGCGCCCGGCCCATACATCCGGCGCAGTCCGTCCTTGATGATCGTGCCGAGCTCGTAGGCGTATGCCGGGTCGTACGCTTCGCACGACGGCACCGTCGATGCCAGCAGCGGGCTGTGGCCGTCCTGGTGTTGAAGGCCCTCGCCCATCAACGTCGTGCGGCCGGCGGTGGCCCCCATCAAGAACCCGCGGGTCCGAGAGTCGGCTGCCGACCAGATGAGGTCGCCGACACGTTGGAACCCGAACATCGAGTAGAAGGTGAAGAACGGGACCATCGGCACCCCGTAGTTCGCATAGCTGGTGCCCGCGGCGATGAAGCTCGACATAGCGCCGGCTTCGGTGATGCCCTCTTCGAGGATCTGTCCGTCGGTGTCCTCGGAGTACGACAGCAACAACTCGTGGTCGACCGGCTCGTACAACTGGCCCTTCGGGGCGTAGATCTCGAACTCGCGGAACATCGAGTCCATACCGAAGGTCCGCGCTTCGTCGGGAATGATCGGCACGACACGATGACCGAACTTCTGATCGCGCATCATGTTTCGCAACGTCGCGGTGAAGACCATCGTCGTCGAGACCTCACGCCCGCCCGACCCCTTGTCGAGGTCATCGAAGATCGATTCGGCCGGAAGTTCGAGCGGTCGGCGCGTCCGGACGACCCGCTTGGGGAGCGGACCGTCGAGCTGGCGGCGACGCTCGAGCAGGTACTGCATTTCGGCGGAGTCGGGGGCCGGCTTGAAGTACGGCGGTACGCCGTCCTCGAGCGAGGCCTCCGGGATCTCATCCTGGAGATGCAGACGCTCACGCATCTCCATCATCTGGTCCTTGTTCATCTTCTTCAGCTGGTGCGTCGAGTTGCGCGCCTCGAAGCCCTGGCCGAGGGTCCAGCCCTTGATCGTCTTCGCCAAGATGACCGTCGGGCGATCGGTCTCCTGAATTGCGGCGTGGTACGCCGCATACAACTTCTGATAGTCGTGGCCGCCGCGAGGAAGGTTGCGGAGGTCGTCGTCGGACAGATGCTCCACGAGTTTGCGAAGCCTCGGGTCAGGTCCGAAGAAGTCCTCGCGGATGTACGCGCCATCCTCGACGGCGTACCGCTGGAACGCGCCGTCGACGGTCGTGTTCATCTTGTTGAGCAAGACGCCATCGACGTCACGCTGCAACAGCTCGTCCCATCGGCCGCCCCATACGACCTTGATCACGTTCCAGCCGGCGCCACGGAACACGCCTTCGAGCTCTTGGATGACCTTTGAGTTTCCGCGAACCGGACCGTCCAGACGCTGGAGGTTGCAGTTGACGACCCAGATGAGATTGCCGAGGCCCGAGCGGCCGGCGAGCGAGATGGCGCCCAAGCTCTCGGGCTCGTCGGTTTCGCCGTCGCCGAGAAAGCACCAGACCTTGCCGTCTGACGCGTCGTCGATGCGGCGTTGGGTGAGGTAACGAGCGAAACGGGCGTGGTAGATCGAGTTGATCGGGCCGAGGCCCATCGACACGGTCGGGAACTCCCAGAAGTCCGGCATGAGCCGCGGGTGCGGGTACGAACTCAGACCCTTGCCGCCGATCTCCATGCGAAAGTTGTCGAGGTTCTCCTCGGTCAGTCGGCCTTCGAGATAGGCGCGGGCGTAGATGCCCGGCGCCGCATGGCCCTGCATGTAGATGTGGTCACCCGAAAGGCCATCGTCCTTGCCACGCCAGAAGTGGTTGAAGCCCACGTCGTAGAGCGACGCCGAGCTGGCGAACGAGGACAGGTGTCCACCGATCCCGTCGGCGAACTTGTTTGCCCGAACGACCATCGCTGCGGCGTTCCACCGGATGAAGGCTCGGATGCGCCGCTCGATGTGTTCGTCTCCCGGGAAGAACGGTTGCTCCTCGGTCGGGATCGTGTTCACGTACGGAGTCCACACCGACGGCGGCGTACCGATCTGAATCTCCTGGCTGCGGGCGAGCAGCTTCGACATCAGATATCGGGCTCGCTGCTTTCCGGCGCTACCGACCACGGCATCGAGCGAGTCCAACCACTCCTGCGTCTCGTCGGGATCGATGTCGGGCAGTTGCTGACTGAACGTCTCGCTCATATGTCTGCCAGTCTCGCAAGCAAGTCGGCCGAACAGAAACTTTTGCCGATGTTTTGATCTGTCGATTCGATGAACGGTCGACGACCCGACAAGCCATGATGGTCGCGTGACCTTGTTCGACCCGCACCCCGAACCCACCCCGAACGCCGCTCTGGACCCCACGGATCCCTTCACCGATCCCGCCGGGCTCACCGTGCCTGCCGGCGCCGGACGTCGTGAGGTGTACACCGACGGCGCCTGTTCGGGGAACCCCGGTCCCGGCGGATGGGGTTGGGTGATGCCCGATGGCCCGTGGGCCTCCGGAGCCGAGAATCCGTCAACCAACCAGAGAATGGAAGTTGCGGCAGTCCTCCATGCTGTCCGCCACATCGAGGGCCCGATCGAGATCATCAGCGACTCGACCTACGTGGTGAACTGCTTCCGCGACCGATGGTGGGCCGGCTGGGAGAAGCGCGGCTGGCGCAACAGCCAGAAGAAGGACGTCGCCAATCAAGACCTCTGGAAGCCGCTCGTCGCCCTCTACAAGGAGCGGGACGTCACGTTCCGCTGGGTGAAGGGCCACGCCGGCAATCACTACAACGACGAAGCCGATCGTCTGGCCGTCCAGGCCGCCCGCGGCGACGGATCCGACGCGGCGGTCATGGGCCTGTAAGAACGGGGTCTGACCCCAGGATTACCTGGTCCTGTAAGGACAGGGTCTGACCCCAGGATTACTCGACCGTGACGGCGGGATAGAAGGCGACCCGGTCGGCGACGTCCTCGGCGCCCTCCATTGGTTCGGGGTACCACCATGCCGCGTTCTCGGCGACCTCTCCGTCGACCTCGATCGTCATGTACGACGCCGTGCCCTTCCAGAAGCACGACGTGTGGTGATCAGTGTCGGTCACGACACTCCGATCAAGCGAGGCGAGTGGGAAGTAGTGGTTGCCCTCGACGAACGTCGTGTCGTCGGACTGGGCGATGATCTTTCCGTTGAACGTGGCAGTCGGCATGGCGTGTGCAACCTCTCAGCGTCGATGATTCATTCCGACTCGACCAGATCGGCCAGTCGTTCGAGTGTCTTGTGCAGCCCGGGCAAATGGCGCTCGGGGTAGCCGACCGCCTCGATCGCCTTCGGCACCAACGCCGTCGACCAATCGAAGGTCTCCGTTACGAACGTGCCGCCATCGGCAGGCTCGAGCTCGTACCTCCACCGATGACGACCCATGTGGCGCCAGGCGATCTGCGACGGCTCGTCGAACTCCACCACCGTGTTCCCGATCCGATACGGCAGCAGGGCGATCTTCATCGTCATCCCGAACGTCGAGCCCATCTCGAGGCGCTCGGATTCGCCGACGCTGCCCGTGACCATCCCCGAGCCGTCGATCACCGCATGCTGAGCCGGATCCGCCAACACGTCGAAAATCGCCTGCGGATCGGCGTCGATCCACCTTGTCGCCCACGTCTTACGGGCTTCTTTGTCGACCGCCCCATCGATCCGACGATCCACGCTCACAGAACCGCCTCTCGTGCGTTGTTGTCGCTGCACCTCCGGCGGTTCACAGAACCGCCTCGAGTGCAGAGTCGATGGTGGGGTGCTCGAACTCGAAGCCGCTGTCGACGAGCACCGACGGCATCACCTTCGTGCTCGCCAGAATCGAATCTGCCAACTCCTTGCCCAACCGCAACGCGACGGCGAACGGCGGCGTCGTCAAGAACGTTGGACGGCCAAGCGCGGCGCCCAACGCCTTCGCGAACTCGGCATTCGTCACCGGGTTCGGCGCCGTCAGGTTGACCGGGCCCGAAATGTCGCTCTCGATCACATGCAGGATCGCCCGGACCTCATCGTCGATCGAGATCCACGGCCACCACGCCTTGCCGTCACCGATCTTCCCACCGATGCCCAACTTGAAGAACGGCAATTGCTCGGCGAGCGCACCACCGTCTTTCGACAACACGATGCCCGTCCGAATGAAGGCCGTGCGGATCCCGGCGTCGACTGCGGGCGCCGCCGCCTCCTCCCACGCCACCACGACGTCGGACAAGAACCCCTCGCCGCGTTCGCTTTGCTCGGTCAACGACTCCGATCCGCGCTCGCCATAGATGCCGATCGCCGACCCCGAGACGAACACGTCGGGCTTGTCGTCGAGGCCAGCGAGCGCCTCGGCGAGCAGCGCGGTGCCCTCGGTTCGGCTCGACATGATCTCGGCTTTCTGCTCGTCGGTCCACCGCTTGTCCGCAACACCCTCGCCAGCAAGATGCACGACCGCGTCGATGCCTTCGAATCCCGCGGCATCGATGGACCTGGCATCGGGATCCCAGGAGATCTCGCCCTCCTTCGCCTGCCGCCGAACGACGGGTACCGGGGTGTCACCCCGTTCGCGAAGAGCCGCCTGAAGGGCGGTTCCGATCAGACCTGATGAGCCGGTGATTGCCACTCGCATGACTCGCAACGTACCGAGCGGCGGTGTGTGGCGACGGCCGCAACCGGCACCGGTCGACGATCAGAGTTTGTCGACCCGATCTCCCGCAACGACATCTCGGCAGTCCAACACGTACCGGGCATGGCGCTCGATGAGATTCAGATCGATGTCATCGTGATCGACGAGCACGATCACGGCCTCGGCTTCCTCGAGGGCATCGACCGTGAGATCGATCTCGACACTTCCCTCCGGCAGACGTTCTGCGGCGACATGGGTGTCGACCACTCGAACATTAGCCCCGAGGTCGATGAGCCGAGCCGCAACATCGACGGCTGGTGACTCCCGTGCGTCGCCGGTGTTCGGCTTGTAGGCCATACCGACGAGCACCACGTCGGCCCCGTCGATCGCCGGACTGTTCGGTCCCCGAGCTGCGAGACCGGCCTCGAGACGACGGATCACATAATCCGGCATGTGCGAGTTGATGTCGTTCGCCAGTTCGACGAAACGAAAGGTCTTGCCGAGACGGTTCTCGACCGCCCAGGACAGGTAGCTCGGATCGACCGGAAGGCAATGTCCACCAACACCCGGACCCGGCGTGAACTTCATGAAGCCGAACGGCTTCGTCGCCGCAGCGTCGACGACTTCCCAGATGTCGACTCCGAGATCGTGCGCGAACATTGCGAGTTCGTTCACGAGCGCGATGTTGACGTGCCGGAACGTGTTCTCCAGCAGCTTCGTCATCTCCGCCTCACGGGTCGAACGGACGGGGACGGTCGTCTCGACACAGTGGTCGTAGAACCAACGGACAGCGTCGAGCGAGCGTACGTCGACACCAGACACGATCTTCGGCGTGTTGACCAGACCCCACCTGGCATTGCCCGGGTCGATCCGTTCGGGCGAGTAGCCCAGCTGAAAGTCGACGCCCGGACGCAGACCGGTCGCATGTTCGAGCCGAGGCCCGACGAGCTCGTCGGTCGTTCCTGGATACGTCGTCGACTCGAGGATGACGGTGGCGCCGATCCGGAGATGCGGAGCGAGTGCGTCGGTGGCGGACTCGATGAATCGGAGGTCCGGCTCTCCGTCACGAAGCGGGGTCGGTACGGAGATGATGGCGACGTCGAAGCCGCGCAAGTCGTTCGTGTCGCGCGACGGTCGGTACAGCCCCGAAGCCAGATGTGCCTTGAGCACGGCGTCATCGATGTCTTCGACGTGCGATCGCCCCGCCCGGAGGGCCCGGATGATTCGCTCGTCGACATCGAAACCCACAACATCGAAACCCACTTCGGCAGCCCGCATCGACAGCGGCAAGCCGACATATCCCTGTCCCATCACGACGACCGAGCAGCCGTGTGGCCAGTCCTTCCAAGGCGTCCAGCTCATGGTTGGACGATCGGCAGGGAATCCGCAAACGTGAGCCATTCGAACCAGATCAGTCGACCTATCGCCCGCCTCGGCCCTCTGTCAATTGAGGGGGCCGATCAGCGATGCGCCGGTTCGTGGCGGCGCCGGCCGGCAGCGAGGAAGATCACACCAACCGCAAGCAACAGCCCGGCGAACGAGACGAGACGGCTCGGGTCGCCTCCGGTCAGTGGCAACTGGTCAGGTGGGAGCGGATTGATGACCTCTGCGTCCGGGTCGGGATTCGTGTTGACCATGCCGTTGTCGCCGATCTCGATCAAGACCCGCATGTCGACCGACCCGCATCGCGCCCGGACCTCGTAGACACCAGGCGGCAGATCGGGGAGCACAACACTCGGAAACTCGAACGTCCCATCGATCAACGGGTCGTCCGACGAGACCGCGGTGGTCACGGCAAGGATGCGACCGGGCACCGATTGGGAGGCGACCGGATCGTTCGGCGTCGGATCGATGCCGGGCATGTACAACACGACCTCGTCGCCGCCTGCGCAGCCGAGGCCGTCGAAGTCGGCGACACCCGGCTCGTCGGACGGGGTCACAAAGAGACCGCTCAGTCCGCCGTACTGTGCCGCAGCTGAGCCCGTCGGCCCGACGAGCGTCATGGCCGCCACGACGAGCGAAACGACGAGTTGCCTCGGTCGGCGAAAGCGTCCGCGGGTAACGGATGCCAACACTGTCAGCTCGGGGCCCAGCCGACGCGCGCGGGAAAGCACGTTCGTCATGAGGACTCCCGTCGGCGTGGCTGCGTACGCCTTGAGGGCCGAACGGCCTAACAGCGCTCGACGAGCCGATCGTCCGGTCACCCCAGCGCGCCGATCGTCGCCTCGATGTTCTGCTCGACCGGTCCGTCGAATACGACCGTGTCGTCGCTGGTCCAACGCAGCTGGTCGGGGCGTGCGGTCGGCCGGGCGAAGATCAT
This sequence comes from Acidimicrobiales bacterium, assembly GCA_020629375.1. GTDB lineage: Bacteria > Actinomycetota > Acidimicrobiia > Acidimicrobiales > SHLQ01 > SHLQ01. The sequence continues at coordinate 136,080 of JAHDDK010000001.1, forward strand.
CACCGGCACCTGCTGATCGGCGGCGGCCACCGGCCGCTCGAGCGTCCAGCGAACCACCGTCGACTCGCCGGGGCCGATCGCCACAACCGTCGAGTACACCGACAAGCCGCCCTCATCGTCGGCCTCGACCGATCGTGTGGCGTCGTCGACGCTGAACGAATGGAGCCCGAGGGTCGAGTACAGCGAAACGGTCATCCGGTTCGTTCCGGCCGACAGGCCCTGATCGTTTGAGCCGATCACGGCGTCGGGGAGCGGTGGGTCGGCTCCGAGGTCGGCGAGGTTGGTCAGCGTGGCCGTGACCGTGTGGCGAAGGGCCGGGCCGTCCAGAGTGTCGACGATCGCACTGTCGATGTCGAGGCGTCGATCGAGCCACGCATCGATCTTGTTCTGCCCTGCGTTCTGGTGCGTGAGCGCCAAAACGTCACCACCGGCGGGAGCTTCGGCGAACGCGCCATCGATGCCGAGCCGGGAGAGCGCATCGGCCTCGGAGGGCCCGGGCATCCAGACACGAACGTGTCCTCGGCGAGCGAGCGGCGCGAGTTCAGAGGCGAACGCCAGCGGGTCCGGAGGAGACTCCAGAAGCGCCTTCAGGCCATCGTCGACCAACGCTGCCAACACGCGCTCGCGGCCGCCCTCGTCGTCGGCGAAGAGCCGATACTGGTCGCGCAACAGCAGGTCGCTCGCATTCGTGGCATTGACGTCGAGGTCGCCGACCCGGATCGGACCCGTGAACGACAAGACGACGTCGAACACGAACGGATCGACGACGATCACGGCATCGGGCGCAACACCGGTCGCTTGTTCGTACAGCGACGCCGCCACCGCGGAGTTGGTCGGCCCGTGCGGATGAAGCGCGACATCTTGGATGTGGCGCTCGACACCGAAGCGTCCGTACCGGCGATCGAATTCGGGGAAGGTCGATGCGTCGATCGTCGCGCCAGCTTCCGCGAGGGCGTCGTTGAGGTCCTTCGATCGATCGACCGCCGCCAACGTCAACACTCCCCGCTCGATTCGCAGGTGAGCCCAACTTCCGATGAAGCCACCACCGGCGCGGGCTTCGGCCGGAGTCGAAAAGGCCAGGACGACGTTCGATTCGTCGGCGGTGAACAGATAGGCCGCTGCGTCGAGCCCATCGGCGCCGGCAGACAACAGGTCGGCTGCGGGTTCGACGGTTGCGCGGGCCTCATCGAGGCGTTCGGCCACCATCGGAAGGAGCCACGGTGATCCCGACGAGTCGAGCTTGTCGCTGGCGGTGGTCGCGGTGTCGGCCAGCGCGCGCAACGCCGGCTGGATCGACCCCAATGCGATCGGATCGATTCCGCCATCTCGAACGATGGGACGTTCGTCGGCTCGGCCGATCACCGCCGACGCCGCTTCGGCCATCGCCGATGCCTGGCCAGCGGCGATCTGGCTCGACCGGACGTGTTGGCCAACGATCGGTACGGCCCGAGAAGGCAGCATCCACGGTCCGCTCAGACGCCGCTCAGCCCGGTTCCAGGTGGTTGCCGCGTCCTCGAACGAGTTCGCTGCCGAACGGAGCTCTCCGGCCCGGGCGTGATCGATGGCCTCCTCGGCGTGATCGAGGCCGGCGATCAAACTCGGCCGGGCTGACCACGCCATCGCGCCAGCAACGGTCGACGCGAGCAGCACAGCTGCCATCGCTCCGAGCGCGGCCTGACGGAGACGTCGTCGACGTCGCCTGGATGTTCGGTGCCATCCGGTCACGAGCAACGGGATCGCCGCTGCGGCGGCCAGCAGCGTGCTCGAACCCGTGGCGAACGGTCCGACGCCCTGCGTCGCCATCGCCGGAATCGCCAACCCGACGATCAGACCCTTCATCGGCGCAGACGTTCGTCGGCGCGTCGAAATCGCCACGCCTGCGAGCGCAGCCAGCGCGAGCAGTTGCCAGAGGAGCCCGCTGGCGAGCACGACAGCAGTTGCGCCCCACACGGTCCGGGCCCACGTGCGTGCCCGAGCACCAAACCAGACGAGAGCTGCGCTCGCCCCGGCGACTTCGAGCACGTCGAACGCCGGGAGGCCTGTCGGTGAGGCAGGGGAGATGACTGCGGTGATCACCCCGATGCCGAGCGCGATCGGCTCGACGCCCCAACGTCGACGAGGCGGAGTCGGCGTCGTCACCTGATGGGTGACAAAGACGTCGTCGATCTGGTGGATCACAGCCATCACCGCCCCCAGTCGGCGGCGCCACCTGATCCGTGAGGCCCAGACGGGTAGATCATCCGATCCGGGAAAAACCACCCAGTGTGGCCTCATGATGCTGTGAACCGCGCCGACAGATCACCGATGGCAACGATCGATCTACGCGAGCGGAGTGGGCACGCGTCCCCCAGGGGCCGCACGGCCCCTGGGGCCGAACTCCGGCGCACCCTCCGAAGTGCACGTGTGGCCGCGGACTCGCTCATGTGGACCGCAGCCGTCCTTCTCGGCGCTGTCGGCGCCGGAACCTCTCTACGCCATGGGATGATGGCTGGGGCAACGGCGGCCGTCATCAATCTCGTCATTGGCTGGGTCAGTGGGCTGTATCGCGGCCGATGGCGGATCGCGAGCTACGACGAAGCAATCGCGCTCGCAGCCGTCTCCTTCATGGTTGCGGTGGTCTTGCTCACGGTGAAGTGGGCGCTCGCCCTCGCCGGCGTCACCGTCGGCATCAATCTCCTCTCCCCATTCGCCGCCCTGTGCGGAATGGCCTCAGTGCGGGCCTGGCATCGCTCGAATCGGCGCCGACGAGGTCGCACGCTCGACGATCGAATCCCCGTCCTGATCTTCGGCGCAGGCGACGGTGGAGCACAGACCATCGCCGCAATGCACCACAACTCGCGGGCCAAGTACCGCCCCATCGCGCTTCTCGACGACGATCCTTCCAAGCGAAATCTCCGTCTCGGCGGTGTACCGGTGGTCGGTACACGGCACCAGCTGGCGAGCATCGCCGCGCAGTCCGGATGCTCCGTTCTCGTCATCGCAATACCGAGCGCCGGTGCGCCCGTGATTCGTGAAGTCGCACAAGCAGCCGATGACGCGGGACTCGATGTCCGCATCCTTCCGCCCACCCAGGAGCTCGTCGACGGCATCGTTCGCCTCGAGGACATTCGGACCCTGACCAACGACGACCTGCTCGGGCGTCGTGTGATCGACATGGACCTCGCCGCCATCGCCGGCTATCTGCGAGGCCGTCGAGTGCTCGTGACCGGCGCCGGTGGATCCATCGGATCCGAGCTGTGCCGACAAATCGCCCGTTTCGAACCCGAGACCCTCGTCATGGTCGACCGAGACGAATCCGGCCTGCACAGCGTGCAGTTGTCGCTCGAAGGCCGAGCGCTGCTCGACGAACGCACACTCGTCGTTGCCGACATCCGCGACGGTTCGCGCATCGCCGAGGTATTCGCCGAACACGCACCGAACGTCGTGTTCCATGCAGCCGCGTTGAAGCACCTGCCATTGCTCGAGATGTACCCCTCTGAAGCGTGGAAGACGAACGTGGAGGGCACGAACAACGTCCTTCGAGCCGCGGCGCAGGTGGGCGCCACCCATGTCGTCAACATTTCGACCGACAAGGCCGCCGCGCCGAGCAGTGTGCTCGGATACAGCAAGCGCGTCGCCGAGTTGCTCACCGCCTGGTATGCGAACCGTGCGCACGGCGATTGGGTCAGCGTTCGGTTCGGGAATGTGCTCGGATCTCGTGGCTCGGTTCTCGAGGCATTCCGAGCGCAGGTGGCAGCCGGTGGACCGATCACCGTGACCCACCCCGATGTGACCCGCTACTTCATGACTCCCGTCGAGGCCTGCCAGCTGGTGATCCAGGCCGCAGCGGTTGGATCTCGTGGTGAGGCGCTCGTGCTCGACATGGGTGAGCCGGTGCGGATCCTCGACGTCGCCAAGCGCCTCGCCGACAACGCCCGGACACCGATCGACATCGAGTTCACGGGACTTCGTCCTGGCGAGAAGTTGCATGAGGATCTCATTGGCGAAGGGGAGCTCGACATCCGTCGATCACACCCGTTGATCTCACACGTCGCGGTGCCGACGCTCGCACCAACGCAACTCGGTTTGTTCGACGAGGCCTCGAATGAGCGGGCCCGTCGTTCGATGGAGGTCCTCGCCGCACACGACGACGCCTCCACCCCCGTCGTCCATCTGTAATGAGAGGGTCAGACCCTCTCGTGACGTCGGGCGTGATTCTGCGGTGAGCGGGTCAGGTCGCAGGAGTACGATCGGACGATGATCGTCATTCGTGGAGGGACCGTTGTGTCGGCCACGGGAGCAGCCCCTGCCGACGTCGTCATCGATGGCGAACGCATCTCCGCGCTCCTCGCTCCCGGCTCCCTCCTCGCAACCGATGCGGCGGGCCGCGCCGACCGCATCATTGAGGCCGACGGGATGTACGTGCTTCCCGGCGGTGTCGACGTACACGTTCATCTCCAGCTCGAGATGACTCCCGATGCCACCTCTGCCGACGACTTCACCACCGGCACGACCGCTGCCGCGTGGGGCGGGACGACAACGGTCATCGACTTCGCCGGGCAACAAGTCGGGATGGCCGTCGGCGACGCCATCGAGGCCCGACATGGCGAAGCCGACGGCCGGTGCGTCGTCGACTACGGGTTCCACCTGGCGATGGGCGACGTGCATCCGCAATCGCTGCTCGACCTCGGTGCCGCCATCGACGACGGCATCAGCAGCTGCAAGCTCTTCATGGCCTACCCGGGCGTTTGGTACTCCGACGACGGACAGATCCTCGACGCCATGTTCCGGGCGAAGGACCTTGGCGCAATGGTGATGATGCATGCCGAGAACGGCATCGCCATCGACGTGCTCCGACGACGTGCCGGCGAGGCCGCCGCCCTCGATCCGGCATCTCTCGCCCCGGCGATGCACGGACGTACTCGGCCAGCGGTGCTCGAAGCCGAAGCGGTCAATCGCGCCGTGGCCCTTGCCGAGGTCGCCGAGGCGCCGCTCTACATCGTTCACCTCTCGTCGGCCGAAGCGCTCGAAGCCGTTGCCAGCGCCCGCCACGACGGCCGCAACGTGTTCGCCGAGACGTGCCCCCAGTACCTCCACCTGTCCTTCGAAGAGCATCTCGACCAGCACGGCATCGATGGTCTGCGACACATCTGTTCGCCCCCGCTTCGCTCCCAGCAAGGTCACGACGACCTGTGGCGGGGTCTTCGCACCGACCAGCTCTCCGTCGTCTCGACCGATCACTGTCCGTTCTGCGACAACGAGAAGCTGCTCGGTGCTACCGACTTCCGGGACACCCCCAACGGGCTCGGCTCGATCGAACATCGCATGGATCTGCTGCACCAGGGCGTGGTCGCTGACGAGATTTCTCTCGCTCGATGGGTCGACGTGTGCTCGACGACACCCGCCCGACTCTTCGGTATGTACCCCCGCAAGGGCGTCATCCAACCCGGCGCCGACGCCGACATCGTTCTCTACGACCCGGCCGCCCAGCACGTGCTCAGTGCAGAGACGCATCACATGGCGATCGACCACTCAGCATGGGAAGGCATGGCGATCACCGGTCAGGTCCGCACCGTGCTGTCACGCGGCAGCGTCGTGATCGACGACCGGACCTTCGTCGGCCGAGCGGGCCACGGACAGTTCGTGCGACGCGGCCTCAGTGAACTTCTCGTGTGACCCCATTCGGGGCGACCGCAACGAGTCGAGTTGAGCCGAGGGAATCGGCCAAGGCCTCCACGAGATGAACGTTCGCAGACGTCACGCCCGTTGCCACGACGACCTGCCGGGCGAGCGCAGGCATGCCCTTCCGGCCACCACGAGGAGCCGTCAGCACCGTTGCCGCTCGTTCCGGGGTCAGCCGTGTCCAGGTTCCGCACCCGGCGACGGTCGCGACCCGGTCGGGGCGGAAACACACATCGGCGATGACATGACCGAGGGCCGTCGCTCCCAGATGATTGACGAGCAGTGACGTACGCCCCGGAATCACCGGCTCGAACGACGCCGGAGCTTTGAACGGCAAACCCCGACTGCCATCGGCCTCCACGACGATCTGATCGACGAACCCGGCCCAGCGGTCGACGACAGACGGCGGGAAGCCCATCGCTCGGCCATCGGCCGACGCCGCCCAGACGAGTGACGTTTGGCCCGCGCCCGTGGCCGCGCGCAGCTGGTCGTCGGTCGGTGAGTGCATCACGACCAGATCGCCGGTGCGATCGACACCCATCTTCGTGGTCGTGGTCAGGGCTGCGCCGCCGGGGAGCGTGCGGCCGAGTGCGAAGAGGGTGGATGTCTTCCCGCCGCCACCGACGAGCGAGATGACTTCACGCCGCCCGACTCCCAGGGCGCCAGCGAGATGGTTCTCGTCGATGATCTCCACGAGGTCCACGGTAGGGGAGCGCGGCGTGATGCTGTGTCCGAGCCCCGGCTGCGAGCCGAGGTGATCAGAAGAGTCGACGAGCCGGAACGCCAGCGACGGTGGCACCGGGCTCGACGTCGACGGTGACGACCGCCCCCGCGCCGATGATCGCATCGTCGCCGATCGAAACGCCGGGCAACACGGTTGCGCCTGCACCGACAAAGACGCGATCGCCGATCGTGACGGCTCCGGTCACCGTGGCTCCGGGACAGATCGTCACGTGATCGCCGACCATGACGTCGTGGGACACGGTCGAGCCGGTTCCGACGTGGCTGTGTCTGCCGAGACGAACGTTGGTGGTCACGTTCGAGCCGGGGGCGAGCACGACGCCGGGGCCGAGTTGGGTCACGGTGCCGATCGAGACCGTCGGATGGCGAAGCGCCTCACCCGCCTGCTGGCCGTACCGTGCATCGAGACGCGCTCGCATTGCGGGAGAGCCGACACCGATCCACACCTCGACGTCGGGACGACGAGCGATCGCCTCGGTCGAGCCGAGGTGTCGAAGTCCGCTGCGAGCGAGCAGCAGACGATCGGGTGTGTCGTCGTCGACGATGCCGAGGAGTTCGATCAGCGGGTCGCTCGTCGCACACGATCGAACGATGTCGGCCAGTTCGCGTCCGTGGCCTCCGGCGCCAATCACGACGAGCTGGCGAGTGACGTTGCGCGATTCGTGGGGGCCGGCCGATCTCGACGACCTCGACCGTCGACCAGGCCCGAGATCCGGGATGGGGCGGCTGCGGGTGGAGGTCATGCAGCCTCCTCGACCGGTTCGTCGAGTGCGAGTGGATCTTGGGGATCGTGACCGGATACCCCACGCAGATCGATGACGGCGGCGGGGGTTCGGGCGAGTTCGGTGAGGTAGCGAGCGACGCCCGCCTGTTCGATCCAGTCGAGATCCAGCGCGACGCGTGTCGGCCAGTCGATCTGATTGCGACCGGAGGTCTGTGCGGTTCCGGTCAGCCCGGGCCGAAGTCGGTGACGCTGTCGCTGCTGGTAGTCGAGGACGGCCGCTTGTTCGGGAAGCATCGGTCGAGGTCCGACCAGACTCATGCGCCCGCGGAGCACATCGATCAGCTGGGGGAGTTCGTCGAGCGACGTGCGCCGCAGCCAACCGCCGATCGGCGTGAACCGGTCGGGGTCGGGGATGAGCGGGTTGGGGCCGGTTGTCATCGTGCGGAACTTGTGCATCGTGAACGGCTTGCCATCGCGTCCCGCGCGGACTTGACGGAACAGGACCGGGCGACCGCTCGTGAGGCGCACCGCCACGCCGACGACGACGAGCACGGGTAGCCATACCGGCATCGTCGCCACGACAATGACGAGATCGAGGGCGCGGAGTCGGGTCTGGAGATCGATCACGTGGCCTCCAACACGATGTCGGCCGACGCGTTGGCGATGTGGCCGCGCATCCAGTCGATCGTCTCATCGAGGGCGGTATCGAACGGAGTTGGGTCGAGGTCGGCGATCAACGCCCGCAGAAGGGCATCGTCGGCTTGCGAGTGCGGCACGTCGCCTCGCCGACGCTCGACATGGTCGATCAGGAGTGGCTCGTCGATGCGGATCGCCAACCGGTCGATTACGTCGTTGAGCGAGATCCGCGACCCGAATGCGAGGTTCACGGGATCGCCACTGACGACCTGGCGTTCGACAGCTTTCCGGAGCGTCGACACGACCGTGCCGACCGGGGTGAAGTCCCGAGATTGTGTGCCATCGCCGTGCACGATGAGCGGTGCGCCAGTGAGCGCTGCATGGACGAAGGCCGGGATGACCGCGGCGTAGGCGTGGCCAGGCATCTGACGTGGCCCGAACACGTTGAAGAAACGGAACGCCAACGTCGGTAGACCGAACGAGGTGCCGTGGCCCAGGGCATACGACTCGGCGGCGAGCTTCGAGGCGGCGTACGGACTCATCGGACGGGTGGCCGCCGACTCCTGTTTGGGGAGCACGGCGTTTGCGCCGTACACCGACGACGAGGAGGCGACGATGACGTGGCATCCGCCGTTGGTTCGGGCGGCTTCGAGCACATTCAGCGTGCCGGTTGCGTTCACCTCGTGAGAAGCATGCGGGTCGTCGAGTGATCGTGGGACCGACGACCGTGCCGCGAGATGCACGATCGCGTCGGCGGGTGCTGCGAGCTCGTCGACCGCCGATCGGTCGAGAATCGAGCCGACGCACAGCTGTGCGTTCGTTCCGGCGAGGTTGCTCCGAAAGCCCGTGGAGAGGTCGTCGAGCACGGCGACCTCATGGCCATGTGCCTCGAGTTCGCACACGAGATTCGAACCAATGAACCCGGCGCCGCCGGTGACCAGAACACGCATGCCATCCAATCGGCGCAAAGGTCGCCGAGGTGAGTCGTTCGGCTCATGTCGCCGCGCCTCTACGATTCGTCCCATGCCTGCCACCGAGCCCCACCTCTCGGTGATCATCTGCACCCGCAACGGCGCAGCCACGATCGGCGATCAACTCCGCTCGTTGGCCGCACAGACCATCGACCGGCCATGGGAGGTGCTCGTCGTCGACAACGGCAGCACCGACGACACCCTTTCGGTCGTGGCGTCGGTCGATCTGCGCGTGCCCGTCCGTGTCGTCGACGCCTCCGAACGTGCCGGGCTCGCCTATGCGCGCAACGTCGGCGTCCGCCACGCGGCTGCCCCTGCGGTGGCGTTCTGTGACGACGACGACGAAGTCGGTCCGACCTGGGCCGCCGCCATGGTCGACGCGCTCGACGCCCACGAGCTCGTCGCGGCTCGCCTCGTGTACGACCACCTGAACGACGCCACCGTCGCGGCCGGTCGATCGACCTTTCAGACCGAACGCGTCGAGACCCTCTTCGGGATCCCCGTGTGCGCCGGAGCGTGTGGGGTGCAGAAGCAGTTGTGGGAAGCGGCCGGAGGTAACGACGAAACCCTCACCGACACCGGCGAGGACTTCGACTTCGCCATGCGGGTGCACCGACTCCATGGCGTCACACCACACTTCGCCCCCGACGCGGTGTATCACCATCGACTCCGCGGAGACACCGCTGGCACGTGGCGTCAGGCCGCCGCCTTCGGACGTAGCCACGCCATGCTGTGGGCGCGTCACGGCGCAGGTCGAACCACCGGAAGTGGCGAACTGCGACACGCGGCGAAGGAATGGTGGTGGGTCCTTACCCGAGCGCCATTCGCGGCGGCCGGACGCAACCGGAGTGCGTGGGCCCGACGGGGCGGTCGCCGCTTCGGCCGTCTCCACGGATCGTTCCGACATCGCGTACTCGTTCCGTGAAGCTGAGCGTCGTCATTCCGGTTCGCAATGGTGCCGACACCATCGGCGAACAAATCGCTGCACTCGCTGCCGACGCCGAGGCGTCGACTGCGGTCGCCGAACAGGGTCTGCCGCTCGAGGTCGTCATCGCCGATAACGGCAGCACCGATGCCCTCGCCTCGGCGTGTCAGGGATTCGATCCGACCCTCGACGTCCGAATCGTCGACGCGTCCCAAACCCGGGGCAGCGCTCACGCCCGAAATGTCGGCGTCCGGAACGCCACGGGCGATCTGCTGCTGTTCTGCGATGCTGATGACATCGTCCGATCCGGGTGGATCGATGCGCTCGCTACGGCTCTCGACGAAGACGACCTCGTGGGCGGTCGGCTCGACGGGACGCGAATCAACAACACCACCGTTGCCGGGTGGCGCTCGCCCCGAACCGAAGACGGGCTCTCCGTCCCCGAGGGATTCCTGCCCTTTGCGCCATCGGGCAACCTCGGCGTTCGACGGACGGCATGGGAAGCCATCGATGGCATGTCGACCGACTACCGCCGAAGCCACGACGTCGAATTCTCGTGGCGAGCCCAACTCGCCGGACTCACCATCGGCTGGGCCCCCGACGCCGTCATCGACTACCGCTACCGCCCGACCGCGACGGCAACGTTCGCCCAAGGTCGAGCCAGCGGCGAGGCGATGGCACACCTCCATGCCGACTTTGCGGCGCAGGGTCTCCGAGGACGTCCGCTCAGATCGACCGTGCGCGATTGGGCGTGGCTTGTCGTCCGCCTACCCATGCTCGCCGACCCCGCAAGGCGCGGCACCTGGGCACGGCGGGCGGGCCAGACCGTCGGCCGACTCGAAGGCAGTGTGCGCCACCGGACCCGCTACCTCTGAGCGTGTCCGGCGGGTGGATCACTGGGCGTTGATCGCGTCCGCAAGCCAGGCGTTGATGTCGGCCTGATTGCTGGCGATCCACTGGTCCGACAGTCGGCGGAGCGACGCAGCGGTTCTTCCTGAAGCCTCCCATTCGAAATTCAGCGCCGAAATGTCGAACACGGACATCTCGATTCGTTCGAGTAGGGCTCGCGCTGAGGGGTTCTCGCTGAGCCACGCTTTGTTGGCGGTGATTTCGATGTCGGAGGCGAGCCAACCCAGCTGGCAGCCGTCCGCGCCACGCAGGCAAAACTCTGGTCCGAGGCCGCCAAAGCCCTCACCCTGATCGAACCATTCTCCGGACTCGATGCCGAGCGGGTTCGAGTTGTCGAGGACCGAGGCATCCCTTACCGAGAGGAACATCGTGTCCTGCCCTGCATGCCTCCACCGGGCATCAGTGACCCCTCGAGGCGCTCGAGGGTGTCGCCGACTTGCGAGCCATCTGGAAATTCGCCCTCCCACCACGAAAGGTGTCCCGGATACCACGAGTTCGCCCACAGATCGATCTCTCCAAGCGCCATGGCCTGGTAGCCGAGGTCAGGGGGAAACTCGTTCGCGCTTGGGTCCGACACCGTGTATCCGAGATCTTCGAGGAGGTCGTGGACGATCTGGGCTTGGAGGTACCCGGAGGACCAATTGGCTCGTCCCATCGTCACGTTTCCGAGGGCTGGCCCGTCGATCACAAGCGCTGACCCACATCGCTCATCGAGGTCGATGTTGATGTCGTGGCAGGTGGCGCTGTTGGGTCCAGGGAAGAAGCGGTCGGTGTCGGGTCCGCCGGTGAGTTGGTCGGGTCCGGGTCCGCCGTTGAGGGTGTCGGCGCCTTGGCCGCCGTCGAGTCGGTCGAGGCCGTCGTTGCCGTGGAGTTGGTCGTTGCCGCCTGCGCCGTTGAGTCGGTCTTTGCCTTGTCCGCCGTCGATGGTGTCGGCTCCGGTCATGCCGAGGAGTCGGTCGGCGCCGTTGTTGCCGTGGATTTCGTCTTTGCCGCCGCCTCCGCGGATTTTGTCGTTGCCGAACCCGCCGGAGATCTGGTCGTTGCCCGGTCCGGCCAAGATCAGATCGTCTCCGCCCCGTCCGCAGATGATGTCGTTGCCTTCGTGGCCGTAGATGATGTCGCGTCCGGGGGTGCCGATGATGATGTCGTCGCCGGTGGTGCCGGTCATTGAGGTGGATGCGGGGATGGTCGGGTCGTCGCAGATCGCGAGGGACGCTGTCTGCGCCGCGGCGGGTGTGGCTGCGGTGGCGGTGAGCGCGGCGACAAGCGCGAGGATGGGTAGCGAGGCGAGCTTTTTCACGGGGGCGCTCCTGGGTTGCGGGAGCGGCCCTGAGGGTATGTGCAAACAACTGCGCTGTCGATGAGCTCCCAGCCTCAGGACTCAGCGGGTGGCCGTGGCGCGCACCAGCCGTGCTGTGTGCCGAAGATCGATCGGATTCGCCCGCACAGCGCGACGCAAATGCACTTGCGCCTGGCGCCGATCGCCGAGACGCCCCGCCGCGACGCCGGCCATCGCCTCGTACGTGGCGAGCAGCGCAGGCTGACGTTCGAGGCGACCACGGTGATGTTCGAGAATGTGCTGGGCCGACGCGAGTCGTCGCGCCGGGTCGTAACGGTCCGGCCGGATGTTGACCGTATGGTGCGCCGCAGTGTCGAACACGGCCAGGACGGGATAGAGCTCGTGCTGGCGAGCGACGCGCAGAGCCAGGTCGGTGTTCTCCGAGAACGACAACCCGCTCCAATAGCCGCCGACGTCGTTGAAGAGCGTCCGGGCGATGGCAAAGCTCCCCGCCTGCCACAAGGTCGGGACGTCGCCGAACGCCGCTCCCGGCACACGTGGCACACGAATGGTGGTTGTGCCGTCGGGCAACCGTCGTCGCTGCGCGGTCGACGCGAGGTCGACCCCAGGCCACAGCAGCGCGTCGAACGCCGCCAGCCAGGTTCGGTCGGGCTCGTCGTCACTGTCGAGGAACACAAGCCACTCGCCCCGAGCCACCGATGCGCCTGTATTTCGTGCGGCGGACACGCCGGTGTGGGGCTGAGTCATGACGCGCAAGCGGTCATCCCGCTCGGCGATGTCGAGAAGGGCGGCTGTGGTTCCGTCGGTTGATCCGTCGTCGACGACGACCAGTTCGAAGTCGTGCATGGTCTGAGTCGCCAGCAGCGCTTCGGTCTGCGATGTCACCTGTCGGCGCCGATTCCACGTCGGCACGATCACGGAGATCCGAGTCATTCAGCATCCCTCCTGCAACGAAGCCGCATCGCCTGCTGGGGCCGAGGCGACGGCCACGCCGAAGTCGACCGGATCGATCGTTCGACCCAGCTGGCCGCGCCAGCCGTCGAGCGCGGCGCGCGCATTCCACCGCAAGTGCGTCCACGCCGAGCGGGGGTGCCGAACGAGGCTGACCGCGGGCTTCGCGATTCCTCGGATGAGGGCAACGCGGAGCGCCGTGTCGCTGCGTCCCGCTCGCCGTAGCAGGTGGATTTGGTTGCGGAGGCTGTAATACCGCCGCCAGTTCCAGTCGCCCACCCAAAGCTGCGGTCCGGCGGTATCGGCGGTCGCTCGACCCATCGATCGCCACAACTCGCCATGTGCGACAAGCCGTTGGCCGGCACGACGGAGCCGAAGTCCGTACTCGACTTCAGACGACCCGTAGAACAGGTCGGCATCGAGGGTCCCGTGGGAACGGATGGCTGCGCACGAGAACGCCGGGAAGCAATTGGTGGCGAGCCAGTCGACGTCGACCGGTCCGTCGAGTTCGGCATTGTCGATCCGAACGCTGCGCCCGCGGTCGTAGTCAAAGCGCGATCCGACGACGCCGACGCCCGCGACGGCGGCGTCTTCGTGTCGGCGCTTCGTCCCGAAATCGACGAGCTCTTCGATCAGATCGTCGCGTGGTGGTGGCGTGTCGTCATCGAGCCGGATCACCCAATCGTCGTCGGACGCGTCGTTGTCGAGCACCCATTCCATAGCCAACGCCGTGCCTCCTGCCGGCCCCGTGTTCTCGCCGGGACGAAGCACGACCACGTCGTGGCCGGACTCGCGGTGCTCGTCGGCGACGAGGTCGACATCAGGGGAGCCTTCGTTGTCTACGAGAACGAGCACATCCGGAACGCGGGTTTGCCGGCCGAGCGAGCGAACGACGCTCCGGAGCCCCTGGGGACGGTGGTGGGTGACGATCACACCATGAACTCGTGCCGTCATACTGTCGCTCCGATCGGTCCGGTCTGGCTCGTCGCTTCGGCGAGGCTGCGTTCGTAGAAGGCGATCATTCGCTTCGCGATGGCCTCGTTCGAGAAGTTTTCGACGGCGCGGGCTCGCAGGTCGCATGTCGCGTCGGCAGCACGAAGTGGATCCGCCAACATCTGGTCGACACCACGCTCGAGCGCCAACGCGTCTCCGGGTTCGACGAGGACTACACCCGAGACCGCACCTGTGGCCGCCCGAATGGTGGGCAGGTCCGAGGCGACCAGGGGAGTGGACGACATCATCGCTTCGACGACCGTTCCGGGAAACCCTTCGACGAGCGAGGGGACGACACAGACCGAGGCTGCCCGCAGCAGCGCAGCGACATCGTCGATCCGGCCGAGCAGGCGGACGCGCTCGGCGTGGGGGTGCCGGGCGAGATTGCGCTCGAGCTCTGGCGTCGTCGAACCGCGGTCACCTGCCACCGCGACGACGAGGTCGCGCCGTCGTTCGAGCAGCGGGATCGACGCTTCGAGGAGCGTGTCGAGACTCTTCGCCGGTTCGTGGCGGGCACACGCGACGACCAGGGGGCCGCCGCCGAGACCGTGCCGCTCACGCAGCTCGGCAACTCGATCGGCGGCGCGGTCATCGAAGTCCCGAGGTTCGCGTCCCCGCGGGATCACGTCGATCCGGTCGGCGTCGATGCCCAGCCGACGTCCGACAACGGTGGCGACCGGTGCAGAGACGGCATGAAACCGAACCGCATGCCTGGCAGTCCGGCGATCGATCCAGTGTGTGCGCACACGTTTGGCTCGAAGGACCGCACGACCATGGATCGGCCCGGTCGACGCCCATGTCGTCACGACCGGGACGCCCGTTTGGTGGGCCGCTGGTCTACCCGCAACGTCCGAACGCCACAGCGTCGTATGCACGAGATCGGGATTGGCCGAGGTGATCGCCTGCTCGAGGCGATGCCGATGGCCGGAGCGGGATTCGTTCCCGCGGAGGTCGATGCAGTTGGCGCCGGCTAGCTCGACGGCGCTTCGCAGGACGTCGGGCGAACGCAAGAAGGCGACCGTCGAGCGGACGCCTCCCGTGTCCAGGTGAGGCAACAGGTTGGTGAGCGAACGTTCGGCGCCATGCGCAGCGAGCGAGTCGATCACATGGAGGACGTGCACAGGACCTCCCGAGTGTTTGCGACGATGTCGAGACAGGTCGACGTCCAGGCCTCGAGCACCGCTTCGGGGGAGAAGTTCTCCGTGGCGTGCGCCCGGGCGGCCTCACCCATCGACCAGCGGGTCTCCGGTGATGCGACCATTCGGCGAATGGCGTCGTCTGCAGCGTGGTCGTCGTCGGCCTCGACGACGATCCCGCTGACGTCGTCGACAACGACATCACGAGCTCCTGGGACGTCGGTCGTCACGATCGGGAGTCCGCTCATAGCCGCCTCGATGAGGACCCCGGGCATGCCCTCGCCTTCGGGGATTGACGTGAACACGAAGACGTCGTGGTCGCGGTACGCGCTCGCAACATCGTCGATCGCACCGAGGAACCGAACGTTCGAGACCGACGATCGAAGCTCGGAAAGCAGTGGGCCCCCACCGACGACACTCGCTTCGACCCGAAGGCCGTCGTCGGCGACCCGACCGACTGCATTGACGAAGCGGTCGGGTCGCTTGGTGCGCGAGAGGTTGCCCACCCACAGGAGCCGGGTCGGGCCCGGTCGAGAAGAAGTCGGGCGAGGTGTTCTCGCTGGTCGGAACGTTTCGGGATCTCGAGCGTTTCCGATCACGGTCAATCGTGGCCTGGCCACACCGAGAGCGGTCGACGCTTCGGCGGCGACCTGCCGGCTGATCGCTACGACGTGCGCCGCCCGGTCGACGGACCATCGGTGAAGGCGAGCGTTGGTGACGCGCTCGGCACGGCGGCCCAACAAACCGATCTTGTGGTACACGATCGGTGGTGTCACTCGAGCGAGGGTCAAGTACTTCAGCGCCTCACCGCCATGGGCAACCAGCAGATCGGCGGTCGCGATCGCCGACGATGTTCGACACGCATGGACGGCGGCCGGAGCCAAGCCCGACTTTCGGCCGAACCGCGCGGCCGCGAGTCGCTCGTGTGGATCGAGGACGACCTGCGGCCCGTCGAAGATCGTGATCAGACGGTGGGTGAGGCCGTGGCGACCGTCGAGTCCGTCGACGAGCATTCGGCCCGCACGTTGGGCTCCTCGCGCGAGGTCGGCATCGATGACATGGACCACACGCGGCATAGCAATCCTGTCGGTAGCGGCCGAGTCGAGATGAGTCATTCGACCCAGTCCTCGCGGCAGGCGGCCCGGCTCGCTGTGCTCACCTCTCGCGCTGGTCCCTAGAGGCGAATCGTTGTCGTCAACTCCATGAGCATCTCCAGCAGCGCGTCACCGCGAGACGCGGAGATGGCCCGATGCGCGTCGGCCGACTCCGCTGCCCCTCGTTCGGCGCCCCGGAGCCACGCCGGGTCCGTCCAGTGCTGGGCAAACTCTGCTGCCCATTCGGTCGGTTCGAGATCACCGATGATGGCGCCACCCTCGGCGACGGCGACAGCGATGCCTGGCTGGTCGGCAGCAATCACCGGGACGTGTGCCGCGTGCGCGTCGGCGACCAACCGGGGCCACTGTTCGTCGGCGTCGCCGATGATGAGCGCGCCGACGTCGTCGAAGTCGATTCCTCGCGGACCCCGGGGACGTGCGGCGATGTTTGGCTGCGACCGAAGGTCAGCGCGCAGCGTGGTTCGCATCTCGGCAGGGTTGCCTCGTGGCGTGATGATCGCGACCGGCGAGGCGGGCTGCGACATCGCGATGGCCCGAAGCACGTCTGCGCTCGCAGGCTTCGACGGCGCGGCGGCCAGGATTGTCGCTCCGCCGACATGGCTAGACGTCTCTCGCGCAACCGGCGGAATCGCGACGACGCGATCGGCCCGCGGTGCAGCGAGTTCGGCGAGAGCCGGCGTGTCGGCAAACACCAGGTCGTGGCCAAGCGCATCGAGGTGTCCGAGTCCCGAGTGATCCTCGAGAACCATGGCCACCGGGACATGGAGATCGATGCACGATGAGCGAATCGCTCGCCAGGTCTCGGGTGCGATGGCGCAGCCGACCACGAGGTTCGGCGCGAACTCGAGGGCAATGTCGTCGAAGGCGTTCTCGGGGGCCACGGTCTCGAGCACCTCGACGTTGGCGTCGCGTGCCCGATGCGCACGACGCCCAGGAATCGAGCGAAGCCACGACGTCGATCCAGACAACATTGGTGCACCGTCGAATCGTGCCGAGACACCCCGCAGCTGCCCGTGCAGAAAGCGGGTTACCGCGTGCCCGGCGCCGTTGTCTCGCAGAACGAGCGAATGGTGCTCACGCTGTTCGAGCAGGTCGATCAGCTCCGACACGCTTCGGCCAATCGAGTTCGAGGACGACACGAACAGCACGCGCAGGTGGGAGGCAGAAGCGGACACGGAGTTCTATCGGCAACGCGAGGACGGTGCTGAGCCCGACATTCGGCGCGCACGGACCGTTCAGAACACCTCGATATCGCCCATCGACCACTGGACCGGCGAGGGTTCGGAGCCGACGTCACGAGTCATCAGTACCGGCCCGACTCGCTCGGTGGCGAAGAAGCCCGGCGTGTCCACCGCCGCAAGTGCGTGATCGACACCTGAGCTCGACAGGACTCCGGCAATCGTTGCCCGAAGCGCCGCCTCGTCGGGACTGCCGATCGTTTCGGTGATGACGAGCTCGGTCGCCGGACCTCGAGCGCGAAGACGGAAGACGAGCCAGCCGTCGCCGGCCCGAACGCCGCGGTACTCGATTGGACCCTCCGAATACCGCCACCGAAGTGACTGCGCGTCATGATCGGTCGATCCGGCGGTCCGCGGCCGACGATCATCGAACGCGGGATCATTCAGCATCTCGGCAGCTGCGATACCGACATCGGTGGGAGAGGATCGCTTGGACGCGCCGCGCCGCGCCCGCACCGTCCTGATCAATCCCGAGATCGTCAGTCGGGCCCCGATCGCGATCGGCCCCTGCTCGGTCCAGCCCATCGTGAGGTAGCCAGCGCCGCTCATCGAGTTGGGGGTGTTGAACACGAAGTCGATGCCGCGCTGGTGCGCGATTCGAAGCGCTTCGGTGGTGGTCGACCGAAACAGCCCACGGCCGCGCGCACGGGGGTGTGTTGCGGTGTCCACCGCACGGACCGCCCGGATCACTGCTCCCTCGGCGGTTCGAAACCGCCACTGCATGAACGGCCGGACCGCAGCGAACCCCTCGTGATCCTCGGCGACGACGATCAGGCTCGACCCGAACGCATTGCGTTGATGTTTCCAGCGGAACAGCGCCTCATCGAACGGTGGGTCTTGCCAACCGAGCGCTGCGGCGCAGGTCGAGATCGCCCGCGCAACGTCGTCGTCATCGTCGAGATCGAGCAGCCGCAGCGTCGGTTCGGGCACGCGACGGAGCGTAGATCGAGCGACAGCGCGAGCCGGTGTTTCTCACGGCGACGCAATCACTGCCGACACGGCTCCCCATGGATCTGGATCTTCGCCACGTCGCCAAGCGTGTCGCCTACGCCATCGATGACCTGACGATGTCCGAGCGAGGCACGGTCGTGCTCGCCTATCACCGCGTCGGCGGGCAGACCGACTCCCCAGTGGATCTGCCGACCCACCTTTTTCGTCGTCAGATGGCGCACCTCGCGGCCTCGGCCGACGTCGTCGACCTCGACACGGCTCTCGAATCGCTCACCGATGCCCGCTCGCCCGCCGAGCCCCAGGTCGTGCTCACCTTCGACGATGGGACATCGGACTTCGTCGACATCGCACTGCCCATCCTCGCCGACTACGGACTCCCAGCCACGCTCTATGTCGCCACCGAACACCTTGACTCCGGGCGGCCGTTTCCTGGCGACGGCACGCCGCTCAGCTGGGCTGCGGTCGCCGACATCGCCTCCAGCGGACTCGTCGACATCGGCGCGCACACGCACACACATGCACTCCTCGACCGGGTCGACGAGACAACGGCCGCCCTCGAGTTCGATCTCTGCGATGAACGCATCGCCGATGCCGTCGGACGTCGGCCCGCACACTTCGCGTACCCCAAAGCGGTAGGTGGTTCACCGGCCGTCGACGCCCTCGTGCGCAAGCGATATCGCAGCGCGGCAGTCGCTGGTACACGCCCCAACCTCCCCGGACAGACCGACGCACACCGGCTCGCCCGCTCGCCAATCCAACGATCGGATGGGTGGGAAGGATTTGTGCGCAAGCGAGAAGGGGGAATGCGCGCCGAAGACGATGTCCGCGTGCTCCTCAATCGTGTGCGCTACCGCGCCGCCCGATCATGAGCGTCACTCGCGGTCGTCGGCCGACCGTTCTGCATGTGACGACGACCGACATGTCGCTCGAATGGCTACTCGGACCGCAACTCACGGCGTTTCGGGAGGCTGGCTGGCAGGTGCTCACGGCGTCGGCTCCGGGTCCCCACGTTTCGCAGTTGCGAGATCGTGGACTCGAGCACATCCCGATCCCGTCGTTCACCCGTTCGGTCGACGCTCGCTCCGACCTTCGGTCCATGCACGAACTGGCAGCGGTTCTTCGACGTGTCCGACCAGACATTCTCCACACCCACAACCCCAAGCCCGGGGTCCTCGGGAGGGGACTCGGACGGATGCTGCACGTCCCCGGGGTCGTGAACACGGTCCACGGGCTGTGGAGCCAGCCCGGTGATCGGCGTCGGAAACGCTGGCCGGTGCTCGCTGCCGAACGTCTCGCCGCCGGGTGCTCCGACATCGAACTCGTGCAGAACATCGACGACCTCGAGACGCTGCGACGGTTGGGCGTGCCGCGGGATCGCCTCATCCATCTGGGGAATGGCGTCGACCTCGAACGATTCGACCCGCTCCGTCTGGGGGACGATGTTCGCCGGGCGGTTCGCCACGAGCTCGGGTTCACGTCCGAGACCGTCGTGATCACGATCGTGGCGCGACTCGTCGCCGAAAAGGGGTGGAACGAGTTCTTCGAGGCCGTGTCCGCACTGACCGCTCGCCACGGCCGCACAATCGGCGTGGTTGCCGTCGGGGCGAGCCAAGACGACAAAGCCGACGGACTCGATCTCGGCGGCCGGACGCTCGATCGGACGGGCATCCGATTCGTCGGGCAGCGCGACGATCCCGAGCGAATTCTGGCCGCATCAGATCTCTTCGTCCTGCCGTCGTGGCGGGAAGGGATGCCCCGTGCCGCCATCGAGGCTTCGGCGATGGGACTGCCCGTCATCGCAACCGACATTCGTGGCTGCCGACATGTCGTCGATCACGGCCGAACCGGCCTGCTCGTACCGGTGCGCAATGCGTCGATGTTGACCGAAGCGATCGATGTTTTCGTGACCGATCCGGATCGACGTCGACGCTACGGCGTTGCTGGACGGCTGCGCGCCCGGCGGTGCTTCGACCAGCGTCGGGTCATCGCAACCACGCTCGCCGCCTACCGTCAGCTCCTCGATGCCCCGACATCACGATCGCCACGGGTCGAAGCCAGCCGCCGATACGTCGACTCGATCGACCTCGTCGCGGCCGATGCGTCGAACTGCGACGCCGAAGTCGCCGCCGTCTGACCCAAGCGGCGTCGTAGATCAGGCTCGGTGACGAGCCGGTTGTAGGCGTCGGCCAACGCGTCGACGTCGTCGACGTCGACAAGCAGCCCTTCGGCGCCGTCGCGGACCGCCTCTGGGATACCGCCAGCCCGCGTGAGCGCCGATGGTAGGCCGATCGCCATCGCCTCCATGAGGGCTACCGGCAGACCTTCGTGACGCGAGCTCAAGGTGAACACGTCGAGTCCCGCCATCACCCGAGTCGCGTCGGGGCGGTGCCCGAGTACCTGAATCCGCTCCGAGAAGTCCGACGCGGCGGCGCGTTGGCGAAAGGGCGCTTCGCCGGGTCCCTGGCCGACAACCACCAGTCGACACGCCTCATGCGCGGCGGCTGAGCGTTCGAACGCGCCGATCAGAACATCGTGGGCCTTCTCGGGTCGGAAGTTCGCCACGATGCCGATCGCCACATCGTCTGGCTCGATTCCGAACTCCGCGCGGACCGCGTCTCGTTCGGCTCGCTGTGCACGAACCTCGGCAAGCGGCACACCGTGGACGAGCACCTCGGTTGACTTCTGGAGTGCCGCAGCCATCGATGCCTTCACGTCGTCGCTCACGGCGAACCGATGATCGTCGAGGCGCGCCGTCCATCGATTCGCCGTGCGGGTCAGCGGGTGGTGTCTCGGCCAACGGTTGTGTTCGGTCGTGACCATCGCGGTCGACGGCATGGCCGCGACAATCGGGCGCGCTGCGGCAGCCATGACGGGGGAGTGAGCATGCACGACATCGGCGTGTCGGAGCTCGCGGGGTAGTCGCCGCAGCCAACCACGCTGTCCCAACACCTGCACTCGTGCGCCGGCCGCTTCGGCCTCGGCGACACCATGGATCTTCTCCTCGATGACGGTGACGACCTCGTAGTCGATCCCACCCGTAGACGACCCGATCTGATTCAGCACCAGGCGCTCGGCGCCGCCGGGGCCGAGCCCCTTGATGAGGTGCACGACCCGGAGCGGCCGGCCCGACGATGCGTCGAAGACGGGTGTTTGGGCAAAGTCGTCCATTCGACTCAGATCATGGGCCGCCCGGCCGACTGATGTGACGATGGCTGGAGTTCCTTCCCCTGTCGCCGAGACCGGCAGCGCGTCCCCTGAGCGTCCCCGGGCAACGGCGTCCGACCCGCTTGGCGCAGTCCGTCGGATCGTCGCCCGATGGCGGCTGATCCTTTTGTGCGCGCTCGTCGGCATGTTTGGCGGATGGCTGATGGCCGAGATGGCCGCCGACACCGATGCGATCCCCATCGAGATCGATCACTACGAGGCCGCGCATGTCCTGGTCCTCGACAGCAACATCCCCGAGACGCAGGCGGTTCTCGGCGTTCGGAACCTCAACGTGCTCGCCAAACGCATCACGATTGGCGCTGTGCCGCGGGCGGTCGCCGAGGCCACCGGCCTTCCTGCCAGCGATGTGGCGGGCCAGATTCGTGTGCTCATCCGCAGCGACAGCGAATCTGTTGACCTCGTCGCGATCGGTGAAACCCCAGCCGAAGCCGAGATTCTGGCCGATGCCTACGCGGAGGCGATCATCGCCGATCTCGAAGCGGAGGCGGCCGAGTATGCCGCCGAAGCGATCGCGAGCGCCGAAGCCCGACTGACCGAAGCCGAGGCCAACCTCGCCGACGTGCGCCGCGAGATCATCGATGTCGAACGACGTGGCGACGAGCGCGCGGTTGCCTTCCTCGAACAAGACGAGCAGCAGTACCTGAGCGCACGCATCTACGCGAACGCTGCGCTCCTCGATGCCCGTGCCGACGGCGTGCCGATCGTGCCGCTCGACACGCTCGAATTCGCCGCCGGAACAGCATCGGTGATCAGCGAGTCCCGCTTCGACGGTCTCGTCGCCAAGGCTGCTGTCGGGCAGAACATCACGCTCCTCTTTGGAGACGAACAGGAAACCGAGACCGGAGGCGGCGCACTCGCAGCGGTCAGCTCCCGACTTCCGAGTGGAGCCGGTCCCCGGCTGTTGTTCGGCGCGCTCGCCGGGCTCGTCCTCGGTATCGCCGCGGCCGCAGCTCTCGACCGTGTCGACACGAAAGTTCGCTCCAAACGTCAGGTCGAGAGCGTTCTCGACCTCCCGGTCATCGCCGAGGTCCCCACGCTTCCTCAGCGTGCACGCCGGACCGCGGAGATCCACAGCCGAGAACACCCCCGATCCCGCTTCGCCGAGCAGTACCGGACCCTTGCTTCGACCGTTCTGTATGCCCGCCGTCGTCGCCCGGACAGGACCTCCCAAGTCGTCCTCGTAACCTCTCCCGGACCGGCCGAGGGTAAGACGACCACGGTCGCCAACCTCGGCGCCATGCTGGCCGAGTCCGGCCGCACCGTCCTGTTGATGAACTGCGATTTCCGTCGCCCGAGGCTGCACCTGCTCACCGGAGCTCGCTATCAGCCAATGGACCTCCACGAGACCGACATTCCCGATGTCGAGCTGATCTCGAACGTGATCGAGGACGACGCCGCCTCTCCGACCGAAGTCATCGCAGCCCAGCGAACCGTGATTCAGCAGGCCGCCGCGCTGTACGACATCGTCTTGCTCGACACCGCACCTGTGCTTGCGACCAACGACGCCATGGACCTGCTCGATCTCGTCGACGACGTCGTGCTGGTGTGCCGCGCCGGACGCACGCGTGTGCTCGCTGCCGACCGGGCAGTCGAGACGATCGAGCGCAGAGAGGCACATGTCCTCGGGGTGACCATCACCGACCTCGACCTCACGAGGACTGTCGAGTACTACGGGTACGGGTCCTACTACGACGAGCGTCCTGCGCGTCGGGTCAACTGGATCCAGCGCTGGCGGGCTCGCCGTGCCCGACCCGACATCGACCTTCCGGGAGCACGCCACGTCGACGTGCGTGAACCCGTTGCGTCGGGCGAGCGAATCGACCTCGCCGAAGTCGACTTTGGCGAGGATGACACCCGCGGTCAAGGCGTCGGCGTTGGCACCGACGGTGAGCCGCGCGTCGACGACGTGGCCTGATGGCCGAGCCCAGCCGAGTCATTGCGCGGCCGAGCGAGCGCCGCCGACCCGGGCCCGTCCGGGCGGGAGCGATCGATCTCCGCGACGCCTCACACGCCAGTAGCCCGACCACAAGTCACTCGACGACGAACACCCGGTCGATCTTCAGCGGGATCGGTGCACTGTCGATCCTGGTCGCGGCAGCCGCCTACGGCTTTCTCGGGATCACCGGTGCCGAACCGACCACCGCCGGCATCATCCTTGTACCGGCGATGGCTGCAGCCACACACATCGCGATGCGCGCCGCGGTCGAGCGTTCGATCGGCACCGAGGCGATGAGCATCCTCTTCGCCGGCTTGGGACTTCGACTCCTCGCCGCCGTGCCCCGGCTCATGGGCGGGGTAGACGCGCCGGTCTACTTTCGAGAGGGCGACCGTCTGACGGACTCGTTTCGCAGCCTCAACTTCGTCGTGGACACGGGCCGAGCCATTCCGGGCACGGGCTCGGTCCGCTACCTGGCTGGATTGCTCAACGTACTGACCGGTTCGACCTACGTCGCCACGTACCTCCTGTTCGTACTGTTGGCCTTCGTCGGCCAAGTGTTCTTCGTCGCCGGGTTCCGACCCGCCCTCGATGACCGGCAGTTCCGCATTCTGACGATTCTCGTGATGGCGAGCCCGACACTCGCTTTCTGGCCGTCGTCGATCGGCAAGGAAGCCGTCGTGCTGTTCGGCACGGGCCTCGCCATCTTCGGCGCGAGTCGCCTCGCGACACGTCGAGCCGCCGGACTCGGCGTAATGATCGCCGGCGTCGCGGCCGTCGGAATGGTCCGCCCGCACGTGGCGCTCGTGTTGCTCGCCGCCGTACTGGTCGGCTTGTTCTCCCGTCGCAGCGATGAGCGAAGCCGAGTGGTCGCGCATGTGGCGGTCGTGGTGGTCCTCGTCGGCGGTTCGATGTGGGCGTCGACGGCCTCTGCACAACTGTTCGGCCTCGAAGGGCTCGACGGCTTCTCCGATGTGAGCGCGGCCCTGGACTTTGCGCAGCAGCGAACCTCTCAGGACCGCGCTGCATTCGTGGCACCCCGAGTTGATACGCCAGCGGACTATCCGTGGGCGGTCGTCACCGTTCTTTTCCGGCCGTTCCCGTGGGAAGCGCCCAACGCCCTTGCTCTCGTCAGTGCAGTCGAATCGACGCTTCTCGCCGGTCTCGTCGTGGCGGCGATCCCCGGAACGCTCCGACGTCGCCAGTTGATCGTCCGCTCGGGGCAACTGCTCTCCGCGATCGCCTTCATCGCCGTGTTCGCCTACGTCTTCTCTGCGATCGGCAACTTCGGCATCTTGTCGCGCCAACGTGCTCAGGTCGTGCCCTTCGTTCTCGTCCTCGTGTCGATCGGACTGGGTATTCGTCGCGGAGGCCGAGCATCGTGAGTGTCCTGGTCGCTCGACCTTCGATCGTCTCCCTCGACGTCGGCGATCACTGGCTCCTGATCGATGTCAGCGACCGCGCCCTCACCGAACTCAATGCGTCGGCGCACGCCGTGTTCTCGGCATTCCGATCCGGGGCCGGCATCGACGAGGTCGTCGCCGATTTCACGACGTCGAACCTCTGGGCGCACCCGCCGACCGCTGCACAGGTTCGAGACGCCATCGCCATGCTCCGGGCGCAGCGTCTGCTGGTGTCCGCCTCCGGCCCGTACCGTGCGCTCGACGCGTTGTTCTGGCTCGAAGCGCCGAACGACCCCGTCGGCGATGCCATCCGAGATGCGTTGCATCCGTTGGCCGTCGTCGACACCACAGCCACGACGGCGATGTCCGGTCGTCCTGTACTCGTCTCGGTACATCGCGCCCCAACCAACGACACCGACATGATCGATCTCACCGACCGGTACGAGATCGCCGTCGACGAGCAGCGGATTCTGCAGACGTCGACGGCCGGGCGAACCGTCCGCCAAACGCTCGCCCATGTCAACACGATGGCCATCGAGTCGGTGCCCGACGA
The DNA here is from genome assembly GCA_020629375.1 of Acidimicrobiales bacterium. Taxonomy (GTDB): domain Bacteria; phylum Actinomycetota; class Acidimicrobiia; order Acidimicrobiales; family SHLQ01; genus SHLQ01. Next base: position 161,448 of record JAHDDK010000001.1, read on the forward strand.
TGCGGTCTTTCACGCTGCGGCCGTATGTGTCGAGGGACGTCGGGTGCTGATCGCGGGCGAGTCGAACGCCGGCAAGTCGACGCTGGCCGCCCAGATGCTGCAGCGTGGCCACGGCTATCTCACCGACGAAGCCGCCGCCGTGGATCCCCGAGGCGACGTCCGCCCATTCCCCAAGTCGCTGTGCCTCGACCCCGGCAGCCACGACCTTCTCGCCGATCTCGAGCCCGAGGTCGGTCCGTCGAGGACGTGGGACATCAACCCGACGATGATCGACGGCGCCTGGGTCGACGACGGAGGACCGGTCGATGCGGTGATCCTCGTCGAACGTCGGGCCGGGAGCGAACCATCGATCACCCCACTCGACCGATCCAGCGCCGCACGAGCACTCTTCGCGCAGGCGTTCGCGTTTGACCCGTCACATACGGCGGCCCCGAAGATCATCGCCGCCCTAGCCCGAGACGTTCCCATCGTGCGGTACGTGCATCCCGGTGGCCACGACCACGTCGACCATCTGGTCGATTGGATTGTCGGTCAGTCGCGGATGGCGCGGCGATCGCCCGGAACGCGTGGAGCGGCCTCGATCGGAACGCCGCGCTCGGCTCGTCGCTGACGCTTGGTCTGATACTGGTCCTCATCGGCTGCTCGGAGTAGCTCGGACCGCGTTGCCACTTCGTCGGTCACGAACGCCAAGCCGCACGAAATCGACCGTGGTCGCCCCGAACCCGCCGACCGCTCGAACAACGCCTCGATGTCGCCCGCCATGGCGTGCGCGGTGAGAAGCGCCCCGCCATCGATCACCACACAGAACTCGTCTCCGCCCATGCGACACACGGTCGTCCGCTCCGGGTCGCGGACAGCTCCACGCAGCGCCGCCGCGGCATCGATCAACAGTCGATCGCCGGCCTCGTGGCCATCGACATCATTGACGGTCTTCAGCCCGTCGACATCGCACATGATCACGGCGACGTCGAGACGGTCGGTGGGATGCCGGGAGAAAACGGCATCGAGTACGCGGTAGAGGCCGTGTCGGTTGGTCAGCCCGGTGAGCTGGTCGCGCAAGGCCATACGTTGCATCTCCGCCCAGTGCGTGGTGTGGTCGACGGCCTCGGCTGCCATTCGGGCCACGTGTCGTGCGGACGCTAGGTCTGCGGTATCAAACGGGTCGCCGTCGTGGCGTTGGGCGACCAGCGCCGCCCACGGACGGCCGCCGGCGACGATGGGGACCACAATTTCACCCGTCAGACCGGTCGGAAGCTGCGGGTCGTCGCGGTCGTGGCGAAGCGAGACTCCGGCACGGAGTTCGGACAACAGGGCGAAGTCGTCGAGATGATCGAGTGCAGCGGCGTCGCCGTCGGACGCCAACCGTTGCCCGAGTCCCGCCTCGCCGATCTCGACCACCGTGGCACAGGTCGCCCCGGTCGAGCGCCGAAGGTCTGCCGCGAACAACGTCATCAGGTCGCCCGCGTCGGCCGCCGAAGCGACGGCAGCAGCAACGACGTCGGACGTCGCCGCTTCGGTCGGAGTCGACTGGCGAAGAGCGGCGAGCAGTTCGACCACGAGTCCCGGGGCGTCGACCGGTAGATCGATCGCGTCGAGCAGGACGGTCTCGGCGGCGGCGACGACCCGCGCATCGAATCGGGATCCGTCGTCTCGGCGGAGACGGGCGAGGCCGTCCACCCAGCTCGGCAACCACCCCGGCGCCGGATTCCCGACGAGCTCGTCGGCGACAGCGAGCACCCGTGCACCCAACGGAATCGACTCGCCCCGAAGGCCGTCGGGCATGCCCCGGCCGTCCATCCGTTCGGTCATCGCCCGGACGAGTTGCGCCACGTCGCGTAGCCCGGCGTGCCGAGTTAGCAGCGACCCGGACAACACGGATCGGGCGATGTCGCGGGGTTGTTCGACATCGGCGGGCTGTGTAACGACGAGATCGATGTCCGCCAGTGCAGCTGCAGCGATGGTGGTTGCGTCGTCGAGATCAGCGGGTGCCCCGGCGAGTCGGAGTTGCTCACACACCCGTAACACCACCGCCGCACGGATCGCCGCCCGATGGGCAAGCGCCGGGTCGTACAGCTCGGCCAAACGAAGCAGTGCCGCCGTCGCGCCGAGCGTCGCGTCCGAGAACGTTCGGTGTGTCGACGACGTCGGAGCTTCGACGCTGGGCGTTGGATCGATCATCAGAAGTCACCTTGGGTGAAGACGCAGTGTGCCACGGGCAACGCGTCGACACCCAGTCTGCAACACCGAGTGCGGCACGCGCGAGCGGTGGTCGCTGATGGCCAGCAGCGATCGGCCATCCGGCCGACCGCACGCGCACCTTGCCGCTACGCTCCGAGGGGTCATGAGCACTCGAAAACTCATCCTCGCGTCGCTCGCGCTCGGGGTCGTGATCCTCGTCGCATTCGCGGTGCAACTCGTGCTCGCGCGCGGGACGGTTGGGTAGAGTCCAACCCGTCGCGTTCCGAGGAGAACACCAGTCACATGTCGGATGTATTTGACGTCGTCGTCGTGGGCGGTGGTCCTGCCGGATACGCCGCAGCGCTCTATGGAGCTGCGGCAGGTCTCGACGTCGCCCTGATCGAGAAGTCCAAACTTGGCGGAACGTGCTTGCACGTCGGCTGCATCCCCGCCAAGGAGTTGCTCGAGACCGCCGCGGTGTTCCGCACCGTCTCGCACGCGTCGACCTTTGGCGTCAACACGACTCCGCCGACGATCGACTTCAGCGTCACGCAGACACGCAAGCAGTCCGTGATCGACATGCTCACGCGAGGCCTCGCGGGATTGCTCAAGCATCGCAAGGTCACCGTCTTCGACGGGATCGGATCGGTCACGAGCACCGCCGCGACCAAGACGGTTGCGGTCACCGGCGGGGCGAGCGGTGACGTCACGGTCACGGCGAACAACCTCATCCTCGCTGCCGGGTCGGTGCCACGAACCATTCCCGGGTTCGACGTCGACGGCACGACGATCGTGACCTCCGACGAGCTCCTGTCACTCCAGCAACTCCCGACGTCCTCAGCGGTCATCGGCGGTGGTGCGATCGGTATCGAGTTCGCGTCGATGATGGCCGATCTCGGCACCAAGGTGACCGTCCTCGAGGCGATGCCCAAGATCATCCCCGGCGTCGACCCGGACGCCGCACGAGTCGTCGAGCGCAGCCTCAAATCGCGCGGCATCGACATCCACACGGGGGTCATGGTCAACGGCCACGAGACCACCGCCACTGGCAAGCGGGTCACCTTCGGCGACGGCCAGAGCGTCGACGTCGACCTCGTCGTCTTGTCCATCGGTCGGCGACCCTTCGCCGACCTCCTCGGGCTACCAGGCGTCGGCGTTCCCGTCGACGACCGGGGCTTTGTACCGGTCGACGCGGCCTGCCGCACCGGTGTGCCCGGCGTGTGGGCGGTCGGCGACCTCATCGCCACCGCACAGCTGGCGCACGTCGGCTTCGCCGAGGGCATGGTCGCGATCCGCGACATTCTGGGCGAGGACCCCCAACCCGTCGACTACTTCAACGTCCCGTGGTGCATCTACTGCCACCCCGAGGTCGCCTTCGCCGGACACACCGAAGCATCGGCCAAAGAGGCCGGCTACGACGTCGTGACGTCGACCCACAAGTTCAACGGGAACGGCCGGGCGATGATCGTCGGCGAGACCGATGGCCTCGTCAAGGTCATCGCCGAGCGAGGACCCGACGGTCGTGCCGGGCGCATGCTCGGCGTGCACATGGTCGGTCCATGGGTGACCGAACAACTCGGCCAGGGCTACCTCGCCATCAACTGGGAAGCCACCGTCGACGAGGTCGCCTCGTTCATCCAGCCACATCCGACCATGAGCGAGCTCTTTGGAGAGACCGTCATGGACCTCACCGGCCGCGCGCTACACGGCTGACCCACCGATCACCCTTTCGAACCCTTCAACACCGGAGCAAATCAATGACCGACATCACGCTTCCTCTTCTCGGCGAGTCCGTGACCGAGGGGACCATCACGCGGTGGTTCAAACAGGTGGGCGACACGGTTGCCGAGGACGAGGCGTTGTTCGAGGTGTCGACGGACAAGGTGGATTCGGAGGTGCCGTCGCCGGTGGCGGGGGTGATCACCGAGATCGTGGTTCCGGAGGGAGAGACGGTCGAGGTTGGGACGGTTCTGGCTCGTATTGGTGATGGTGCTGCTGCTCCGGCCGCGGCTCCCGTGGAGGCGGCTCCGGCTCCCGAACCTGCCCCGGCACCTGAACCTGCCCCGGCTCCCGTTGCGGAGGCTCCGGCAGCCGCACCCGCACCTGCGCCTGCCCCCGCTGCGCCAGCGAGCGGTGGTGCCTCCACCGACATCACGCTTCCTCTTCTCGGCGAGTCCGTGACCGAGGGGACCATCACGCGGTGGTTCAAACAGGTGGGCGACACGGTTGCCGAGGACGAGGCGTTGTTCGAGGTGTCGACGGACAAGGTGGATTCGGAGGTGCCGTCGCCGGTGGCGGGGGTGATCACCGAGATCGTGGTTCCGGAGGGAGAGACGGTCGAGGTTGGGACGGTTCTGGCTCGTATTGGTGATGGTGCTGCTGCTCCGGCCGCGGCTCCCGTGGAGGCGGCTCCGGCTCCCGAACCTGCCCCGGCACCTGAACCTGCCCCGGCTCCCGTTGCGGAGGCTCTGGCACCCGCACCGGCGCCTGCTCCAGAGCCTGCGCCAGCCCCCGTTGCGCCAGCGCCCGCACCCGAGATCGACCTGTCGGGATATGTGCTCTCGCCGGTCGTGCGCCGACTCATCTCCGAGAACGACCTCGACCCCGGCACCATCACCGGAACCGGTGTCGGCGGCCGCATCACCCGCAAAGACGTCGAAGCGGTCATCCAGGCGCGGGCTGCGGGCATGGCCACCGCCGATGCCACGCCCCCGGCCGCCGCACCTGCCCCTTCGCCGGCGACGCCAGCACCGGCGCCAGCTACTCCGGCGCCAGCTACTCCGGCACCCGCTGCCGAAGCACCGGCTGCGCCCGCACCGGCAGCTCCTGCCCCGGCTCCGGCCTCGGAGTCTGCTCCTGCGCCGTCGGCTCCCGGAACTGAGCGACGTCAGGCCCTCAACAACATCCGGCGTCGTACGGCCGAGCACATGGTGATGTCGAAGGCGACGTCTCCCCATGTGCTCACCGCTATGGAGGTCGACTTCGAAGCGGTCGAAGTTGTGCGACGTCGTCACAAGTCCGACTGGAAGTCCGAGGAAGGCTTCAGTCTCACCTACCTTCCGTTCGTCCTGCGTGCCGTTGCGGACGCCCTCCGCGACTTCCCGCTGATGAACGCCTCGCTCGAGGGCGATGACATCGTGGTCCACAACGACGTCAATGTTGCGATCGCCGTCGACCTCAACTTCGACGGCCTCCTCGCTCCGGTCGTGAAGAACGTTGAGGGCAAGCGGCTGCGACAACTCAGCCGGGACGTGGTCGACATCGCCACCCGTGCCCGCTCGAAGAAGGTCACCCCGGACGACCTGTCGGGCGGGACGTTCACGATCACGAACCCGGGTCAGTACGGGACGATGATGCAGTTCCCGATCATCAATCAGCCCCAGGTTGCGATCCTCTCCACCGACGGTGTGCACCGCAAGCCCGTCGTCGTGACCGACGAGTACGGCAGCGAGAACATCGCCATCCACTCGGTCGGCGTGCTCGCGTTGGCGTGGGACCATCGCGCCTTCGACGGCGCCTACGCGGCGGCGTTCTTGGCTCGAATGCGCGAGATCATCGAAGGCACCGACTGGGAAGCCGAGATCAGCTGATCGTGGACCCGCTGCGCGTCCGGTGGCTAGGGCGGGTGGCTTATCGGGACGCGCTCGAACTCCAGCACCGACTGTGGTCGACTGACGGCCGATGGCACGGCGACCACTTGCTCCTACTCGAGCACGATCCGGTCTTCACGCTTGGTGCTCGCGCCGATCTCGTGAACCTACTGGTCGACCCGGCCGAACACGGCGCCGATGTGATCGAAGCCGATCGCGGCGGTGACATCACCTGGCACGGGCCGGGCCAGCTGACCGGCTACCCGGTGATGTCTGTACCGGGTAAGCGCGGTGGGGGCATGGCCGACACCGTCGCCTGGGTCCGGACGATCGAACAACTCGTCATCGACACCTGTCGAAGTCTGGGACTCGACGATGTCGGACGACTCGACGACTATCCGGGCGTGTGGGTCGAGCCCAACTCGGACGCGCCCCGCAAAATCGCGGCCATCGGTGTGCGGTTGAGCCGAGGACGATCGATGCACGGTTTCGCGCTCAATGTCGACCCCGATCTCGTCTGGTTCGATCGGATGATCCCGTGCGGCATCGACGACAAGGCCGTCACGTCGCTCGCCGCCGAGGGGATCGACGTGACCATGCGCGAGGTCGTCGACGCCCTGGTCGAGCTCGCGGCGGCGGTGTGGGCCAGCGATCGATCGGTCGACCGCCAAGATGTGGTCTGGAAGACAACACCCGACGACCTCACTGCGTTCAGTCGTGGGCTCGGCCCGGGCGAGACGTCTGGAACCACTGATTCGCCTCATCTCGACGGCACATCGGTTCGCATTGCTGGTCGACTCGACGAAGCTGGGGTCACCACCGGCCTCCAGATCTCGTCCCGAAAGCCCGACTGGATGCGCGTCAAAGCCGACATGGGCCCCGAGTATCGGCGGCTCAAATCGGTGATGCGGTCGCTGGATCTCGTCACGGTGTGCGAAGAGGCTGGTTGTCCGAACATCTTCGACTGCTGGAACGACGGCACGGCGACGTTCATGGTGCTCGGCGAACGCTGCACCCGGAAATGCGGGTTCTGCCTGGTCGACACCCGCCATCCGTTGGCCGCCGACCCCGACGAGCCAGCAAAGGTCGCCGAAGCTGTCGACAAAATGAACCTCGACTACTCCGTGATCACGATGGTCGCTCGAGATGACCTCGATGACGGTGGGGCGCGTCACGTCGCCGACACGGTTCGAGCGATTCGTGACCGGCGTCCGGCGTCTCGCGTCGAGGTCCTGATCTCCGACCTGAAGGGCGAGCCGGCCGACCTCGACACGGTCATCGCGGCAAGACCCGATGTGTTCAACCACAACATCGAGACCGTCCCACGTCTCCAACGAGTCGCTCGTCCATCGGCGTCGTACGCGCGGAGTCTGGCGGTGCTCGCGAGAGCTTCCGCCGCCGGACTGACCACGAAGTCGTCGATCATCGTGGGCATGGGCGAAGAGCCCGACGAGGTGATGTCGACAATGGCAGACCTCGCAGCCATCGGCGTCGACATCGTGACGATCGGCCAGTACCTCCGCCCGACGTCTCACCACCTGCCCGTCGCCCGATGGGTTGAGCCACACGAGTTCGACCAGTGGAAGTCCGCCGGCGAGTCGACACTGGGTCTGGCCCACGTCGAATCGTCACCGCTCACCCGCTCGAGCTACCACGCGAAACAAGGAGAAGCCGCCGCCCGTGCCTGATGCTCTCGCCACAACCGACGCCATCGCAAAACCGCTCCTCGAGTTCGGGCGGGGATGGATGATCGACCCGTCGACCCGCGAGCGAGCCGCCGAACTCGGTTTGCCCGCGGACACGCCCTTCGGATTCTGGGTCAACGGGCGCGCGGGCGCCCTCGGAGATGTCTCCGCGGCCGTCGCTGCGGCAGCGATCGGCTTTATGAGCCCCGGGCTGGTCGAACGCCATTGGACGGCTCGTCCCGACGAGCTTTCAGCACTCGATGCCGCCGCCGAATACGCCGCATCCGCAGCGAACTGGGGCCGAAACGTCCTCTCCGGTATGTCCGACGCCGAACTCGACGAGCTCACCGGATTGTGTATCCGAGTCGCTGACGCCGCGAACCCCTCGGTCGGCGTGTTGTTCGCCGGATGGCGAGACGTCGCGCTGCCGGACGACTCGGCGGGCGCCGCCACCGTCGCCATGAACGTGGTCCGCGAACTGCGGGGCGGGGCCTACCTGTCCGCCGTGCATGCGGTAGGGCTCGGGCCTCTCGGCGCCATCATCTCGACGGACGATCCGGTGCGCGGCGGCCCGAGTTGGGCGGAGACGTTTGGCTGGGCAGGGCCGTGGCCTGATGTCGATGCGGACGCTCGACGCGACGCCGAGGACCGTACCTCGGCGATCGTCGCTCGCGTGATCGATGCCGCACTCGACGACGAACAACAAGGACGACTCGTCACGCTTGTCGCCGCCGCCCGCTCCGGAATGGAGTCCTGAGATGTTCGGCCCTCGGCTTCAACGTGCTCGCGCCGAGATGGACCGTCAGGGAGTCGATGCGCTCCTCCTGTCGGTGGGGGCCGACCTGCCGTATCTGACCGGATACTCGGCGATGCCGCTCGAACGACTGACGATGCTCGTCCTCCCGAGAGACGGTGAGGCCCGCCTCGTCATCCCCGAGCTCGAAGCACCGCTCGTCGCCGAACGCGATGACTTCACGATGGTGCCGTGGGGGGAGACGCAGGACCCGCTCGATCTTGTTGTCGGGCTTATCGGGCAGGACGCAACCGTTGGGATCGGCGACACGACCTGGGCGCGTTTCGTCGTCGGTCTTGTCGACCGCGCCCCGGCTCTCGTGCTGCGCAATGCGTCGGACGTGATGACGCCGCTCCGAGCGGTCAAGTCCGACGACGAAGTCGCCATGCTCCGATCAGCTGCAGCCGCGGTCGATCGAATCGCTGGCCGACTCCGCAACGGCGAGATCCCCCTCGTCGGCCAGACCGAGGCGCAGGTGTCGGCCGAGCTCGGACGTCAGATCGTCGAAGAGGGCCATCACCACGTGAACTTCGCCATCGTCGCCGCTGGAGCCAACGCCGCCAGTCCACATCATCACGCCGGGGATCACGTGATCACCGAGGGAGAGGTGGTCCTGTGTGATTTCGGGGGAACCTGGTTGGACGACCACGGGGTCGGCTACTGCTCGGATCTGACTCGCTGTGTCTACACCGGCGATCCTCCGTCGGAGTTCGTCGAGATGTACGACGTCTTGTTCAACGCGCAGGCTGCATCGGTTGCCGCCGCGACGGTCGGCACGCCGGCCGAAGTCGTCGATCGCGCGGGTCGATCGATCATCGCTGACGCCGGCTACGGCGACTACTTCATCCATCGGACCGGTCATGGGATCGGGGTCGAAGCCCACGAGGAGCCCTACATCGTCGAGGGCAACACGGATCCGCTCGTCGCGGGCAACGCGTTCTCGGTCGAGCCGGGGATCTACATCCCCGGCAAGTGGGGCGCTCGCATCGAGGACATCGTCGTGTCATCGGCCGAAGGGCCGGACCCGCTCAACCGGGTCGATCACGCGCTCGCCCGTGTGTAGCCGAAGCACGGCCTAACCGGATCGGTTCAGCCGAACTCCGGACGTCCGACGTTGGTCCATCGATCGTGGTGGTCGTCGGTGTCGACGCTGACGAATGCGCCACATCCATTGGCGACCGACGCCCCCGATCCGGTTTCCTCCCAACATTTCGAGGAGTCGCTCCATTCGTTGGTGAGGCTGATCGACCGGCCAGGGAGAGCGGCGCCAAGTCGGAGTTCGTCTTGGGGGTCCCAGATGTCGATCGACGTGGTCGGCCGCACATTGATCTCGGCGCCCTGGCCCCAGGCGACGTAGTCGACGAGACGGTACTGGCTGTCGAAGACGAAGATGTCGTCGCCGGTGTTGTCGAGAACCTTGGGGTCGGGGTGCATGCCGTGTCGCCATTCGATGGCGGCTTCGTCGACGGGATCGCGGTGGACTCGGTTGAACCAGAGGACTGCCCGGTCGGTCGGGTCGACGACGTCGAGTTCGAACGCTCCGGTCCGGAATTCAAAGCCGAGTGCGTCCTCGGTGTAGAGCGGGTTGTGGTCCGTGATGATCAGCCCGTCCACGCTGAGCGGGTCCGAGCCGCGTCTGGCGAATTCGATGAACTCGTCGCCGTTGTCGGCATCGTCGGTGTGGAACAGAACCTCGCTGATGTTGATCTCTCCGTACAACGGCGACAGCTCGAACTGCAGGCTCGCGAGTGCGAAGGTCATCGAGGTGGTGCCACCCTCCGAATCGGATGCGGTGACGGTCACGGAGAGGTTTTGATCGACGGCGGCCGGGTCGACGTTGCCGGTGATGGTGCCGGTGGTCGGGTTGATGCTCATGCCTGGTGGGAGTCCAGTGGCGCTGTAGAGCAGCGCGTCGCCATCGGGGTCGGTCGCGTCGATCGTGATGGGTTGGCCGCCAACCGCATAGGCGACCTGGTCGGGGAGGGGCGTGATCTCGGGAGCGCCATTCGGGATGGTCGTGGTGGTCGTCGTGGTGGTCGTTGTTGTTGTCGTAGTGGTGGTGGTCGAGGTGGTGCTGGTGGTCGTGGGAGCGGTCGTCGTGGGTGCCGTGGTCGTCGTCGGCGCGTCGCTTGTCGTTGTTGTGGTGAGGGCCACGGTTGTCGTGGAAGCGGTCGTCGGCGGGATCGTGGTCGGGTCGAGACTCTCGGTGGTCGGCGCAGCTGTCGGTGGCGGCTCCGTCGTCGGCGTTGCGGTCGTAGTTGTGCTGTCTGCGAAGGCGAGGTTGTCCGGCGCTGTCGACTCGAGGTCGACTAGCGGTGTCGCTGTGGCTGTGGCGACGACTGCGGCGGTCACACTTGCCTGAGTCACCACCGATGCCGTCGTCGCCGCAACCGGCGTGGCGCTCACTGTCGTGAGGGTTTCGAGGCCAAAGGTGTGGCCCACCCAACCGAGAGGTGTGGCGGCTACTCGGAGCTTGCCGATCCCCACGTTGAGAAACGCTCGGGCCACGACCGGATCGAACTGGCTTCCGGCGCATCGAGCGATCTCTGCTCGAGCATCCTCTTTCGACATTGGCTTCTTGTAGCTGCGGGTGCTGGTCATGACGTCGTACGCGTCGGCAACAGCGACGATGCGTCCGGCGATCGAAATGTCGACCCCCGATTTCGTACTCGGGTAGCCGTTGCCGTCCCAGCGAAGATGATGTTCGTCGGCGGCATGCAACCACGGGCCGAGCCACGGGGCGAGCGGCGCGAGATACGGCAATGCCGCTCGCGGGTGATTTTGAAGGATCTGCCATTCGTCCTCGTCGGGACGTCCGGGCTTGTTGAGAATCTCACTCGGCACACGGAGCTTGCCGACGTCGTGGAGTAGCGCTGCCCAATGAAGCTTGTTGCGGTCTTCTGCCGGAAGGCCCATCTCCTCGGCGATCAGATCGGCATAGGCACGTACACGTTCGCAGTGGCCGCGTGTCAGCCGGTCGTGGGCCGACAGTGCGGCGACCAGGTCGAGGAGATACTCGCCGTGCGTCGACTCGCTCGATTCGGTTCCGGCGCGGCGGTGGTCCTCGATCCGGTCGGCGAGCTGACGGGTGGTGCCCTGTCGGAGCGCGACCCGGTAGCGCGACGGCGCCTGATCCGGAAACACAAGCGAGAGCGTCAGGAGGCCGGCGACAGGCAGAAGGCGTCGGAGAAGGCGATCGGCGACAGCCATGGCCGCCACGGAGAGCACCGCCACACCGATCCACCACACCACGATGTGCACACCGACGCTCGACGGCGGAAAGCGCCGCGACAGAGCGAAAGACACGGCGAGCGACACGAGGACCGGTCCGAGGAAGACGCCGGCCTTGATGGCCAGGCTGAGGGCGGGTCGAGCCCGCCACTGTTCGGCCGCCCCCGCTCGGGCTGTTTGGGTTGGTCCATCCACGGCGCCCGCGGGCCTCCTGCTCGTTACGCCAACACCCATCTATCGGCGTTGGGGCTACACAAACGAGGGCCATTCGGCCCAGCCGTACGTCATGGAAACCTTCCCGGTATGCGCAGTTGCGCTGTGCACGTGAGCGACGTGGCGCAGGTCAGGTGCGGAGCGTGGCGCGGGCGACGAGATCCATCGAAAACGCCATGAGGATCGCCAAGTAGAGCAGCCCGGTCGCCGCCATGACTGCGGAGTACTGCTTCTCGCGTAGGGCTGCCATCGTGACCAACAGCAAGATGATCGTCGCCACGGTCGACGCAGCCCAGAACCAGCCGAGCAATCCGGCGAAGCCATCGTCGATCGACCCGTTCAACACCGAGATCATTCCGGTGGGCGCCAACATGACGGCCAACTCGAATGGCCACAGCGCAGCCGTCCACCGCACGAGCTCGTTGAGCGGACCTCGTCCGAGACCGGGCTGGACGAGATACCAGTGGCCCAGCAACATCGCGTCGCTCACAGCGCCGAGAAACAACGACCCCACCACGATTCGGGCGATGCCGAGCAGTGGCCCGATCTCGGTTCCTTCAGCGGCATCGACACCGGCGGCGACACAGGCAGCCAGTCCAACGACCGCCGGGACGAGGTCGAGAACCGGCGGGAACTCCGCCGCATCCTTGTCGAACCGTTGGACGTCTCGGTCGATACCGGTCATTTCTGCGACCCGAGCAGATCGGCGCTCGACCACCGCTCGCTGCCCCTCGACCCCTGCGGACCGTCGGTAGTAGCTGATTGTCAACGCGGCGCACGATGTCGCGATCATGGCAACGTTCAGCACATCTCGTACCAGCACCCACTCGGTGAATCCCGCGATGACGAGAGCGATCACTCCGAAGCTGATGAAGGTGATCCGCTGCAGCCAGCCGTACCCGAGACCAACCTCTCGGCGACGAGTCGTCACCCACAAGAACAGCAATCCGCCCGCAGCCCATTGGATCATGACCGTGGCGGCATCGAGTTCGATCACGACGGGCAGGCTACGGCGGGTTCTGGGCAGAACTGGGACAGAACCGAATTCATCGATCCGATCGTTTGGGCGATAATCAACACATGCCACGCCCGATCTGGTCCGGTTCCATCAGCTTTGGACTCGTCAACATCCCGGTGAAACTCTTCAGCGCGGTGAGTCGCAAGACGGTTCGGTTCAATCAGATCGACTCGACCACGGGCTCGCGCGTCAAGCAAAAGCGCGTGTCGGCGGCGACCGGCGAAGAAGTGTCGTACGACGACATCGTCAAGGGTTACGAGCTCCCGAGTGGTGAGTACGTCACCATCACCGAAGACGAACTTGCGTCGCTCGACCCGGACGCGGTCAAGACGATCGACCTCGAGGAGTTCGTCGATCTCGTCGACATCGATCCGATCTTTTACGACTCGGCGTACTACTTGGCGCCAAGTCCCGAAACGCAAAAGCCCTACAAGCTCCTGGTGACCGCCATGGAGGAGTCGGGCAAGGTGGGCATCGCCCGCTTCGTGATGCGAACCAAGCAGTACCTCGCGGCGATTCGTCCAGCCGACGGACGACTCCTGCTGTCAACGATGGTCTACGCCGACGAGGTTGTGGCCGCCTCCGATGTCGACCTCTTCGATGGCCTCGACGACGTCGATGTCTCCGATCGCGAGCTCGAAATGGCCCGACAACTCATCTCGTCGCTCGAAGCCGACTTCGAACCCGACAAGCACTCCGACACGTATCGGATGGCGGTGCTCGACCTGATCGATCGCAAGGCTGCTGGCGAAGAGACGGTGATCGCGGCGCCGGTCGACGAAGGTGCCGGGTCGGTCGTGGATCTCATGGCGGCCCTCGAGGCGAGCGTTGCCGAGGCGAAGAAGGCCAGGACCCGACACCCGACCGCGAAATCAGCTCCCGAAGCCGATTCGGCCCCGGCCAAGAAGAAGGCCGCGAAGAAGTCGGCGGCCAAGAAGACGGCGTCGAAGTCGAAGGCCAAGAAGAAGGCTCCCGCCAAGAAGGCGAGCTGACGCCTCCGGGCGAATCGGCCAAGCTGTCGTCATGCCCGAACCCGAAGTCGTCTTCACCGAAGTTGCTGGGCGGACGCTTCGACTCACGAATCTGTCGAAGGTGTTGTACCCGCTCGTCGGGTTCACGAAGGCACAGGTGATCGAGTACTACGCACGGATCGCGCCCGTGATGCTCGATCACGTTGGTGATCGCGGAGTGACCTTCAAGCGGTGGCCCGACGGGGTCACCGCCGATCCGTTCTTCAACAAGCGTTGCCCGGACCATCGACCTGAGTGGGTCGACACGTGTCTCGGGCCCGGCGATCGAAAGGGTGGCATTCACTACTGCCGGCTCGATGAGGTCGCGTCGATCGTTTGGGCGGCGAACCTCGCCGCGCTCGAGATCCATGCCCCGATGGCACGCGGGGACGACATCGAATCGCCGACCATGGTCGTGTTCGACCTCGATCCCGGCGCACCGGCGACGATCGTCGAGTGTGCACAGATCGCGATCTTGATCCGCGACGTGCTCGAGTTGCTCGGGCTCGAGGCGTACCCGAAGACGTCCGGTTCGAAGGGCATGCAGTTGTATCTGCCGCTCAATCAGCCTCACAGCCACGAGCACGCATCGCAGTTTGCGTTGGCCGTGGCCCAGCTGATCGAGAAGCAGCATCCCACGCGGGTGACCTCGACGATGGCCAAGAAAGAGCGACCCGGCAAGATCTTCATCGACTGGAGTCAGAACTCCCGTCACAAAACGACCATCGCCCCCTACTCGTTGCGTGGAAAGGAGCGTCCCACCGTGTCGACTCCGCTGACGTGGGACGAGGTCGACGATGGTGCGTCGGGCGAGCCGTTGTACTTCGAATCGAGCGATGTGCTCGAGCGAGTCGACGCGGTCGGTGACCTCTTCGGCCCGACCGTCACACTCGAGCAGACGCTGCCGGCTCCCGCCTCGTGAGCGACGACAACATCTTCACCGACGAGGAGTACCGGGAGCTCTTCGTCGATGTCGAGCCTCTGACCGAACAGCGCCGCCGACGCGTGCCCGCCTGGTTGTCGGTCCTCGGCGTGCTGCTGGCCGTTGCGATGCTCGCGGGATACTTCGGTGATCTCGTGACCGGGATCCAGACATCGCCGAGCATCCGCGAACCCGCAGACATTCGGGCGTTCGCCCTCGACGAGATCGCGTCGTCCCCGTGGGGATGGTTGGCGAGCGATGTGGTCGTTCGCGACCTCGAGGAGCCCCGCGTAGGCGCCTACGTGACGAACGCGCCGCCGGACGGAATCATCACGGTCGACCTTCGGCCGTGGAACGAGGACCGCCTCGACGAACTCATCGACCACGAGCTCGGGCACCTCGTCGACTTCGCCGTGTGGGGCCTGCGGGGCGATTCCCCTGAGGGGCGTCGAGGCGGGTTGCGATCCGAAGCTTGGGCCGAGTGCAGCGCGGTCGGCGCCGGTACCCGGCGGGTGGATCAGCGCGACCCCGACACCGAGTACCACTGTTTTGCCAACGAGTTCGAGGTGTGGGAGCAGACCATGTCGGCGATCGACGAGATCTGCCGGCCCTGGGGTCCACCCGAATGCCGACCGGTCACTCTCAACTAACTCCGGGGTCAGGCACTTATCATTAACAACACAGGAGCCGCAGGCGGGTTGTTAATGATAAGTGCCTGACCCCACTAGAGGGCCTTAACAACACAGGAGCCGCAGGCGGGTTGTTAATGATAAGTGCCTGACCCCACTAGAGGGCCCAGTCGATCGGTTGCTGGGCATGCGCGGTGAGTGCGTCATTGGTCGCGCTGAAGGGCTTGCTGCCGAAGAATCCGCGGTGAGCCGACAGGGGAGAGGGGTGCGGAGATTCGATGATTGTGTGCCGGCTGCGGTCGACGAGTTCGGCCTTGCGGCGCGCGAACGACCCCCAGAGGATGAACACGACATGATCGGTCTTGTCGCTCACGGTCCGGATGACCCGGTCGGTGAAGGTTTCCCACCCGCGCTTTTGATGGGACCCCGCCGAGCGGGCCCGAACCGTCAAGGTGGCGTTGAGCATCAGTACGCCTTGGGCCGCCCACGATTCGAGGTTGCCGTGTTCGGGGATGGCGATTCCGAGATCGTCGTGGAGCTCCTTGTGGATGTTGACGAGGCTCGGCGGTACGTCGGTCCCGTGCCGGACTGAGAAACACAGCCCATGAGCCTGTCCGGGGCCGTGGTAGGGGTCCTGTCCGAGAAGCAAGACTCGCGTGTCGGCGTGAGGGGTTCGATGAAGCGCGGCGAACACTTCATCGGGTTCGGGGAACACCGTGTGCCGTGCGCGCTCCTCGGCGACGAACTGCTGTAGCTCCGCCCAGTAGGGCTTGGCGAATTCTTCGCGGAGGATCGGGTTCCAATCGGTCTTGGGCGCCATCGGCCGAACGCTAGTGTTTCGGCCATGGCTCTCACGATCTCGACCGCCCGTTCCGTCCCCAAAGCCGCCGAGCTGACGGCCGTCGGGGTCCACAAGAACGCCGATCTGCCCGCCGGCGTCGACGCCGATGTACTCGCCAGCCGGGGGTTCGACGGAACCCTCGGCAAGGTCATGATCGCATCCGGGGCATCCGGGCTCGTCGCGATCGTCGGCCTCGGCGACCCGGCCGAGTTGACCGCAGGCTCGTTTCGCAAGGTCGGCGCCGCGATCGCCCGGGCGTCTCGTCGCCACAAGGCGATCGCCACCACAGTGCTCGGCGATGTCGACGGCGCCGCAGACGTCGACCCGATCGCCGCCGCTCAGGCGCTCGCCGAAGGTCTTCAGCTCGGTGCGTACGCGTACAACGAATGGAAGTCGTCCCCCGCGTCCTACGACCTGCGCCGCGTCGCCGTGGTCGGTTCGACGGCGGCCGCTACCCGCAAGGCCGTCGACATCGGCGCCGCGATCGCCGAAGGGCAAGCGCTGGCTCGCACCCTCGTCAACGAGCCCGGCGGCACGCTCACCCCGCCCGAGCTCGCTACCCGCGTCCAGGCGATGGCCAAAGAGTCGGGGCTGAAGTGCAAGGTGATGGACAAGGCGGCCATCACGCGGGCCAAGCTGGGTGGCGTCCTCGGCGTCAACCGTGGCTCGACCAACCCGCCACGCTTCGTGGAACTCACCTACACCCCGAAGAAGGCCAACACCGCCACGTTGGCCTTTGTGGGCAAGGGCATCACCTTCGACGCAGGCGGCCTGAGCATCAAGACCGGCCAGGGCATGATGACGATGAAATGCGACATGGGCGGTGCTGCTGCAGTCATCGGGGCCATGTCTGCGCTGAAGGCGGCTGAGGTTCCTGTTGCGGTGAAGGCATACCTGCCGATGACGGACAACATGCTCGGCGGCGACGCCACCCGCCCCGGCGACGTGCTGCGCATCCGGAACGGGAAGACCATCGAGGTGCTCAACACCGACGCGGAGGGTCGCCTGATCCTGGCTGACGCGTTGAGCCTGGCGAGCGAAGCCAAGCCCGACGCGATCATCGACCTTGCGACGCTCACCGGCGCATGCATGGTGGCCCTCGGCCCGAAGATCGCCGGGCTGATGAGCAACGACGACGAACTCGCCGCCACGGTCGAGTCCGCTGCCGCGCGCGCTGGCGAACGGGTATGGCGTCTCCCACTCCCTGATGACTACCGCAAGATGGTCGATTCGCCGGTCGCCGACATGAAGAACATCGGTGGACCACACGGCGGGGCGATCACCGCCGGCATCATCTTGTCGGAGTTCGTCGCGGACGGCGTGTCGTGGGCGCACCTCGACATCGCCGGCCCCGCCTGGACCGACGCGGAGGATTCCGAGACCCGCAAGGGCGGGACTGGATTCGGTGTCCGCACCCTCGTCGAGCTCGCCCGCAGCTGGGCCTGACCACACCTCAACCGATCCGTTCGGTGATCCGCGGCGTTCGCGTCGGCGGAGGCTCGGGCCAGACGTGTTCGTGTGCGTTACGTGGTGCGGCGAGCCTTTGGCGCGCCGTGCACACGGTGTCGACGGCCGAGCCGGCCACAGCCGAATCCACACCCCAGGCCGACAACTGGCGACGAACGAGCTCAGGGCTGTCGCCGAGGTCGAGCAGCGTGTGCGCGACCTGTTCGGCACGGCGACGGGACTCACGCTGTTCGGTGGCTCGGGCTCGGAGGCAACTCGCATGGCGGGCCTGGGTGGATTTCGGCAATCGCTTGACTTGTCCGCCGTGCAGAAGTGGCAGTCGGGAACGGATCGCGATCGTTGCGTGATCCATCGTCGATCCGAGCCCGAACGACACGAGACGATGGAGCGTCCTGGTGAACGTCGCGTTACGGCCGGTTCCGGATCGGATGCCCAAGGCGAGGCTCGTCGCTTTGATGTCGGCGCTGAACCCGGAGGGCTCGACGTCGAATCGTTGCGCGAAGTGGCGGAGCAGCCAGAGTGCCGATGGCCCGATCGTCGGCAGCCAGAACTGTTCGGCGTAGTCACTTCTGGCATCGACGTGCGTGTCGATCGGGCCGCCCTCGGCGAACGGGATCACGTGAATCGTGGTCAGATCGGTGAGGTCGATCGAAATGGTCATTGGATACTTCTCCCCTTGGAGCCCGAATCCTGTCGGGCTGAATGTGGCCGCTTCTGCGACACTGGACGGGGGAAGTCCTGACCACGGTAAAACTGCGGGGCGGCGACTTCTGACGCCCGGTGGTCATTTCGGTAGATTCGAAAGCGACATGGCCCGAGTGTTGATTGCGACTCCCGAACCGATCGGACGCCGGCTCGCTGGCCCCGCGATCCGTGCGGCGCACATGGCCCGCGTCGTCGGCGCCTCCCACGAGGTTGATCTCGTGTCGCTAGCTGGGGCTTCCGTCAGCCCCGTCGATGGTCGCCCGGTGCATGGCCCCGAGCATCTCGATGGTTTGGAGCGCTCCATCGACGCCGCCGTCGTGCAGGGGCGAGTTCTCGTCGAACATCCGGCGTTGCACGAATCGTCGGTCCCGCTCGCCATCGACTGGTTCGACCCCTTCCACACCGAAGCCCTGCACCGGGGCGGCGCCGACCGGATCCGCCGACGGGACCTCGTCGATGGGGCACATCGCACCCTTCTCGCCCAGGCGGAGCGTGGCGACTTCTTCGTTGCGAGCAACGACGCGCAGCGTCTCCACTGGCTCGGCTGGCTGGCGGCAGCCGGTCGATGCGGACCGACGATGCACGACGAGGATCCGACGATGCGCACGCTGATCGATGTCGCGCCGTTCGGTACGGCCGAGGCCGCTCGCGGCGGCTCCACCCCGATCCGTGACACCTTCAGCGCAATCGGATCCTTCGATCCGGTGATCGTTTGGGCTGGAGGGCTTCATGACTGGCTCGATCCGATGGTCGTCATCGATGCGATGCCGGCAGTCCTCGATGCCGTCGCCGACGCCCGATTGGTGTTCTTGGCGGGTCCGCATCCCAACACGTCGATCGAAACGATGGGCGTGCGCGGGCAGGCCATCAACCGTGCTCGAGAGCGCCGACTCTTCGGGACACACGTCCTGTTCGTCACCGAGTGGATCGACTACGGCGAACGGCTCGAGTGGCTCGCCGATGCCACGGTTGGCGTCGTGGCCGACACGGGCCATCTCGAATCGATGGTGTCTCACCGAACCCGACTGCTCGATCACGCAGCAGCGGGTCTACCAACGGTCGGAACCGATCGGGACCCACTGACCCGAGCGTGGGTTGCGGCCGGCGCCGGCTTGGCGGTTCCCCCGTCGGATCCCCGCGCGTTCGCCGACGCCATCGCTGCGCTGTGCAACGATCCCGAACGTCGCTCCGGTGCGTCCGCCGCCGCACGGTCGCTCGCCGAATCACATCGCTGGGAGCAGACCCTCGATCCGCTCTGCCGCTGGCTTGCGAATCCGCGTCCCGCGAGCGACCGGGGCCGCGGCTCGTCGGTGTCTCGGGGGTCCACCGTTCCGACCGGATTGCGTCGAGCCGCGGGTCGAGTGCGTATCCACCTCGACGAGGGCGGGCCGACGCAGGTTGCGAAGCGCACGATCGGCGCAGCCCGTCGACGACTCGGTCGATGACGGCACGCCCGCACGTCCGAGCGGTCATCGTCAACTTCAACGGCGGGCCGCTTCTTGAGCGGTGTGTCGATGCGCTTGCTGCGTCCGACGGACTGGCACGCATCGACATCGTCATCGTCGACAACGCGTCGACCGATGACAGTCTCGGCGCGGTCGCGAAGCGGCCCGAAGTGACCGTGATTGCGCTGCCGACCAATGGTGGATTCGGCGCGAACAATCGTGCGATCGAAGATCTGATCAGCGATTGCCCGCCCCCTGGCAGGTTGACGAGACCCGATGTCGTTGCTCTGATCAACCCCGACGCCGCGCCGGCCCCCGATGCGCTCGCTCGCCTCGCCTCGCAGCTCTCTGCGACGTCCCGAATCGGTGCGGCTGCGCCCCGCATCGTCTTTGACCAGCCGTTCGTCGAGCTCGATGTGCGCGGACGCGTCGAGGTTGAGTCGGCGATTCTCGACGGCGACGATGTGTCCAGTCGGGTTCACGGAGCTGGTGACACGATCCGGTTGCCGGGTGATCATGGTCCGATCTGGATATTCGATGGGGCCGGAACCCTGGCGGTGCCGGTCACTCCGGGATCACAGCGGCTCGAACTCGTCGTGGATGGTGGGGGCGTCGTCGCAGGCGAGCGCGTGGAGCGGCACGGGACGATCCAGGTCGATGTCGCACGCTACGAGGCAAGCCCCCGGATCCAGAACGCCGGGTCTGCGCTCGACGGCCGCGGTTGGGGACACAATCTCGCCTTTCACACGCCAGTCGACGATGCGATGTCCGGCCCATCGGTTCCGCTTTGGTGCGGGGCTGCGGTGGCTCTCCACCCGGACATGATCCGTGCCGTGGGCGGATTCCACGAGCCGTACTTCCTCTACTACGAAGACATCGACCTGGCGCTTCGAGGTCTTGCTGCTGGTTGGCGGACGGTGCATGTCGAAGACGCCGTCGTGCAGCATCGACATTCGGATCGCTCGGTACAAGGCACCGCGCTCGTCGAACGACATCAACATCGCAATCGTCTCGTCATGCTCGCCCGGAACGCCCCGACCGGTGTTGCGCTCGGCGAACTGGTTCGGGCGGCCCTGACCCCGGCATCGATCGTCGTGTCCGCCGTCGGGGACTCGCGCCACCGGGCGGCCCGAATTCGTCTCGCGAAGTGGCGACTCGCCTCGGTGGCCCGGGCTGTGCCGCTCGTCGTGCGCGCGATCATCGAAGGTCGGCGAACCGACCTCGCCGATCGCGAACTGACCCGTGCGCAGACGTTCGCCGCCGCGCAGCGCCCCGAGCCCGCAACTGCCGACCGGTAGCATCCACTCCGTGCAGATCGTTTATCTGTCGGCTCGGCCGTCCCTGCTCGCGGAGACGCTCGGTCACGTCGCCCATTTCGCGCCCGTCTTCGACGACGTGATCGTCGTGGCCCCCCAACGGCTCGCCGACGAGTTCCCCGAAGGCGTCACCGTGCTGACCGACGAGACCCTGACCGGCCATTCGGCAAGCACGCTGTCCGCGATGGCGCACACCAGCCGGAACTACTTGCTTCGATCTCGACTCGTGCACCACGAGGCCGTCGACCCGGTCTTCGTAATGAGCGACGATGACAGCCGACCGCTCGTACCGCTGACCCGAGACGACTTCATCACCGCTGATGGGCGTCACCGCCGCCGATGGTTTCATTCGATGGCGGGCTGGCATCACCGGGCGACCGAGTTCGACGAGAGCATTCTCCACACGCGGATCCTCTTGATGCAGATGGGTTTCGCCGACCCGGTCTCGTACGCCTGTCACATGCCACAGGTCATCGACCGTGATCTGTACCGCGCCGTCGGCGAACGGTTCGCACCGTGGGCGGAGAGGTATGCGCTCGAAGAATGGTCGACCTACTTCATCGTCGCCGCGGCGATCGACCCCGAACGCTTCGCCGACCCCGAGCCGTTCGCCACGCTCGGGTGGCCGCAGTTTCCTGGCGAATGGACCCACGAGATCACGCCAGCCCGATACCTCTACGAGAATCACCACCCCGCACTACATGCGTCGGGCGGGCTCTACGACGGGCTTCCGTCCTCATGCGACCCGGCGTCCGTCGACGAGACGACCATCGAGAAACTCATTCGATGGCATCGTCTCGAACTCGCCGTGCTCGCGCTGGACTTCCCCGATGATGTCGATCAACCCTGGACCGGCAACATCGAACACCAGCCGACAGCGGCGCTGACGGCCAGACGACTCGCGTTCCGCGGACTCAAGGCCGCCCGAGGCGCCTACCGATACGTCTCTATTGACGAACGAGCACGGATCGCTGAGCTCGAGGGACGCGTTCGTCGCCTCGAACGAGGCGACGGACCATGACCGATTCGGTCGCACGCGGACGGATACTGATCGCCGGAGCATCGACGATCGTCGTCCTGACAGGGGCCGGGATCTCGACCGATTCGGGCTTGCCAGACTTTCGTGGCCCCAACGGGCTCTGGACGAAGAACCCCGAAGCCGAGAAGGCATCGGACATCCGCCACTACGTCGGTGACCCCGAGGTGCGACGCCAGAACTGGGCCCTGCGAGCCGAAGGTCGGCTGTGGGCGAACGTCGAACCGAATGACGGACACCGAGCCCTGCTCCCGTTGCAGCGACGCGGGGTCCTGCACACACTCGTCACCCAAAACGTCGACGAGCTTCATCAACGCGCCGGGATCGATCCCGACCGAATCGTCGAGATTCACGGCACGACCCGCAAGGCCGGCTGCCTGGAATGCGACTACCGGACCGATATGAAAGCGGTTCTCGACCGGGTCCGATCCGGCGAACCCGATCCGGCATGTCCCGAGTGCGGAGGCATTCTCAAATCCGCAACGATCAGCTTTGGTCAGGCGCTCGTGGCCGCGGATCTCGCCCGCGCGCAACAGGCCGCCGACGAGTGCGACCTGCTCTTGGCGATCGGAACCAGTCTCACCGTCAACCCCATCGCAACGATCGTGCCCCGTGCTCGACGCAACGGTGCCTCGTTGATCATCGTGAACGGCGAGCCGACGCCGTTTGACATGATCGCCGACGAGACGGTCGGCGGATCGATCAGCGAGGTGCTGCCAGAGCTGATCGGCACGTAACCTCACCGGTGTGGCTCGATTCCGCGAACTCCTCGCTGAGGTACGGACCCGCATCGACGAGGTCGACGTCGCCGACGCTGCCGCGCGCCTGGCCAACGGGGCGACGCTGCTCGACGTCCGTGAGCCCGACGAGGTGGCGTCCGGCGCACTCGTCGGCTCCGTGCACATCCCTCGCGGGCTGCTCGAAACCTCGGTCGAATCGGCAATCGCCGACGTCGACGCAGAGATCGTCGTCATGTGCGCAGGAGGGACTCGCTCGGCCCTGGCGGCGGACACGCTTTCGGCACTTGGCTACACGTCCGTCGTGTCGATGGCAGGCGGCTTCAACGCCTGGAAGGACGCCGGACTCGACTGGGGCGAACCCCGCACCCTGTCGACGGACCAGCGAGCCCGATATCAGCGGCACACCAATCTCCCGGAGATCGGCGAAGCCGGCCAGCTCGCCCTCCTCAATGCGCGGGTTCTGCTCGTCGGCGCCGGCGGACTCGGCTCACCAGCGGCGCTCTACCTGGCAGCTGCGGGAGTCGGCACGATCGGCATCGTCGACATGGACGTCGTCGACCGCTCGAATCTTCAACGCCAGGTGATCCACGGCCTCGATCGGATCGGCGATCGCAAGGTCGACTCGGCTGCGCAGACGATTGCCAACATCAACCCGGACGTGGATGTGATTCGCCACCCGGCTCGCTTGGACGAGTCGAACGTCGATGAGCTGATCGCCGGCTGGGACGTGATCGTCGACGGAGCAGACAACTTCGAGACCCGCTATTTGCTCAACGACGCCTCCATCACCCATGGCATCCCGATCGTTCATGGCTCGATCTATCGCTTCGAAGGTCAGGTGAGTGTGTTCGCTCCCGGCCGAGGCCCGCTGTACCGAGACATGGTTCCTCAGGCGCCGCCGGCCGAGCTGGCGCCGAGCTGTGCCGAGGCCGGTGTGCTCGGCGTCCTCCCGGGGATCATTGGCTCGATCCAGGCGATCGAAACGATCAAGCTCCTGCTCGAGCTCGGCGATCCACTGATCGGCCGCCTCCTCGTCTTCGATGCGCTCGAGATGGACTTTCGCGAGTACGCCCTCTGATCTTCGGTCGGCGATTGATCCGGTCGGACCGGTGCGCCCTAAGCTTGCCGCCATCCCGCCGTAGTCGTGTTCGCCCTCGACCGTCGTTGGTGTACCGCACTATCGACTGACGACGCATCAAAGGAATCTCATGGCAACAGTGTCCGCATCGGATCTCATCGACGGTGTCTGGATCGTCGAACCCACGAAGCACGCGGACGATCGTGGATACTTCATCGAAACGTATCGCCGGGAGTGGTTCCCGAACGGTCGCGAGATGATCCAGGGGAATCGAGGTAATCGGCAGGCCGGCGCCGTCGTCGGACTGCACTTTCATCTCCACCAGGCGGACTACTGGTACGTGCCAGCGGGTCACGCTCGGGTCGTGCTACACGACCTCCGAGCGGGGTCGCCGACGGACGGCGTTACACAGATGCTCGACATGGGCGAGGTCGACGGCGGTCCGAACAATCACCTCGGATTGTTCATCCCGCCCGGTGTGGCGCACGGATTCGCGTCGATCAGCGACTGCGTTATCACCTACCTGGTCGACGGCTACTACAACCCGAGCGACGAGCTCGGTGTCGCCTGGGACGATCCCGAGATTGGAGCCGACTGGGGAGTCGTCGACCCGATCCTGTCCGACAGAGACGCGGCAAACCCCGTACGCTCCGAAATTGCCCCTCAACATCGCCCCCACCATTCTCTGCGGACATGACCATGAAGATTCTGCTCACCGGCGCTGCAGGGCAGCTCGGCATCGACACGATTCGTGCCGCCGACGCACGCCGCGATGTCGACGTGCACGGCTTGACCCGACGTGAGGTCGACATCACCGACGTCGAACAGATGACCGCCGCCGTCGCGGCCGTCCGTCCCGATGTGGTGGTGCACGCCGCAGCGTGGACGGCAGTTGATGCGTGCGAAGGCGACCCGACCGAAGCGATGCGGGTCAACGCCACGGGAACGGCCACCGTTGCGCAGGCAGCGCGGGCGTACGGTGCGCGCACGATCTTCGTCTCGACCGACTACGTCTTCGACGGCCACAAGTCGACCGGCTACCTCGAAGACGATGCGACCAGTCCGGTCTCGGTCTATGGGCGATCCAAAGCTGCAGGCGAGGCCGCAATGCACCCCGACGACCTCATCGTTCGGACATCGTGGGTGTTCGGCACGAACGGGGCGAACATGGTCAAGACGATCGTGAGACTTCTCGACTCCCATCCGACGCTGACGTTCGTCGACGACCAGATCGGATGCCCGACTTACACCGTCGATCTCGCGAACGCCTTGCTCGATCTCGCGATTGCCGACGCGACAGGCGTCTGCCACGTCACCAATAGCGGGGTCGTGTCGTGGTACGAGTTCTGCCGAGCGGTGCTCGAGGTTGCGGGTGAAGACCCAACCCGAGTACGGCCCTGCGCCACCCACGAACTCGACCCTCCACGGCCGGCACCTCGGCCAGCGAACTCGGTTCTGACCGACAGTCGTCTGTCGTCTCTCGGCCTCGAGCCGCTTCGGGACTTCCGGGTCCCGCTTGCCCAGACCGTCGACGAGCTCCGCACCCTATTGCGCAGCCACTGACCCAAGCGAGGAGTCGATCTGACCTCTCGGTCGATCGGCGGTACCTTTTGGCTGGGCCTGGGCGGGCCGGACAGGAGCAATGGCTACACACATGCTGAGGATTCGTTCGGGCTCCTGGCGAGTCCGTTTCTTCACGCTGGTAGCGGCGATGTCGGTGACCTCGCTGCTCGCAGCGATGACACCGTCGGGAGCACAGGCCGGCGATGATCCGTCGAGCGATGTCGTGGTCGTGACCGGACACGGTTGGGGCCATGGCCGGGGCATGAGTCAGTACGGCGCGCTCGGGTACGCCATCGACTTCGGTTGGACGAGCGCAGAAATCCTCGATCACTACTACGGCGGTACCCAGGCCGGCCAGGTTGAGAACGTGCTCCTGACGGTTCGAATCGATGCGTCCAGGGATGAGCCAACGATCGTCACCGTCGACTCTGGGGCGGTTGTGCTCTTCGATGATCAGGGAAACACGACACACGTTGCCGAGGATCGGGTCATGCGGCTCACCGCTCTCGCCGGCGGCGGGTTCGAGCTGGCGGACGGGCCCACCTGCGCTGGTCCCTTCACCCCGCGTCCCGACGTCCTCGCCGCGGAGACGCTGCGCATCGCGTCGGCGGCCGTTGCTCCGGGCGATGTCCAAGGACAAGCAGTAGTAGGTGACGCCGGATTCGACGGTCAGGTCGTCGTCGGCGATTGGGACGGCGACGGCGACGACGACATCGGAACGGTCGTGGACGGCGAATGGCGGCTGTGGGACAGCGGCCCAACGACGCCGACCGATGCCCCCGATCACACCATGTCGTTTGGCGATGCAGGTGACACGTTTCTCGTGGGCGACTGGAACGGTGATGGCGTGCATCGTCCTGGCATCTTCGACGACGGCACCTGGAGGGTGAAGGCCGGCCTGACGACCGAGAGTCGCGTGGTCACTCGCTTCACCGGTCAGGCGGGCGACATCCCGCTCGTCGGTGATTGGGACGGTGACGGCGATGATGATCTGGGAGTCCGACGCGGTCGCGATTGGCTTTTGGCGAATAGCGACGAAGAAGGGATCACGATTTCCTTCACATGGGGTCGAGTCGACGATCATCCGCTCGTAGGGGATTGGGACGGCGACGGTGACGACGACCCTGGTTTTGTCCGTGATCGTCGATGGCAACGCAACGATGGGTTCGAGATCGTCCAGGAGCTCGAACGATTCCAATACGTCCAGGGCTCCCGTGCCCTCGTCGGCGATTGGGACGGCGATGGTATCGACACCCAAGGCACGGTCCTGGCAGGCGTCGTCGATGTCGGGGCGCCCGACACCGATGATCGACCACGGGTCGATCCGAACCTTCCGTTGGAGCAGACAATTCAACGTTGTGAGTCTGCGGACCGCACCGCGTACTACCGCGGAGAGCTCCGAGCGGTGCACAACGACGGTGCACAACGAACGGTCAATGCCGTCCCGGTTGAGTCATACCTTCGGGCTGTGGTCCCGCTCGAAATGCCGGCCTCGTGGGCGAATCTCGGCGACGGCTCAGGTGCTGAGGCCCTCGAAGCCCAAGCCGTGAGCGCCCGGAGCTATGCGCTTGCCGAGAATCGGACGAGCTACGCGCGAACGTGCGACACGATCTCGTGCCAGGTGTACGGCGGACGGGCGACGAAACGTTCAGGAACGATCACCTCGAACGAGCATCCCCTCTCGGATCAGGCGATCCTCGACACCGCTGGCCTGGTGCGCGCACGCGACGGCGAGGTCGCCCGAACCGAGTTCTCGTCATCGACGGGTGGGTGGACCGCCGGGGGCGTCTTTCCCGCCGTTGAAGATCTTGGAGACGCGGTCTCGATCAACCCCAATCACGACTGGCAGGTCGAGCTCGACGTCGCCGACATCGAATCGCGATGGGGTGGCCGAACACTCGAGGCGATCACGATCAGCGAGCGGAACGGCCTCGGCAGCGACGGCGGACGTGTCGAGGAGCTCCAGCTGATCTTCGGTGACGAGGTGTTCACCATGACCGGCAACGAGTTCCGCCGAGCGTTTTCGCTGAAGTCGGACTGGTTCACCGCCGAGTGGAATCGGTTCGAACCCGAGGATCGACGGACGGACTGCATTTGTCCTCCGGAGTGGC
This sequence comes from Acidimicrobiales bacterium, assembly GCA_020629375.1. Classification (GTDB taxonomy): domain Bacteria; phylum Actinomycetota; class Acidimicrobiia; order Acidimicrobiales; family SHLQ01; genus SHLQ01. Next base: position 189,019 of record JAHDDK010000001.1, read on the forward strand.
CGACCGCCTCGCTCGACGACCGAATCCCCGACGACAACGAAGGCTGATCCCCGCTCGTGTGATTGCGGGGGAGTCAGCAGAGCACGCCGAGGCGGAGCCGAACGTGTGATTGCGGGAAAGCCAGCCTTTACGCCGGTTCGATGCTGAGGCGGCCGAGCACGTCGTTGACGACGGGGACGAGGGCTTGGCGCTGACGATGTGAGCCGAGCACGACGTAGAGGCAGAACGCCCGTCCGAGGTGTCGGAAGAAGATCTGTCGCCCCGATTGTCCCTGGAGGGTTCGCTGCATCTGTTGGGGATGGAACTCGTCGGCGGTGAGCACCGGGATTCCCTCTCGTGCGAATAGCGGGGTGTCGACCGATTCGGGCCCATGTTCGAAGAGGATCACCATCACCGCTCCGGAATTCATGAGCTCGACAGCCCCCGAACCGAAATCGCCGCGTTCGCCGGGTAAGGCGAAGTTGGCGAGGTGCACGACGTTGCGGGCCACCTCGGTGTCGCCGACCGGGCCGCCAAGGCTCCGTCCGGCGATGGTTGGGGTCCGGTCGAAGATCTCGCCTTCCCAGCCGACGGGCAGGTCGACGCCGATTCCGCCTCCACGGAGTTCAGCCATGGTGGACATCCTTTCGTATGGACGCAGTCACAGGACGGCTCCGAGGAGACTTGCGCCGCTGACGATGGTGAGGACGGCGATGCCGAGCCGGCGCGACACCGTGTCGCCCGAGTCGAGTCGACCGTGCAGCTGTCGAAGGGCGTGAGGGTCCTGCACTCGCCACGTGCTGAACACGATCGCGCCGCGCACGAGACCGAATGTCGCGCCGATCAGCGTCGCCGCTTCGAACGATCCGACGACGATCATTGTCACGACGAGAACATGGACAAGCGCGGTCGTGATGATCGTGCTCACTCCGAAACCAAGTTCGACGCCGAAACCCGCGCCGTACACCCATCCGCGATAATGCTGAATCCAGTTCTCGTCGACCTGTCGCGTGCGGGTCGGCAGGGACCGTGCCCGGCCGGTCGCCTCGAAGCCACAGGCGACGACCGCTACGGCGGCGATGATGGCGATCCGGCCGTTGGTGGACGGGTCGAGCGCTGCGGTCAGTGCCCAGCCGAGCGTTCCCGCGACCAGACCGAGCAGTGCCCCACCGATAGCCGAACCGACCGTGTGTGCGGTTGCCGTGAGCCAGAATCGTTGATGCCGAGACCGTTCGCCGAACGGATGGATGCTCGAGAGCATCGACTCGCCTCAAGGTGACCATGTGGATCGGATCGCGCCCGCCACTGCTGCAGCCATACCGATCGCCAAGACGAACCCGGAGTCTGCGCCGACCCAGCTGCTCACGGGCGAGCTCCGTCCGAGTCGGTCGGATAGAGGGTCGGGTCGTCGGGTTCGAGACCCGCGGCCCGGAGGTCGGCGTCGATGCGCCGCTCGTTCTCGAACTCGGCGTCGGCGTCGGCGCGGCCCAGCAGCGAGCCGACTTGTGACCACGTGCTCGCCGCGCCCTCGCCGACGATCGATCCGATGTTGGGGTCGACGAGGACGAAGTACGGCGACACCGGCACGCCGTAGTCGTTCCAAGCGTCGCTCGACATCACGACGCGGTGACGTGCGGGAGCCAGGTTCGTGAGCGCTGCCGGGCTTTCTTCGTCTGCGCTGCGGGTGACGATCACGAGGCGGTCGACGGTTCGGGGTAGCGGAGCGTCGGCGCGGAACGCGTCCCAGAACCCCTTGCAGGTTGCGCACCCGGAGGTGAGGAAGGCAATCAGGGTTCGTTCGCTGCGGCCGGCGAAGCCGATCGCGATAGCGCTGCCCGTCGGCGACATCCCGACGATTTCGTGGACGGAGCCATCTCCGGTGCTCTCGTGGACGCGATCGCTCGCATGAGGAACGTCGCGTCGGACCGGATCGGGGAGCGTTGCCGACGTCGTGTCCGCTCCGTCATGACCAAACGTGACCCCCAGTTCGTTGAACGCACGCAGCATCTCGGCATGACTTCGGAGCAGGCCTGCGACGAGAACCGTCAGGATGCCGACGACGACGGCGAGAAGGATGACGATGGCGGTCACGACGGAAGTCGGCCAGGTGTCCAGTCGGCGGCTTGCCAGGTGACCGGGATCGCATCGCCGGTGCCGAAGAACACCTTCTTTGAGACGCGGGTTCGCATCTTCCAACGGCCATTCGCGGACACGGCCGCAGGCTGATCGCGGTGATCGCCTTTCCAGGCGCCGATGACGAACTGCACGTCGCCATGACCGAACCAGAATCGCTTCTGTGCTTTGCCTCCCGACGCGGTCTGGCGAATGAACCAGCGCGTGGACGGTGCCTCGGCTTTGAGGTCGCGGCGAACGGCGGCGATCCCGGTGACACGGTTTCCGTCCCAGTCGCCGGTCATGGGGATGTCTCGTGCCTTGCCGAACCGGAAGCCGAGCTCGTGGGGGCCGGGGGAGGCGGTCTGACGGAGTCGCCATCGGTTGGAGCTGCGCTTGCGATAGCCGATGCCCCACGTTCCGTTGCCGTTCCAGTCGCCAACGACCGGGATCCCGTCGGCGTCACCGAACACGAAGTCGAGGTCGGGTGGACCGGCGTCGTTCGTGTTGCGGAGCAACCAGCGGTTTCCGCGGACGACGCCGATCGTGTGGGTTCCGTCGCCGTTCCAGTCGCCGACGACCGGTATGTCCCCCGCCTGGCCGAAGGTGAAGGACCGCGTGGGGACGTCGGTGGCGGATCCGAGCTGGTAGCCCATGGTCCACACGCCAGCGTCGAATGACCCGAGGAGCGTTCCGCGATCTGGCGTGGGCTGCTCGAGGCACGGGCGATGATGCCAGCGGGTGTTGTTGTCGGTGGCTGTCGCCGTCGTGCACGTGGGGTCGAAGCGCCACGGTGGTGTGCAGGTGACGACGCGGCACACGATTGGTCCGAGGCACGCAATCTGCTGATTGCACTGGCCGTAGCGGAATGCGGTACAGCACGCCTTTCGATTGCCGCAGCTGCCGTCTGCGCAGGTGCAGCTGCACTGGTCGGTTGCCCGGGTGACGCCCGAAGGTCCGCAGGGGCCTGCCGGAATGGCGTTGCAGTCGAGGTAGTAGCGAGGGCCCGGGGTGCCCGTTGCATTGCAGAACGACGAGGCGTCGACCTTCCACCAGCCAGCAGGGATCGTGTCGGTCGGGCACGTGTTTTCGCCAGTCATCGTGCAGCAGAACTCGGTGTAGCCGTCGCAGCACGTCGACCCGCAGTCGCAGTCCTGGTTATTGCATCGGCAGATGGCGGCATACGCCGTGTTTGGGCGAAGAACGTATGCCGCAGGCGCTGCAGCGACCGCCGAACCGGCGAGCGCCGAACGGGTCAAGAAGCCCCTCCGGGACGAGCGGGCGGCGATCGCGGAACCGGCACGATCGATCAGGCGAGTCATGTGGCTCTCCGGTGGGGGTCGATGGTGAACTGCGCCACGGCGGGAGCGGTGCCGGCGACGATCGCCCGAAGACGAGGCAGCCGGGTCATGGCGAGGACGCACAGCGCGCTTCCGGCGACGACCAGCGTGATGGCGGCAAACCACTCGGCCGTCGACCAGCCGAGTGCAGTTGGCTGCACAGGGTCGGTGGCGGCGAGGCCGGCGAGCGTCGCGGCGATCGCGTTGAAGAGGAGATGTCCGATCGTTGGCGGCGTGTCTTCTCGCCCGAAACATCCACATGACGCAGCGTCTGGGCGTCGGAGGAGCACGAGGACAACTATGCAGAAGATCGTGTAGGCGGCAGCGACGCCGCCCCACAGCAGGGGATGGCCGATGAGCACGGCAGCGATCGCAAGAAGAAGTTCGGCGGCGCCGAGAACCCGCGCTGCGAGGTGTGGCATCGGGATCCGAAAGAGCTGGAGGACGGGTGCTGTCCCGGCCGGGTCGTTGAGCTTCGCCACGCCCGAAACGGCGAGGACGCCAGCCGCGATCCACAGTGGCCCCACGAGGTCCTCCATCGGTCGAAACACTACTCCGGACGTCCCCCGGCTTGACGCACCCGGGGCCTAGCCTCATGGGATGCCTACGGTTCGATTCGTTGTCATCGGCGGAGGCCCTGCTGGGGTCGCAGCGGCCACCCACGCCGCGCGTTTGGGAGCGGAGGTGACCCTCGTCGAACGCGACGTGATCGGCGGCGCGGCCCACCTGTGGGATTGCATTCCGTCGAAGGCGATGATCGCGACCGGCGGAGCGATCTCGTTCCTGGCTCGCAGCAAGGGAATGGGCCTCCAAGAGGTCAACCCCCACATCGACACGGGCAACTTATCCGAGCGGCTCGCCAGCATCATGAAGCACCTCGAGGACTCGAACTGCGAGCTCCTGACGAGCCAGAACGTCCGGATCATGACGGGTTCGGGTGCGCTGATCAGCCCGCACGAGGTGGAGGTGACGGCAGCCGATGGATCGACCGAAGTCATCGAGGCCGACACGGTCCTGTTGTCGACGGGTAGCCGTCCGCGGATCCCGGATTGGGCCGCTCCCGACGGCGAGCGCATCCTGACGACCCGCGACGCCTATCCGCCACCGGAGATTCCGGAGCACCTGACGGTGATCGGTTCGGGCGTGACCGGGGTGGAGTTCGTCCACATGTTCACCTCGCTCGGCTCCAAGGTGTCGCTGATCGTGTCGCGCCAACACGTTCTGCCCGACAAGGACCCCGAGGTGGCCTACGAGCTCGAGCAGAACTTCATCGAGCGCGGGGTTCGACTGCTCAAGGGCGCTCGCAGCACGGCGATTGAGCGGACCGGCGACGGCGTGACGGTGACGTGCGACGACGGTCGCATCGTCGAGAGCTCACATGCACTGCTTGCGATCGGGTCGATTCCGAACTCCGAAAGCCTCGGACTGGAGGCCGCCGGCGTCGAGTCCGAATGGGGTTTCATTCCGATCAATCAGAATGCCCAGTCGAACGTGCCGCACATTTACGCGGCCGGTGACCTGTCCGGAAAGTTGCCGTTGTCGTCGGTGGCGACGATGCAAGGTCGCAAGATCGCCGAGCACATGCTCGGGATGCACAAGGACCGCCCGCACCGCCACATCTCCTATAGCAAGGCCGCATCGGCGATCTTCACCGAACCCGAGATCGCGGATGTGGGAGTCTCCGAGGCAGACGCGTTCGCGCACGGACGGAAGGTACGGGTCACCAAGGTTCCGTTCTCGGCGTCGGCCAAGGCGCTCATCAACGACGACCCCCGGGGATTCGTCAAGTTGATCTCGGATCCGATGACCGGAGTGGTGCTTGGCGGGTCGATCGTGGGTCGTCACGCCGCCGAGTTGATTTCGATCATTGCGCTGTGCGTCACGAACCAGCTCACGGTGGGGGACTTGGCCGAGACGTTGTTCGTGCATCCGACGCTCAGCGAAATCCTCGTCGAAGCCGCGGAGTGACCTGCAGCTCCTTGAGGGGCAATCTCGCCCATGACGGTCGAATGACCTAAGGAAAATCGATCACGAGCCGATCTGACCTGACGAACGAACACGTTTCGGAGGTCGTTTCCCGTGACGATTGGGACTGTCGCAGGGTTTGTGTAAGAGGGGGTGGTCCTGACTGGTCCGTGTGCT
>JAHDDK010000093.1:0-397 GCA_020629375.1 Acidimicrobiales bacterium
CGAGGAGTCTCGGTGGGTCGACCTGACCCCCGATCCGACGTCCTCGACCGTTCCTGAAGCCCTTGCGCTCGACGACACGCCCACCACGACCGACGCGCCGACGACCACCGTTGCAGCGGAGACCACCGTTCCGCCAACCACCGAGTCCGTCCCCGCTGAGCCGGGCACACTCCCGCGGGTAACCGAGAGTGGCATCCCGCTCGAACGCACGTCGACCACGTTCGACTACGGAAATGGTCCCGTACCGGCGATCGAGTATGACGCCGATTCGGTGGGTGTCTATGTGAAGGCTGACGCCGTCGTCACCGTCGAGACGTTGGATTGGATCAACTGGGCGAGCAGCGGGGGTCGGACCCTCGTCGTCGCCGAGGCCGGACCTGCGGTCGACACGATCACC
>JAHDDK010000093.1:573-11476 GCA_020629375.1 Acidimicrobiales bacterium
TCCCGTCGTGAGCAGACCATGGCAGCGCAGCATCGCCACCTGCTTGTCGCCGAGTGCGGCGGCGATGCGCTTGCCTCCTTCGAGACCGAGCACCTGTACCTCTTCGTCATCGAAGAACGCCCATCGGTCGTGGAACGTGCACGCCTCTTGGGTGATGGCTTCGATGGGTCTACCCGTGGCACAGAAAGGAGTACCCCACGGGGTGTGCGTGTGAGCCACGCCAACGACGTCGGGGCGAGCCTCGTGGATCGGATGATGAATGTGATACGCCGTCGTGTTGATCGGCGTACCGCACGTGGCCTTGCCGTCGGGTCCGACGAGGACAAGATCGTCGACCGTCGCCTTCTCGAATCCACACGGGAAACGCAGCAGCCACATGTGGTCGGTGTGCTCCGGATCCCGAGCGGTGATGTGGCCGTCGCCCAGGTCGCCCCAGCGCAGCGCGGCGAAGATCCGGTAGCCGAGCGCGACCGCTTCTTTGCGGCGAGCCCGTTCGGTCTCGATGTCGGTATCGGTCATTGCTACTCCGGAAACGTCTCGTGGGTGGCCTTCAGCTCGGCCACCGCCTTGGTCACCATCTCCTCGACGACGTCGAGGTCAACGTCGGCGAGCTTGTTGATGTAGAGGCAGCTCTTCCCGATCTTGTGCTTGCCGAGGCGCGACCGTTCGTCGTCGAAGTCCTGGTAACCGGGCATCAGGTAAAGGACCTGGTTGGCTTTGCGCGGAGAGAACCCGACCATCATCCACTCGCCAGATCGGCCCGACTCGTATTCGTACTTGTAGCGACCGAAGCCCACGATCGACGGGCCCCACATCTTCGCCTCGTAGCCGGTCACCTTGGCCATGAGGTCCTTGAGGGTCTCGGCATCGGCTCGCCGCACCTCGTGTTCGATCGAGGCAATGAACTCTTCCGGTTCGACCGTCGTTGGTTTGGTCTTGTTGTCCGCCATGTGTCCCCCGGGCTTCGACGCGCTGCGAGCAACGTACCTCAGACGACTGACAGCCGGAAAAGGCGAGTCCCGACAGACACCTGGCGTACTGTCGCCTCGATGGGATTCAGTCGAGATGAGCTCGAGGCGTTTCGTGACGCCACCGTTCCCGATCTCATCGGACCCGACTGCCGATTGCTATTCGTCGGGATCAACCCCGGCCTGTGGACCGCGGCGACACAGACCCACTTCGCTCATCCGGGCAATCGCTTCTATCCGGCGCTCGAGAGGGCGGGCATCATCACCCGCACGATCGACCGCGGCGAGGGCATGTCGGACGACGATCGCGCCCATGTGCTCCAACGGGGAATCGGCATCACCAACGTCGCCCACCGCACCACGGCCAAGGCAAGCGAGCTGACGGCCGCCGAACTCCGAGAGGGTGGCGAGATCCTTCGCTCGTTCGTCCGAACGCACGCACCAACCGTCGTCGCCGTTGCGGGCATTACGGCGTATCGCACAGCATTTCGCCAGCCCAAGGCCGTGATGGGCGAACAAGAAGATGGCTTCGAAGGCGCTCGACTGTGGGTCGTCCCGAATCCCTCAGGTCTCAACGCCCACGAAACCGCCGATTCGCTCGCCGCGGCCTACGCCGAGCCGGCCTACGCCGCAGGGCTCCTCACGTGCTCGGAGCCCTGAGCGCTGCGCCCGGCCCGGTCGCCTCGCCGCGCTGTTCGGCGTCGATCGTCAGCGGCACGGAGTTGTGGTCGTCGTACCGTTCTGTCGGCTTCGAATCGCGAACTCGTCGCCTGCGTTCCCTGTCGTCGAGAAGGTGAGCACGTTCCTGGCGCTGGCGAGCCACTTCCCGTTCTTTCGCACCTGATACAGACTCTCACCAGCGATCGCGCTCCACCGGAGGGTGACCGTCGAGCCGTTGCGCGTCGAGGTGCATGTCTGGCCCGTGGCCGCGACGGTGACGTCTGGACTGCATCGTGCATCAGAGATCACGCCACCCGACCGCGTGCGGATCACGTATCGGTGCGTACCGGCGGGCGGAGCGTCGTCGAATGCGACGGCATTGCCTGGCGACGCAACCCATGAGTCGTTGCGTCTCACCACATAGTCGGTGACCCCGGCGATCCGATTCCACGACAGCGACACGAGGCCATTCGATTCGGTAGCGGTGCACGACACCGTTTGGCCTCCGCCACCGCCGTCGAACGCAAAGAAGGCGGTGGTGCCGACACGAATGTTGTTCGTGCGCATGCCGTCATACCCCGACAGAAGTCCGCCGTCGACGGCGGTCAGCGCGGTCCCGCCTCGGATCGCATCGTTGCCCGGGTTCCAATCGAGCGGTGTGCCGTCGCTGATCGCCAGTGCCGCAAGCTGTGTGCGGAACACCCCGTCAGGGTTGGGCTCGTTGGTTCGCGGGTTCTTGCGACCCTCGCGGCGAGTTCCCGAACACTCTGCTGGACCGCTGTTGGGGGCGAGCTTCTTCGACGCTCGTGGACCCGAGTCGATGAGGCAGAAGTGCCCGGACACGTAAACCGCCTGGTTCGTGATGGCCACGCCGAGGGTGCTGTCTCGCATGTACTTGCCCCACTGCAACTGATTCGCCCGCTCAGTCGTGGGGATGTAGTAGACGAAGTCGGCCTCGTTCTCGAAGGCCGACACGACCGCAACACCCGAGAAATCCGGCGCAAACGCCCCATTCTGGATCTTGTCGGGCCAGTCCCACGCGGCGGTGTCCTGGCTCATCCGATGGGCGGTGAGGCGCGGAGCGTTGGGATTCGTGATGTCGAAGATTGCCGTGCCTCTGACCGGCGCCCCGTCGATCGTGGTCGCCCGGTGCACGATGCCGAGTCGTGAGCCGCTGGCGTTCGTGTCCATTCCGACGACCGTTCGGCCGACGGCTCCGCCGAACGCGAACGAGAAGTTGGGGTTGAGCGCGCCGGTCGAGGCGTCAACTTCGGCGAGCCGACCAATTCGACTTCCCGCAATCGCGTTGAAGTTGCCGCCGATGAACAGCCGGTCGCCTTGCGCGACGACCTCAGTCACTTTGCCATCCAACCCGTTCACGACGAAGGTCTTGTTCACCGAGCAGGTGGCCAGGTTGATCAGTGCCACCTTGTTACGGGGGCGGACCTTTCCGTCGGCGCCTGTCGCTTGCGTGAACTCGCCGGCGACATACGCCGTGTTCGCGTTTGGCCCGGGCGTGATGGCGAGCACTGTCCCGTTGACGTCGAGATTGGTGCACACCAACTGTTTGGTCCGGACGTCGAACACCGCGAGGTTTGGTTGCGTCACCACGCGGCCGTTCTGCAACTCGACGTTGACGAAGTCGCCACCGGACACGATGTAGTCGCCGATCTGATCGACAGCCATTGTTTGACGACCCTGCGTCGTGATGGCGTTCGGAATGTCCGGGGGTTCGGCGAGGGGAAATCTCGGCGTGTCGAGGATGACGGGGTACCCGCCCTCGGGAACTTCGGGAACCAGCGAGGGATGCGCCGCTGCAGAGGCTGCCTGATTCGAATACCCCGCCGCGACGAGCAACGCGGTCAGCAGCGACACAGACGACAGGATGCGCCGCCAAGGGGTTCGAAGCATCGGGACGCCTCTTCTCTCATGATTTCTCGCGGGAACCGGTCCATCGTGCCACCAACGGTGGTCAACCGCCAAGGCTGCGCCCCTCTGCGAGAGAACGGAACCGAAGTCAGAGGCGAGTGATGGCCACGTTCTTCCATTGGATGTACGACTCGACCGCGGCCTGGCCTTTCTCGCGGCCGAACCCGGAGCTCTTGAATCCGCCGAAGGGCGCCTCCACGGCCGGGACGAACCAGTCGTTGACGAAGATCTGGCCAGCGTCGAGGCGATCGGCGAGCCACGTTGCGTCGGTGAGGTCATTGCCGAAGACGCCAGCGACCAGGCCGTACGGCGAGTCGTTCGCAATCGCCAAGGCATCGTCGAGCGTCTCGTACGGGATCACGGTTACAACGGGACCGAAGATCTCTTCCTGAGCGACGCGCATCGTGTTATCCACGTTCGCCAGCACCGTCGGTTCGAAGTACCAGCCATCCTGCTCACGGATCGCTCCGCCGGTCGCCAGCATCGCGCCTTCGTCGACCCCGATCCGCACGTACTCGGCAACCTTGTCGCGCTGTCGGGCCGAGATCATCGGCCCCATGTCGAGGTCGTCCATCGCCGGCCCGGCAACCAGGGCTTCGGCTTTGGCGACGACCGCGTCGACGATCTCGTCATGGCGGTCTGCGGGCACGACCAGCCGGGCGAGAGCCGAACAGATTTGGCCGTTGTTCCCGAAGATCGCCCACCGAGTCTGCTCAGCGACGAGCTCGAGATCGGCGTCAGGCAACACGATGCCGGCGGACTTGCCACCCAACTCCACCGCAGCCGGGATGATCGATTCGGCGGCTGCATGCAAGATCTTCTTGCCGGTCTCGACCGAGCCGGTAAAGGTGATCTGGTCGATGTCGGGATGTGTCGACAACGCCGTGCCGGCATCGTGGCCGAAGCCACAGATCACGTTGAATGCCCCCGCCGGCATGCCGACCGCTTCGGCGCCCTCGGCGAGTAGCGCCACCGACAACGGATCGAGCTCGGGCGACTTGATCACCACGGCATTACCTGCGGCGATTGCCGGCGCGGCACCGCGGGCGGCGATCTCGAGTGGATAGTTCCACGGCACTATGTGGGCCGACACGCCGTACGGCACCGGCACGATGTAGTCCGTGATCGATCCCCCGAGCGGAATGTACCGGCCCTCGATCTTGTCGGCGAGGCCGCCGTAGTAGGTCAGGAACGTCGTCGTGTTGTCAATCTCCCAGTTGGCCTCGGTCAGCGTCTTTCCCGAGTCGAGGGCCAACACCTCTGCGACTTGTGCCCGGTGATCTTCGAGCCACGTCGACAAGTCCAGCAGCCAACGCCCCCGGATGGCAGGCCGAACATCGGTGAGTGCGCGTTCGTCGACGCAGGCGCGAGCGGCAGCCACCGCAGCGTCGACGTCGGCCTCGACCGCCCGAGCGATCGTGGCGAGGGACTGACCAGTCGAGGGGTTCTCGATGTCGATCACGGCGTCGTTCGATCCGTCGACCCATCGGCCACCGATGAAGTTCTTCCAGTGGTCACGCACGTGTGCCTCCTCAGCGCCGATCGGGCAGAACCGTAGGCCTTTCGGGGTCACTCCGAGAAGATCGCCGAACCGTCAGGAGCGTCACCACATCCAGGTGGCGAGCGCGAACGCAAGCATCCCGAATCCGCCAGCCCGCATCACTCGGACCTGCACCCGTTCGGAGAGTCGGCTGCCGACTGACGACGCGCCCATCGCCAGGGCGATGTGCCATCCAAGTGACGTCGCCACGATCCCGAGGGCGAATGCGGCGACCGCCGACACTGACGTGCTGAACGGAACGGCGTTGAGAACCGCGACCCACATGCCGAGGACCGACGGGGTGAGCGCCGTGAATGAGAACATCGTTGGAAGTGGCCGTTCGATTCGTTCGGCGAGCGCCGACGCCGCGAGGGGGCGGACGACGAGTAGCAAGCCGATGACGACGAGCGTGATCACCGACGCAACATCCAACGCTGTGGCAGCAAATGGCGGGAGCGAACGGCCGCCGACCACGATCGTCGCCGCAGCGGTCAGTGCAACGGCGTCGGCCAGGGCAATACCCACTCCGCCCTCGATGCCCTTTCGGCGCCCCTGCCGCATCCCGATTTCGACGAGGGTCAGGGAGACCGGCCCCGGCGCAGGGATGACCAACAGCCCGAGTCCGATGCCCAAGATGACGATGCCGATATCCATGACCGCAGTATCGGCGTACAGTCACCACCGATGGGCCTGAATTCTCACGCAGATCATTCGAGACGGCGTACGATCAGCGGTGATGGACTCGATCGACCGGCAGATCATCGGTAAACTCCAACAGGATGGGCGAATCTCGGTGGCGGACCTCGCCGAGTCGGTCAACCTCGGCAGCTCCGCTACGAGTGAACGGCTCCGTCGTTTGCGCTCGTCAGGCGTGATCCGGCGCTTCTCGATCGAACTCGATGCGGCGGCGATCGGACGCACGATCGAGGCCATCGTCGATGTCCGCTTCTCGTCGAGTTACGACCCCGATGTCGACTTCGACCTCCCGGCCTTCGCCCCCGTCATCGACGCCATGCACCTCACCGGCCCCTTCGACCTCCAGCTCCGGGTCATGTGCACGAGCGTCACCGAGCTCGACGACCTTCTCGTGGCGCTCAAAGACGCCCACGGTGCCGTCGAAACGAACACGCGGCTGGTCCTCCGGACCCTCGATGGGTTCCCGCGTCACCCGCTACTGATCAGCTCCTGAACCGAACCCGGACGGTGACATACTCGGGGCCATGTTCGACCCCGACCGTCTCGATCGCATCGGCGCCGTCGGGCGCCACTACGTCGACTCCGGCTACCTGCCGTACTCCCATGTGCAGGTCACCCATGGCGGCGACGTCGTCTACGCCGACGTGCACGGCCTTGCCGACGTCGAGCGAAACCGGCCCATCGCCGACGACACGATCTGTCGGATCTATTCGATGACCAAGCCGATCACGTCCATCGTGATCATGCAGCTCGTCGAGGAAGGCGCCCTCCTACTCGAAACCCCGCTCGCCGAGCACCTGCCGGAGTTTGCCGAGCCGACAGTCTTTGTCGGCGGCTCCGACATGTCACCCCAGACCCGGCCCGCAACCAACCCGATCGAGATCCGGCACCTCCTCACTCACACCTCCGGGCTCACCTATGGCTTTCATCGGCAAACCCCGGTCGATGCCCGTTATCGACGCAAGAAGCTCGGCGACTTCGTCACCCCCGACTACGACCTCACCGAGGCCATGCGGCTGCTCGCCGCCGAGCCCCTCCTCTTCGATCCCGGCACGGCATGGAACTACGGATTGTCGACCGATGTGCTCGGTGCGGTCATCGAACGAGTCACCGGACAGACCCTCGACGTTGCGTTCCGCAAACGGATCTTCGAACCCCTGGGGATGGTCGACACCGGGTTTCACGTCGACACTGCGAAGGCCGATCGTCTCGCCGCGCTCTACATCCCGGGCGCCGGTGGAATGACCCGAATGGACGACCCCGAACGCTCGTCGCTGCTCGCCCCGCCGCCGTTCCTCTCCGGTGGGGGAGGTCTCGTGTCGACGATGGCCGACTACCAGCGCTTCGTCGACATGCTCGCCTCCGGCGGGGACTCGCCAGGCGGTCGGATCATCGGACGGTTCACGCTCGACTACATGACCAAGAACCATCTGCCGGGGGGAGCGCTACTCAACGATCTTGGCCAGTCGCTGTTCTCCGAGGTCACGCTCGACGGGATGGGCTTCGGCCTCGGCTTCGCCGTCATCGAAGACGCCGCCGCGAACGCCTCGTTGTGCTCCGTCGGCGAGTTCAATTGGGGCGGCGCCGCCAGCACCGTGTTCTGGGTCGACCCGGCCAACGACATCACCGTCACCTTCCTCACCCAGCTCCTCCCGAGCAGCACCTACCCCATTCGCCGCCAACTCCGAAACGCGGTCTACCAAGCCCTCACCTGACCGGCTGGCCGTCTGCGCGGTTTGTGTAATGAGAGGGTCAGACCCCGTCATGACTCCGGTCATCCTGGTCGCTACGTGGTTTGGAAGCGCCGTGCGTCGATGGTGTGCGACGCCAGCATCTCGTCGACCCTCGGGCTCACGAGCACGCCGTTCTCGACCACGGACCGACCAGCGACGACGGTGTGCCACGCCGCCGTCGGTCCACATCGCAGCCAGCCTTCGATCGGGTCGTCGAGCACGCCGGCGAAGACCGGGCCGTCGAGCTTCCAGACGGCGATGTCTCCGACCGAGCCAACCGAGAGCTCACCCAACTCGCCCTCGCGGCCGAGACAGCCCGCTCCGCCGCGGGTCGCGACTTCGAGTGCATGACGGGCGGTCATCGCTGCAGCACCCGACGTCAGCTTCCCCTGGAGCATCGCCAGACGTGCCTCCTGCCAGAGTGATGCCGCGTCGGCCGACGACGAGCCGTCACAACCAATTCCGACCGGACACCCCGCCGCTCGGAGGTCGACGACCGGAGCGATACCCGACGACAAGATCATGTTCGAGCTCGGGCAATGCGCAATCCCCACGCCCGCTGCACCAAGCCGCGTCACTTCGGCCGGATCGGGCCGTACGACATGCGCACCCCACGTGCGGTCGGTCATCCACCCCACGCTCTCGTACAGATCGATGGGACGCATCCCGAACGTGGCCAGGGCGTACTCGTCGTCCTCGGCGTTCTCGGCCAGATGTGTGTGGAGCCGCACGTCGAGCCTCTCGGCGAGCTCAGCGGAGCGGCGCATCAGATCCGGCGTGACGCTGAACGGGCTGCACGGAGCCAGCGCGATCTGCACCATCGACCCATAGCTCGGATCGTGCCATCGGCCGACGTGACGTTCGGATTCGGCGAGGATGTCGTCTTCGTCCCGCACGGCGTTGTCCGGAGGCAGTCCGCCGTCCTTCTCGCTGAGACTCATCGATCCGTACGTGGGATGGAAACGCATGCCGAGGTCCTGAGCCGCGGCAATCTCGGCGGCGAGAAGGTCCCCAGCCCGCGGCGGATGCAGGTAGTGGTGGTCGCTGCTCGTCGTGCATCCCGACAGTGCGAGCTCAGCGAGACCCACCCACGCGGCCACGTGGACCGACTCTTCGTCGATGTTGGCGGTCCAGGTGGGGTAGAGCGACTGCAGCCAGCCGAACAGCGGGGCGGACGTCATCGGCGTCCACGCCCGCGTGAGGTTCTGCCAGAGGTGGTGATGGGTGTTGATGAGCCCTGGAGTCACGAGGCAGTCGGTCGCATCGATCACGTGATTCGCGTCTGGGGCCAGATCAGTCGAGCCGCCGAGGGCGGTGACGAGCCCGTTCTCGACTGCGACCCACCCGCCGGGAATCTCGGTTCGTTCCGCATCGACCGTGGCGAGGAGTCGGGCGTTGCGGACAAGGAGGTCGGCCATCGGCTCAGTCTCTCACCGGACGAAGAGCCACCCGGCGACGAAGAGGCCGAAGGCGATCGTCGCTACCCGAATCGCTCGGACCGGCACACGTCGACCGCCCTTGGCACTCAGCCAGCCGCCGCTGAGGCTGCCGATCGCCAAAGGGACGAGTGCGCTCCACGAGACGAAACCCGTGGCCGAGTACGCGACGACGGCCATGACCGTGCCGATCGCAATGGCGATGTTCTTCGCGGCGTTGGCTGACAGGAAGGTGTCGAAGCCGCGAATCGTGTACATCCCGATGAACACGTTGCCGACCCCGGATCCGAAGTACGTCAGGTACACGGCGAAGACGAACATGGCGACAGTGCCCACCAGCCCGGTTGCCGCTTCGGGTGCCTGGCGTTCAGACCATCGTCGGATCCAGGGGCTGGCCGCGTAGAACAACGTGCCCGCAAGGATGAGCCACGGAACGAATCGTTCGAAGAAGCCGTTGTCTGTCCGGATCAGGGCGCCGATCCCCAGCGTGGCACCGGCGATGATGATGGCAAGCTCACGCGGGTATCGATGCCAGTCGCTGCGTATCTCCGGCAGGTACTCGGGGATTGCGACGATGTTGGCCGGCGCGAGCGCCGTCAGCGTGGTGGCCGCAGCCGACACCGGAGTCAGCCCCGTCAAGATGAGCGCCGGGTAGGTGAAGAAGCTGCCTCCGCTCGCGAGGGCGTTAATCACCCCGGCGAGGAAACCCGCACCGAGCAGGAGCAGCCATTCGGCCGGGGTCATGGACAGGCGACGTCGCGGCGAGCGTCGATGGTCACACCGATTGGTCGCCGCCCGACGCAGCGGCCTCGGCGTCGGTGATACCCATCGGGTCATCAGCCTGTAGCGAGCCAATGTGGCTTGCGTCGTTGAACGTACGAATCCGCCACTGGTCTCCTCGCACATGAAGGTGGTTGACCGACCCGTTGCGGGCTCCCATGAACACCCGCCCTTCGGTCCCGGCGGCATGTCCGAGCAACGCGGCGATCACGCCGCCGTGGCACACGACGACAACGAGCTGATCAGGGTGGGCGTCGGCAATTCGTTGTACGGCAGCGGTCGTGCGGAGCCGCAGCTGCTCGTTCGTCTCGGCGTTGGGGATCGAGCCCCACTCGCCGGTGCGCCGCAGCTCGAGCACGGCGGGATCGCCGTCGGCGCTGCGCACCCGCAGCTCGCCACCCTCGTAGTCACCAAGAAACACTTCGCGGAGGTCGGGGTCGACCTGGGGCCGGAGGCCAAGCACCCGCGCAAGTGGCGCAGCGGTTTGGTGCGTGCGGGTGAGGGTGCTCACCCAGATCGCGGCGACCGGGAGACCCCCAAGTCGTGCTCCGACGGCCTCCGCTTGTCGCTCGCCGAGTGGCGAGAGCGGCGGGTCGCCATGACCGTCCACGAGCGGAAATGGCACACCCTCCACATGCGCCTGTGACTGGCCGTGGCGCACCAGCACCACCTCGCAGGCGCCAGGCATCGGCCCGAGGAAGGTCTGGGGGAAGGTCCGCGGACCGCCGGAGGTCATCCGGACAGTCTGCTACGGTCCGCGGCGCTCCACACGACCAACAAAGGCGTGTGACCGAGAAGGAGAGCCCCGCATGAATCCTCTGCAGCAGTGCATCGATGTCGCCCAAGGCGTGATGGCCAACGTGACGCCCGACCAGATGGGCAACGCCACGCCGTGTGCATCATGGAATGTCGGCCAGCTCATCGACCACATGGTCGACGCTCACGGCTTCTTCGCAACGAGCGTGTCGGGTGATGCGTTCGAGGGCGGAACGAAGTGGAGCGAGGGCGACTATGCCTCGGCCTACACCGAGCAGGCTGCCGCATGCGCAAACGCGTTTGCTCGCGAGGGCGTCATGGACGAGATGCTCGAGCTGCCATTCGGGCAGATGCCCGGCAAGGTCTGGTACGGCATGGCGATGAACGACACGTTCCAGCACGCCT
>JAHDDK010000024.1:0-688 GCA_020629375.1 Acidimicrobiales bacterium
CTCGGTGCGGCTGTTGACCACGGTGCCGCCCTTTTCGAGGCTGCCCGAGTAGACACGGAAGTAGGTGAGCTTGCCGACGAACGGGTCGGTCATCACCTTGAAGGCCAACGCCGAGAACGGCGCCTTGTCCGAAACCTCACGGGTCTCGGTGTCACCAGATCGGGGGTGGACGCCTTCGACTGGCGGAAGATCGATGGGCGCTGGCAGGTAGTCGATGACGGCATCGAGCAGCGGCTGCACGCCCTTGTTCTTGAAGGCGGTGCCGTTGAGGATCGGTACGATGTCTCCAGCCAGCGTGCCCTTGCGGATGATCGCCTTGAGCTCGTCAACCGAGATCTCTTCGTCGCCGAGGTAGCGCTCCATGAGGTCCTCGTCGAGCAACGACAAGGTGTCCATGAGCTCGGCCCGGTATTCCTCGGCCTGATCGGCCATGTCCTCGGGGATGTCTTCGACATTGAACGTCGCGCCAAGATCCTTCTCGTCGACATCGCTCGGCCAAACGAGGGCCTTCATCTGCACGAGGTCGATCATGCCGGCGTAGGCGCCCTCGGCACCGATCGGCAACTGGAGCACGGCGACCTGATCGGTCAGGCGCTCCTTGATGGTGTTGAGGCAGAAGTAGAAGTCGGCGCCGGTGCGGTCCATCTTGTTGATGAAGCACATGCGCGGCACGTTGTACTTGTTGGCC
>JAHDDK010000024.1:897-54186 GCA_020629375.1 Acidimicrobiales bacterium
GTCTTTTCGAGGGGGACTCGCTTCGCCATGGTTCTGCTCTGTGTCTCTTGGCTCGTTGGGGGATTGGAAGGAAAGAAATTTGGGCGGACACGCCACGACCGGGCGCATCACGCCCGGTCGAGAGGAAATTCTATCCGCAGAGACGCCAAAGGCGAGGACTGCGGGTGGTGGAGGCGTGTCGTGGCGTGAAGCTGGTAACTGCAGGGATCACGCCGGACATCGTCGCTACCAGCGGTAGTGGGCGAACGCGCGGTTGGACTCGGCCATCTTCTGGAGGTCCTCACGCTGCTTCACGGATGCGCCCACGGCGTTGGACGCGTCGAGCAACTCGTTGGCGAGACGCTGGGCCATCGAACGTTCACGTCGACTGCGTGCGTTGTTGACGAGCCAACGAACGGCGAGCGTGTTGGCGCGGCGGGGGCGAACCTCGACCGGCACCTGGTAGGTCGCGCCACCGACACGGCGGCTGCGGACCTCGAGCTGCGGGCGGGTGTTGTCGACCGCACGCTTGACGACGGCGAGGGCCTCGCCACCCGTCTTCTCGGCGATGGTGTCCATTGCCTCGTAGACAATGCGCTCAGCGGTGGAGCGCTTGCCGCGCTGGAGCACCTTGTTGACGATCTGGGTGACGAGAACCGAGTCGTACACCGGATCTGGGGTGAGTTCGCGACGTGGTGCAGCGTTCTTGCGCATCGTCAGCCTTCCTTCTTGGCGCCGTAGCGGCTACGGGCCTGCTTGCGTTCGCGAACACCGGAGGTGTCGAGCGTGCCGCGGATGACCTTGTACCGAACACCGGGGAGATCCTTCACACGACCGCCACGCACGAGGACGATCGAGTGCTCCTGGAGGTTGTGGCCCTCGCCCGGAATGTAGGCGGTGACCTCGATGCCCGTTGTCAGTCGGACACGGCAGACCTTGCGGAGTGCCGAGTTCGGCTTCTTGGGGGTCGTCGTATACACGCGGGTGCAGACGCCGCGAGCTTGCGGGGCGCCCTTGAGCGCCGGGGTGGACTCCTTGCGGCGCTTCGACTGACGGCCCTTCCGGACCAGCTGGTTGATCGTTGGCATGGTGGTGTTACGCGTTCTGTGAGAGCGGTTCTTCGTGCGTGAGCCGGGCGGAGATCGTCGACCCGGGGATAAAGCGTGCGCTCGGCGATTGAGGCCGGACACGCGGCGACCCGGGAGCGGTGCCCCGGGCCAGCTAGGGAGTCTACGTCTGGACGAGACCAAACCCACAACTCGATTCTTCTCAGGTCTCCGCTTCGGGTAGCCGATGGGGAAGGGCTGTGGATTCGTCGAGTTCGAGCCGAGCAATCTTGGACGGCCGAAAGGCGTCGCTCGTTCTGCGCGCCCTGGCACTGGTCATTCCTGCGGCCGCCGGATTCGTCCTGGCGTTCATCGTGTTGCAGCTGCGGTCACCCTTCGATACCGGCACTGAGCGACTCTCCTGGATCCTCATCGCGGTCGTCGTCGCCATCGGCGCGTCGACGCTCGTCGCGCGGTGGCTCGAACGGCTTCTCCCCACGACGACCCTGTATGAACAAGCAACACGATTCGAAGAGGAACTCGACGTCAGGTTTCGGGCCACACTGCGTCGCACTTCCAAACAAGGACTGAACCACGCGTCCGACGAAGAGTTCGAACGGTTCGTGGCGCACTCGAGTGCGCTTCTCAGCGCGCTCACGAAACACGAACGACTCACCCGGGGACATTCGGAACGGGTACGTGCCTATTCGGCGCTGATCGGCGAGCAGCTCGACCTCGACGACGACGCCCAAGAGCTGCTCACCTGGTCGGCACTGCTCCACGACGTCGGGAAGCTCGATGTCGAAGCGGGCATTCTCACCAAGACCGGCAAGCCGGACGCCCGCGAGTGGGAGGTCTTGCGTCGACACCCAGCCGCCGCCTCACGAAAGCTCCGCGACCTCCACGAGTTCCTCGGTCCGCAGGTCGAGCATGGGGCCCGGTACCACCACGAACGCTGGGACGGAAAGGGCTATCCCGACGGCCTCGCCGGCACCGACATCCCCCCGATCGGACGGATCGTCGCCGTCGCCGACGCGTTCGACGTGATGACTCACGCACGCTCATACAAGAAGCCGTTCCCGATCGAACACGCCCGCCAGGAGCTCCTCGCCAATCGCGGGACACAGTTCGATCCCGCCGTCGTCGATGCATTCCTCAAGATCGGCACGGAAGAGTTGTCCGAGATCCGTGGTTGGTCAGCCTCGCTGGCTGGCGCCACCATCGCTGCCGGTTCGTCGCTCTTGACGACCACCACACAGGCAGCCGTTGTCGTGGCGTCGGTGGGTGGCGGAGTCGCCGCGTCACAGATCCCCGAGGTCGCCCTGTCGCCACCCGCTGTCGTCGCGTTCGAAGAGGTCGCGACGTCGACGACCCCTCCGACGACGACAACAGCGGCGCCGATCGAAACGACAACGACCGAAACGACGACCACAACGACTGCGGCGCCGACGACGTCGGCCGCACCGGCAACGATCGCTGCCGTGAGCGACCGGGTCGTCAGCTATGAGATTGGTGATGTCGTGGATAACGGCGTCGTGGTCCAGCTCAATCCGGATCGCCTTGAGCTGTCCTCATCGGCGGGGGTGATCCGAACGGTCGAGATCTCGCCCGGCCAACGACGCGTCGACGTCACCATCCCGGGATCGGCGATTTCTGCGGGTCAGAACCTGATGACGTTCACGCTGTGGCGTGGTGACGACATCATCTCCACCGATCAGATCGTCGTTCGGGGCTGAGCCGCCCAACAACGGGATCGACGACGAACCTCAAACGCTGGAGGCCCGGTTCACCGCGGAGACGACGGCGCGCATTGACGACGTGGTGATGTCGGTGTGCATGCCACAACCCCAGAGCTCGACGCCGTCGACCTTCATCTCGACGAAACTGACCGCCACAGCGTCCTTGCCAGAACCCTTCGAATGCTCCTGATAGTCGAGCACTCGAAGTTCTCGACCGGTGAGCTCGGCGAAACCCGACACGAACGCCGACAACGACCCGTTGCCGGTTCCCTGCACCACGACCGCTTCGCCATCCGCGGTCATGCGCGCCGTCAGAAGGGTCTTGTCCTCGCCTTTCGCATTCTGCGCCGACTCGAAGCCGTTGAGCACGTACGGGCCCTCGAGCCCGATGTACGTCGCGTCGAACTCGTCGTAGATGTTCTGCGCAGTCAGTTCCTTGCCCGTGCGGTCGGTGATGCCCTGGATCACCCGGGTGAACTCGATCTGCATGCGTCGTGGGAGGTCGAGGTGATGCTCCGCCTTCAGCAGATACGACACGCCACCCTTGCCCGATTGACTGTTGACCCGGACGACGTCTTCGTAGCTCCGGCCGACATCTTTCGGATCGATCGGGATGTAGGGCACCTCGAAGTACGGGGAGTCGCTCCGGTCTAACGCCTCGAAACCCTTCTTGATCGCATCCTGATGCGATCCGCTGAACGCCGTGTAGACGAGGTCGCCGACGTACGGATGGCGCGGGTGCACGGGGAGCTGGTTGCAGTACTCGGCGGTCCGGCGCAGCTCGTTGATGTTGGAAATGTCGAGTTCGGGGTCGACGCCCTGGCTGAAGAGGTTCATCGCGACGTTGATCACGTCGACATTGCCGGTGCGTTCGCCGTTGCCGAACAAGGTGCCCTCGACCCGATCGGCGCCAGCCATGACCCCGAACTCCGCCGCGGCAACCCCGGTGCCACGATCGTTGTGCGGATGAAGACTCAGCACGATCTCGTCGCGGCGGGCCAAGTTTCGGTGCATCCACTCGATCATGTCGCCGTAGATATTTGCCGTGCTCATCTCGACCGTTGCCGGCAGATTGATGATGACCGTGCGACCAGTTGGATCGAGAATATCGATCACCTCGTCACAGATCCGCTTGGCGAAAGGGAGCTCGGTGCCGGTAAAGGACTCCGGGCTGTACTCGTAGTGAACCGTGGTGTTGGGGATTGTGGACTCGAGCTCGCGACACAACGCGGCGCCCTTGACCGCGATGTCGACAATGCCGTCTTCGTCGAGGCCGAACACGACTTTTCGCTGCAGCGTCGATGTCGAGTTGTAGATGTGGACGATCGCCTGTTTGGCTCCGTCGATCGCCTCGTAGGTGCGGCGGATGAGCTCCGGGCGGCATTGGGTGAGGACCTGGATCGTGACGTCGTCGGGGATCGCGCCCTGCTCGATGATCTCTCGAACGAACCCGAAGTCGGTGTCGGAGGCGGACGGGAATCCGACTTCGATCTCTTTGAAGCCGGCCGCGACGAGCGCCTCGAACATCTTCCACTTGCGTTCGGAGTCCATCGGCTCGATGAGGGCCTGGTTTCCGTCGCGGAGATCGACCGAGCACCACAGCGGCGCTTTGGTGATCGTCTTCGACGGCCAGGTCCGATCGGGGATATCGATTGGGGCGAATGGCTGGTAGCGGTGCGCCGGCATCGACGACGCGGTTTGTGCAGCTCGACTGCTCATTGGGAAACTCCTCGGACTTCTCGGTGACTGGCGGATTCGAAACAGGGGCTACCCGGCGGTCAGAGCAGAATGCTCAGATCGCCGGGTCCATAAGTCGCTGCACGAGAAGTCGGAGTGCCATTGCTCGCCAGGTTAGTCGCGCGATCGGGATAGACGACTCATTGAGGTGATCGACTCATCAAGTTTGGTCACGAAACGTGGTGGAATGAGATGACCGCTGTCGCTCTCCGAGCGCGCACAACCCTGAAAAAGTAGCCGCAACATGCATCTTCGTCGCTCGCTCTTCTACCCCGGTGTCGGCTTCGCGCTCATCGCCGCCGCAGTCATCGCCCTACTGGTTGGCACCAACGAGGCCTCGGCATCGGCCAACGACGGCGCCTTCACGCCGCATCCGACGCTCGTGCCCACCACACCAGCCAACAGTTACCCGATCATTCTCGACACCCCGCTGATCACGCCCGGTCGGGGCCGACAGACCCTCGCCGTCGACTTGATCGATGGCTACATCATCAGCGGCGGGGACTTCCTGAACATCGAGCTTCGCAACGGACAGGTCGTCAATCAGCCATATCTCGCGATCTTCGACACCGACACCAAGGATCTCGTGTGCACCGACCTCGATGTCGATGATGAGGTGTGGGCCATCGCTCCTGGTCCGAAAGACAACACGGCGATTATCGGCGGTCGCTTCGACAAGGTCACCGGCCCCGACGGTGTGCAGCGCACCCGCAACAAGGTGGCGATGATCAACCTCGAAACCTGTGCGGTCAACAAGTCGTGGATCGTGCCGAGCCTCAACGGCAAGGTCACCGAGCTTGCGGTCAGCGGCGACCGCCTGTTCATCGGCGGCGACTTCACGTCGACGGGCGGCAACTTCGGTTTCGGCAAGCTGATCGAGGTCAACCACGACACCGCCGCCCACAACACCGCCTTCGCCTTCACCTTCGGTGGCGCATTGTCTCGCACGATCGTGGGCCTCGACGCCAACGACGCTGGCACCCGGCTCGGCATCGTGCATCGGGCCACCTCGATCAACGGAGTGTCGATGCGGGGCACGGCGATTATCAACATCGCCAACCCCGGTTCGCCGAGCCTGACCGCCCATCGCATGGCGACGAACATCACGGCGTTCAGCCGCTACGAGAAGATCCAGGACGGCGCCATCGCCCCAGACTTCTCCGGCTTCGCCATCGCTATGGGACCGGCGACCGAGGCGGACTTCGTCTACTTCATCAATAGCGGCGAAGCCCCCAACCAGTTCCGCTGGGAGAAGTACATGCGCGACACCACCTTCGGGGTCGCCATCTCCAACAACGCGGTCTACGCCGTCGGCCACTTCTGCTTCATCGACTCCGGTCCGGGCGCAACCCAGACGATGTCGGCAAACGGTGGTCCCGGAAGCTGCACCGGCGTCTTCCTCGACAACAACCCCGTGACCGGACAACCGCTGCCTCCGGGTGCCTTCCGCACACAGATTGCCGCCCTCTCGTTGACCGACGGAACACCGCTCACCTGGAACCCGGGCAACAATGCTCTCCGCGGCGGCACGGCCCTCACCGTCGTCGATCGGGGTCTGCTCGTCGGCTACGACGGGGTCCGCACGAACGACACGCGGGTCGGCACAACGGCGTTCTTCGACTTTGGTGCGCCGGACGATCCTCGGGCCAGTCAAACATGCACCGCGACGGTCAATGCGCTCGGCGAGGTCGCGCTCAGCTGGACCGCCGTCGACGGCATCACCGACTACGTCGTCCGCCGCAACTCGAGCTGGATCGCCTCGCCAGGCAACGCTCTCTCCTACGTCGACGCCCCGCCAGCAGGCACGCATACCTACCGGATTCGAACGTTCCTCGACGGCGAGCAGTGGGACACCACGTGCAACCCGACCGTCACGGTCAACCCGGCGACCCAAACCTGCACCGCAACGCTCAACGCGGACAAGACCGTGACCGTTACGTGGACGGCGATTGCCGGCGAAGACAGCTACAGCCTTCGTCGCAATGGAAGTTGGGTGGCGACGACCTCCGGGTTGACCGTTACTGACGACCCAGGGGTCGGCGTGCACACCTACGTCATCCGATCGAAGCGCAACGGCATTCAGACCAACACGACCTGCAACCCGACGATCACGATCACGAACCCCGGCGCAGGCCAGACCTGCACGGCGACCGTGAACGCCAACGGTTCGGTGACGCTCAATTGGTCGGCGATTCCGGGCGAGGACACCTATGTGGTTCGAAAGAACGGTGGATGGCTGGCCTCCCCGGGCAATGTGCTCACGTTCACGGACACGACAGCGTCCCCCGGAGACAGCTTTTCGATCCGAAGCCGTGAAGGCGGCGTCACCAAGAACACGAGCTGCGTCTGATCGACAGTCGGGGCCGGTCGCCTGAGCGGCCCCGGCATGTCTCAGATCGTGTTGAGCAACGCCGACGCGACTGCCTCCGGGCGCTCTTCATGCGAGAACAGGCTGGCGCTTTCGATTTCGGTAAGTGACGCATTGGCAAAGGTCAACACCATCTCTCGCGCCCAGCCGATCGGAAAGAACGGGTCGGCGGTTCCCCACACCAGACCGACGGGAACATCGATCCGCCGGTGGATTTCAGTGAGCGCATCGACGTCGGCGACATTGAAGGACTTCAGCAGCTGCGTGGCCGCACGCAGCCGATTCGGGTCCTCGCGAAGTGGAGCGAGGAAGAACTCGTCGAACTCACCGTCGAGCAACGACCGATCCTCGAATGCACCACCGAGCACCAGGGGATGCCGGCGAAGCCGGGGCTGACCGCCGACCCAGGCGAGCGCTGACCCAAACGTTGGCAGGTGGCGAGCGACAAGGAACATCCGAAAGCGCCAGGACAGGCCTTGGGGCTGTTCGGTATTGACCAGCCCCCACGCCCGGACGCGGGAATCGCCGGCGAGAGCGTGACGAGCGATCATTCCGCCACTGTCGTGGCCGACGATGGCGACGTCGTCGAGTTCGAGATGATCGACGACGGCACGAACGGTTTCGATGTGTTGCCGGATCGACATGGCGTCGTCCGGGCCAAAGCGACTGTCGCCGGTCCCGGGGAAGTCGATCACGTGGCAGGTGCGGTGCGGTGCAATTTGTGGGATGAGCTTGCGCCAGGTAGCCCCACTGACCGGCCATCCGTGGACGAACAACACATCGGGCCCGGTCCCGAATGTGCGGTGGGCTGCGGCACCTTCTCCCACGTCGATGTGCGACGGCGGGTCGGCGCGAAACGCGGAAGTCACGGAATCGAGCGAACAGTCGTTGGCAGTGTTCATGTCTCGATGCTGAAGGACGGTGTGCACGATCACAATGACCTCCCCAGGTAAGTGAGCGCGTACGGACTCCGTCGTACGGTGTGCTCGATGGCTTCTGTAGAGATGACCTCCGACGCGGCCGGGCTGTTCCCTGCGCTGCTCAAGCATTGGCGACGCAGCCGCGGTCTCTCCCAGCTGGACCTCGCCATCGCTTCCGACGTCTCGGCGCGCCACATCAGCTTTCTCGAAACGGGCCGATCGAACCCGAGCCCCGAAATGGTGATCCAGCTGGGCATGACTCTGGGTATGCCACTTCGCCAGATCAACTCGATGTTGCGCTCGGCGCACCATTCGGCCGCCTTCGACGAAGACGACGTGCTGCCAGACACGGTGCAACGAGCGCTTGACGCGATGTTGCGTCACCACGAGCCGTTCCCGGTGATGGTGATCGATCGCTACTACCGGCTTCGGGATCTGAACGAGGGCGCCTTGTCGGTCTTGGCCTTCGCCCTCGGAATCGAGCGGACGCCAGAGCTGTCCGCGCAGGAGGTCGTGGAGATGGGCATGGACGTGGCCCGCCTCACGTTCGATCCCGCAGGGGCTCGGCCCGCGGTGGCGAACTTCGACGAGGTCGGCCGCGAACTGCTCTGGCGGATCCACCGCGAGGTGCTCACCGATCCCGAGGATGGCGAACTGCGCCAGCTCTTCGACGACCTGCTCGCAAGTGACTCGACCGACCCGGAGTGGCGCACGCCCGACCTTTCCGCCTCGAGCGAACCGGCACTGCCGATCCATCTGCGTCGAGAAGCGGTCGACCTGCGCTTCATCACGATGATGACGGCCTTCCAGGCGCCACAGAACGTCGCCGTCGCGGACCTCCGCATCGAAACCTGGCTTCCTGCCGACGACGCGACCGCAGCGAGGTGTCAAGAGTTCGCCGCAGCGACTCGCTGATCAGGGCGCATCTCCCAAACGCCAGCCCGACGCCCGCGGCGACGGGCGGACGAGGGCCTCCGGCATTCCGCAGAGGAGCCAGAGCGAAGCGAAGCGCCGATTGGGGCAAGACACATTCGGCGCAGCCGAACTGTGTAAGCACCGACCAAAGGTCCCCCACGGGGGCAGTTCGGCGCAGCCGAACTGTGGACGGACTGACGGGTACGTCAGTCCAACAGTGGCGCGCGTCACATCTATCCGCGAGACTCTGGTCACACGCCAGAAACAATTGAGGGGACCATATGGATGTATCCATGACCGTCAACGGTTCGACGCATGCGAATGATGTCGAACCCCGGACCTTGTTGGTCCATCACTTGCGGGACGGGTTGGGGCTGACCGGCACCAACATTGGTTGCGATAGTTCGTCGTGTGGAGCCTGCACAGTCCACATGAACGGCGAGTCGGTGAAGTCGTGCACGGTGCTTGCAGTGCAAGCCGACGGTCAGGACATCACGACCATCGAGGGACTGGCCGACACCGCTCGCTCCGATGGTTCGTCAACGGGCGATATGGATTGGCATCCGATGCAGGAAGCCTTCCAGCAATGCCATGCCCTCCAGTGCGGCTACTGCACGCCGGGCATGGTGATGGCGTCGGTCTCGTTCCTCAAGGAGAACCCAAACCCGACCGAGGCGCAGATCCGCGAGGGCCTCGAAGGCAACCTGTGCCGCTGCACCGGCTACCACAACATCGTGAAAGCCGTCGAGAGCGTGGCGGGGGGTGCCTCATGACCGCGACGATCGGTTCGCGGATGCTCCGCAAGGAGGATCCGAAACTCCTGACGGGAGAGGGCAAGTACATCGATGACATCCACGCTCCGGGCGAGCTGTGGATGGGCATGGTCCGTTCGACAATGGGTCATGCGACGATCACCTCGATCGACACCTCCGAGGCGATGGAGATGCCTGGCGTACACGCGGTGTACACGGGCGAGCAGCTCCAGGAGATGGGTCTTTGGATCGCCCCGCTCCCGTGCGCGTGGCCGGTCACCGAAGACATGGTCAACCCGCCGCACTTCCCCGTGGCGGTCGGCGAGGCGAAGCACGTCGGCGAGATCGTTGCGGTCGTGTTGGCCGACAGCCGGTATGGCGCGGCAGATGCCGCCGAGAAGGTCATCGTCGACTACGACTCGCTTCCCGCCGTCGGCTCGATCGAAGCAGCCGTTGCGGGTGACGTGATGGCGCACTCCGATCTCGAGTCCAACAAGGCGTTCCACTGGCCGCTGATCCCCGATCCCGAGGGCACCGAGAAGGCGTTCGCTGAGGCCGCACACACAGTCGAGGCTCGGTTCGTCCAACAGCGTCTGATCCCCGCACCGATGGAACCACGCGGCTGTATGGCGATCCCCTCGCCTGCCGGTGGCGACATCACCTTCTACTCGGCCACTCAGGTGCCACACATCCTGAAGGTGATGATCGCGGCGACGACCGGTATTGCCGAGTCGAAGATCCGTGTGATCGCGCCCGCAGTGGGCGGCGGCTTCGGCGGCAAGCTCAATGTCGATGCCGACGCAATCCTCTCGGTGACGCTCGCCAATCACCTGGGTGTGCCGGTTCGCTGGACCGAGTCACGTACAGAGGCGGCAGGTTCGTCGCATCAAGGCCGCGGCCAGATCCAGTACATCTCGGCTGCAGCTGATGCCGACGGCAAGATCACGTCGGTCAAGGTGCACCTCGACGCCGACATGGGCGCCTACATGATGCTGATCACGCCAGGCGTGCCGCTGCTCGGCAGCTTCCTCTACACCGGCGTCTACGACATCCCGAACCTGAGCTTCACGTGCGACGGCTACTTCACGAACATGACCCCGACCGATGCCTACCGCGGCGCCGGTCGACCCGAGGCGAGTTACGCCATCGAGCGGATCATGGACATGATGGCGCACGAGATCGGCATCACGCCCGAAGAGATCCGGGCCCGCAACTACATCGCAGGTGGTGAGGCATTCGAGAACTATGACGCCGCCTCGACGCTGGTGTTCGACTCGGGCCACTACCGCCCAGCGCACGACCGGGCGCTGGAGATGGCCAAGGTCGCGGACCTTCGCGCCGAACAGGCACGACGTCGTGACGCTGGCGAAGCGAAGCAGCTCGGCATCGGCATGTGCACGTACGTCGAGATCTGCGGACTGGCGCCATCGAGAGCCCTTGGTGGCCTCAACTATGGCGCTGGCGGCTGGGAGCACGCCACGGTCCGCATGTTGCCGACCGGCAAGGTCGAGGTCGTGTCCGGGTCGACCCCGCACGGCCAGGGTCACGAGACGGCGTGGAGTCAGATCATCGCCGACAAGATGGGCGTTGATCCGAACGACGTCGAGGTGTTGCACTCCGACACGGCCAAGAGCCCGCTGGGTCTCGACACGTACGGCTCGCGTTCGCTCGCCGTTGGCGGTGTCGCAATCGCGATGGCCGCCGACAAGGTGATCGAGAAGGCGAAGCTGATCGCTGCGCACCAGTTCGAGGCCGCCCCGGAGGA
This sequence comes from Acidimicrobiales bacterium, assembly GCA_020629375.1. Taxonomy (GTDB): domain Bacteria; phylum Actinomycetota; class Acidimicrobiia; order Acidimicrobiales; family SHLQ01; genus SHLQ01. The sequence goes on from JAHDDK010000024.1 coordinate 12,119, forward strand.
CGTCGAGTTCGAGGCAGGATCATTCTCGGTGGCAGGCACGCCGTCGAAGTCGGTCCACATCCAAGAGCTCGGGTTCGCCGCGTTCGCTGCGCACGACCTCCCGGACGGGATGGAACCGAACCTGCAGGAGCAGGTGAGCTTCGACCCGCCGAACTTCGCGTTCCCATTCGGGACGCACGTGGCCGTGGTCGAGATCGACACCGGCACCGGTGGCGTCGAGCTGATCGACTACGTCGCGGTCGACGACTGCGGCACGCAGGTCAACCCGCTGATCGTCGAGGGCCAGGTTCACGGCGGCATCGTCCAGGGCGCAGCCCAGGCGCTGTTCGAGGTGGCCAACTACGACGAGGACGCGAACATCACGAACCCGTCATTCATGGATTACCTCGTGCCGTCGGCGGCAGAGATGCCGTCGATCCAGTTGGACTCGACGGTCACCCCCTCGACGAGCAATCCGCTCGGCGTGAAGGGTGTCGGCGAAGCCGGCACGATCGGATCCGCCGCCGCCGTGATCAACGCGATCTGCGACGGCCTCAGCCCGTATGGCGTCACCGACATGGAGATGCCCGCCACCCCACAACGGGTGTGGCAAGCCATCAACAACTCGAATGGAGGTGCCGCGTGATCCCCGCAGCATTCGACTACACCGTGGCCGAATCGGCCGACCATGCCATCCAGCTCCTCGGCGAATACGGCGACGAAGCAAAGCTCCTCGCCGGTGGCCATTCGCTAATCCCGATGATGAAGTACCGGTTGGCGACGCCAACCCAGCTCATCGACGTCGGTCGTCTCGACGACCTGTCGTACATCCGTCGGGAGAACGGCCACATCGCAATTGGCGCCATGACGAAGCACGCCCAGTTGGAGACGAGCGACGTGCTCGCCGCCGACTGTCCGATGCTTCAGCACGTGGCGGCGCTCGTCGGTGATCCGTCGGTTCGCCATCGCGGCACGTTGGGCGGCACGCTCGCCCACTCCGACCCTGCTTCGGATCTCCCGGCGGCTGTGCTCGCCCTCGGCGGCACGATCGTCGCCCAGGGGCCCAACGGCACTCGGGAGATCGCGTCGAGCGAGTTCTTCACCGGATACTTCGAGTCGGTTCTTGCCGAGGACGAGATGATCGTCGAGGTCAAGGTTCCGGCCGGGAGCGCTGGCTGGAACTATCAGAAGTTCAACCGCCGGGCCCAGGACTGGGCGATCGTTGGAGTGGCCGTCGCAGACGGCGGCTCGGGCATCAGCCTGGTCAACATGGGTTCGACCCCGATTCGAGCCACCGCCGCCGAGGAAGCTCTCGCCGGCGGTGCCTCGATCGCGGACGCTGCGGCGCTGGCAGCGCAGGACACCGATCCGCCCGAGGACCTCAACGCCGACGGCGAGTACCGCGCTCATCTGGCTCGCGTGCTCACCCAACGTGCACTCGAGGCCGCCAACGGGTAAGAATCAGTCAAACGCAGGATCATCCTGCACCATCGCATCGCCGTCGCTTGGGGGGACGGGGATGGCTGTCAGCTGAGTTCTTCAGCTGGCCTTCCAGCGGGGCTGGCGTGATCCGGGGGGTTCACGCCAGCCCTTCTGTGTTGTCTGGATGATGGAGAGCCAGGCGAGCGAACAGCCCAAATGAGTATGGCTGCAGCTCCGAGGGTCTGGAGCGCGATCGTGGTCCACATGATCGTTCGGGGAACCGAATGGTCAGGCTGCCAGGCTGAGGCCAGGGCATAGACGGTCGAGGCCGTTGCGGGCAGGGTAGTGATCAACGGAAGGAGCGAACGCGCACTGATCCGCCCGTTGAGCTGCTGGAGGAGCGGCGGGGTCGCTTCGAGGGGGCGACGTCGTCTGAGCAACCACACCTGCAGCCAGATACAGCCCGCGAACATCGGGATCGCCGATGGGTAGGCGAGACTCCAGGTCACGAGGAACATCCCGACCCAGAGTGCGCCGACGACGCGAAGCCATCGGGGAACCTCGAACGAGGTGCGCCAGGTGCGATCGAGGGCGAAATGCCCGACGGCGAGAATCGCGGAGAAGCCGAAGGCGTAGAGCGCAAACTCGGCGCCATCAAGAACATGAAGCGTTCCGTTCTCGGCGAGGAGCTCTGGATCTTCGGTGTTCTCGGGGATCCAGAGCGTTGTCGACCAGACACCCCAGAAAGCGCCGATTCCAGCCGACGTCCACCACAACCACCGTGTCCGCCCAGCGAGGAGCATCCACCGGATCCCGAACAGCAGCAGACCCGCCGCGAACAGTCCGTGCTAGGCCGTGAACCACAACGGGAAGATCGGCACGAAGGGTCCGCCCGAGTACAAGACCGGGGTCAGCACTCCCTCGGTCATGTAGGCAAAGATCGGCAGAGTCAGCACGAGCGATGCGAGGTCGTGGACGCCATACCGGTGAAGCACCCAGAACAACGCGACGACGCTCGTTGTGTAAAAGGCGATGACTTCGAGGTGAGCGATCGGGCTGGTCGTCCAGAACCAGAACACGCGCTCGGCGCCTGTCGTCACGATCGCGGACGCAGCGAGAACGAACGTCACTGCGCTCCCGGCGCGCCGCCACCGGGGTGGGATGGCACGGGGTGCGAAGGTCGAAGCGGTCATGGATGCGGTCATGGAATCGATGGTGACGGAATCACGGTCGAAGTCCATCGGTGAGAACCCGGACGCGACCCCGAGATAGGTTTCTCAACCATGGACCATGATTCGTACCTCGAGATCGTCAACACCGAGAGTTCGGCCTTCATCGATGCGCTCGTGGATCTCGACGCGGCCGTACCGCAGTGTGGTGAGTGGACGATCTTCGACCTCGGCGTGCACCTCGGGAGTGTCTGGCAGTTCGCCACGGCGAACATGCTCGGCGGTGGCGAACAATCGGCGCCGGTCGATCCGTGGAACGATCGCGACCGCGCAGAATTGATCCCCTGGCTCCAGGCCACTCGCGAGCGCTTGCTTGCCGCCCTCGCCGAGGTCGACCTCGATGGACCGGCGTGGTCGTTCGCTGCCGATCAACAGACGGGCGCCTTCTGGCCGAGGCGCATGGCCCACGAAACCGTCGTCCACCGCTGGGACGCCGAGTCGGCACATGGATCGACGACGCCGATCGACCCGGCGGTCGCGTCGGATGGGATCGACGAGTACACGACGGTGGGCCTCCGGTGGTCGAGCCGACGCCCGAACCGGATCTACCCGTCGTCGTCGTTTCATCTTCACTGCACCGACGTCGAAGGCGAGTGGACGATGGTCGGCGACGACGGACCGAACCTCACTGTCACCCTCGAGCACGCCAAAGGCGATGCGGCCGCTCGCGGTACGGCCGAAGCGTTGCTCTTGTGGATCTGGGGTCGAGACGGCGGCGAGGTCCAGTTCTTCGGCGACGAGTCCGTGGCGCAGACATGGCGTGAGCTCGCCCCATGAGCCCGCTTCTCGATCTCGACTTTGCCCGATCGCAGTTTCCGGCGTTCTCCGAACCATCCCTGGAGGGCTGGGCGTTCTTCGAAAACGCCGGTGGCTCATACGCGTGCCGTCAGACCATCGAACGGCTCGACGGGTTCTATCGACGCACCAAGGTGCAGCCATACGCGCCGTACCCTGCCGCGGCCACGGCGGGCCAGCAGATGGATGACGCCTACATTCGCCTCGCTGGGCTGATGAACGTGGGCGACGACGAGGTCCACATCGGGCCGTCCACTTCGCAGAACACCTATGTGCTGGCTCGGGCGTTCAGAGCGGGTTGGTCCGAGGGTGACGAGATCGTCGTGACCAATCAGGATCACGAGGCGAACACCGGCGCGTGGCGTCGCTTGGCCGACGAGGGCATTGTCGTCAAGGAGTGGAGCATCGACTCCGACTCTGGCCGGCTGGACCCGGCAGCGCTCGACGCCTTGATCAACGACCGCACCCGCCTCGTGGCCTTCCCGCACGTCTCGAACATCGTCGGCCACGAGAACCCGGTCGCCGAGATCTGTGCGTCGCTCAGCGCCGCAGACATCGTGTCCGTCGTCGACGGTGTGTCGGCCGCACCGCACGGCCTACCCGACGTCGGCGCGCTCGGGGCAGACGTCTATCTCTTCAGTTCGTACAAAACGTGGGGTCCGCACCAGGGTGTGATGACGGTGCGTCGCTCGGTGTGCGATTCGCTCGCCAACCAGAGTCACTTCTTCAACGATCGATCGCTCCGAAAGCGGCTTGTGCCCGCAGGCCCTGATCACGCCCAGGTGGCAGCACTCAACGGCGTGTGCGACTACGTCGACCTGCTGCACGAGCATCACTTCGACGACGGTGCTCCGGCCGCTGAGCGCGGTCGTCGCGTGCACGACCTGATGCGCGCCCAAGAAACCGCCACTCTCGCTCCGCTCCTCGAGTATCTGCGCGACCGCAACGACGTGCGGATCCTGGGACCAGAGCGCCACGAGGAACGAGTACCGACCGTGGCCGTTGCTGTGCCCGAGCCCGTATCCGTGGCCAAACGACTTGCCGACCACAAGGTCATGGCGGGCGCAGGCGACTTCTACGCCGTCCGCTGCCTCGAGGCCATGGGAGTTGACCCGGACCCCGGCGTCTTGCGACTGAGCTTCGTCCACACGACGAGCCCGGCCGAGGTCGCCCAACTCATCGACGCCCTCGAGGTGGCTCTCTGACGTCACGCCGGGGTCAGACCCCAACGGGACGTATCCCCAACGTGACTGGTCAGGCGTTGGCGGCGCGGTCGGTAAGGACAAGGGCGCGTGCCTGGGTGGGCAGAGTCGCCGGGATCGACGGGTCGTTGTCGAAGAACTGCTGGAGAGCACCCTGTTTGGACTCGCCCGTGATCACCCACAGGAGTTCTTTCGCCCGGTCGAGGATGGGCCAGGTGAGGGTCATTCGGCGTCGGCCGTTGTAGACGCCAGTGAGGGCGACGTCGACGTCGTCGACGTCGAGAACGGCGTCATCCGGGATGAGTGACGCGGTATGTCCATCAGAGCCCATGCCCAGCTGAACGAGATCGAACACGGCCGGCGAGCCGGTGACCGCATCGATCAACGCGGCGTAGTCCGCAGCGGCAGCGTCGGGATCCGCAGCCGTGACCGGCATGAGCGCGAGCCGACCGAGACGCTCGGCCACCAGCGGGTTTGCGAGGATCGTCTCGTCGAGCATCGTGGCGTTGCGATCCGGATCGCCGTCGGGGGCGAGCCGCTCGTCGACCTGGAACAGGTGCATGCGCGCCCAGTCGAGGTCGTCTCGCTCGGCGAGAAGCTCGAGCATGCGCCGTGGCGTCGATCCGCCAGACACCGCCCAGACGAACTGACCTCGTTCAGCGATGGCGCGAGCGGACGCATCGACGATGGCGTCGACGGCTCGGCGTGCGGTGGCTTCGGGGTCGTCGAGTACTTCGGTCTGCATGGATCCTCCTGTCCCACCAGTCTCGCCGACCGACTGAGCGGTACGGTCCATCTGTGGCGGAATCGACCGAGCTCGACGACCTTCGAGGATTTCATCGCGTCACCTTTGCCGTGATCGCAATCGTGTATTTGGTGTTCCAGACCGTGCTCCGGCCCACCGGAGGGTTCTTCGGGAATCACTTCACCGACGTGCTCGGTGGGATCGTCCTGCCGGCGGCGTTGCTGTCGGTCCCGGCGTGGGACGACCTCTTTGGTTCGTGTTACCGATCGTTGTGGTCCTGTCTGTCGACCACGTTTTCTGACCGGGCACGTGTGGGAGTACGGCGAGCCACTCCTGAGAGAGGAATCGGTCTCGGACCCTCTCGACCTGCTCGCCTACCTGGCCGGCGGAGCCATCTATTGGGCGTTTCGCACGACGACGCGGAGGCGACCGTCCGGTTAGCAGCGGGTGACGAGACCGGATGGGAGTGGGGCGACGGCGTCGGCTTCGTCAGGGCCCCAAGTGCCTGCGGCGTAGGGCAGCACAGGATTCCTCGGGGCGAGCATCGGTTCGACGATGCGCCAGGCTTCTTCGACTCCGTCCTGACGGGCGAAAAGTCGCTCGTCACCCACGAGCGCGTCGGCGATCAGCCGTTCGTAGGCGTCGGGACCGTCGCCGCCAAGCTGCTCCTCGTAGTCGACCGTCATGTCGATCGCCCGGCTGACCATCTCGAGGCCCGGCACTTTGGCCTGCATCGTCATCGTGATGTTGTCGTCGGGCTTCATCCGAAAACGCAGGACGTTGGGGGCCGGACACGTGTCCTCGTCGGCGAAGAGCATGCTCGGCGGCTGCTTGAACTCGACGACCGCTTCGGTGATCGTCTGCGCCATCGACTTGCCCGCACGAATGTGGAACGGCACCCCGGCCCACCGCCACGAGTCGATCTCGATCGTCATCGCGGCGAATGTCTCCGTGTCGGATCCCTCGGCCACGCCGTCTTCGTCGAGGTAGCCGTTGACTTGGCCGCGCACGACTCGGGCTGGGTCGAGTGGCTTCATCGCTTTGAAGACCTTGACCTTCTCGTCGCGCATGGCGGCGGGATCCTTGCTCGCCGGTGGTTCCATCGCCATGAGCGCCACCATCTGGAGCAGATGGTTCTGGACGACGTCACGGATGGCGCCAACTTCGTCGTAGAACGCACCTCGGCCATCGACGCCAAACGCCTCCGACATCAGAATCGACACCGACGCCACGTGATTGCGGTTCCAAACCGGCTCGAGCATCGAGTTGGCGAATCGATACACCATCAGGTTCTGCACGGGCTCTTTGCCGAGGAAGTGATCGATCCGAAAGATCTGCGCCTCGTCGAGGTGCTTGTGCAACGTGGCGTTGAGTTCCTTGGCCGTGGCGAGATCACGGCCAAAGGGCTTTTCGACCACGACCCGGCCACGCTCGGTCATCCCGACCGAGGCCATACCCTCCACAACGTCGTCGAACAGAAAGGGCGGGATGGCGAGGAACGACACCGGTACCTGAGCGCCCTCGGTGAGTTCGGCCACACGCCCCCACGTCGACTGCTCCGTGTAGTCGCCCGACAGGTAGCGCAGCCGCGAACACAACCGTCCGAGGGCGGCTTCGTCGACGTTGTCGACCCGGTCCCGCACCGACTCCCGCGCACGATCGCGCAGATCGTCATCGGACCACTCGCTACGTGCGATGCCAACGACGGGCATGTCGACGCGGCCCTCGACGGTGAGCTCGTAGAGCGCCGGGAACAGCTTCTTGCGGGCGAGGTCGCCCGATGCGCCGAAGAGCAGAAAAGCGTCAGCGGGCGGAGCAGTCGTCACGATTCGGCCTTCTTCTCGTGGTGGCCGCCGAACTCCTTGCGCATCGCCGACACGACCTTGTTGGTGAAGTCGTCGTTGCCTCGGCTGGAGAATCGATCGAACAGCGAAGACGTGATCGTCGCGGCAGGCACGCCGAGCTCGACAGCAGCCTGCACCGTCCAGCGGCCCTCACCCGAGTCCGACACGCGTCCCTCGAACTCGTCGAGGTTCGGGTCGACAGCGAGCGCATGCGCGGTGAGGTCGACGAGCCACGAGCTGATCACCGAGCCGCGGCGCCACACCTCGGTGACGGCGGTCGTATCGATGTTGTAGCGGTAGTACTTCGGGTCGCGGAGTGGGGTGGTCTCCGCGTCCTTGACTCGCTCCTCGGTACCGGCGTCGGCGGCCTCGAGAATGCCGAGACCCTCCGCCATCGCGGCCATCATTCCGTACTCGATCCCGTTGTGGACCATCTTGACGAAGTGGCCCGCACCATTGGGCCCACAGTGCAGCCAGCCCTTCTCGCCCGGGCGCAATGGTCCGCCGTCGTCGAGCGTGCGCGGCGCCACGTCGACACCGGGAGCGAGGGTATCGAGGAGCGGTTCGAGGACTTCGACTGCCTCGGCTGGGCCGCCAATCATCAGCGAGAAGCCGCGCTCGAGGCCGTACACGCCACCCGACGTACCGATGTCGACGAAGTGGATGCCCTTCTCGGCGAGTTCTTCGGCCTTGTCGACGTCGTCCTGCCACATCGAGTTACCGCCGTCGATGATGATGTCACCGGGTTCGAAGTGTTCGGCCACTGCGTCGACGGTCTGGCCAGCGAAGGCGGCTGGCACCATAACCCAGGCGATGCGCGGCGTCTCGAGGGCCGCAGCAAACTCTGCGAGGTCGTACGCCGGCGTCGCACCGGTGAGTTCGGCCAAGGCGTCGACCGCGTCACGGCTGATGTCGTACCCGACGGCGTCATGGCCGTCTCGCATGGCCCGCTGGACCAGACCTGATCCCATTCGACCGAGGCCGATCATTCCGAACTTCATGACTGTCTCCTTGCACCGAGCGATCATCGAGAGGGCAACCCCGGCGGCGGACGTCGCCGTTCCCCCTGACCAGAATTGACTATCCGCAGACTAGGAGGGATCAAGCCGACGGGCTGCGAGCATGAGTCGGTGTCGCCTTTCGAACGAGGAGAACGAGGAGAACGAGGTTCAGCTCCTGCGGCAATAGAGGTTCTCGCCGATGCCGTCGGGGCCGAGATTGTCAGCATGGTGGCCTTCGACCACGGAGCGACCGCGGTCGGAACCGAAGAGGCCTCGGGCATCGTGCAGCTCACCATTGGAATGCCGGATGTGCAGTCGGCGGAGTCGCTGATCGAGATCCTGCGAATCGACCACGGACTCGACGCCTCGCTGCGAACCGTCGACGAATCCTGGAAGGCGCAGAGCATCTCGACCATGGCGGTCACCACGACGCGGCGATTCGTCGTCGCCGCTCCCGGTGCGACGGTAGAGGAGTCCGCCCGCGAGGTCATTCGTCTCGATCCGGGCGCGGCGTTCGGCCACGGCGGGCATCCGACGACGTCGCTGATGCTCCGGCTCCTCGACGGCATTGATCTGGCGGGCACGAGGGTGCTCGACCTCGGATCCGGCACCGGCGTGCTCGCAATCGCCGCAGCGAAGGGCGGCGCGACCGAGGTCCTTGCGATCGACACCGATCACGAGGCCGTCGAATCGACTCGCGCGAATGTCGATCGCAACGGCGTCTCCTCTCGGGTCGATGTCCGTCGAGCGGATGGCGCCGACATTGATCTGCGTCACATCGATCTCGTCCTGGCGAATGTCACCCTCGACGTGCAGCGGTTGATCGCGCCTACCGTACGATCGGTCCCTCGGCTGGTCGTCAGTGGCGTGTTATGCGGCCAGGTCTCGGATACTCGTAACGCCCATCGCAGTCACGACGCCCGCCACATCCTCACGTTCGGATCGTGGGCGGCGATCCGATTCTGTGCGTCGGAAACCCGATCTCAGGTTCCGGCGACCAACACCCAGACTCCCGCAACGACCGCTCCAAGCAAGCCAAAGACGACAAGCAGGTACACCAGCTGACCAACCCACGTCGGCCTCGACCGAATCTCTCCACCGGCTTGGCGACGTTCGTCTTGGCTAGCCTTGATGAGATCCCGTTCGAGAGCGAGCTCGTCTCGGCGACGTTCGCGATCTGCTCGGTCGTTTGCACGAGCGACGGCCCGTTCATGCTTGACGATCTCTCGTTTCGACCGACTCCTCGTGCGACTGGGTGACGTCATGAGGTCGGGGTCGAAGGGCTCGGCAACTCGCTGTTGCTCGATCAACGTGCGCGCTTCGGCAGCGATCGTCTCGGGTGCTTTCCACGTCGACTCGAGCGGCGGATCGACCGCAACCGTGAACTTCGGGGGCGGTCGTTCGGTAACAACCTCGGCGTCGATCGTTTCGACATCCGGCCGGGGAATCGAGGGAGGTTTCGGCTCGCGGAGGTCGATGACCTCTGGCCCGGGTGATCCAGCGGGAACGAAACCGGAGACGTTCCACGATGGCCACTCCGCCTCGGCATCCTCAACCTCCACGGTCGACACTGCGGACTCGTGGGTGCCGGAGGTGGAGTCGCCATCGAGGAGATCGGCGAATCCGGGAGTGTCCCAACCGACCTCAGGACGGGCGGCTTCTTCGACCGCTGACGCCGTCGCCGCAATGTCCGCGACCGGACGCTCGATGGGCCCACCGAGCGGTGGTGGATCGGACACATCGGTGCGGAGGTCGATCACCGTCGACGAATCGTCGACATCGCTGACGAGCTCCGGCCCTTCGAGAGAAACATGGTCACTGGCGGTCCGCTCGGTCGCTTCGGCCAACTCATCGATGGGCGCTGGTTCCTCATCGACTACGACGCCGGATGCCTCGATAGGCGCTGGTTCTTCATCGGTGAGCGGTGGCTCATGGTCGACGGCAACGGCGATGTCTGCCGGGGGCGGGGCTGGTACCGATGGCGCGTCGAGGATCGCGGGTTCCGACGTGTCGACGTTCGTCTCCGGTGGCGCCATGTCGGCGTGGGTGGGAGCGGATTCGGGGCGGGCTGGCTCGGCGCTGCTCGAGGACTGGGCCGGAGCGGTGTCGGCCGGCGACTCCGGGCGGCGGAGCATCTCCGCACGCCGAAGCAGGGCCTCCCGTCGATCGGCGAGGCGGCGTTCGCTCTCTGCGGTTCCGCTGATGGGAAGCGAACCCGGATCCGCTTCCGTGATGATTGGACGGGACTCCTCGGGAATGGTCGGGCTGATGACCGTCTCTGCCCGGCTGCCCGATGGCGCTGCGAGACCATCGGCACCGGTGTGAGTGGACACGTGACGACGGAACCGATGACCGGCCTCGAGGAGTGCTTCGCCGGCGACATCGCACGTTGCGAACGCCTCCCGGCGGATCTCCCGGGATGCTTCGAGGTCGTTGCGGACTCGGGCGCCGAGCGCCTCGACTGAAAGGCGCTGCACAGCAAGAGCTGCCCGCTGACAGGTGTCGAGGTGATCCCGGACCTCGAGGATCGGGACCGACGTTCGTTCGGTGAGTGACAGGGCAGCGATCGAATCACGGAGGAACCGCTCGTCGGCAAGCAACATCGACGCGATGCTGGAAGCGCCGCTGGCATCCGACTCGTCCACCGCGGCGACCGACCGCCGAAACGCCCGCCAGGCGCGGATCGAGGGCCACTCGTCGACCACGAGTTGCTCTAGCTGTTGGACGTCGTCCTGGGACATCGACAGAACCCCACTCCTCCAACGAAGATTGTACGGGCTGAAGCCACTCGTGACCCAACCGCCACGCTGAGCGTTGGCGAGGCATCACGTCGTTCGCTCTGCAGCCCGGACACGGCAGACTTTCTCATGATGTCGGGTTGGCGCACTTATGTCCTCCGTCCGCCTACCGACTGGAGTCGACAATGAGTGATGGGAACCCCCCCGAGTACTACCCCCTTCGCTGGAAGGTCGCCGACGCCGCAGAGGATCTGTGGGCGCTTCATCGCGCGAAGATGCTCGTGTTGCTGCTCGTGCTGCTTCTGGCGGGCGGAGGTGCATGGGCCGCCTTCGGCCGAGACGGCGGCGACGTCGAGACGACCGACGGCGACACCCCGACGGACACAACTGCCCAAGCTTCGGACAGCCCGACGGGGCTCGAAGACGACAACTCCGATCAAGACGGCAACACCGATTCCGACACCGCCGACGACTCGACCACTGTCGCCCCGACAACATCTGAAGCGGTCACCACGACGACCTCCTCGACAACGTCATCAACCACAACGAGTTCGACCACATCGACCACCACGACGACGGTCTCACCCAGGACGGCAGACGCAGCCACCATTGCCGCGACCGAACCCGGAGCAATTCTCGACCTGACGAACAGTCAGGTGACCCTCATCGGCGGCGTGCCGACCGACGCGGTCGCCGACGAAACACTCACCCTCGCTCGGGCGATCTTCGACGGCACCGAAATCGTCGACGAGCAGATCGTCGACGATTCGTTCCCCGCCCCCGACGTCGTGACGCTGCGTCTCTCGGCCGCCGACCTCTTCGGCTACAACTCCGATCAGCTGAACCCGACGTACACACCCTTGATCGACAAGATCGCCGCGGCCATGGTTGCCGCCGACACCTGGCAAGTCGAGGTCTCTGGTCACACGGACGACACCGGCCCCAGCGACGGAAACCAGCGGCTGAGCGAGGGCCGGGCCGAATCCGCTGCGGCCCGACTCCGTGCGCAGGGCGTCGGCAGTGAGCGAATCACCGTCGTGGGTCGCGGCGAAGATCAGCCGGTCGCAGACAACGGCACCGAGGCAGGACGACTCGCCAATCGACGCGTCGAGTTCGCCATCACTCGCTGACAGACACCCCGGTCCACCACTCGTCGAGCCGCGCTTCGAGCTCCGCACGTGGGAGGGACCCTTCGGTCCGCTTGACCTCGAGCAACATGCGCACCGCCTCGCCGACCTTCGGCCCGGGCTCGATACCGAGGTACGCCATCACGTCCGAACCGTCCATGTCGGGTCGCTCAGCCGCACGTCGGTCGGCCTCGGCAAGCTCCGCGATCCGACGTTCGAGATCGTCCATGGCGTCCTGGATTCCTTGCGCCTTTCGACGATTCCGGGTCGTGCAGTCACATCGGATCAGATGATTGAGGTCGCCGAGCAGCGGTCCCGCTTCACGGGCGTAGCGTCGCACGGCGGAGTCGGTCCACCCGTCGCTGTATCCCTTGAACCGGCCGGAAAGCCGGACGAGCTCGCTCACGGGCTCGATCATGTCATCGTCGAAGCCGAGCGCCGTGAGACGCTTGATCGTCATGCGGGCGCCGACGGCCTCGTGATGGCGGAAGGTCACACCCTCGCCGTCGATCCGACGAGTCCGCGGCTTCCCGACGTCGTGAAACAGCGCCGCCAGGCGCACCCGATCATCCGCGCGAGTCTTCGAGACAACCGCGACGGTGTGGGCCAAGACATCCTTGTGTCGGTGAATGGGATCCTGCTCCATACGCAAAAGCGGTAGCTCGGGAGCGATGCGCTCCATACGACCGGAGTCGAAGGCCGACCACAGCGAGTCGGTCGGGTCGTCGGGGCGGAGAACGTCGAGCAGCTCGTGAGCCTCAGCGGTCATCGTCACGGCTCGAAGGATACCGAGTGTGCGTATCGTGGAGAGGTGACCGACACCTCGGGCCCACCACCACCTCCGCCGTCCACTCCACCCCCGCCGCCGCTCGTCCCCGAGACCGGCGAACCGGCGTCCTCGAGGACCTCGAACGGGATCGCCGTCGCCGGCATCGTGACCGCACTCCTCGCGCTGATCTTGTCGATCATCGTGATCGGTGGGTTTCTCGGTTTCGTGTCGTTTGGGTTGTCGGCGATCGGGCTTCGACGGGCACGCCGAGGCCAAGGCGGCAAAGGTACGGCGATCGGCGGTCTTGTGCTGTCGGTTCTCGCGATTGCGGTGTCCGGCGCAGCATTCGCGATCATCCTGGCCACGATTCGTGGTGAGGATCGAGTCATCGACGACATCGTGTCGAGTTCGACCAACGAGACCTACCCGCCACAGCGAGATCTGGTCTCGATCGACTGCGGCACGTCGACGAACGGACGGATCGGCCTGGCCACGGTCGAACTCGTGAACCGATCGCCGTCTCCGTCGATCTACGAAGTCACCGTCGAGTGGACCTCCGATACCGGACCGGTTACGGCTGTCACCAACAGCGAGTTCGTCGCGCAGGACGAGACCGTCCGCCTCGAACTCCTCGAGCTGACCGGTGCTGGCGATCCGGCAGACTGCCGGGTCTCGAGGATCGAACGGTCCGGGATTCCTTTCCTGAACTGACTGGGCCAACCGGCTCATTCGAGGTTCGCCATCTCGGTCGATTGGAAGCGGTGACAGATCGTCGAACTCTGCTCCGTGGCGGCGCGGCCGTGACCGCTGCCGCGTGGGCCACCCCGAGTGTGCTGGCGTTGGATCGTGTCGCCGCGGCATCTCCGTCCGAAGAGTGCGAGATCCCGGCGTTGTCGAACGGCGCCGTGCTCCAAGACCCGGCGCCCGCTTCGACCGCCGAGGGCGGGCCGATGGACTCCAACACCAACACGTTCGTCTGGTACGAAACCGGCCCGATCGAACTCACTGCGCCGCTCACGGTCAACCGAGTCACCGCCGGGAACTTCAACGGTGGATCAAACGAAGCTGTCGTCATCCCTGCCGGCACGTGGATTTGCTCGTTCTACGCGCACGGCGATCGACTCGACGACGCCGGAGCCTTGACTGGCGCGATGACTTTCGCCAAAGCGGAGATCGTCGGGCTGATCTACCGAAACGCGGAGCTGAATGCGTCGTCGTTCCTCGAAGCGCCGGGGACCGCCTATGTCTACGGACCGATGGAAACGAACGACACGATGACGATGACGCTGACGCCCGGCGCACACACGATTAGTTGGAACATGCTCTTCGGTCCGCACCTCGATCAGATTCGGGTCATCACGGCGTGCCCCTGAAGCGTCCTGTTTGAGGGAGGCGGCGACCGACGACCTTGAGCGTTTTTGTCGCTGCGGAGCGTCGCACTATGATGCGGACTGCGGTGCGGAGCAGGGGCCCGAGACTTCGGGGCCTCTCATGGAAACCACCACTACTTCAACCACCGAACTGATCGTCGTGTCCGAACTCCACCGGGACATGGACCTCGATCGGGCGCTTTCCTGGTTCAACGGCATCCTGGCCGGCGACGACTGGGGCATGCGTGACCGCGTCGACGTGGTTGCAGATGACGGTCACCGGACCGTCCATCTGACCGTCTGGGGTAGTCGCTGGACGCTCGAGATCGACATCGAAGAGTCTCGCTCGCTCGGCGGGGTCATCGTCAGCGCACGCATCAAGGACCCCGCCGACGGTTACGAGCTTCCCGAACTCGCCGGCCTCGCGAAAGCCTTGGTCCCCTAACTTCACCAATCGGTGTCGAAACCCGAGAGCTCGGCTCGGCGGCAGCGGGGGCAAGCGGGCGCCGTCGCTCGATCAGAAGGTGACGGTCTCGTCGAAGACCATGCCCTGATCGAGCGTCCGATGGACGGGACACTTCTTCGCGATGTCGGCGAGACGGGCACGTTGATCGTCGTCGAAGTCGCCGTCGATGAAGATCTCTGCCGTGACGTTGTGCAGAAAGCCTGAAGCGTCGTCATCGCAGTGTTCGCAGTCGTCAGCGTGGATCTTGTCGTAGGTGTAGCGAGCGCTCACCGAGTGGAGGTCCCACCCCTTGCGCTGGCAGTAGTACGACAGCGTGATGCACGTGCACGCGCCGAGCGAGCCAAGCAACATCTCGTACGGGTTCGGCCCGGTGTCGGTGCCGTTGAGGTCGATCGGTTCGTCGGCGGCCCAGACGTGTCGGTCGTTGCGAATCTCGACGACGGTGCCCTGAGTCAGATCGGCAGTGATAGTGGTCATGGCCGACACTGTGTCATGCGGGCTGTGTGTCATGCGCAACGCGCGAAGGCGTTCGTTTGGCGAACGCTCAAGGTCGCCAGGGTGGCAACCCGATGAGACAGTAGATGACGAATCTGTAACAATCTTCATCCAGCTGTGATCCGGCGATGGTGCCGATAGCAGCTCGCCCGCCTCGCTCTGCCGCCCACATGACTCTCTGTCGACTCCGCTCGCCGCTCCTCCCCCAGCTCGTCGTGATCGCCGTTCTCGGCATCACCACGTTGCTCGCCTCCATGCCCGCGGGCGCCCAAGAGGACCCCACGTCCGAACCGATCGCCGTGCCGTTCACCGGAACGTACGAAGTGTGGTGTACGAGCCGGAACCCGGCTCCGGGCACCCTGTGTCGAAACCACCACACGACGCCTGCCATCGACATCGGAATGACACCGGGCACGACCATCCGGGCAGCCGGTTCCGGGACGGTCATCGACGCCGATTCATTCTGCGTCGGAACCGGGTGGTGCAACGGCGGAGCGGGCAACAAGGTAGTCATCGCCCACAGCGACGGATCATTCTCGAGGTACCTCCATCTCACCGACGTTTCGGTCGACGACGGCGACGAGATTCTTGTCGGTGCGGTCATCGGAACCTCTGGGGTCACGGGGCAGTCGAGCTCGCCGCACCTCCACTACGACGTGCAGCAACCGCTCGGTACTCGTGTGCCGTTCGGGACCTGGACCGCCTGCGTCGACGGCGAACCCGTCGTGTACCCCGATGCGTTCGGTGTGACCGACTGGAACCTCGTCGAGTTCGGTTCGGTCATCCGCAACGACGGGTACGAATGTCTCGGCGGCGCACCCGAATCACCGACCGGGCCAGCGCCGCGATTCCTCTCCGGCGACGGGATCCTCGGTGTAGCTGTGGGCCTCGATCACGTCGACACCAACTTCGAGGCCGAAGTGTCGATCGACGGCCAGGAGCCAAGGCTCCACCCCTTGTGGGGACGGTCGATCGTGCGCCTCACTATCGCTCCCGGCACTCAAGAAGTCGCTGTCCGACTGCGCCAGTCCGCCGACGGCGTCGTCGGACCGTGGAGCGACCTCGCGATCCACACGGTCACCGAAAGCCAACTACCGACCTGCAATGGCCTTCATGCCACGACCGATTCGCTGCTCGGAACCGAAGGCGTCGACGTGATCATCGGCAGCGCTGGCAACGACGAGATCGACGGGCGAGGGGGCAGCGATCACCTGTGCGGACTTGGCGGCGACGACACGCTGCGCGGCGGCGCCCACAAGGACTACATCCACGGTGGTGGTGGAGCAGACACCATCATTGGAGACACCGGCAACGACCGTCTGTTCGGCGGTGCCGGACCCGATCGTCTCGAAGGCGGAGACGGCTCCGAACGAATGAAAGGCGGCACCGGTGCCGACACCCTCTTCGGCGACGCGGGCGACGATGTGCTTCGCGGCGGCGACGGAGCGGACACGCTCGTCGGCGGAGCTGGCAACGATCGTTTGGGCGGCGGGCGCCACGACGACACGATGAACGGTGGCGACGGCAACGATCGTCTCGTCGGCGGCGGTGGCACCGACACGTTCGATGGCGGCAACGGAAGCGACCGTTGCGGTGCACAAGCCGTGGGCGACCGAACCGAGTTCGAATCGACGGAGGCCTGCGAATGAGCCAACGACTGATCGCCCCGATCACTGCCGCCTTGCTGCTGGTTGTCGGCCTGGCTCTTGCGAGCATCGAGCGTGCCGACGCCCGTGGCGGAGCAGCCGTGCCGCCGATTGACCCGTTCGATCGGGCTGCGGTCGCGCAGACGTGGAACGAGCACGTCGACGCGAACATGACGGTCCACCACCAGTGGAACGGCAACGTCGCCGCCTGTCGCGCTGGTGCCGCCGCCACGACCTACGACGGCGCAACCCTCGAAACGATCAACTGGTTCCGGGCCATGGTCGGCCTCGGCCCCGTCCGCAACGACACCTCGCTCGCCAACGGAGCCCAACAGGCCGCCCTGATGATGCACGCCGCCGGCTCGCTGTCGCACTACCCGTCGTCCAACTGGCCGTGCCACTCGGCCGCCGGAGCGACTGCGGCGGCGAGTAGCAACCTGACCCTCGGTGTTGCCGGGGCGCGCGGCGTCATCGGTCAGATCGAGGATCCGGGTGCGTCCAACGAAGCCCTCGGGCATCGTCGATGGCTGTTGTACCCGCCGCTCGTCGAGGTTGGCATCGGCAACACGTCTCGGGCGTCTGCCATCTCGCTGTTCGGTGACTTCGGGCCCCGCCCGGGAGGCGACCGTTGGATCGCCTGGCCGCCACCTGGCTACGTGCCCCACGACGCCGTCTTCGATCGCTGGTCGCTGTCGTTCAGTGGCGAACGGCAAGCCGACTTCACCCGAGCCCGGGTCGAGATGAGCGTCAATGGTCGCTCGGTACCGGTCCGGATCCTGCCCAACGCCGACGGATTCGGCGACAACACGCTCGGCTTCGAGCCGCAAGGACTTCCGGCGACGACTGCGGACGTGCGCTACAGCGTGACGGTGTCCGGCATCGTCATCGGCGACCGAGTCGTCGATCGGACGTGGGAGTTGGTCGCCTTCGACCCGACCAACGTGACCGTGAGCGTCCCCCAGGCTCCGCCGGAGACGTGTATGGGCCGCGTCGCCACCATTGTCGGCACGCCAGGCGACGACCGCATCCAGGGAACGACCGGCGACGACGTGATCGTTGCGCTCACCGGTGACGATGTGATCCTCGCCTCCGGGGGCGACGACATCATCTGTGCCGGAGGCGGCGACGATCTGGTTCGTGGCGGACGAGGACACGATGTGATTACGGGCGGACCCGGCCGCGACCGACTGCGTGGAGGACCCGGCGGCGACACCCTCATGGGCGAGGGAGGCCGAGATCGCCTCGTTGGCGAAGAGGGCAACGACACGCTGATCGGCGGGCTACTGAAGGACGCATTGGTCGGTGGCAAAGCGGTCGACACCTGCATCGCCGACACGGCCACGACGTCGTCGGCGATTGCCGAGATCTTCAGCGGTTGTGAGGGCGTCCGCCGCTAGCCCGCAGGCTGCGGGGCGGCGAACAACTCAGCGTCCGCTGAAGAAGAAGAACCAGGCGACGAGAGCGATGACGCCGAGAATCACCGCGACCTTGATGAAGCCCTTGATCGCTCCCCAGACAGCGCCAGCGAGCGCTGCCAACCCGATGAGGACCACCACGGCCGTCAAGCCGGGACTCATCGCAGCCGCCTCGACGAGCGTGTCCGGCACCTTGTCGGCCACCGACGCCGGGAGCTCTTCGACCACCTCAGTCGGGATCTGGTCGCGGACACCATCGATGATCTCCTGGCGGATGTCATCGGGCAGCGCTTCGAGAACCTCGGGGTCGAGATCTTCGATATCTGTCGATTCGTCTGACTGTGCGATCTGGGCCATCATTGACAGTCTCTCATCAGCGGCGGCGTCGCTGGTGCCACCCTCGATCGATCGACGATGAACGCCAGACCTTCCCTCGGCTACTCGCCGCGCTACCAGAGTGGACCGTCACGACGGGGCCCCGACCTTCCCGTGGGTACCTTGCTCGCGGCTGGGGCCGTTCTTGCGGTGCTGGTCTTGCTCTGGATCGTCGGCAACGGGGCGAGCTCCGACGAGGTGTCGGCGGACGAGAACCGCGTCGAACTGACCGCGGTGGTCAAGCCGGCGCTGACCCGAGCTGGCTACGGAGACGTCGTCGTGACGAGCGACGGGCGCACGGTCACCCTGGCCGGTGAGCTTGCCACCCGAGCCGACGTCGTCGCTGCCAATGCGGTGGCCAACTCGATCGCCGATGTTGCGTTCGTAGTCAACAACCTCACCTACGAAGGCGAGCCGGAGTTCCCCGAATTCGAAGCTGTCGACGGCGAGACGGCGAGCAGCCCAGTCGGGGGCAGCACGGCAGCACGCGGCGATCTGTTGTTGCAGGCCCAGCTCTCGTCGATTGCCGCGCGTAACCCGATCACATTCGAGACCGGCAGCCCGGATCTCACCGCCGAGTCGCAGTCGACAATCACGAATGTCGCCACGATGTTGATCGACAACCCTCTCGTGCAGGTCGAGATCGGTGGACACACCGACTCCGACGGCGACGAAGAAGCCAACAATCTGTTGTCGCAGACTCGCGCCGACGCCGTGAAAGCGGCGCTCGTAGCCGCAGGCGTGGAACCCGACCGTATGGAAGCCGTCGGCTACGGCCCATCGCTTCCGGTCGCCAGTAACGAAACCCGCGAAGGCAAAGCCCTCAACCGTCGCATCGAGTTCCTCATCGCCAACTGATCACTGGCCGCAGTGCTCTCTCAAGCCACGCGACTCGATCTCGAATGCTGACCGGAATCCATGTCTCCGATTCGAGTCGCGTACCGGCCTGAACCGTCGAGCGAGCGACTGCGTTCACGAAGTACGGCCGGCGGTATTCACCGAAGTAGCCGCCGCGACAGACCAGGCCAATCGACTGCGCATACTCAACGAGGGCGTCCGTATGTGGGCCTGCAAGCGATACCGGCCAACCCGCAAGCAGGATCTCTTCGGCGACCGAAACGACTGCAACCTTTGCGTCCGAGATTCTGATGGCGATGATGTCATCACGCGACAGGAACAACGCTTCGTCGGACGGGACGGGCGGTATCGCCACGGGCCTCCATTCGCGAGCTAGGGCCTCGGTGGACTGCGGCGGACTGACGAGGACACCAAGTGGCTCGAACCAGACCGAATATGGCTGTACACCTACTGCGGTGAGTGCAGGTCCCAAGCGGACGGGTTCGGACAGCGACCTCACATGGTCACGAAGGAATCGCTGTCGAGAGCGCGCTCGGCGGAACACACCACGAAGCGCGTAAGGCAGAGACTGCACTGCGTGTTCCCGCCTCATTCGCCACATGCGTCATTCATCGGCGACAGATGGAGCCCACTCAACCGATCGCTTGACCTGCGGCCATCTTTACTTGCGGCCGCACCGTCGATGTCGTGTAGCGATCGAGTCTGATCCGCTTCACGACCGCCCCACCGACGTGCTCAGCGGGCCAGCGGATCCGACTCAGGACCGATGCGGCGTGTTCCGACAACCAACCATGCGGCGCTTGAACGAGCACCCCCGGACGCTGATCGTTTTCATCGTGGTCGCGGCGATGACCCTGGTTGGATTGCTGGCACTTCGAGGTGGCCTTCAGTACTCCAGGAGTGCCGGACAGATAGCCGGTACGAACTGGGCGCTGCTGGATGTCCGTGGGAGCGAAGTCGAGGTCGGAAACGTGTCAGCGATGACGACGGCAACTCCGTCGAACTCGTGCTCGCCTCAGGAACGGGAGGCGAGACGCCTTGCGAACCTCCGAGAATCGTGGGCGAGAATGCCCACGGCGACCGGACGATTCTGCACATCGAGTGGGAGCAGCGTGGCTGCCTCGATCAGGGCGCAGTGGCCTTCGAGCTGCGTATCGACGAGATTCCCGACGACGGATGGCGTGTCGAGTTCGCTCCAAGACCAGAGGGCGGCTGCGTCGAGGCACTAATCGGAACCGACCACGAAGTAACGGGTGTCAGCGTCGTCGACTGCACCACTGCCGTCTCGTAGTCGGGACGGACCGCATGGCGCGTGTAATGAGAGGGTCAGACCCCGGGATTACCGGGCTGGCCCGGGGAGCTCAGCGTTCTTCGCGGAAGACGACGTGCTTGCGGGCGACGGGGTCGTACTTCTTGAGTTCGAGGCGCTCGCGGGTGTTGGTCTTGTTCTTGGTGGTCCAGTACTGGAAACCGGTACCGGCGGTCGAACGAAGCTTGATGATCGGTCGCTTGTCGCTGGCCATCAGATCCTCTGTCCCTTCCGACGCATGTCGGCAACGACGCTCTCGATGCCACGCTTGTCGATCGTCTTGATGCCCTTGGCCGAGACGGTGAGGGTGATCCACTTCTTCTCGGACGGCAGGTAGTAGCGCTTCTTCTGGATGTTCGGATCCCACCGCCGGTTGGTACGGCGGTGCGAGTGCGACACGTTCTTGCCGAACGACGGCTTCTTTCCGGTGACTTGGCAGACGCGTGACATGAATCGAATCCTTGTGGGCGAACAGCTCTTCAATCTACCAACGGTCGTAGTGGACTCCACATCGATCCGCCGCGTAAACGCGCGTCGTCGCATACTCGGGTGATGACCAGCTCGACCCTTCGCACCATTGCCGACACCGCGCTCGAGGGCCTCGTGGTCCCGAGCTTCAGCCGGATCGGCCCGGCCGTGCGGCGCCGGCTCTTCGATTGGGACGAGATCGGCCGTGTCGACGGTCGTCGGATCGTGATCACCGGCGCAAACTCGGGGCTCGGCCGGGCTGGAGCGGAGCTGCTCGTCAAGGCTGGGGCCGAGGTCGTCGTGGTGGCCAGGAGCGCCGAACGGGGGCAACGGGCAGTCGACGAACTGAATGCGATCGGTGATGGATCGGCGATTCTGGAGATCGCCGACATGTCGTCGCTCGAGTCGGTACGCCAGCTCGCCGACCGGTTGCGCGCCGGGCCACCGATCGACACGCTCGTGCACAACGCTGGCGCGCTGCTCGAGAAGCGTCAGACGTCGGTCGACGGGAACGAGATCACGCTCGCCACCCACGTGCTCGGCCCCTTCGCCCTCACCCAAGCCCTTCGATCGACCCTGGCCGGCGGCGACGACCCGCGAATCATCACGATGGCCTCCGGTGGCCTGTACACCCAGGGCATCTCGCTCTCGGATCTCCAGAACGAGAAGGATTACTCCGGGACGACGGCGTACGCCCGGGCGAAGCGCATCCAACTTGTCCTCAACAGCCGGTGGGAATCCATCCTCGGCGACGAGGGCATCGGCGTGTACACCATGCATCCGGGCTGGGCGGCCACTCCCGGCGTGGCCGACGCGCTGCCGGTGTTCGACACGGTCTTGCGGCCGCTGCTGCGCACACCCGAGGACGGCGCCGACACGCTGGCGTGGTTGGCCACCGAGCCGACTGCCGAACTCGGCACGGGTGGGTTCTGGTTAGACCGCGCTCGACGTCCGGAACATCGTCTGCCGGCGACGAAGAGCGCCGACCAGAAGCTGGACGACCTCTGGTCAGCGATCGAAGAGCTGGCGGGCACGGGCCCGGTCAGCTGAACCGGGTCAGCTCGTCTCGCCGAGCGTGACCTCGATGGTGATCGGGGCGCCGTCTCGTACGACGTCGAGCACGAGAACTGTGCCGGGCGGGTTGTCGATCACCTGAGCACGAAGCTCAGCGGAGCCCCGAGTCGAATCGCCGTTAACGGCCGTCACGATGTCGCCCGGTTGCAGCCCACTCGACTCGGCAGCCGAGTTTGGTTCGACCGTCTCGATCTGCGCACCGGCCGACCCGTTGGCCGGCTGCATGGTCCGCACGCCAAGGAAGGCGAGCTGAACGTCATCGCCGGCGATGAGTTGTTCGGCCACGATCATGGCCAGATCGATCGAGATCGCGAAGCCCACACCCGAGCTGTCGCCGTCTTCGGTGAAGATCAGGTCGTTGATCCCGACGACCTCACCCTGAAGGTTGATCAGGGGTCCGCCGGAGTTGCCGGGATTGATCGGAGCGTCGGTCTGCACCATCGACACGGTGTTGACCACGCGGTCGACCGCGCTGATGATGCCGGCGGTCACGGTCTGATCGAACCCGAATGGCGATCCCACAGCCACGGCGAACTGGCCGACCCGAACGTTCTCACCGTCGGCGAGCGGTGCGGGTACGAGCGTGCGTCCACCAGGGTTGACTCGAACCACGGCGACGTCGGTCGGTGCATGCGTGCCCACCACTTCGCCGTCGACTGACGATCCGTCGAAGAACGTCACCCGCACATCGGTCGCGTTTCCGACGACGTGTGCAGCGGTGAGGATCGTGCCGTCGGCATCGATGATCACGCCGGTACCGAGCCCGGTGCCGAGGTTGAGCTGCACGACCGACGGACGGATCTTCGCTGCAGCGACCGCGAAGGGCTCGTTCTCGAAGATCTCGGCCGAAAGAGCGGTGTCAACGACTGGCGGCACCGATTCCTCTTGCAGCTCGGCGGTCTGGGGCGCAGCAGAGGTATCGGAGCTCGTTGCCGACGTTGCGTCGACGCTCACCGCCGTCGGCTGGTCGTCCGAGACGTTGCTCGCGACGGCCCATGCGACGAGGCCCGACAGCCCAATCGTGGCAAGAGCCAACAAGAGGGCTGGCCAACGGCGACGTTTGGTCGTGTCGAGCTCTGGGGCGTCGACCGTCGGCCGTGCCATGTGGCTGGTCCCCGGCGCCGTCACCGAAGGCGGGAGGCCAGGAGCAGCGGGGCGTCCCATGGGCGCGCCGAGCACCGGGGCCGGAGAAGAAGGTGACGTCGCCGGTCCGCTTCGCCAACCAACTGCCGCGCGGGCTTCGGGGGAGAACGGCGATGGTGCCGACGGAGTCGTTCCGCGCGCAGTCGTTCTCGGTGCGGGCGTTGATCGAGCAGCGGGGGTCGGGCCTGCGATTCGGGGTGCGCTTGCAGGCGGCTGTGAAAGACCTAGCGGCGGAGCGGGCGACGTGACCGTCGATTCGGACGGTCGTAGAGAGGACGGAGTGGCCGGTAGGGGGCTCAGACTGGCCGCCTCGCGTGACGAAGTCGGCGGCTGGGACGGGGGAAGAAGTGGCGCTGCCGGCCGCGGTGTGCCCATCGGGGCGGCGGACGTCGGGGCAACTTCCGAGCTCGTTGAGGTCGGCGACGAGGCGTCCACATCGGTTGTGCGGGACGCGGCAACCGAGGGCGATGGCGTTGCGTCGGCGCTACCCCACCGAACCGACGGACGCTGGGGCGTCGGGTCCGATGGATGCGAGTCGACCTCGTCTTCGGGATCTTCAGCTGGTGGGGTGGGGGTGTCCCACATGGGGTTTCCTTCCTCGTCCGTCCGTGGAAGTCGTGCTGTCTCGTACGACCGGGTGATCTCCGAGACAAGTGAAAGTGTGGCGGGGCTTCGTAAGGGCGAGTTGAGAGTGTCATGAAGCCAACTGGAGAAACGTGGCCTTGACGGCTGGCATTCCAGCATGACTTCGTTCCCAACCCCGTCGGCGGACGCAGCCCGGAGCTGAAGCCCCGGGTTACGCTTCTCCGCGTGGAGCTGGCGTTGGAGAGTGGCCGGGACGTCACCGCCGAGCCGGACGGTGGATGGCGGATCACCGGCGGACGGCCGAGCTTGCAGGTCATCGGCGACGCCCCACCAACGGGCTGGTACCTCGTGCAGATCGAGATGGCCATCGACGCTGAAGCCGAAGACGACGCGGTGGCGCTTCGATTCTTGCCCGAATCCGGGACGGTCGCCCTGAGCCGTCGGGCGGTGCCGCGTGTGGCAGGTCGACGTGCACGCGTCGTTCATGTCCCGCCCGGAACCGCACGTGTGCACCTCGAACTCTCACCGTGGTTCGGGACCGTCTCGTGTGACCATCTCGACTTCCGTCCGCTCAACCAGGCGGCGGCGGCCGCGATCATGGCTGCCGACGTCGGCGCTTCCGGCATCGGTGGCACAACCGACCGCCACGAGCTCACGGGACGGATCCGCCAGGCGTGGCAAGGCGGAGGGGTACGGGCTGGCCTCGAACAGATGGCGATCAGCTACGAACACCTTCAGACTCGTCGAGCGGGTGACGGCGTCGACTACCCGTCATGGCGAGCACGACACGCCACGCTCTACGACGACGACATCGAACGCCTGAAGGCGAAGCTGGACGCGCTCCCCGGCGGCGGCCCCTCGGTGTCGGTCGTGATGCCGGTGTACAACCCCGATCCCCAATGGTTGGCGGCCGCGATCGATTCGGTCCGCAACCAGATCCACACCCGATGGCAGCTGTGCATCGCCGACGATGCGTCGACCGACCCCGGCGTGCGGGCGGTTCTCGATAAGGCCGCGACGGATCCACGAATTCTCATTCGCCACCGCGAGGAGAACGGCCACATCGTGGCAGCCACGAACGACGCACTGGCGTTGGCGACCGGCGAGTGGATCGCCTTCATGGATCACGACGACGAACTCGCCCCCGAAGCCCTCGCACTGATCGCGCTCGCAGCGGCCGACGCCGATCTGATCTACACCGACGAGGACAAGATCGACGAGCACGGACGACACTTCGATCCCCACTGCAAACCGCGCTGGAATCCCGAACTCCTCCTCGGGCAGAACTACTGCTCGCACCTGACCGCGATTCGTCGCCGCATCGTCGACGAGGTCGGCGGACTCCGGCCCGGCACCGAAGGGTCCCAGGATCACGACCTGCTGCTTCGTGCGACGGCGACGATCTCGGCCGAGCGGATCGTGCACGTGCCGCACGTCGCCTACCACTGGCGAGCCATCACCGGGTCCACGGCGCTCTCCCCCGGTCAGAAGTCGTACACCGAGACCGCGTCGATCGAGGCGCTTCGTCATCGACTCGGCGACGCCTGGACCGTCGACGTCGCCGCAGCGCCAACGGCGTATCGCTGCACGCCACCGCTCACCGACGTGCCGATGGTGTCGATCCTGATCCCGACACGGGATCGAATCGAGCTGGTCCGTCAATGTGTCGACAGCCTCAAGAAGACGACCTACCCCGCGTTCGAAATCATCGTCATCGACAACGGCAGCGAGCAGCCCGAAACGCTCGAGTGGTTCGCCGACTTCGACAACGGGATCGACCACCGGGTGGTGGCCGCGCCGGGCCCATTCAACTTCTCGACGATCAACAACATCGGCGCCGCCGCGGCAAACGGCGACCTGCTGCTGCTCCTGAACAACGACACCGAGGTGATCGAGCCTCGATGGCTGACCGAGATGGTGGTGTGGGCAACACAACCCGGCATCGGCGCAGTCGGGGCGAAGCTCCTCTACCCGAACGACACGATCCAGCACGCGGGCGTGATCCTCGGGCTCGGCGGACTCGCCGGACACGGCCACCTCCAGGACGAGCGAGACGCCTACGGCTACTTCTCCCGACTCACGATCACGCACGAGGTCGGTGCAGTAACCGGGGCCTGCCTGATGACCCGACGCGACACCTGGGAGGCGCTGGGCGGGCTCGACGAGGATCTCGCCGTGGCCTTCAACGACATCGACTACTGCCTGCGGGTTCGCCACGAACGCGGCGAACGGATCCTGTGGACGCCGCAGGCGCTGCTGTATCACCACGAGAGCGTCAGTCGAGGCAAAGAAGACGATCCCGTCAAAATCGCCCGCTTCAATGCCGAGGTCGATCGGTGTCTCGACCGATGGTCCGACGTCTTGGATCTCGACCCCGCGTACTCGCCAAACCTGGCGCTCGATCGCGACAGCTTCACGCTCGCCCGCCAGCCACGGGTCGTTCCGCCCTGGTCCGCCGACGCCTGACGGCAGCGGAGTCTCGACGGACGGGGGTCTGACCCCAACCGAACGCGCGTTAGGTACGGGGTCTGACCCTACCGAACGTTCGTTAGGTGGGGTTCGTTACGTGGGGGTCAGACCCTCGCGACGCGGTGGTAGAGGGCGAGGTGCTGGTCGGTCGGGTCGTCCCATGACCAGTCGGTGGCCATGCCTCGCTTCTGGATGCGGGCCCGGCGACGCTTGTCATCCCAGCCGCGGAGACCCCGGTGCAGGGCGTCGACCAGACCAACGGTGTCGACGGTCAGCGACACAAAGCCGTTGCCAGCCGTGGGGTTCGCGTCGGCATCGACGACGGTGTCGACCAACCCGCCGACAGCGCTCACCACCGGGATCGTGCCGTACGACATCGCCTGCATCTGGGCGAGTCCGCAGGGCTCGAAACGGCTCGGCATCGTGAACAGGTCGGCCCCAGCGAAGATGCGGTGTGCCATTTCCACGTCGTATCCGTCGATGAAGGCGAATTGCTCGGGGTGTCGGCTCGACAGGTCACGCGCCCACAACGACAGCCGCTCCTCACCCGAGCCGAGCAGCACGAGCCGTGCCCCCATCCCTTCGAGGTACGGGACTGCACCGAGGAGCAGGTCGATGCCCTTCTGCTCGACGAGCCGAGTGACCATGCCGATGATCGGGGTGTCGTGATCGTCCCAGCCGACCTCGTCGCACAGCGCGACCTTGTTGGCGGCCTTGGATGCCAACGTCTTCGGACCGTACGGCTCGACGAGATGCGGGTCGGTCGACGGATCCCACAGGGCGACATCGATCCCGTTGCGGATCCCGACGAGATCGTCTCCCTTTGCGGACAGCACACCGTGGAGCCCGGCCGAGCGAGCGGGATCGAGGATCTCCGCCGCGTAGTTGGGGCTGACGGCGACGACCGCATCGGCGAGGCGAATGGCGCCGGCCGCGGGGTTGAGCTCGCCCCAGCGATCGAAGGCTGACGCCCGGTCGGTGGTGATCTCTCGCAGCCATCCAATGTCGGCCTGCCCTTGATAGCCGAGGGTGTGGATCGTGTAGACCGACGGCCGCTCGCACCACGCAAGGGTCATCCCGGTGTGCCAATCGTTGCAGTGGACCACGTCGGGCTCGAGTCGTTCGGCGAGCTGTGCGACGCCCGCCGAGAACCCGAAGAAGCGGTCGGCGTTGTCAGGCCAGCCAGCACCGGTCTCATCGACATAGGGGTGCGGGCGCGCCATGTCCTCCCATCCGATGAGCGTGATCTCGCCGAGTTCGTCGACCGAACCCGTCCGAACGGTGAGGGGTCCGGTCCAGGAAACGCCCGGAAGGTTCGACACGACTTCGTCGGCGAGCTCGACTCCGCCGTAGTCGGGCAACACGACGGTGCAGGTGATCTCGTCTCGGCCTCGCAGGTTCCTGACCAGGCCGGCGGCGGCCTCGGCCAGCCCTCCCACGCGGGCCACCGGTGCTGCTTCGGCGGAGGCGAACAGCACGTGCAACGGCGAAGCCGCGGGGGAAGATCGTCTGGGCATGGTGCGAGTATCGCGCCTCGCTACGCTTGACCTCGACAATCCGGGGAGCTCACACATCGGGTGGGCTGAGAGGGTGGACCAATCCACCGACCCGACAGAACCTGATCTGGGTAATGCCAGCGGAGGAAGCCACCATGAACCACTCCCCCTCTCGTCGTGCACGCACGGCACTCGCCACACTGATCCTCGCCATCGTGGCGACAGCCTGCGGGTCCGGCTCGGACTTCGCCGCGTCGGAGACCTGTTTCGAAGACCCCGGTCTCGACGCGATCACGACGACCGATGCCGACCTGAGCGGCACGACCATTCGCCTCGAGACCCACGACTCGTTCTTCGTGAGCGAGGGGATCCTCGAGCAGTTCACCGCCGAGACCGGCATCGAGGTCGAACAGGTCGGCAGTGGCGACGCTGGCCAGCTGGTCAGCTCCGCCGTGTTGACCGCCGGGGATCCCACTGCCGACGTCTTGTTCGGTATCGACAACGCCTTCTTGTGCCGTGGACTCGAAGCAGGCATCTTCATGCCGTACGAGTCGGCGCTGCTCGACACGGTCGATGACACGCTCGAGCTCGACCCGCACCATCGGGTCACCCCAATCGATTACGGCGACGTGTGTGTCAACTACTGGCGCGACGCCCTTCCGGGCGATGCTCCTGCCTCGCTCGAAGACCTGGCCGACTCGGCCAACGCCGGACAGTTCGTGACGATGAACCCGGAGACATCGTCGCCTGGGTTCGCGTTTCTGCTCGCATCGATCTCGAAGTTCGGCGCGGATGCTTGGGAGCAGTACTGGCAGGACCTCGTCGACAACGACATGGTCGTCACCGCGGGTTGGAGCGACGCCTACTACGGCGAGTTCACCGCTGGGGGCGGCGGCCGATCGATCGTGACGTCGTATGCATCGAGCCCGCCCGCCGAGTTCCTCTTCGCCGACCCGCCGGTCGACACGCCACCGACCTCGGTGCTCGACGACAGTTGCTTCCGCCAGATCGAGTTCGCCGGCGTACTTGCCGGAACCGAGCACCCCGAAGCCGCCGCCAAGTTGGTCGACTTCATGTTGAGCACAACGTTCCAAGAGGACATCCCGCTCAACATGTTCGTGTATCCGACGAACGGCGACGCCGAGTTGCCGGAGGCGTTCGTCGAGTTCGGGCCGCTCGTCGACGACGCGCTGACGATGGACCCGGCGGTCATCGAGGCGAATCGCGACGACTGGACGCAGCGGTGGAACGACATCGTGACCGGCTGACCCGCAAGGCGGTCCGACGAGTCACGTTGGGGTCTGACCCCAACGTGACCGAATCGGGGCGATCACCGTTCGGTCTTGTTGCGGCGGGACCGATCGTGCTCTGCGTGATCTTCTACGGGTGGCCGATCGCCGAACTGTTGGTACGAGGGATCACCGACGGAATCGACCTCCGCAACGGACCGTTGTCGTCTTCGTCGACGCGACGGTCCATCGTCTTCACGATCGTGCAGGCAGCCCTGTCGACCATGGCGACCTTCGTCGTAGCGATGCCGTTGACGGCCGTGCTCGCCAATCGGCGATTTCGGGGACGCCGACTCGTTCGCGCCGTCGTGACCGTGCCCTTTGTGTTGCCAACGATCGTGGTGGCGAGCGCGTTCTTGGCGACTGCCGAACGGAGCGGATTGACGGAGGGACCGTTCGCGTTACGACGGTCGTTGTTCGCCATCATCGCCGCCCACGTGTTCTTCAACGTCGCGGTCGTCGTCCGGACAGTCGGCGGCTTCTGGAATCAGCTGAGCGACCACCAGGAACGGGCGGCTCGGATGCTCGGCGATTCGTGGTTTGTCAGCTTTGGGCGGGTCACGCTGCCTCGGCTGCGCCCCGCGTTGTTGGCGTCCTCGACGATCGTGTTCTTGTTCAGCTTCACGTCGTTCGGGATCGTGCTCGTGCTCGGCGGCACTCGATTCCGGACGATCGAAACGGAGATCTTTCGCCACGCCGTGTCCCGCACAGATTTCGGGACCGCTGCGGCGTTGTCGATGCTCCAGCTGTTGACGGTGACTGTGCTCGTCGCAGTGGACATTCGGCTTCGACGTCGCCTTGCGGAGGGAGATCGCCTCGACCTCGATCGGGCGCGTCCGCCGGCCACGCCCCGAGAGACGATCATCACCTACGGCATCGTGGGTGTGACCATCGCACTCCTGGCGGTCCCGATGGTCGCGCTCGTCGACGGCGCGTTCGGTACAGGCACGGGCTACGGCGTCGACCACTTCCGAGCGCTCGCAGACCGACCGCCGTTCCTCACCGTCACACCGGCGCAGGCGATGCTCAACTCGCTCGGATTCGGACTCCTGGCCATGGCCGCTGCCATGGTGGTGGGAGGGTGGGCATCGCTGTCGATCGTCCACGGCCGACCTGGCATCCGGCGATGGACGGACCTTGCGACGATGCTGCCGCTCGGTACATCGGCAGTAACGCTCGGATTCGGGATGCTACTGGCGTTCGACAGCGACGTGATCAACCTGCGGCGCTCGTGGGTGATCATTCCGCTCGCGCAGGCGCTCGTGGGAATCCCGTTCGTCGTCCGCGCAGTCGTACCGGTGCTGCGGGCCATCGACCCGTCGATTCGCGAAGCAGCGTCGACCCTCGGCGCCGACACCCGAACGATCCGCCGGACCATCGACGCGCCCGTCGCTCGGTCGGCCCTGCTCACCGGTGCCGGATTCGCGCTCGCCGTCTCGCTCGGCGAGTTCGGGGCGACGTCGTTCGTCGGACGCGACCCCGACCTCATGACCGTGCCGATCGCGATCGAGCGCCTACTCGGCCAACCGGGCGATCTGCTCCGAGGCCAGGCGATGGCCCTCAGCGTCATCTTGATGGCGATGACCGTCGCCGCCGTCTTTGCGGTCGACCGCGACCCCGACGCCGGACTCTGATAGTCAGTGAATCTCCGTGCGCAAACGGCTTGACACAACGCTCTGAAACTCCGATCGTTGGCGTTCATGGAACACGTCAGCTGGACCCGCATGGAGGACGGCACACGCGAGGACTACGAATTCCTCGGTGAGCTGTACACCGAGCATTCGCAAGGCGAACTCATCGAGAACCTCGTGACGCTTCTCAAGGTCATGGAAGGGCCCAAGCTCGGTTATCAGATCGACCGGTATCAGCATTCGCTCCAGTCAGCGACGCGAGCCCTCCGTGCCGATGAGAGTCTCGACCTCGTCGTCGGCGCGCTCCTGCACGACGTCGGCGATGCCATCGCTCCGCAGAATCACAGCGCCACTGCTGCGGCCATGTTGCGCCCATACGTGGACGACGAAACCCATTGGGTCATCAAGCATCATGGGCTGTTCCAGGGCTACTACTACTTCCACCACATGGGTGGCAATCGCGACGCCCGCGACGTGTTCGGTGAGCACGAGTACTACGAGTCGTGTGTGCAGTTCTGCGCGAAGTACGACCAGAACTGCTTCGACCCCGACTACCCGACCCTGCCGATCGAAGACTTCGTCCCGATGATGGAAGAACTGTTCGCGCGGGAGTCCCGAGTACCGGGTGTCGCTCCGGTGGGCATGACCGCCGACATCCAGATCAACTGACGAGGCCGTCGACCAGCCGGGCCGACAGGCCCTCGCTCGACGCAAGACACCGCTAGCGTCACGCTCGATGTCCCCCTATCGCCCCATCGTCGGCACGCTCGTCTACCTGTGGGATCGTGAGCGCGACGCCGTCTTGATGATCCGGCGAGACGCCCGACCCGACGACGACCACTACGGCAAAGTGAACGGGCTCGGCGGCAAGCTCGAAGTGGACGAAGGTGTGAGCGAGGGGCTCAGGCGAGAGGTCCACGAAGAAGCAGGCCTCGAGCTGACCGACGTGACTCTCCGAGGCACGATCACCTGGTCGAACTTCGGACCAAAACGAGAAGAGTGGCTCGGGTTCGTATTCCTCTCCAGGGCATGGGAGGGGGAGCCTCCCGACAGCAACCCGGAAGGTTCGCTCATCTGGATCGACCGCCACCAGCTGCTCCGAGCGTGTCACGACGATCCGGCCGAACGCGCCGCCGCCAACCTCCCGATGTGGGAAGGCGATCGCCACTTCGTGCCGCTCGTGTTCGACGAGGACCCTCGGGCATTTCACGGGACGATGCCGTACGACGCGGACCGACCTCTTCGATGGACTTGGGAGCGACTGTGAGCCCCACGCCTGCCGATCCGACTTCGACGTTGATCGACCGAGGTGACGTCCAACTCGCTCTGCACGACATGGGTGGCGACGGCGCAGAGGTGCTGCTCATCGCCCACGCCACCGGCTTCTTGGGCCGGGTCTACCGGGCGTTCGCCGAGCAACTCACCGACCGGTTCCGGATCTACGCCATGGACTTCCGCGGGCACGGCGACTCGACCGCCCCGCCATCACTCGACGGATTCGACTGGTTGAACATGGCCGGTGACGTGGGTGCCGTCGTCGACGCAATCCGCGACCGGCACGCCGATGCGGATCTGCACGGCTTCGGTCACTCGATGGGTGGGGCGGCCATCATCGGTCACGAACACGCTCGCCCACGCACGTTCACCTCGGCGACCGTGTTCGAACCAATCATCTTCCCGAACAACACGCCGCCCGGTACGCACAACCCGTTGGAGATCGCTGCCCGAGCTCGCCGCCCGACCTTCCCGTCCGTGGCCGCTGCGCTCGAGCGGTATGGCGCCCGCCCTCCTCTCGGCCTTTTCCGCGCCGACATTCTTCACGACTACGTGACACATGGATTCGCTCACGCCGAAGATGGCTCCATCACCCTCAAGTGCACTCCCGAACACGAAGGCACGACCTTCGCCATGGCCGGCCCAATCCACACCGACATGCTTCCCGATGTCGACCTCACGACCATGGTGTGCGTGTCTGGCGACGGTCAGGTTCCGGCGCAGATCGCGCCCGTCGTTGCTGCGGCCCTCCCCAACGGCCGACTCGAAACGGTCGACGAGTTGACGCACTTCGGCCCGCTTCAGGAACCGGTCACGGTTGCCCGTCGCCTACGAGCCTTCGTCGACGAGCGTGCGTGACCGCCAGCAGTCACGTTGGTGTCAGACCCCGAAGTGACTGCTGGTCACGTTGGTGTCTGACCCCGAAGTGACTCAGTTGGCCCAGTCTTTGATCTTGGCGACGGTGTCCATGCGGTCATCGCCGATCGGGTTGACGGTGAGCGCGGTGACCCCAGCATCGGCGTAGGCGGCCAAGCGGTCCTTGATGAAGCCTTCGGTGCCAATCAAGTTGATGGCGGCAAGGAAGTCTTCGGGCACGAGCGCTGCGGCTTCGTCCTTCTTGCCATCGAGATAGAGGTCCTGGATCTTCTCCGCTTCCTCTTCGTAGCCGTATCGCTGGAACAAGGTGTTGTAGAAGTTCTTCGACTTGGCGCCCATGCCACCGATGTACAGCGCGGCTTGCGGACGGCCGAAGTCGAGGAGGGCCTTCGCTTCCTCGTCGGTCTCGGTGATCGCGGCGATGCCGCCGGCGATGGTTTCGAGCGGGCCGAGTGATTCGTCGCGCTTGGCGAGACCGGCCTCGAGGGAAGCGCCCCAGGCCACGTTGGCCTTCTCTGGGTAGAAGAAGACGGGCAGCCAGGCGTCGGCGATCTCGGCGGTCATCTCGACGTTCTTCTCGCCGATCGCCGCGATGAGGATCGGGATGTCCTCGCGGATGGGCGTGTTGATCAGCTTGAGCGGCTTGCCGAGGCCGGTGCCCTGATCGGCGGGTAGGGGCATCTGGTAGTTGCGGCCGTCGTGTTCGAGCCGCTCGCGCCGCCACACCTTGCGGCAGATCTCGACGACCTCCCGAGTACGGCCCAGCGGGCGGTTGTACGGCACGCCGTGCCAGCCCTCGATCACCTGCGGACCCGACGCACCGAGCCCGAGTACGAAACGGCCACCGGACAACGAGTCGAGGGTCGCTGCGGTCATGGCGGTAAGCGTCGGCGTGCGGCTGTAGATCGGGAGAATGCCCGAGACGAGCTCGATGCGGTCGGTGTGAGCAGCCAAGAAGCCGAGCGTCGACACGGCGTCGAACGAGTAGGCCTCGGCCACCCAAACCTGGTCGACGCCGGCCTCTTCCATCCGCTTGACGTGTGCTGCTGCCTTCTGCGGGTCGTCGGAGTAGTTGACCGTCATCGAAATCTTCATGTTTTGACCGTACCGGACGATGAGGTGGGAGACGGAAGGTCAACGGATGCGAGATTCGATCTTCAAGCGGGGTCGACAGGACGCTTCCGACCCGCGCACGGCAGCACCGTCACCCGAACCGCCCCTCATGGCCCTTGGACTCACCGAGGACGGTACGCTCTCGCCGTTCCCGATGACGGAGAAGAGCGATGCAGACGAATCTGGTGATCGGCGGCGACCGCCGAGCAGGAGCTGACGGAGACACCGTCGACGTCCTCAACCCGGCGACCGGTGAGACCGTCGCCACGGTGGCAGCCGGAAGCGTGTCGGACATGCGCGACGCCTGCGACGCGGCAGCCGCGGCCCAGCCTGCGTGGGCGGCAACCGCACCACGTGTTCGAGCGGAGTTGCTGAGGTCCTGCTACCAGGTGATGGTCGACAACGCCGACCTGCTCGCCGATCTGATCGTGGCCGAGCATGGCAAACCCAAAGCCGATGCCCTCGGAGAGATCGCGTACGCAGCGGAGTTCTTCCGGTGGAATAGCGAAGAGACGGTTCGGTTGCATGGTTCGATCGGGACGAACCCGGCCGGCACGGCTCGCATGATCGTGCACCACCCACCGGTTGGGGTCGTCCTCATGGTCACGCCATGGAACTTCCCCGCAGCGATGATCACCCGCAAGATGGCACCGGCGCTGGGCGCCGGAAACGCCGTCGTGATCAAGCCGCCCAAAGAAACACCGCTCACGGCGCTCGCGCTGGCAGATCTGTTCGAGAACGAGGTCGGGCTGCCTGCTGGGCTCGTCAACATCGTGACCACCGCCTCGGCGTCGGCGCCGGTGAAGGCAGCTATGGATCATGATGCGGTCCGAATGGTGTCGTTCACGGGATCGACCGAGGTCGGCCGAATCTTGTTGAAGCAGGCGTCCGATCGAGTGCTGAAGGTCGCCATGGAGTTGGGGGGTAATGCACCGTTCGTCGTCTTTGCCGACGCCGACCTCGACCTGGCGGTG
Organism: Acidimicrobiales bacterium; assembly: GCA_020629375.1. GTDB lineage: Bacteria > Actinomycetota > Acidimicrobiia > Acidimicrobiales > SHLQ01 > SHLQ01. The sequence goes on from JAHDDK010000024.1 coordinate 47,297, forward strand.
GAGGGCGCTATTGCCGCGAAGATGCGGCACTCGGCCGAGACCTGCACGGCCGCGAATCGGTTCTTCGTCGAAGAACCGGTCATGGAGGAGTTCGGCACGAAGCTCGCTGCGGCGATGTCGGCCATGACCGTTGCTGAAGGACACGCCGAGGGCGCGCAGGTCGGTCCACTGATCAACCAGGAAGCCGTCGACAACGTCGACCGGCTCGTCGGGTCGGCTGTTGCCGACGGTGCAAATGTCGTCACCGGTGGCGCCCCGATCGAGGGCCCGGGGTTCTTCTATCCCCCGACGGTCCTGACGGGCGTTGGGACGGACGCGGATGTCGCCCGCGAGGAGATCTTCGGACCCGTCGCTCCGCTCATCGCCTTCACCGATGAGGACGAAGTCATCGCGATGGCCAACGACACCGAAATGGGGTTGATGGGGTACGTCTTCACCCAAGACTTGGCCCGAGGCCTCCGAGTGAGCGAACAGATCCAGGCGGGCATGGTCGGGCTGAATCGGGGCGTGGTCTCCGATCCGGCGGCACCGTTCGGCGGGATGAAACAGTCCGGGCTCGGCCGAGAGGGCGCCAGCGAAGGCATCTACGAGTTCTGCGAAACGCAGTACATCGCCACCAACTGGTAACTCAGGACGCGTGGTCGGCGTGTATTTCGTGCCGCCCACCGCCAGCGTTCTTCGCGACGTACATGGCGGCGTCTGCCGCACGGATCAGCGACTTCACATCGGCTGATTCGCCCGGAGCCCGGCGCGCCACCCCAACCGAGCAACTGACACGGTGGTCGATCTCGGCCACCCGTGAGGTGACCCGTTCGGACATGACGTTGACGTCCTCGATGGTGTGCGGCCGCTGGCTGAAGATCACGAACTCGTCGCCTCCGAATCGAGCGACAAGGTCGTCTTGCCGGACGATCGACCGGAGCGCACGAGCGGTGGCCCGAAGGACTTCGTCGCCGTGTTCGTGTCCAGAGTCGTCATTGACCGCCTTGAAGCCGTCCAGATCGACGAACAGGACGATGGCATCGGTCGTCGACGGAAATCGCCGCGCCGCTTCGATGAATCCGGCCCGGTTGAGGAGCCCCGTGAGCGAGTCGGTCGAGGCGACCGCCCAAGCATGTTCGATCTCGAAGCTCTGCGACTCGATCGTGGCTCGAACGCGAGCACGCATGTGCATCGCTGCGGCCACCAGCAGCGTGGCGAGGATGCCGATCACGCCGATCACCCATTGCCCGGCGATGCCGGCGTCTGGGCCGAAGTCGCCTGTCGGATCCCAGACAGAAAGTCGCCACTCGAGTTCGCCGGCCATGAAGGTCCGCTCCACCTCGACGAGGTCGGGCGACGTGACGCCGCGTCGGATCGGTGCAACGAGGCCTTCGCCCACCGGCCAGACCTGAAACTCGAGCGGGGTCGTTTTGGCAAGTCGTTCGACGTCAAGGGCCTTGTCGGTACTGAGCGCCCGGATGGCACAACCGAAGATCGTTCCGTCGACCCGGTTCATGACCGGCCGCTGCATCACGACGAGATAGGGGTGGTCTCGATCGCCGCTCTCCCCTCCGAAGAGGGCGAACAGGTCGCCTTCGTCGACGACCGAAGCCTCGAACGAGTCGCATTCGTCGCTGGTGTCGGTGATCGACTCGGCAAACGACGTCGCATCGAGTCCGAGAAGGGGCACACCGAAGATGTCGACGTTGCGTCCGGAGCGCATCAGAATGAGCCGAAGGTCGCCCTCATTGGGGAACAGCGTGATGTCGAACTCGTTGCCGAGGTCCGCCTCGCGCTCTCGGAGCGCATCGACTCCGTCGATCAGGACCGGCTCGAAGAAGAGCACGCCCGGGTCGAGGTCGCTTGCGAAGTCGATCTCGTCGGCGACGAACGCCTGGTACTCGGTCAATGAGCCGGGGTGGGTCGACGAGACGAAGTTGACGACCGAGCCGAAGGCAGCGAATTGACCCTCGATCTCCGCCACGAACCCCGTCTCGATGGCGTCGACCTGCGCGCTCACGAGCGCATCACGTTCGCGGGACGCTCCTTGCATCCGGAGGCCACCGACGATCAGGGTCGCGACCGCCCCGACCAACAGCACGATTGCCAGGCGGAGGCGTGGGCTCACGTGGTTAGCGCCAGTTCGAAGCGACCGCCGCCGGTGTGTTTCGCTCGGTACATCGCTCGGTCGGCGCTGCGGATCAGGTCGGTGTTGTCGACTTGCTCCCCCGCGAGCCGCGTGGCTACGCCGACGCTTCCGGTGAAGTCACCGTCGAGCTGAGCGATCGCCTCGATCAGTCGGCGTGAGGATTCGGCGACGACGTCCGGTGACGACACGCCGCTCACGTAGACGAGAAACTCGTCGCCGCCGTACCGACCGATGATGTCGCGGGATCGGAACGTCTCGCGGAGCGCTTCGGCGACGTTACGGAGCACGGTGTCGCCGGCGGCGTGGCCGAGGGTGTCATTGATGGCCTTGAAGCCGTCGAGGTCGACGAAAAAGACCGTGGCGGGTTGGTTCGGTACCGTTCGATCGATGGCCGACATCAAGCCCTGCCGGTTGAGAAGGCCCGTCAGCCCGTCGGTCGATGCAAGCGTGCGGGCATGTTCGAGTTCGAACTCGGTGGCCTCGAGCGCTCCTCGATGTCGATCTCGCCAGAGCAGACCGAGCGCCGTGACGAGCGAGATCGACAGTCCGACGAGCCAAATGGTCCGCTGATCGAAGAGCCCTGCCGCAACGCCGAAGTCGTGGTCGGACCACACGTCGACCGTCCACTGAAGGCCCTGGGTGTCGAGTTGTTGTTGCGTCGAGTGGTCGGCTTCGGCCCAGTCGAGCGGTGCCCCATCTCCCGCTGGTCGGGTGATGAGCTCGCCGACGTCGGCGGCCGACACCCGGACGTACAGATCCTTGGAGACTGCTTCGCTCAGGCTGTCGGTCAGGAGATCGGCGCTGAAGAAGCGGATCGACCAGCCGATTGGTGGTTCTCCGGGCACCGACGAGTCGACAGCGCCCGTGATCGAGAGGATGACGGGGCTGAGGGCTTGTCCGATCTGATCTGCGAGGTCCGGGGCGAAGAACATCCCAAGCATCGAGTCTGAGGTATGCGCCGATAGGACGAAGCCCTCTTCGGGGAGGGCGGACGAGAAGCTGGCTGCGTACAGCGTCGACATGTCCATGCCGCGTACCGACAGGCCCCCAACCTCGACCTGTCGGCCGGTACGGGTGATGACCAGGTGTGGACTGTCAGGCGGGCGGCCGAAGCTGACGACGCTGAAGTCGTCGTGTCCGAGGGCTCGTTCGCGCGCTTCGAGCGCAGCGATGTCGGCGGTTTCGACCGCTTCGACGAAGAAGACGCCGGGGTCGATCGAGACCGCCTCGCTGAATTCGGCCTCCTGGTTGAAGAACCGTTCGTACTCCTCGACGGGCGCAGGGTGCGTGGCGTGCACGAAATTCACGCTCGACAGGAACTCGTCGGTTCGGTAGGCAACGGCGGCCTCGAGCTCGGCGACGGCGTTTACCGAGGCTCGTTCGAAGAGAAGGTCCTGTTCTCGGCCGGCTGCGTCGCTTTGGAGGGATGCGAGGAGAAAGGTGATCAGCGCCCCGAGCGCCAGGACGACGAAGGGGCGCCACCGTCGGACGTTCCGCGGTCCCGCCGATTCGGACCAAATACCCACAAGTAGCTAGTCGGCACATCACCGTCGGTGGTTGAGGATTGAGTCGGCGACGCCGAGGCGTGAGTCAGTCGAGGGCAGCAGCGACGATTGCGGAGGCGTGAATCTGTGTGGTCGGAAACCACGGAATGAAGACGTCGTCTTCGGTGACGAGGAGCTCGATTTCGGTGCACCCAGCGACGACGCCTTCGGCGCCGGCCGAACCGAGGCGATCGATGATGTCGAGGTAGTCCTCGCGCGAGGACCGGTTCAGCTCGCCACGAACAAGTTCGTGGTAGATCACGTCGTGAACGCGTGCACGATCGGCTGGCTCGGGGACGATGACGGTCAACCCGTGTCCAGCGAGCCGATCCCGGTAGAAGGGTTGCTCCATGGTGAACTGTGTGCCGAGCAGACCGACCGTCGTCAGGCCGGCGGCGGTGATTGCCTGTGCGGTGGCGTCGGCGAGATGGACGAACGGCACGTCGATGGCCTCGACGATGGCGTCGGCGACGAGGTGCATGGTGTTGGTGCACAAGGCGATGACTTCGGCGCCAGCCGCCTGCAGGCGGGTTGCATCACGTGCGAGGACGTTGCCCGCGTCGTCCCATCGGCCGGCGGCCTGAAGTTCTTCGATGACGGCGAAGTCGTAGCTGCGGATGAGCAGGTCGGCCGAATGGACTCCACCGAGACGCTCGCGTACCTCGGTGTTGATGAGTTCTTCGTACAGGACCGATGATTCCCAGCTCATGCCGCCGAGCAGTCCGATTGTCTTCATCCCTACAGTCTGTCCGATACTTCGGTGATGGACGTGCTGGTCGAAGTCACGCCGGGCGCGGGATGGTTGGCACGCGAGGCGGACCGAATCGTGTGGCTCCCCGATCCCGAACCGCTCGATGTTGCGCATGACGTGATCGAGCCGTTGCTGATTGCCGACACGATTGTCGATGCACAGGCGGTGCTGGCCGACTGGACCGAGTCCGACCGTCCGTTGCCGTCGCTAGTGCTGCTCGGGCTCGCCCCGTTGATCGCGGTGTCGTACGGCGTCGACACTGCCGACGTTCGGGCCGGCGCGGACGACGAGTTCGTGACGGCGCCGATGTCGGGCGCCGCGCAGTCGCTCGACGATGCCTCCTGCATCGTGTTCAACGACGCGGACGGGGAGGCATCGGGAATGTTCGTCGAGGGCGTGATCCGTGCCGGCGGCTTTCGGGTACACGTTCGTCGTCGAGGCGTGAGTGTGTCCGAGTCGCAGATGACGGCCGTGGCCGATCTCGCCGACGCACAGCCAGGCCCGGCGGCGCTGGCACTCGACGTTTCGGGAGATGTGGTCCCCGTGGGTCAGGGGCTCGTGCTGGGACGTTGGCCGTACTCGCATCGATCGTACGACGAGACGCTCGAACCGGTGATCCTCGCCGACCCCTCGGTGTCGAGACTCCATGCCGAGATTCGGGTCGAGTCGTCCGCGGTGGTGCTGATCGATCGCGACTCACACAACGGGACCTGGCGCATCGGGGCGGACGGCGAGTCGGACAAGCTCGAACCCGGTGTGCCCGTCGAGCTCTCGGCGGGAGATCGGGTACGGACCGGCGACACCGAGTTCGACATCGTGGAGCGGCCTCCCGACCGGGACCTTTCACTCTGATGACGTTTCGTCTTCGATGGGTACTTTTGCTTGAGTCGGGCAACCCTCGATCCGATTGACAAGGATCCACGGGTCGCCGGTCGACTCGTGGCTTTCCAGCAGGTGACGAGAAGGACGATCGGTGGAGGACAGCCCGAAGGCGGTTCAGGTGATGCCCGGCAGCGGCATTGTGGCGCGGTTGACGCACGCCGTGGGTTGCGCGGCCGGCTCCGACGCGGGCTTGGGCGCCGTACTGACCCGCCTCTCGGCGCTTGATGATGCGGAGTGGCCGGAGATCGTGCGCACCATCACCGCCGACATCGTCGATGCGGGGTACGAGAACTTTCCGGCCATTGCGTTGGCGGCGCCGATCCCTGCTGGTCTGGCGACGCTTGTCTTCGGCGACATTCAGCTCGTCGCGGTCGTCGAGGGCGAGGAGACCGTTCTCGATGGGCGGGACGCCACGACGTGGGTCGACATGGTCCTGCATGGCGAGGTCACTGAAGTCGCTGCGGGCGTATCCACCGAAACGGGCCTGATTGGCGTGCTCCGGGGTGGCGTCGTGGCGGGTGGTGGTTTCGTGCTGGATGTGTCGGCCGGGACCGGAACGCGCTCCGACGTCGATACCGCGGCAGCGGTGGAGACGGCCGTCGAGGAGACGGTCGTCGAAGAGACGCCCGAGTCGCCGGTAGGCCTCCCCAAGCCCCCACGTGTGGTTCAGGAGGACGCTGGCTCCGGAATGTTCGAGCAGATTCTCGAACGAACCGAATCTCCGGCCGCGCCATCGCCGGGCACCGATGTCGGTTCTGCAGTGGTCGACGAGCTACCGCAGGCAGAGAACCCCGCCGCACCGGTCACACCGATGACTGGTCCGGTCACGGGACCGGTCGAACCAGTCGTCGTTGAGCCGATCCAACCGCCGACCGAATCGCCGACATCGGTCGCGGTAGCCGTGCCGACGACGCAGCTCCGAGGAGTCCGTTGCCCCGACGGCCATCTGACGTCGATTCAGGATCATGTGTGCCGGACGTGTGGGCAGATGCCAGCTCCCGAAGCCGAGATCGCCGTCGACGTCCGACCGGTTCTCGGCGTGATCACCTTCGACGACGGTGCCGTTCTTCCGTTGAATCGGCCCGCGATCATCGGCTCCGAGATGCCGAACGCGGCAGAGCTCGCGGGAGAACCCGCCACCCTTGTTCGCCTCGACGACGGCGTCGGTGGAGTCGACGCCATGCACCTACAGGTGCATCTCGTCGGGTGGAACGTGGAGATCGTCGACCTGGGCACGACGAGCGGCACCTTTGTGTCACCCGCTGGCGATCGGCCTGCCCGGATGCGGCTCCGCCCGAATCAGCCGACGACGTTGACCTCGGGCACGGTCGTCGAAGTCGGGGCGCGGACGTTCACGTTCAGCGTCGGACCGTCGCCACTCCCCGCCTGATCCTCAGGTGTCGATATCGGCGCCGGTCAGCTAGCGAGGTCGATGAGCACGGGGATGAGCTCGCGCTCGAGCACGCCGACGTCGGTGCCTTCGGGGAGCGGGATCAGGTTGGACGAGAACGCGTAGGCGATGTCGTATTCGGGCAGGTAGGCGGCGTGGCTGCGGAAGCCGGGCACGCCTCCGCCGTGTGAG
>JAHDDK010000094.1:0-9369 GCA_020629375.1 Acidimicrobiales bacterium
CGAGCAGATCCAGCAGCTCGTCATCAGCCGCACCATCTCCGGCATGCGCATCGAATAGACGTGGCCGACCTCCGCCGAGTCGCAGCGGCCGTCTTGACGGCGGCACTGCTTGCAGCATGCACCAGCGACGCTGGTAGCGGTTTGCCATCGGTCTCGACGGAACCGGCCGATCCCTTGGAGACGAGCAACGAGGCGATGCCAGACAACCCGGACCAGGCGGTGCTCGATGAGCTGTTGGCTCGGGGAGCGAGGTTCGACGAGCCGCGAGTCATCGAACACTTCCTGTACTTCGTAGACGAGCCGTCTGCGAAGGCAGCCGAGGCGGCGGCAATCGACTTGGGCTGCGAAACCAACGTCGCTGCGCCAACTCCCGACATTGCGGAATGGGGATTGCTCTGTTTGTGGCCGGTTGAGATATTCGGTGCTGAAGTCATCGCAGTCCATCGACGTGCGATGGAGCAAGTCGCTTCTGAACACGACGGGGAGTACGACGGATGGGGCACTGCGATCGGCTAAAGGGAAAGATGCTGGTCGGGCGTCTGTCTCGTGTCGCTCCAGCCGATCAAGACCGGTAGTCGCCGCACCGTTCACGCTGAGCCCGTCACTGGTCCAGATGGTGGGGGAGAAGGCCTTCACGTACGCCGATGTGACGGAGTGGTTGTTCACGCCCGACGCCGACCCACCGAACCCCGACCGCATCGGCTGGTCGTGGCGTCGGTCTCGAGAGTTGGGCCGGCATCGACGACCGCTGGCGCCTCCACGACCTCCGCCCACTGGTCGGCCACCCAGTCCATCGCCTCCGGCCAAGACGTTCGGACTGTCGCTCACCGCCTCGGCCACGCCGACCCGGCGATGACACTTCGTGTGTACGCCCACGCCGTGGAACGAGCCGACGATGCACTTGCGCAGATTCTCGGCGAGGCTCTTGACTGATGGCGAAACGAGAAGTGCACCCGATCACGATCGTGTACACCGAGTCTGGGATGTGCCTGACCACGGCTGTCTATTCACACTGGCGTGAGGTCCAAGACGCCTTCACGGACTACAAGGCCTCGCTCGGTCCGTATACGGTCGACGAACTCATCGAGTTTCTGGAGCTCGACTTCCCGACGGATCCCCCCCTTTTGATGCGTGGGACATCCGAGACCTCGCGGGCCGCACAAATGCGTACTCGTGGGCACCGTCCGCTGATTTGCCGACGGGCCCGGGTCTGAGGCTCGGAACTACCCGAGGTGACTCGCTTCGATTGGCTATCGACGGGTTTCAATTCTCGGACGACCAAGACCCCCGAAAGCGGGATAGCTGGTACGTGGTTGAGGGTGAGGCGACGCTCGATGGCCAGGCCTGGGAATTTAGATGGCAGGCACTTACCTGCGACACCCCTCCGTTGCTCGTCGGCTGGTTACTTCGGCTCGAAGAGTGGGTGACCGAGAGGTCAGATAGCGATCCCCCGGCACCGCCGTGGCTGATCGAACCGAACCTGCAGTTCCCTCGCGTTCGGCAATCGAACGGACGTGCTGAGATCAGCGTCGAGCTGAATCTTGAGTTTCTGCCGCCCGACCGTCGGAACGGGAGGAGGGGCACGGGCAACCCCGCGGTCCTGACACTCAGGGCGACCGCCGAGGAGGTCCAGCAGGCCGCGATCGACTTCGCAGCAACAATCGCTCAGCACCCGGTGAACCCCGCAGCATCGAGGCCGGTCGGAGAGCCCGGCAACTGAGCTGCCGCAGGCGGTCGAGCGCGACCCAGCGGCAGTTGCGCAGCGCCGGCCGTACGATCGTTGCGATGGAGGCTGCTCCGCGGTGAGTTTCGAGATCCACCCGTACACGTGGACGACGGGGACACGGCCGTGTTCGTTCACCCTTGCGCTCGACGGCGGCAGCGTGTTTGCCGACTTCGACGTCGATCCGGACGGACTCATCTCGTTGCTGCGTGTTTCCTTTGACGGATACGGCGCCTGGCGGCCGGCGCAAGGTCAGCTCACGACGACGATGGACCCGCGGGACGCTGCGGCGCTACAACGAGCGCGCGACGAGGCGACGCTGAACAGCGACGAGGTGAGGATGCTGCTTCGGCGGTACTTCCACGCCAACAGCGGTCTGATCTGGAGCGATGCGCTTGAGCAGTACGGACTGCTCCCTCCAGAAGCGTCAGACTGAGCCCGTGGACGATCTTCGCATCGATGAGTTGAGACCCGTCGGCGGGAGGTTCAGCGGACTGCTGTTCGAGAACCCGAACACCGGATACCCGCTACAGCTCACGTGGACGTTCTCGGTCGACTGCGCGGAGGTGACCCGGGAATACGGCTCCACACAGCCCAACCTTGTCGTCGGCTGGGTTCCCGCGGCTGGCCGGGCGCGTTGGGAAGAGATGGCAGGTGTGCGCTTCGCTGGCTCGACATTCGGTGAGCCGATCGAGACCAGCGTCTACTTCTTCGAGCATCACCGGTACGACGCAGTTGAGGTCGAAGTAGTCGAGCAACTCGGTACCGAACTCGCAGTTCGGGTGCGTGCCACTGGCGATGTCGACTCGCTGGGGATCTCTGAGATTGCGGTCGATGCCACGCTCACCTTCTCGGGCATCTACGTGCAGGCGGACACGTCCGGCACGGACGTCGAACGCGCTGCGGAGCTGCTGAGCCGGTTCACCGATGTCAGCGGTCTTCGGGGCCGGCCACGTGGCCACAATGTTGTCTTTGAGCCCTCGGACTAGGTGGTCGGACTTGCGTCGGACGGCGTCTGTCAATCTATTGAGGTGGACGAGCGCGCCTTCACCAAGCTGACGACCTATCTTGAGCGAATCCCCTGCGTCCACGAGGGCATCGCCACGAGTTCGGGCGTCGACGGTGTCGCCGGGTGGTGGGTGAAGTTCTCGCTCGACATCGGCCATGACCTTGCATGGAGCGCGGTGCAGGAGCTGGGCCATGTCCTGAACTACCTGTCACTGCAGGAGCGTTTGCCGACGGTGTTCAAGCCTGTGTCGCCGCCGCCTTACCTGAACGGAGGACCGGCCGAGTTCTTGACCTGGGTCATTGAGTGCGATGACCCAGGCTTCCGGCCCGGCACCTGCGCCGACTGGTTGGAAGGTCGACTGCCGCAACCCGTCGAGGATGCTGATCAGTGGTCGCAGGAGTAGTGGACTGATCGAGCGGCTCGGCACGGAGAGGAGAGCCTCACATTGGTGGTACGCGAGTTGCGCTGGAGGCCGACCGCCGCACACCGACTCAGCGCTTACCAAAGCCGATCCGCCGCCGCTTGGGAGGCACTGAGCCTTGGGGCAGCCAACGGCTCAGGGCGTTCGATGCGCCGATGTCCGACGCCACGGCGGACACTACGAGGTCGTGCTCGGGAGCGGCGACGCTCGGCGGCTCGACTCTTCCGGCGAGCTCCAACTGCATTCTGTTGAAGTGGTTCTTCGAAATTGTCCCGACGGAGTTCTTGTTGGGGTCGATCGGTCTGATCGCCTCGGCGAGGTTTGGCCGCTCCGCCCATTGATCGAGAGACGGCGCCACCTGGTACCAGGCCAAGAATTTCAGGGCATGGCCGGCGCTGACGATCAGGCAGCTGCTCCACCCAGCCGGCGTGAACTTCGCTTCGTCAGGGTTGATGAAGTAGGGGTTGTATACGTTTGCCCGAGAGTCCACCGGGAAGACGTAGACCTCACCAGGCAGGACGATGAGGGGCTGCGGCTTCTTGAGCGTCCTTCGTTGCTTCGGTTCCGGCGGAGCGGCGAGACGGTCCGCGAGCTTGGTCAGTGCCTTCGCTCGTTGACGGAGATCGCCGCTCGCCATCCCGAGCTGCTCAAGTACAGCGATGTTCGTCCCGTCGTCGATGATGCGCCGAGCCCTCTGGCGAGCCTCTGACTCGAGCCCCTTCCGCTGGAGTTGGTCGGCCACAACGAGCCAGAACGTGGTGTGGTCCTCCTCGTCGGGTTGGTCTGCCGCCGGGTTCAGCTCAGCAAGGATGCGGACGATCTCGTCCGCATCGTGCGGGAGACGGCAAACCGCTGAGATCGACGCCTTCAGATCGAGAGCAAAATCGTCCGAGTAGAGGCCGGGTCCCCAACTGCCCATGGTTCAGTCTGGCATGGCCGTGGGGGCGCTCTGTCGCCTGGCGTCGACCCATTCGTCGATCTCGTTGGGGTCGAAGCGGACGAACTTGCCGATCTTGAGGAACGGCACGCGGTCCTCGGCGACGAGTCGGCGGATGAATCGCTGGGTGACGCCGAGCTCGACTGCGAGCGCCGGAACATCGATGAGTCCGCGTCGACCGGTTGCCGCTGTGCCAAGAACGGATGAGGAATTCGGAGTGTCTGTGCTCATGGCCCTCTGTGGCCCGCTGCTGTCCGCCAGTGGGACGACCCAACCACCGAACCCGATCTCCCAAACGTTCGCCGGCAACCCGAAGCGCACGCGCAGCGCCGCCAGTCGGCGACCTCCCACGACCGTCTCGATCCGAACGAAAAAGTGACAGACACAACTGCAGGTCCTGGCGGACCGGCCGTGGGAGGTTCGTGGGAGATCGCCGAGAGTGATCTCCCCTCACCTGGCGTGGTTGCTGCGCTGCACCGATGGATTGCGACAGACTGACAGAGATGGAAACCGCCGTCGTCAGCATCACCCTTCTCACGACGGCTGAGGGCGGTCGGCGGAACCCGGCTGTCGACAGCCCCAGTTTCAGGCCGTCGATAGTCGTTGGGGACGCGTCGCAGCGGCAAGCAATCAAGGACGCCGACGGCGTCATCCGTGAGCACTACATCGACGCCCCCTTTTCGGGAAACGGTCAGCTGCTGACGCTCGGTGGCACCTACGAGGTGACGCTGTGGCTCTGGAACCCGGAGGCTGACCTATCGGGGGTTGTGCCGGGAGCGACCTTCACACTCCGCGAGGGACCTAGGATCATCGGCCACGGGCATGTGATCGAACGAACCCCGACCGAGGAGTAGCCGGGCCGAGGGAGATCACGGTCGGTGGGGATCGCCACCTCCCGCCGATCTCCCAAAGCTGGTCCGGCAGGACCTGCAGTTGTGTCTCAGGTTTTTCTCGGGTGAGCTGGAAGTAGGGGGGCTTGGGGCGGTTCTTGGTTGCCGAGGCGATCCGGCAGCGTGGCTATCAGGTGCTTCCGATGGTCGATGTCTATACCGACGGCGAAGACGAACGCGTTCCCGACGACGACTGGATCCTTCGAGCGGACGTCGAGGGCTGGGTCGCCCTCACGAAGGACTACTCGATCATCCGCGACCACGTAGACACGCTTGCGCAGACGAAGCTCCGTGTCTTTTCTCTGAATAACGCGAATCTCACCGGACCTGACATGGCTGATCGATTCGACAAGCATCTCAACCGAATCGTGCAGAGGGCGGCGAAGCCGCGGCCGTACCTCTACGTCGTCGGGTCTAAGGGAATCGAGCGACGCTGGCCTGAAGACTGATCGGCGTTGTGGAGAAGCGGGCATCTACTGTGGACGGTGTGTTGTTTCTCGCGCTCTCATGCCTTCAGGGCCGGCCGATGGCATCTGCTGCCACCGAGCTGCTGGCGCTTGGGGACGTAGGACTCCAGCTGACCCCGGGCTGCGTTCCGACACGCGGGTTCGATGAGCAGTTGACCAACGCATGCGTCGCGGTTCGCACCCACCATGGCTACAGCCCAGTCGCTCCGAGGGCGCAGGTATGGGGCGGGCTGACGTTGCTCGGTGATTGGCAGTCGGTCCATCCACCCAAGCAGACGGAACTAGTGGAGAAGCGAGCCTTTCGAGAGATGGCCCTTCGGTGCCCGACCGTTCTCGAGACGATGTACCCGGGCTACCACCTTGGGACCGGTGACGATCTCGAATGGGCTATGGACAGCTCGCTACCGTTGGCCGTCGACGTGTCGCACGTCTTCATTCAGCTCTCGGCAGGAGTGATGTCGACGAAGACGTGGGCTCGCCTTCAGGAGTACGACCGAATCGAGGAAGTGCACGTTTCGTCGAACGACGGGCGCCGCGACCTTCACCACCCGGTCGATGGTTCGACATGGGGCCTCGATTGGGCGGTTGCCCGGTCGGCTGCCGGCGTCCCGCTGGTCCTGGAGAGTTATCTGCATCGGCAGTCAGTCGATGATCGGCGACGGAGTGTCGATCTTCTGCGCATGGCGATGGCGAACCAATGAAGCGCTGGCTGCGTGCGCGGTTCGGTGCAGTCCAACAGACGGGAGAAGCCGCAGGGTCTGACCCCCAGCCGAGGTTGGCGCCGGCATTCCACACAGCTCAGCCAGAGGACGACATCATTCGGACCCTGTCGCCGGAAGAGACCGTTCAGCTCCGTCACGCGTACCTGACGGGTCGCTTCAAGGCTGCGATCGACGCGGTGTTTGGCTCCGACGCGGCGCTTCAGTCTGTGACACTCCTCGTGGCGCAGTACTGGGACGACGAAGCCGGCGACGCGGTGCAGGGCGAGCTGATCTACTCCGAGCTTGACACACCTGACCTAGACGCGATTCGGGCGAACCCCGACATCTACTTTGAGGCTGACCCGGTCAACCTGTCAGGCCGGAGCCAGTGGAATGTGGTTGCTTGGGAGTCGTCACCCCTGCGCGACTGGGGATCGAATGACTACTGCATCCCGCTCTTCGCTGCACTGTGCGAAGAGGGTGGTCATCAAGACGGCGACGCTCTCGAGTTCTTCTCGCCAGTCGCGGTCTACCGTCGTACGGGCCCTGCAGCGACGGCGGTGGAGTTCGTCTGGGAGGCCAAGCGGCCGTGGCTGGAAGGCGTCTCGTTTCAGTTCTCGGGTTTCGGCGACGGGGACAACGCAGCTGCGTTGCGACGTTGGGTTGTGGAGGGTTATCCGCCTCGCTGAAGCCGACCCCCCAAGGTTACTGGCCACGGCACGAGCGACGGGATCCTCGACTCGGCTCAGGTTGGCCTGGGCCGCGGGCCGAACCAAACGGCTCCGCCGGGCGACTCGCAGAGCACGAGGTCCCGGAATTGCATGATGTCCTCGTGTGCGCTCAGCGCCTGTCCGTTGACGTAACTGTCGGTGTCATTGAGTGCAGCACCGAGGCGGGCAGCCACGGTGTCGTTCAGTGGTACGTCTGGGCAGGTTCGCGCAAGATGGCCGAAGCCAAGCACTGCGTTTCCGCGGACTGTTGGGTCGCTGTGGTCGGCGAGGTCCGTACAGATCGCGAGCGCCCATTCGCAGTCGGGCGGGATCAACGAGATCGCTATTGGCACTTCGTGTAGGCGAGCATCCGATCGATCGACTCGATGGTCCATCCGTCGGTCAACGGTTCGGAGTACCGGCGCCGTTCGATGGACAGAGCAGCAACCTGCTCGACATGGTCGATCGCCAGCCGCACCGGTCCGTACGTCACGGTGACCGATCCATCCTCCTCCTCGGACCGCGTGGCATTCAGTCCGGCGCGACCTGCCACGGCATCCAGCGCGTCGAGGTCGATCGGCCATGCGAAGTCGGTCGTGTTGATCCCTAGACGTGACCCGTCCGGTGCCGCGGGGAGCGGTGCCGAGCCGAACTCTCACGATCCTTCAGGCAGGCGACATCGAATTCGATCCGCCGATCCCCAGCGCGCAGCAAGACGAGATCAACCGTGAGGTCATGGCAAACGGGCTGAAGGTGTTCATCGAGTTCGGTGAGCGCTTCTACCCCGATGTCACCATGCTCTGTCGGCCCTTGAGTCTCCGGCAGACTGTGCGTACTACGACGTGTCGCTCGGTAAGCGCAGCGACCGCTATGTGCTTGGCCTGTTTGCCCACGGCGATCCGGCCGACCGGTACATCGACCAGGGTGACGACGAGGCGATCTTCCGCTACGTGATCGACGAGCTTGATGAGGTCTTCGATGGTGCCGCGTCGACGCACCACATTCAGCACGTCGTTCAGAACTGGACGGCAGAACCGTTCATTCGCGGCTCGTACTCCACGAGGCGTGCGTCGGCAAAGAAGATGTCCGCGCCGCTCGGTGACCGCGTGTTCTTCGCCGGTGAAGCCATGAATCCGACTGGCCGAACCATTGCGGTCCACGGCACCAGCGAGACCGCGTACCTCGCCGTCGAGGCGATGCTCAGCTGACGGGCCGGGTGCAACATGGTCCGGGTCCCGCGGGACTCGCGCCCCGGCTGGTGTCACACCCCACACGTAGGCTGCTGATCAGAGCATCAGCAGCCTGGGGCTTGGGGTTACGGCAACTGCAGACATGTTCAGCCCGCGTGCTGGTGGCGGAACGTGTGGCATGTTGAGCAGCGAAGCTCGAGCTCGTCGACGATGGTCCGTTTCGAGTCTTCGTAGGCCGGGACGTGGTCGTACTCGAGCAGGACAGTGCTGCCGCAGTCGACGCACACGCGGTCGCGTTCTTTGACGACCCGCTTCTGTCGGGCGGTCGGGTGACGCTGCCGGGTGGACGCGTTGATCGGGGTTCCTTCGGCGTCATGGATGAGCACACGAATGAACGCCTGGTCGACGAGCCGTGCGATGGCCGTGGAGGTGATCGGCGTGCCATCGTCGAGGGTTGCGCCATCTCCCCGCACGTGCAGCACGACCTCGGTCTGGACGCCTCCTCGGTCCGTGTCGAAGAGCTCGACGAGCGCGTCGGCGCGTTGTTGTGCGAGCGACGGCCAAGGTTCGTCCCCTCCGCGTCGCTTCGCGCCTGCTCGTCGCATGACCGTGGCGTCGACGGCCGCGGTCATCATCCCCGCCTCGACGGGTGGAAGACGTGTCGTGATCAGCACGGTTCCGTCGGGTTCGACCGACCAACGCATCGAGCGGGCCTCGTGCTGTTGGGCATCGATCACGTTCTCGGGTTCGTGTCGCTGGAGCCATGCGGCGATGTGGCGACCCAGTTGTGCGGCAGGTGTTCGTTCGGCGATGGCAACCAAGTCGCGCTCGTTGGTCGGCGTGGCAGACCGTGTGAGCTCTTTCACCTTGGAGAACGACAGGCGTCGATCGGTCAAGGCTTCGGTGAGCGCCGGGAGTGCTCGCAGGCAGCGACCGATTCGGATCCATTCGTTAGCGGTCCGTGGTGCAACATCGAGGGTGGCGGCGATCCATCTGCTCGCCGTTGAGCAGCCAGAGATCGCCCACTCGTCGCTGTCGGCGAAGTCCGCGTCGAGCCGGACGACGGTCGCATGGTCATCGTTCGCCTTCCAGCCAGCCTTCACCAGCTGCTCTCCAAGACGTCCCATCCCGAGTCCCCTTCACGTTGTCGTGTCGTGTGTGGCTGACGGGCGCCCTGCACGATGGTGTGTGACAGCGGCCGTCGGCGCGGGTCCCGCGGGACTCGAAGCATCCGATGCACCACACTGTGGGAATGGCCGACATCGAACCTGGCGACCTCGATGACGACATCGACCCCGAGCGGCTCCGAGAGTGCTCGTAC
>JAHDDK010000094.1:9394-11291 GCA_020629375.1 Acidimicrobiales bacterium
GTCAACGCAAGTGGGAACGCTCCGTCGAGCGCCGCAACCGCAAAGGGCTGCCGAAGCGCTAGTCGGTCGACGACGCGGCGATGACGGCGATCCAGGGACGGTCGATCGGCCGGATCGTCCAGAAGAAGGCGCCCCACCAGTCGCGGCCATCGTCGAACCACGTCGACCAATCAGTGGACCATGACTTGATCTCCAAATCTTCGGACAATCCGCCCAACAGATCGAGATTGATTGAGTTGAACCACGCGGTTGCCTGGGCCATCTCTACGCGGAGCCCATATGGCGGCTCGGCGAACGCATCGGCGTACCCGCCGGTGAGGAACCCCGAGTCTGAAGACCCAATCTTGTGGCTGCCTCCCGCCTCGCCTGGTTCCCACAGCGATTCAAGACACGACCGGTGCCAGTCGAAGCCGCGGCCGACGAACTCGTCGAGCGAAATTTGAGTCGAGGTCGCAGATGCCGGCGTGGATGCGATGGTCTTGAACTGAGATCGACGAAGGCTGGGCTGACTCGCTATCCGACTTCTAACCCACGCCTCCCAGCGCCGTTCGAGCTCGGACATCGCTGCGGCCACTGCGACAGCGTGCGGATCTGGCTCGGCCACAGAATCGACCAACACGTACTCGACGACACCCCAGGCCTCATGAAATCGGTCTATTGCCAAGCCCGCCGAACCGAGCGGCACGATCTGGGCGGTCAACGGTCGTCCTTCGGCCAGTGCTCGGCAACGGCGCTCCGCAGGTCGGGATACGTGGCAAGAAGCTCCCCGACGGAAGCGGTGATGGCGTCCATCGCTGCAGGATCATCGAGACGCCGGCGCGTCGGGCCGCTGAACTTCGGCGCAAGCATCCGAAGGTTGCATGCGGCGACGAGGCCAGGCATCGCATCGTTCGCCGAACCTCCGAGAGCGACCCGCATCGCGTGATGAAGTCCCGATTCTTCCGTGACTTCGACGAAGTTGCAGAACAGGAGCATCTGCTCCTTCAGGCGATGCTGCGGGTGTTGGCCGACATGATTCAGCGCAATTGCGAGGTCGACCTCGATCAGACCCGCATCCGGATCGACCATCGTGCGTTCGTCTCGCCAAACTCGGTCAGAATGCAATCGAAGTCGCTCTCGCATCATCGTGGCGAGCCCATCCTCCGGCTGGCTCATCGAGTGCACCAATCGGATATGACGCAAGCCGTGTAGAAGGTGCTGGAGCTCCCGAAGCCGCTTCAAGAGTTCCTCGGGCACCAGGCGTGCCTCGCCGAAGATCTCTCTGTCGGGCCAGAAACGGATCTCGCTGAAGCTTGGAGCTGGCTCCGAGGCCTTCTCGACCGAAACCTCGTTTCGGGCGGCACCTCCCTCCGCCCACTCGCAACGCTGCCGCAAACCCCGATGCGCGGATTCGACGGTCAACTTCTCGCAAAGGCTCGCCACGACGAACAGGCCGAGCCCGCCGCCTCCGACATGAAGATGGGGCATATGGCCGTCGGCGGTGGCGTCGACGTGATGCTGCTCGAAGTAGCGGAGGACGTTCTCGTCCTCGAGGTTCATGCCAGGGCCGTCGTCGCGCACAGCGATGCTCCCGTCAGCGTGGATCGTGACGTCGATCGAGGATGCCTGGTCGGCGAGGATCAGATCGACCACGTTGTCGATCACTTCGAGCGCCAAGGCGAGGATTCCGAACGGGCCGGAGCTGCCGATGTACATGCCGGGTCGTTGGCGAATTGTCTCCCGAGTCCACGTCCCGTCTTCCACAGTTCAATTATCGCTTTGTTGTCGAGGTCAGTGGAGGGGAGATCGGGGAATGGGGGCCGAGGTCCCCGTAAGCGCGGGCGCTGTCGTCGTTGCCTCCGCTCTACCAGCCGAAGCGAGCGGTGTGGAGTGCTTCGGTGACCCGTTTGAGATTGCG
>JAHDDK010000095.1:0-536 GCA_020629375.1 Acidimicrobiales bacterium
TGCCCGGCACCAACACGATGGCGCCGGTCAGCCGGTCGAGGACCTTCCAGTCGTGGCGCGGCTCCTCCGTGAGGTTGGAGACCAGGCGATTCTTCGGAAGCCATCCAGCGAAGTGCGGACCGAACCGGCGAGGCAAGAACGTGTTGGCGGGGAAGTACGGGGCGATCGAGTCCCGATGCAGATACTTCAGGTGGTAGATCTCGAGAAATCCGTCGGTCAGCAGCTTCCAGTTGCAGTCGAGCTCGTAGGTCGTCGACGCATAGTGCTCCATGTCGGACAACCCAAGCTCGTCGAAGAACACGTCGACCTCGTCGAGCCAATCCGTCACCGACTCGTCGACTGCGTCCGCATCCGGGGTGATCCAGATGATGCCGTGGCGTTCTTCGCACCGCAGTGGCCGCAGGCCCGTCGTGCATGGCTCAGACGAGAACAGCGCAGCATCAGAGACGGTACGAAGCGAGCCATCGAGCTCGTAGCTCCACGCATGGAAGCCGCACGAGAAGATTCGGGCCGAGCCCGACTCGCGGGTCTCGACC
>JAHDDK010000095.1:743-2531 GCA_020629375.1 Acidimicrobiales bacterium
TCGAGAAGTCAACCGACGATCTGAAAGCGTTTCGCCGATGAACATCGCCCTGCTGCCTGCGGTCGAGCAGCGTCGTCTCCTCGCGGCAGGAGAGATCTCGGCGGTCGAGCTCCTCGACTCATGTGCAGCGCAGTACGAGCGGCTCAACCCGTCGCTCAACGCCGTTGTCCTGACTCGTCTCGACCACGCACGACGCGAGGCACAGGCCACCGACGACGCGCACGTCCGGGGCGAACCGCTCGGACCGCTTCACGGTCTGCCGGTGACGATCAAGGAGTGCATCGACTGGGTGGGCACCCCGTCGACGTGGGGTGATCCCCGCCACGCCGACTACCTCCCGGCCGAGGACGCCGATGTGGTGAAGCAGCTCCGGCGGGCGGGGGCTGTCCTCTACGGCAAGACGAACGTCCCGAAGCACCTCGGGGCATGGCAGGCCTACAACGACATCTACGGCCGGACCAACAATCCTTGGAACGTCGAACGGACCGCAGGCGGCTCATCTGGTGGCTCAGCGGTCGCGGTGGCGAGCGGGATGGCCTCGCTCGAGATCGGCAGCGACATCGGCGGCTCGATTCGCTGGCCGTCGGCGCACAACGGAATCGCCGGACTGAAGACGAGTTTTGGTGTCGTGTCTCCGCACGGGCACTCGTTTCCCGGGCACGAAGGGATCGTGGACAACAACGTGCTTGGGCCGATGGCCCGGACTGTCGCCGATCTCGAGCTCCTGCTCCCGGTGATCACCGAGCCGCACATTCTTCTGGCGCCACCAGAGAAGCAACGGCTCGATCAGTTCAGGGTCGGGGTGCTCCTCGACAACCCGATCGGAACCCAAAGCGCAGAGATGACGGCGATGCTCGAGGCCGCGGTCGCGACGCTCGTCGATGCCGGGGTCGAAGTGGTCGCCCCGCCACCGTCCGACTTCCTGGTCCGCACGCACGAGGTGGGCCTCGAACTCGTCCGGGCGGCGGCGACGGGCCCCAGCGATCCGCCGCGAGCGGAAGATCTCGATCGCTACGCTTCCGGGGGTCGTGACTACGACGCCCTCGCTGCACAGGCGCAACGTGTGACGTACCGCGAGTGGATCGACCTCAACAACGAACGTGAGCGCGCTCGGCTGCGTTGGCGCGACTACTTCGCCGACGTGGACCTCCTGCTGGCTCCCGTCGTCCCAACCACGGCACCACCGCACGACACCGACCGTCGATTCGCCGAACGAACGATCACGATCGACGGCGCGGAGCACTCGATTCTCGAGCAGTGGTTCTGGGCAGGTCTGGCCAACCCGACGTACCTTCCGTCGGTCGCGCTACCCGTCGGTGTCGCCTCAGATGGATTGCCGGTCGGGATCCAAGCGCTCGGCCCGTTCATGGGAGATCGTCTCGTCCTGGGGTTCGCCACCCTTGCCGAGCGCATTCTGGGGCATCCGATCGAGGAACTTCACCAGCGTCTCGAACAGTGAGTCGTCAATCCATCAGCGCATCGGCACGCACTGGTGCGGCCGACGCCGCGCGGTGTTCGTCGGTGACTTTGCCGTAGAGCGAACGGATCCGCTGAACCGATCCGACCGAGCCCGGCCGCTCGCTGAACGACATGATCAGCAGCAGTCGAGTCGTGTCGCCGGTGTTCGGGGTGACCCGGTGCAGAGAGAAGCGGCCGAGGAAGAACTGGAGGTCCCCAGGCCGCAGATCGAGTGTGCGGACCTCGGACCGATCGCCATCGAGCACTGCAGTGACTCCGGCGTCATTCTCGTCGGCGGGGGAGCGAAGGTCGGGGACGTACTCGAAGCGC
>JAHDDK010000095.1:2612-11235 GCA_020629375.1 Acidimicrobiales bacterium
CTCGTCCTTGGCGAGACAGTCCTGCAGAAAGTCCTTCAACGGGGCCCAGTCGTAGAGCCGCTTGGAGTCGCTGGTCTCGTCCCATTCGTCGGCACGTACGAACCCGTTCGTGCGCGGGAAGAACCGGTTGCGAGGGTGATCGGCAGGCAGCGTGGGGTCGGGGTCGCCGAGGTGCACGTTGGCCTCGTTCACCGGGTTGTAGAACGCGAGATGTGCCCGTTCGGCCGCCTCCGCGAGCAACGCCGCATGGCCATTGCCGCTCAGGAATCCACGAAGCACGGCGCATCCGTCGTCCGCAAGCGAACTGCGCACGTCCTGGACGACCTCCGCCCGCCGAAGCGAGTCCGCGGCGGCGATCGGATATCGGTCATGGTCGATGATCTGTTCGGGGTTCAACCGAGCCATTCGGGGATCGTAGGCGGGCCCGCCGAGTCGGGGAAGCGACGTCGGCGAGGACCTAGTCTCTGGTCGTGGTCGACGACGAGCATTGGTACGGAAAGCCCGAAGTCGGGTTCCGGAGGCTCGGAACGAGCCTCGAGCCGGACCGGGCTGATCTCGGATCGACGTACACGCCCCAGCTCGAACAGGTCCGCGTTGACGCCTGGCTCGAGTGCGCCGGAAACGGCCGTCGTCTCTTCGGTCTGCTCACCGACACTCCACTCGAGGACAGCGCGAACAACACGCCGTGGCTCCTCTCCGGAATGGGGCAGGCGTCGTGGACTGGGCCACGCCTCTCCTCGGTGCTTGCCCTCGCTGGTCATGATGCGACGGCCGCGTTCGTCGGACCGGTCGGTCACGATCGCGACAACCCCGAGGGCGAACCCGTCCGGATGTCGCTGCCGGTCAACAAGGCGATGCACCCCGACACGATCGTCGCACTCACGATGAATGGCGAACCGCTCACCACCGCACACGGCGCGCCCGCCAGGTTGTTGGTGCCCGGCTGGGTCGGTGCGTATTCGGTGAAGTGGCTCGCCGAGCTGGAGGTCTCGTCGGCCTGGATCGACTCGTGGCGCTCGAACGAGTACTACGTACTCCGCGACGAAACAGGGCACGCCATCGGCCCGGCAACCGCCCATCCGCCGAAGAGTCACCTCTGCATGGATTGGACCGCGGAATTACCCGCCGGAACTCACGACGTCGACGGCTATGCGCGGTGCGGCGTAGCGCCGATCGTGAAAGTCGAATGGGCCCTCGACGACGGGCCGTGGCAGGTGGCCGAACTGCTCGATGATCTCGGCCGGTGGGCCTGGAGGCGATTCCGACTTCGAGTTGAGGTGCCGTCCGGAGCGCACGTGATCCGGACCCGTGCGACCGACGCCGACGGAAACACGCAGCCCGACATCCAACAACAGCATCGTGACGGTGTGCTCTGGAACGCCGTGATCGCACATCCGTTCGCCGTATTCGAGGATGGGTAAGACGACTCCGCCACTGACCCTCTCGAGGTGATTCAATGAACGCAACGTCAACGTTCCTGTACCGGAGGATCACCCTGTGTCACTGAGCGAAGTCCTTGCAGATCAGGCCCGCAAGCGGGCACTCGTCGATGACGGCGTGAGCGAGATCGAGGCCGAAGTCGCCTCGCTTGGCGGGGTCAAGGGCAAGGCTGTCGGCGCGGGCTACGCCGCGGTCACGAAGGTCAAGCCACTCTTTGTGCCGCACAACATCGAACGGCTGATGCCGATGGCCGCGCCGGCTATCGACGCTCGCATCGAGGAAGCAGCTGCGGCCGGTGTGTCGATCCCGGATCACTTCGCCGCGAATGCCGACGCCATCGCCGAAGACCTGCTCGCCGCCACCGACAAGCGAGCCGAAGAGGCGAACAACCCGGCGGCGGTCAAGATCTACGGCAAGCTGCGTCCGTCGGCAAAGGACCGTGTGGTCGCGGCAATGCCTCGGCTGTCGCGCCTCGTGGAGAAGCACTGCTGAGCTCTCGCTCCGGGCTCTGCGAGGAGCGCCCGAACTTTTTCTGACGATCGTGTCCCCCGAGGGACCGGGGTCGTGCGTGTGATCACACAGCACGTCACCGGAAGGACACGACCGAATGTCAACTTCGCACTTCACGACCCTGTCGCCCTTGCTCGGCCAGGCCGTTCCGCGCTGGGTCCCCGCGGGCCCAGGTTCTGTACAGCCGCTTTCGAACACGCAATACCCCGGCCTGACCCGTCTACAGGCAGACGGATCTGGCCTCTACCGCCAGTTCGACCTGGAGTACGACGACGTCCCGTTGGCGGGAACGGTCTATTTCGGCAGCGATGACTACTACGGTATCTATCTCGAGCTGGACACGAATCGGGGGCGCCGACAGGTCAAGTGCATCCCGACCGACGACGCCCCGCGCCGCTTCAGTTCGGTCCGCTATCAAGTCGGTCTGGGGCGAGATTCGAGGCGAAACGGCATCGTCGGGCGGGTCATCGACACCCAGTCGATCGCATCGATCGTCGAGCCCGGAACGACGGTCAACGCGATCACGAAGGTATTCGTTCGGACGAAGTTGTCCGTTGACATTGCGCTCGCTCCGGCTCCAGACACTCCCGAACCTCCCGACGAGGAGATCACCCGGGAGGCGGCTGTTCGATTCCTGAACCAGGCGACCTTCGGCGCAACCGAACAGTCGATCGCCCAACTGATGGCGCTGGGTTCGTACTCGGCATGGATCGACCAGCAGATGAACGCACCGATCTCTCGTACCGGTCCGCAACCCGGAACGTCGTACGGATCGAACTCTCGGCTTCGGCATTACCCGTGGTGGGACAACGCGCTCGGAGGAGGTGACCAACTTCGACAACGCGTCGCGTTCGCCCTCAGCCAGATCTTCGTCGTCTCGGACCTGATCGACAAAGCACTCACCGACAACCCCGACGGTGTGTCCGGCTACTACGACATGCTCGCCGCACAGGCCTTCGGTTCGTATCGGGCGCTCCTCGAACACGTCACGCTCCATCCCGTCATGGGGGACTACCTGTCGATGGCCGGCAACCAGAAGGCCGACCCGGCGAAGAACGTTCGCCCCGATGAGAACTTCGCCCGCGAGATCCTCCAACTGTTCAGCATTGGTCTCGTCGAACTCCTACCCAACGGACAGCCTCGCCTCGCCAACGGCCGGGCCATCCCGTCGTACGACCAGGAGCTGGTCGAGGAGTTCGCGAAAGTGTTCACCGGCTGGTACTTCGAGGGCGCCCTCTTCTGGCTCGATACGAATCGGGGTCGGATGAACCTCGTCGATCCGATGGTCCCGACGGAGGAGTATCACGACCGGTCGGCGAAACGACTGCTCAGCGGAACGCTGCCCGCAGGCCAGAATGCTCGACGGGACCTCGAGATGGCGCTCGACCAGATCGCAGGGCACGCCAACGTCGGCCCCTTTATGGCCACCGCACTGATCAAGCGGCTCGTGACCAGCAATCCAAGCGCCGGCTACGTGCAGCGGGTCGCGAACGTCTTCGCCAACGACGGAACCGGTACGAGAGGCAATCTCGGCGCAGTCGTCAAAGCGATCCTGCTCGACGACGAGGCGCGACGTGGGCACGTCACATCGGCGAGGACCTTCGGGAAGGTGAAAGAGCCCGTCATCCGCATCACCCAGGTCCTCCGGGCGTTCGACGCCCGCCCGGGGCCGCAGGGCCACCGACGCGTCCTCAACCGAGCGGTCGACCAGATCGAGGACTATGTCGGGCAAGCGCCGCTGGAGTCTCCGTCAGTCTTCAACTTCTACCTGCCCACCGAGCCGCTCGGGCCGAACTCGAGCCTGACCGCACCGGAGGGAGCGCTCCTCACCGAGGTCCTGGCGTCGACGACCAACAACAAGTTCTACGAACAAGTCGTCATGGACAACGACCAGTCGCCGTCCCGAAACGGAAACACACGAATCCGTCTGAGCCGAGAGCTCGCCATGGCGGGCGATGTCGAGCGGCTTGTCGAGCATCTCGAAACGCTCCTTTTGGCACGGCGACTTCCCAACGGGATGCGCGAACCGCTCGTTCAGCATCTCTCGTCGATTCCGAACACGTCGGCCGGGCGGACCCAACGATCCGTCGACGCCATTCTCTGCATCATCTCGTCCCCGTACCACCTCGTCCAGATCTGAGGCCCGCAATGACCACCGACCAGACACCACTGCCCTCGACACCGAACAACCCCTCCTCGACCCCGACCTCGTCCCCGGAGTCGTCCTTGCCGCCAACCGGGCTGCCACGGCGGCGGTTCCTGAGCTACGCCGCTGCCGGCATCGGCATCACGTTGTTGCCGACCGGATGGGCTCAACGAGCCGCGGCACAAACCGGACCCCGCACGCTCGTCTGCATCTTCCTCGACGGCGGCGCCGACTCCGCGAACATGTTCGTCCCGCTCGGCGCCAGCGATCCCAGCCACCGCTACAGCACCTACCGAGCGACACGTGGGAGCTTGGCAGTCGCGCAGAACTCGTTGCTTCCGTTCGACCACGGAACCGAAAGCGGGGACTACGGCTTTCATCCAGGCTTGTCGTCGCTGGCTGGCTTAGCCCAGCGAGGCGATGTCGCCGTCGTCCAGAACGTCGGCCCGCTCGCTCGGCCCACCACCAAGAGCGACTATCTCGCCAAACGGTCGGTGCCGGAGCTCCTCTTCGCCCACAACTCTCAGCAGAAGCTCTGGCGGACCGGACGCTCGACCCTCGTCAGCTCACGGGGTTGGGGAGGATCGATCGCTGCCGCGGTCCTCGATGATGGGGGAGCGGGGCAAGACGGTTTGTCCCCGTCGTTCGCCATCGGTGGGTCGAACGTCTGGTCATCGGCGACCGATGGGCCGTACACCCGACTCTCGGCGTCGACCAACGTGCGGAAGATGATCGGCTACGACCAGCGGTCAGATCCTCGAGGCGTTGCCGGCGTGCTTGCGGCGGGGCTTGCATCGGCCACCGCAGCCACGAGCGAGATCGATCGCGCCGTCGCCGAACGGCTCGCGATCGCTGCCAAGGCGTCGGGCCTGCTCGAACAAGCGACCTCGACCCCGGACTTCCCGTTCCGCGACGAGCCGTTGGCACAGAAACTCGAAGTCGTCGCCCGACTCATCGCCAACCGCAACGCGCTCGGGCACGATCGGCAGATCTTCTACGTGAACCTCGGAGCCTGGGACACTCACAAGCGACAGGCTGCCGACTTCCCGATCCTGCTCGGACAGCTGAACAACGCCATTGGTGACTTCCACGGGGCGCTCGACCAGCTCGGTGTCGGCGACTCGGTCACGACCTTTACCGCATCCGACTTCGGTCGCACGTTGACGATCAACGGTGACGGCACCGATCACGGCTGGGGAGGCCACAGTTTCGTGATGGGCGGCGCCGTTCGATCGGGTCGGTACGGTCGGTTCCCGAGCTATGCCACGACGAACAACCCGGACGACATCACCGCAACGGGCGACAACTTCGCCGGACGGTTGATCCCGACCACCTCGGTGAGCCAGCTTGGTGCCACGCTCGCAAAGTGGATGGGACTGAACACCAGCGAGCTCGACGCCGCATTCCCCGAACTTCGCAACTTCGGCACTCGCGATCTCGGATTCATGCGCTGATTGGTTACGGGACCAACACGAATTTGCCGACGTGGCGCTTCTCGAGAAACTCGCGTTGGGCGGCGACAATCTCGGTGAGCCGAAAGGTCTTCGCTACGACGGGTCGAATCTCGTTCCGCTCGATGTATCCGACGAGATTCGGAAACACCGGTTCGTCCCACGCGGTAGTACCGATCAGTCGCAGATCGCGGAGGTACATGGTTCGCATGTCGAGATCGACCAGCGGGCCGGCGATCGCCCCGGATGACACGTAGCGCCCGCCACGCTTGAGCGCTCCGAGGACATCTGCGAACGCGGCACCCGCAACGTTGTCGACCGCCACATCGAACTGGTCCGACGGGAGGGGCGCGTCTCGTGCGATGACCGTGTCGGCGCCGAGCGCGGCCACGGCATCAGCCTTGGCGGCTGAAGCTACGGCGGTCACGTTTGCCCCTCGGCGTTTGGCCAACTGGACCGCTGCCGACCCCACGCCGCCTGATGCCCCGGTCACCAAGACGTGGTCGTCCGGCCCGACGCCGGCGTGATGCAACATGTTCTCCGATGTGCCGTAGGCGCAGGGAATCGACCCGAGCTCGACATCGGTCCATTCGCAGTCGACCGGGAAGGCCTCGGTGGCGGGGACCACCACGTATTCGGCGAACGCCCCGTCGAAGTCGGACGCCATCCAGATGTGGTCAAGGTCGTCGTAGCCCTTCGACCGGATGCAGCAACGGACGATGACCCGCGATCCCAGCAACTCGTCGGAGACCCCGTCGCCGCACGCGTCGACGACGCCGCAACAATCCGTCCCTTGGATCAGAGGAAAGGGAGTTGTCGCGTTCCATCCGCCGTCGTCGAGGTGTTGGTCGCCGGAGTCGACCTGGGCGGCCTCGCTCGTTGCGTCGGTGGACCCGGCGACCGACGCGGAGTACCAACCCAGTCGAGTGTTGATCTCGGTGTTGTTTACCCCGGCAGCGAGGACGCGCAGCCGAACTTCACCCGTCTGTGGCACAGGCACAGGCACCCGCTGAATCTCGAGCTTGTCGAACCCGCCGTTGCCCGTCGTGACGACCGCGGTCATGAGCTGTAGATCCATGGGGTCAGATCCATGGGGTCAAGTCTGACATAGCAAGAGGTTCGTCTCGGCTGGCAGGATCTCCCCGATGCGTCGTGGATCCCGCTCCCGCCAGCCGACCACACCGGCCCAAGCCGTCACCTCGCCGCCGACGGGCGGCGCGTACCGACCCCTTAGCGACGCGCAGCGGGACCTCATCGTGGACCACGCGTTCGACCTTCTTGCCTCGATCGGCATGGCCGGCGCGCCGGAACGCCATACGAGACTCCTCGAGGACGCCGGAGCGACGCGTCGCGATGACGGTCGACTGTGCTTCTCGCGGACGATCGTGGAGGCGGCGCTGCAACGTGCCCCGTCCACGGTCGACCTGCCGGGTTTCGTCGAAGACCGCGGACTCACCATCGGCGCGAAGTCGGTGCACATCGGGACGGGAGGCGCAGCGGTCCGCACGCTCGACGCCGAGTCGGGCGTCTACCGCGAGTCCACGCTTCGGGACCTCTGGGCGATGATGCGCGTCGTCGACGCCTGCCCGAACATCCACTACGGACTTCGGCCGCTCGTCGCCCGCGACATCGCCGACGATCTGGCACTCGACCTCCACACCGCCTACGCGGTCACCCATGCCACAGCCAAGCCGACGGGTGTGAGCTTCACGTCGGCCGCCACGGTCGACCCCGTGGTGGATCTGTTCGACATGGCGCTCGGGAGCGAAGGCGCGTTCGCATCCCAACCCTTCTCGATGGCGGTGGTCGTCCACGTCGTACCGCCCATGCGCTTCTCTCCCGAAGGCTGCGAAATCATGGAGCGCGCCATCGCCAGAGGCATGATCATTCAGACCTGCTCGGCCGGGCAGGCGGGGGCAACGAGCCCACCGTCGCTGGCCGGAAGCCTTGCCCAAGGACTTGCCGAGATCTTCGCCGGCATCGTGCTTGCCGACACCCTCTCGCCGGGGCACCCGTGCATCCACGCCTTCATGCCGTTCATCTCGGACCTCCGCAGCGGAGCGATGAGCGGGGGTGGGGGAGAAGCGGCCGTCGCGAGCGCCGCAGCTGCGCAGTTGCTTGGCGACCTCGACATTCCCCATGCGGTGTCGGCCGGCATCACCGACTCGAAGCACGCCGACAACCAGGCGGGCTACGAGAAGGGTTACACCGTGACCCTTGCCGCTCAAGCGGGTGCTGACATGGTCCAGCTCGCCGTCGGCATGCTCGGATCGATCATGGTTGCCAGCCCGGAGAGCCTCGTGATCGACGACGACATGTGCGGAGCGATCCTTCGAGCGGTCCGCGGCGTCGATGTCGATCCGGCCTTCCTCGATCTCGACATCGTTGAGTCGGTGGTCTCCGGAGACGGTCACTACCTCGGCCACGAACAGACGCTGTCGCTGATGCGCAGCGAGTACGTCTATCCATCGCTTGGAGACCGTCGTTCGGTCGACGAATGGCTCGACGCCGGCTCGCCCACCCTGTGGGCAGAGGCCCAACGCCGAGTCGCCGACATCCTCGCTGCCGGTGCGGCCGGCCACCTCTCCCCGAAACGAGGCGCAGCGATCCAATCGGCGTTCGGCGTCGAACTTCCGAAGGAGCTCTCATGAGTGACCGCACGCGATTCGAGATCGTGATCATCGGCGGGGGTGCAGTCGGTGCGTCGATCCTTTGGCACCTTGCGTGCGCCGGTCGACATGATGCCGTCCTGCTCGAAAAGCACGAACTCACCGCGGGGTCGACCTGGCATGCGGCGGGAAACGTGCCGACTTTCTCGAACAGTTGGTTGGGCCAGCGTGCTGGTAACTATGCGTGGCGCACCTACAAGGAGTTGGCCACCGACGCCGACGACCCGATCACGTATCGCCACACCAAAGCGTTTTGGCCCGGCCACACGCCCGACCGGATCGATCACTTCCACCATCTGATCGGCATCGCCACCGGACTCGGTTTCGACCTCCACCTGGTCTCGCCGACCGAGATGGAAGCGATGCATCCGTTCTGGTCCGACGACGGAACGGTGATCGCCGGTCTG
>JAHDDK010000096.1 GCA_020629375.1 Acidimicrobiales bacterium
TTGCATGGCGTCACTCATGCCATCGACGGTCTGTTGCATCAGCTGACTGCGCAGCTCATCGAGAAGGTCGTCGAAGTCCTGCTGGGCCTTCTTCGAGGTGAAGTCGTAGTCCTGGAGCGACCGGACCTGACCGGGGAGGTCGGGCGGCAACATGTCGAGCCGGAGGTTGCGTTCGGCTTCTGCCGCTTGATCGCGCGCCGCTTGGGCGGCGTCATCGCCGCCTGCGGAGTACTCGGCTTGCGCGGCGAGGTTGTCTCGCTCGGACTGGACGATGTCGCGCAGCTTCTCGGCGATCTCGCCGAACACGCCGCCGACGTCGCCCGATTCGAGCAACTGCTCGCGCTGCTCGCGCAGGCGGTCGAGCATCTCGCGCAGACCCTGGAAGCGCTCGCCGTCCTCGTCGAAGCCGTTCTGCAGCATGTTGCGTAGGGCCGCATTGGGGTCGCCGTGATGGGCGAGGTCATCGGTCATCTGCCGGAACAGATCGTCCGCGGTCATGGCGTAGTCGGCCTGAGTCCCGTCCCATGCGGAGTACGAGAAACGAGGAGCACGACGTCTACGACCGCGGCGGAGCACCATGGACCGACCATACCGGCGCGTGCTCCGCCGCGCCGGTCGGAGGTCCTCGCGACCGGAACGAAAACCACGCACAAGCGATCGATCGTGACCGCTTCAGCGTGGTTTTCGGAGAGACTGCGCACGTGAGCGCGCTTGGGGAGGTCTTCTTCGGAACGATGGCGTCGGCCGAGTCGATGCGAGGCGCTGGCCGCCGGTCCGACTGGTACCGGTGGCAAGAGCTCGGTCGGGCACCCGAATCGAAGACCGGGTCAGGCTTCACGGACCGATTCGAAGAAGACTTCGGTGTCTTCGCCACGCTCGGCCTGACGCATCTGGCCCTCCCGGTCGACTGGTCGCGGATCGAACCACACGCTGATCGGATCGCCGGCGCAGAGCTCGAATGGCTCGATCAGGTCAGCGCTGCGGCGGCCGCCGCAGGCGTGCACCTCTGGCCGGTGCTGCACCACACGTCGCTACCCGGATGGTTCGGCGACGATACCGACGGATTCCGCACGACCGATGGCCCCTCGATCCACTGGTCTCGCCACGTCGATCGAATGGCCGAGTTCTTCGACGACCGCGTGGCTGGCTGGTACCCGATGGTCGACCCGATCGGTTGGGCAATCCGATCCCACTTCTCCGGCGTCACCCCGCCGGGACGGCAATCACTCGACGACACGCACGACGCCATCGAGGGTGTCGTCGATGCACAGATCGAAGCGGCTCGACTCCTCTCGTCCGGCTCGAAGCCTGTCGTCGGTGCGCTGACAATCCCGACGTATGTCTCCGCGAGCCCCGAGGCCGACGCTCAACGCCGCACGTGGGATCAGACGGCGACCATGGCCTGGATCGAGGGCGCCCGAGACGGCGTCCTTCGTTGGCCGTGGCGCGGGCCGCGCCATCGAGACGACATGGCGAAGGCCTTCGATGCGATCTCGATCGGCTACGGATCAACGTGGACCGTCGACCGAGCGGGGGGTCTGACCCCACACGGCGACCGGTTCGACGAAGCTGGCCGAGACCACGAACCGCAACGCTTCGGGGACGTCCTCCATCGCATGACCGACGAGCTCGGCGATCACGACGTCTTCGTACACGGATTGGGTGTGGCCACTACCGACGACGCCTGGCGACGCGACCTTCACACGGCGTGGCTCGACCAGCTGGCGATGGCGGCCAACGATGGACTGAAACTCCGCGGCGTCTTCTTCGAACCCGGCATCGACGGCTACCACCACCGCACCGGGTTCGAGCAGCCGAGTGGACTCCTCGACCGCAGCCGCGACCCCAAGCCGAGCTTCGACTGGATCGACGCCCAATGAGTGACTTTGTCGATGACCCGGACGACCCTCGGCTTGTTCCGTTCCTGGGACTCCGCGATCAAGCCACCCGTAAGCGACGGGAATCCCCAGGCGGCGATATGGCGGACGTCTTCATCGCCGAAGGCGAACTCGTGATCGAACGAGCGCTGATTGCTGGGTTGCGCCTCGACAGTGTGCTCATCGATGCCACCCGGACCAAGCCTCTCGACGTGCCCAGCGATGCCAAGATCCTCCGTGCTGGGCCGAGCGTGCTCGAGGCCGTTGCTGGTTGGCCAAAGCTCCGCGACCCGATCGGCTGCTTCGTCCGTCCGCCGCTTCCGGAACCGGTGGATCTGTTGGCTGCAACCGACCGCGTCGCCGTACTCGAAGGAATCAACAACCCGAACAACCTCGGGGTGATCATGCGCAACGCGGCAGGGCTCGGGTTCGGCGCGGTGCTTCTTGATCCAACGTGCGGCGATCCGCTCTATCGGCGAGCGATCCGAGCCTCAATGGGACAGGTGTTCGCGGTCCCGCACACCCGAATCGCCGCCTTGCCCGACGGCCTCGATGTCGTGCATGACTGCGGATTCGAGACGGTTGCTCTCACACCAGCTGCGCCGCGGACAATCGACGAGATCGATATTGGCCCACGTCGTGCGGTCGTCCTGGGCGCCGAGGGGCCCGGACTTACGAGCCCCACCGTCGACACGTGTCGGTGGTCGGCACGGATCGACATGTCTCGATCCGTCGACTCGCTCAACGTTGGCTCCGCAGCCGCGATCGCGTTTCACGCGCTCCGCTAATCGTCAACCCTGGAGTAGACCGACGTTCGTCTTCGCCCGTGCGAGAACCTCCGCGGCGATCGCTTCGGCCTTGTCGGCGCCGACCTTCAGGAGACGCTCGGTCTCGGCGGGGTCGGCCTGGAGCTCGGCGAAGCGTTCCTGGATCGGACGAAGCAACTCGATGACCGCTGTGGCCGTGTCGGCCTTGAGCGGCCCGTACTGCTCGTAGTTGTCGGCGAGGGCAACCGGATCGCCGCCCGTCGCTCCGGCCAAGATCGACAACAGGTTCGACACACCAGGCTTCGCCTCGATGTCATAGCGGACCTCCATGTCGGAGTCGGTGACGGCCCGCTTGAACTTCTTCTCGACTGCTTTGAAGTCTTCGAGCACGTTGACCGTGCCGGCCCCCTCTTCGGACTTCGACATCTTGCGATCCGGGTGCTGGAGATCCATGACTCGCGCTCCGGCGGGCGGGATGACATGTTCGGGCACGACGAAGGTGTCGCCGTATCGACTGTTGAAGCGTTCGGCGATGTCTCGAGTAATCTCGACATGCTGGCGCTGGTCGTCACCGACCGGGACGAAATCGGTGTCGTACAGCAGGATGTCGGCCGCCTGAAGCGCCGGATAGGTGAACAGACCGGCAGAGATGAACTTCGTGCCGTCACGGTTCGACTTGTCCTTGAATGCGGTCATGCGGCTTAGCTCGCCGTAGCTGACCGTGCACTCCATCAACCACGCGAGCTGCGGGTGCTGGGGCACATGGGACTGCACGAACAGGATCGCCCGCTCCGGATCGATGCCGACCGCAATGAGCAGCTGGGCGAGTTCGATGGTGTTGCGACGGAGCTCCTCCGGATCATGGCGCAACGTCAGCGCATGTAGGTCGACAACGCAGTAGATCGCGTCGTGGTCGTCTTGCATGTCGACCCACTTCACGAGCGCACCAAGGAGGTTGCCGAGGTGAAGATCGCCCGAGGGCTGGATTCCGCTGAACACGCGTTGCATGGGAGTCGAGGCTACCGAGCGCGACGCGAGGGTCTGACCCCGATGTCGCGGTTTCGTTCGTTCAGCCGAGGGCGATCAGGATCGTCGCAGCGACGGCGAGGGCGGCACCGACACGTTGGGCGACAACGATGCGTTCGCCCAGCACGACAGCTGCGAGAGCAATCGTCGCGATCGGGTAAAGCGACGTGAGCACGGAGACCGTCGTGAGGTCGCCGGTGTCGACGGCGTACAGAAAGAGCACGTTGGCCAACGTGTCCAGCACGCCGGTGGCGAGAATCAGCTTTCCGAGGCCCTCGCCTCGCGGCACTGCGGCGCGTCCGCCGATCGCCAAGGCGAAGAGGAGCACCGTCGACGTGAGCATCCGAGCACCGACGATCGTCCATGGTGCAGAGGCCTCGTCGGCTGCGTCGATGAAGATGAAGAAAAGACCGAACCCGGCTCCCGCACCGAGCGCCCCGAGCAAGGCTGCACCGTCGAAGCCAGCAGACGGCGTCGCCGCACTGTCGAGTGGTTCATCGTCCGTGCTGGAGACGAGCCAGATCGCGAGCATGGCCACCGCGATCCCGACCCAGGTCCACACCCCAGGTCGGTCTCCGGTGATCACCCCCCAAGACGCCGGTACGGCAGCCGAAGTGACCGCAGTGACAGGCGCAACGATCGACATCGGACCACGAGCAAGGCCCCGATAGAGCAAGGCAACGCCCACGCCACCACACGCGCCACCGACCGCTCCCAAACCAACGTCGCGCCAGATGAAGTCGTTCTCGATCACGATCGCCGAGATGAGGACGCCCCCGAGTCCGACGAGGTGCGACCACGCGACAACCCGGACGACCGCGGTCTTCTTGGCAGCCAAGCCACCGACGAAGTCGCCGCTGCCAAACACTGCCGCGACGATCAGACTCAGAACGATCGCCATGTCACGTCACTACGTCACGTTGGTGTCTGACCCCGAAGTGACCGTTCAGGTGCGACCCCGGTACGAAACCGTGGGGCCGAGGGTGTTCTTGTTGAGGCGCTTGCTGAGATGAAGGCCCTCGAGGACGAGCTCGATCGCGCTCGCTCGTACCGCGGGAATGGACTCGTCGATCTCGTCACCGTCGAGCAGCGCATCGACGGCGTCGTTGAGCGCAGGGATCCTGTCGGCGAGCCCCATGTAGTCGTCGACCGAGATGTCGGCGCCGACTTCGACCGTCTCGCCGTTCTCGAACGCGTCGACAATTGGACCGTGAAGCACCGGATCAACCGAATCGACAAAGGTCTCGTGCACAGCAGACCGGACCAGAGCATCGATCACGCGACCCTCGCTTCCGTCCTCGAATGCTTCGACCTCGATCTTCCCCGACGTCGTCGCCGCGATCGCCGACAGGTCGCCAATCCGGGGCACCGCCATGTCCTCGCCGTTCGACAACGAGCGACGGACAGCGTTGGCAACCATCGCCTCGAAGTTAGAGACGGTGAGCCGGACCGACACTCCGGATCGCTGACTGATCTGGCTCGACTGCCGTGCTTGCTGTGAGAACTCCGCCACGATCTCGAGCATGAACTCGGGCACCCGGACGTCGACCACATCAGCGGGCGGTAAGACGGCCTCTTGCTGGGCGATTATCATCTCCGTCTCGACGTCGAGCGGATAGTGGGTCCGGATCTGCGAACCGAACCGGTCCTTGAGCGGTGTGATGATGCGGCCACGGTTGGTGTAGTCCTCGGGGTTCGCGGAAGCGAAGAGCACGACATCGAGCGGGAGCCGCACCTTGTAGCCGCGGATCTGCACATCGCGCTCCTCGAGCACGTTGAGCAGACCCACCTGAATTCGCTCGGAGAGATCCGGTAGCTCGTTCATCGCGAAGATCCCGCGGTTCGTCCGCGGGACGAGCCCGTAGTGGAGCGTCAACTCGTCGGACAGGTACCGCCCCTCGGCCACCTTGATCGGGTCGACCTCGCCGATGAGATCGGCGATCGACGTGTCGGGCGTCGCGAGCTTCTCGCCGTAACGTTCGTCCCGGTGCACCCAATCGATCGGTGTGTCGTCGCCGTGTTCGTCGACCAATGCCTTGGCCGCAGCCGAGATCGGGTTGTACGGGTCGTCGTTGATCTCCGACCCCGCGATGATCGGCATCCATTCGTCCAAGAGCTCGGTCAGGCCACGGATCATGCGGGTCTTCGCCTGGCCTCGCTCGCCGAGGAAGATCACGTCGTGGCCAGCCAAGAGCGCGTTCTCGAGCTGTGGGAGCACCGTGTTCTCGTAGCCGAGCACGCTTTCGACGAGCGGCTCGCCCGCGCGGATCCGTGCGACCGCGTTCCGGCGCAGTTCCTCCGCGACGGGCACCGACTCCCATCCGCTCTCCCGAAGCGCTCCGAGGGTGGCCGGCCGATCCGCAGACGAAGTCATGCGCCCGTGTGTATCACGGCCCGCAGCCCTCGACACGGCGGAACCCGCCGGTGTTGGATGGACCAATGGAACTTCTCCGAACACCCGACGAACGATTCGACGAGCTCCCAGACTTTCCGTTTGCTCCAAACTACGTCGAGGTCACCGATCCGGACGGCGGCCCGTCAATCCGTGTCCACTACGTCGACGAGGGCCTGCCCGACGCGCCAATCGTCCTTCTGATGCACGGTGAGCCGTCGTGGAGCTACCTGTACCGCCACATGATTCCGATGCTCGTGAGCAGAGGATTCCGGTGTGTGGCGCCCGACCTCGTCGGCTTCGGACGATCCGACAAGCCCACGTCGAGAGACGACCACACGTATGCACGGCACGTCGAATGGATGCGTGAAGCGCTTCTCGATCGACTCGACCTCGACGACATCACCTTGTTCTGTCAGGACTGGGGCGGGCTGATCGGCCTGCGACTCGTGTCGGCCTCGCCAGACCGATTCGGTGCCGTCGTTGCCTCCAACACCGGCCTGCCGACCGGCGCGGGATCGCCACCCGAAGCCTTTCTCAACTGGCAGCACTTCTCCCAAACAGTGCCAGATTTCGACAGCGGCATGATCGTGCAGATGGCAACCAACCGCGACCTGACCGAGGTCGAAGTCGCAGCGTACAACGCACCCTTTCCGGACGACTCGTACAAGGAAGCCGCCCGCATCATGCCGACCCTCGTTCCCACCTCGGCCGACGACCCTGGCGCCATCGACAACCGTGCGGCCTGGGCGTCACTCGGCAGCTTCGACGGAGTCTTCGTGACGGCGTTCGGCACCGACGACCCGATCACCGCAGGAGGTGACCACTACTTTCAAACCACCGTTGCTGGAGCGGCGGGTCGGCCACATCGCTCGATCGAGGGCGGGCATCACTTCATCCAGGAAGACACCCCAGACGCGTTGGTCGACGCGATCACCGAAGCGCACAACCTCGGGTCGTAGCACGGCGAGGAGGATGGGCGCCCACCTACGAACTGCGTGACCGGCCAGACTCCCGGCAAGCGCATGCAGGGACTCATGGTGGTGAACGCGTCGACGGGTCAGCCACCTGGGGGATCGATGGGTATCGCTCGTTGGTTGCTCGACGCGGTGCTGTCGAACATCTGCCTGATCGGCTACATCTGGGCGCTCTTCGATTCTCGCAATCAGACGCTGTACGACAAGATCATCAGCCTCGAGGTCGTTCAGGTGCCTTCGGGAGGGATCACGCCGATCTTCCCGGGGGGCAAGCCCTTCTGACCCTCGTCAGAACCACATAGACCATGCTCGTGAAGAAGCGCGACGTGAGGGGCTTTGTTGGCTTCCTTTCGATGCGCTTCTTCGGGTTGGTCGCGACATCGGGACTCGACTGATGAACTCGGCCTTCTTCGCGCCGATGGACACTCGTTCTTGCAGCGACCCGAGGACTGATGGCCGATCTTGCTCCCGAATTCGACCCAACCGAGGTGCACCTCCGCTCGTCGTTGACGTTTGATGAGTTCTACGCACGCAGCTACGACTCCATCGCCCGAGCACTCAGCCTCACCCTCGGCGACCCGAACTGGGGAGCCGAAGCCACCGACGAAGCCATGACCCGCGCCTACAGCCGCTGGAAAGACGTCTCCACCTACGACAACCCCGAAGGCTGGACCTACCGCGTCGGCCTCAACTGGGCCTACAGCTGGCAACGCAAACTCGCCCGCAAACTCCCCTGGACCCCCGAAACCAGCACCCTCCCCGTCACCAACGACCCCGAACTCGACGCCGCCCTCCAAACTCTCGACCCCAAATACCGATCCGTCGTCGTCTGCCGCTACTTCCTCGACTGGTCCACCGAACAAACCGCAACCGCCCTCGACATCGCCCCCGGCACCGTCAAAAGCCGTCTCTCCACCGGCCTCACCCAACTCCGACGCAAACTCGACCCCACCAACCCCCGGGAGGTGAAACGATGACCCCCCAACTCGAAGACCGACTCCGTCGCCAACTCGGCTCACAGAGTGCCGAGTTGTCGTTCACTCCCGAGGGACCGGCCGCAGTCGGCAGGCGCCACCGTCGACGCCAGCAACGCAACGCCGCAGCGGGAGTCGTTGGCGCGATCGTTCTCGTGGTTGCGAGCATCGGGCTCGTCGACCGTCGTTCGGACACCGATCCGACCGAGGTGCGCGTGACCGACGATGCCGTGATCGACACCCAGGTCGACGAGCGACCCGAGGACGGACCCGGTGTCACCGACGATGCGGCCCAAGACGACACGGAGCAGACGCCGCGGTCGGAAGGGATCGTGACCTTTCGCTACGACTACGAGCCCGCGGGCACCGCTTCGGCGCCGGCCGCCGGAACCTCGACGGGTGTTGAGGGCGTGAACTTCGTCGGCCAAGAAGTACTCGATGGAGCGGTTGGTGGAGTCAACGGCCGCACGTTCGAGGGGGCCGACGCGGCAGCGGTACTCGGCGAAGAGTTCTGGCTGACCGACGGCCAGATCATCACGCCTGACGGACTGTTCAGCGTCGCCCATCCGACCGACCTCGCCACCAATTCGTTTCCGCGGACGCTGATCCTGTTTCACCTCGCCGACGGTGATGGCTGGCAGACGATTCTGGCAGAAGGTGCCTTCGTGCAGCTCGAGTCTGCCTCGGCCGACGACATCACGGTTGCATTCGACGACGGTTCGGGCGACAGGGTCACCCAGGTGGTTCCCATCTCGTGAACCAGCACTGAGCCGGACCCGACCATTCTCGTCGAAAAAGATCGAACCGAATGGGCGGCTTCGACGTTTACCGGACATGCAGCACGTACTCGGAGCGCTCGCCCTCGCAGCGCCGACTAGATCGTCTGGGGAGATGATGCGAGTCCAAGTCGAAACGTCGGTCGTTGCGCCAGAGATCTCGCTGACGTCGTCGTTGACGTTTGATGAGTTCTACGCACGCAGCTACGACTCCATCGCCCGAGCACTCAGCCTCACCCTCGGCGACCCGAACTGGGGAGCCGAAGCCACCGACGAAGCCATGACCCGCGCCTACAGCCGCTGGAAAGACGTCTCCACCTACGACAACCCCGAAGGCTGGACCTACCGCGTCGGCCTCAACTGGGCCTACAGCTGGCAACGCAAACTCGCCCGCAAACTCCCCTGGACCCCCGAAACCAGCACCCTCCCCGTCACCAACGACCCCGAACTCGACGCCGCCCTCCAAACTCTCGACCCCAAATACCGATCCGTCGTCGTCTGCCGCTACTTCCTCGACTGGTCCACCGAACAAACCGCAACCGCCCTCGACATCGCCCCCGGCACCGTCAAAAGCCGTCTCTCCACCGGCCTCACCCAACTCCGACGCAAACTCGACCCCACCAACCCCCGGGAGGTGAAACGATGACCCCCCAACTCGAAGACCGACTCCGCGACCTGATGGTCGATCAAGGCGAAACCCTCGTCATCAACCCCGAAGGACCGGCCGCAGTCGGCAAGCGCCACCGTTCACGCCAGCAACGCAACGCTGCGGGCGGGGCACTCGCCGTCGTCGTCTTCGTAATGGTCGCCGTCTCCTTCATGCCCGGGATCGGTGGTGGCGCGAGTCAGCTCGATGTCGCAGACGGGGGGCCGAGCAGCGATGCTGCAACCGCCCAGACCGATGTTTCGACGTCCCCGAGCGATGTCTCGATCTCTCCCCACGAACCAGTCGGTGACTTCGTTTCCGTCGACGCGTCAGGCACACCGCCCATGGCATGTGATGTCGGATTTGGTGGTGGAGTGCACTGGCGTACCGCAGCGTCCGACACGGCTGACCCGACTAGTTCTTCGCCGTGCGACACGTTGTACACGCTGGTCGGTGGGCAATGGACCAGCCAGGGCTTCGACGGTTGGGAGATCTTCGACACCGCCAGCAATTCCGACCAACTGGCGTTGCTGATCGGTTCCCCTCGCACGCCGGATCAGTTCTGGAACCTCCCCGACGATGTCGCTGTGGCGATCTCGTCCGATGGCGGTACCCAGTGGGTCCGTCACGACCTCCCATTGCCGGATGGCGGCGACACGACGAGTCACACACTCGATAAGAATTCGCTCGCCATGACCGAGACCACGACTCTGGTCTTGACACACAACGTGAATCCCGATGGGGCCCACAGCGCCTTCTCCCTCGACGCAGATGGGACGTTCGCCCCAGCGTCTGTCGAAGTCACCGGTACCGTCCAGACATTCGAAGGCCGCACAAACGAGTTCGAGATCGGAACATACAGCGGTGAGGACTACTTCGAACTGTGGCGTGGACGACCGGGCGAATGGCGTTCGGAGCGGACCCCGTTCGCACACTGGCATGAGACGGCTGCGCGGCTCAGCGACATTGCGTTCGCCCCTCCCGGAACGCTCGACAACCCCGACCAGGGCTCGATCAACGACTGGCAACTCGATCTGTCGGGCTCCGCGCCGTTGATCGGTGATGGATATCAACCGATTCGGGACACAACAGCGTCGATGGACGGTTTCGCAGTCGCCTCCTACCCGTCGGCGCTCCTTGCAGCGAACTATGACGTGACAGCCGTGGACGACATGCACTCGGTCATTGCCGTCCAGCTCGAAGACGGTGGGCCGTGGGCATCGATCCGACTCGACGGTCTGATCGCCAAGCCGCTCATCGTCGAAGGAAACGCCTTGGTCGTCGCTGCCACACCCGTGGGGACGGACGACGCTGAATTCCTCGAGATCGATCTCGAGACGTTCGAGAGCCGTCCGTATGACGCCGTGCCGGTAGCGACTAGTGAGCAAGACGCGAGCTCGTGACAACTCGCCGTTGCGTGGCGTGACCCTCGACTTGGTAGGCGTCGCCAGACACGGACCCGTCGACTGAACGATCGTTCAGTTTTCGTGTCACAATGCGGGAATGTTCCGCATCACGATGAGCCCTCGTATCCGGATGACGCCGTTCCATCACTCGACGGTGGACGCTGGCCTCACCGACATCACCGTCTACAACAAGATGGTCTTGCCCACGTCATACGGCGACCTCAAAGCCGAATACGACCGGCTCATCGAGGGCGTCGCCATGTGGGACGTCTCGGTCGAA
>JAHDDK010000097.1 GCA_020629375.1 Acidimicrobiales bacterium
CCACGTCTGGTTCTACGACCTCCAAGCGGACGGCTTCAGCCTCGACGACAAACGCACCGAACTTCTCGACCCCGACAAGCTCGGCGCCGACGCCACGCTCACGGACGACGAGCACGACAAGAACAACCTGCCAGACGCCCTCACCCGCTGGAACACCCTCACCACCAACCCAGCCGCCGAACAGGAACGCGCCCGCACCGAGCGGAGTTTCTGCGTGCCAAAGGACGAGATCGCCGACAACGACTACGACCTCTCCATCAACCGCTACAAAGAGATCGTCTACGAACAGATCGACTACCCCGCCCCCGCCGAGATCATGGCTCAGCTGGAGGAGCTCGAGAGCGAGATCACCCAGGGCCTGGCCGACCTCAAGGCGATGCTGCGATGAGCTCCGTGCGCAGTCTTACCGATCAGGAGGAGTACGACCTAGCCCTTGGTGGCGCATGGATCGCCTTCGCCCGCCTTCACGGATCGATCGCACTCTTCGCTGCGAGGAGCGATGAGACCTTGTACGACTACGACGAGTGGACCAACAGGTCTTCTAGTCGGATATGCGATCTTGTTGACGGCTCGCACAAGAAGCGCGGAGCGCACGTTCTACCTGCAAACATCGTTTCGGCGTTCAGGCAAGCCATCGAAGATCGTGACGCAATCGCCCATTCGATGGTCGCATCTACCGCGGATGATGCCGCTTCGAAGCTGTGGAGGTTGAAGCGCGGCGAGGACGGTGAGTTCGTGCGTGATCAAGTCCTCACTGCGGACTGGCTCGACGAGTTTCGGCGACGCTGCAGAGACCTCAGGAAAGAAGTCAAGCATGCCGAGAGGGCTGTTCTCGGCGTCAAGCAAGCAGAGGAACTCGAGCGGCCTTCCGAGGCGAGCGACCAGTGAGCCCGGGAGTAGCCATCGCCGACTTGTGCGAAGTGAATCCGAAACACCCGGCCGGCATCGATCCCGAGGAGCTTGTGGCCTTCGTGGGTATGGCCGACCTGGACGATGTGACAGCAGCAGCGGAAGACACGGAGCGCAGGGCTTTTGGCGATGTGGCCAAGGGCTACACCCCCTTTCGGAATGGTGACGTGCTGATGGCGAAGATCACTCCGTGCTTTGAGAACTGCAAGATCGGGCAGGCGTTTACAACAACCGACATCGCGGCTGGGTCCACCGAGTTCCACGTAATGCGACCGCGCGAACGTCTGCACGACCGGTACCTCCTTCACTTTCTTCGGCAGCCTTGGGTTCTTGAGCTTGGGGAGCTCCGGATGACCGGCTCGGGCGGTCAGAGGCGGGTTCCGGAACGTCTACTGAATGAGCTGAAGATTCCGTTGCCGCCGATTGAGGAGCAGCGGCGGATTGCGGCGGTGCTGGATGCGGCCGACGAGCTTCGAACCAAACGCCGCCAAGCCCTTGCCAAGCTCGACACCCTCACCCAAGCAATCTTCATCGACTTGTTCGGCGACCCGGGCAACGCAGGTCAATGGGAGCCTCAGCGCTTTGGGGATCTCTTGGAGCAGGATCTGCGCAACGGCGTATCACCGTCAAAGTCCGGGAAGGTGCAGGCCGAGGTCTTGACTCTGTCGGCAATTACCGGCGATGCGTTCGACGCAACCGCCGTGAAGACATCGACGTTCGCAAAACCTCACGCACGGGAGAAGGTCGTCTCCGCTTCTGACTTCTTGATTTGTAGAGGAAACGGAAATCTTGCCCTCGTTGGGATGGGGCGCAGACCGACAACAGACATGTCCGACGTGGCTTTTCCGGACACGATGATTGCGGCGCGATGGGATCGCAGCCGGCTAGCGCCGCGGTATCTCGAGTCTGCTTGGAACGGCGTCGCTGTGCGAACCCAGATCGAGCGTCTGGCACGGACGACCAACGGGACGCACAAAGTCAACCAGGACATGTTGGAAGCCGTAGAGCTCCCGTGTCCCCCGGTTGATCTCCAGCGAGAGTTCGATGCTCGGGTTGACTCGTTAGCGGAGCACCGGTCGGCACAGCAGGAAAGTCAAGAATCGCTCGACACACTTTTTGCTTCACTGCAGCAGCGAGCTTTTGCGGGGGAGCTGTGATGTCGCAGTTCGGGTTTCTTGAGGCGGAGTTTCGTGAGCAGTTCGAGTTGGCGGAGTTGGCGGAGCGGTATGCGCTCGATGATCCGGGTGCGTGTGGGTTGTATGCGCGCAAGACACTGGAGTCGATCGTCATCTGGGTGTTCCGGCACGACCCGTCGTTCCCGATGCCGTACGAGCAGAAGCTGAACGAGTACCTGCACGTTCCCGAGTTCAAGTCGCTGTACGGCGGGTCGTTGTTCGATCTGGCTCGCAAGATTCAGCGGGTCGGCAACCGGGCAGCGCACGAGGCGAAGTCGCCGTCGAAGGCCGAAGCCGTCGACGTGATGCAGGCGCTCTACAAGCTCAGCTACTGGCTCGTGCACACCTATGGCCGTGCGGAGAAGCCAGAGCGGGTTCCGTTCTCGCCGCAGAAGCTGCCCCGCCCGAATGAGGCGGTACGGCGGTCGTTGAAGGAGCGTCAGGAGCTCGAAGAGCAGATCCAGCGTGAGGTCGAAGAGACGGCGCTTGCCCGTCAGCGGGCGGCTGATCTCGCGCAGACGGTTGAGGAGAAGGACGCCCAGATCGCGGCGTTGATGGCGCAAATCGCCGAGGCCAAGGCT
Organism: Acidimicrobiales bacterium; assembly: GCA_020629375.1. Lineage (GTDB taxonomy): Bacteria > Actinomycetota > Acidimicrobiia > Acidimicrobiales > SHLQ01 > SHLQ01. The sequence continues at coordinate 2,666 of JAHDDK010000097.1, forward strand.
GCCGCCGCAGCCGTGCCGATGGCCGACGAGGCACTGGATGAAACCGAGACCCGGGACTACCTCATCGACCTCTACCTCGAAGAGGCCGGGTGGCCGCTCGACCAGGAGCGTGATCGGGAGTATCCGGTCACGATGCCGGAGGGCACGAAGAAGACGAACGGCTTCGTCGACTACGTGCTGTGGGGCGACGACGGGTTGCCGCTTGCTGTCGTCGAAGCGAAGAAGACCACGGCTGATGCTCGGGTGGGGGAGCAGCAGGGTGCGTTGTACGCCGATGCGTTGGAGGCCGAGTTCGGGCGCCGGCCGATCGTCTTCTACACGAACGGCTACGAGCATTGGATCTGGGACGATCACGCCGACGGCTATCCGGCGCGGCGGTTGCAGGGCTTCTACGCGGCCGATGAGCTCGAAAGGCTCATCGGGCATCGCTCGCAGCGCAAGGCGCTGTCGACGATCGACGTCAACCGTGCCATCGCCGGGCGTCCTTATCAGGAGCGGGCGATCCGGTCGATGACCGAAGCGTTCGAGAACAAGGTCCGCAAGGGGCTCCTCGTGATGGCGACCGGGTCGGGCAAGACCCGGACGGTCATCGCGTTGACCGACGTGTTGCAGCGGGCCAACTGGGTCAAGCGAGTGCTCTTCCTCGCTGACCGTCAAGAGCTCGTGAAGCAGGCGGCCGGGGCGTTCACGGCGCACCTGCCCGACATCGACCCGGTCAACCTGTTGACGGACCCGAACAAGGACGCTCGGGTGTACGTGTCGACGTATCAGACGATGGTCGGCAAGATCGACGAACGCCTGCCCGACGGCACCCACCGGTTCGGGCCCGGACACTTCGACCTTGTCATCATCGACGAGGCCCACCGCTCCGTGTATCGCAAGTACCGGGGAATCTTCGAACACTTCGACTCGCTGTTGGTCGGTCTCACCGCTACGCCGAAGGAAGAGATCGATCGCGACACCTACGGCCTGTTCGACCTCGAACGCGGCTTCCCGACCGACGCCTACTCGCTCGACGAAGCAATCGACGATGAGTACCTCGTCCCGCCCCGAGGCGTGTCGGTGCCGCTCAAGTTCGTCCGTGAAGGCATCCGCTACGACGACCTGAGCCTCGACGACCAGTTGGCGCTCGAAGACTCTGGCTGGGGCGACGACGATGGCGACGGCCTCATCGACGATGGCAGTGAGGTCCCGCCAGACGTCAGCACCGGTGAACTCAACAAGTTCCTCTTCAACGAAGACACCGTCGACAAGGTGCTCCAGCACCTCATGACCAACGGTGTTCGAGTCGCCGGTGGAGACCGCATTGGCAAGACGATCGTCTTCGCCAAGAACCAGGACCACGCCCGCTTCATCAAGGAACGCTTCGACGTTCATTACCCATCGCTCGACGCCGGTCGCCACGCCCAGGTCATCACCCACGGCATGTACGACGCCGCGAAGGCGATCGAGGACTTCAAGAAGAAGGACTCGGCGCCGCACATCGCGATCTCGGTCGACATGCTCGACACCGGCATCGATGTACCCGAAGTCGTCAACCTCGTCATCTTCAAGCCGGTGCGGTCGAAGGCCAAGTTCTGGCAGATGATCGGTCGAGGCACCCGCCTCTGTCCCGACCTGTTCGCGCCGGGTGAGGACAAGACCGACTTCCGCGTCTTCGACTACTGCGGCAACCTCGAGTACTTCGGTGAGAACCCTGACGCCGCCGAGCCCGGCATGAGCCGCCCGGTGGGCGAGCGGTTGTTCGCCAACCGGGTGGAGATCTTGGATGTGCTCGCTCAGGACGGGGAGGGGCAGGATCATCGAGAACTCGCCGAGTTGCTCCACGAGACCGTGGCGTCGATGAACAAGAACAACTTTCTCGTGCGTCAGCACCTGCGCCTGGTCGAGAAGTACTCCGAGCCCGTTGCATGGGCAGACTCAGCGGGCGTCGAAGCCGACAAGGCATCGCTGATGCGAGACCTCGCACCGCTGCCCGATCAAATGCCGCCCGACCCGGAGGATTCTCGCCGCTTCGACCTGATGGTAATGAGCTGCCAGCTCGGGGTGCTCAACGGCGAACCGTTCGAGTTCGCCAGAGCACGCATCGTGGCGATCTGCGGACTTCTCGAGCCGAAGGAGAACATCCCGGCGGTGGCCAAGGAAATCGAACTGATCAGCGCCATCCAGTCAGACGACTGGTGGACTGACGTCACCTACCGCGACCTCGAACTCATGCGACGCAAAATCCGTTCGCTCGTCACGCTCGTCGATCGGAAGAACCGCATCACTGTCACCACCGACATCGAAGACGAGATCGGCGACGCCGCTGGCGTCGACTTCATGCCGGCAACACCGTTCGCCGATTTCCGCCGGCGAACCGAAGCCTGGTTGACCGACAACGCTGGTGAAGCTGTCGTGGCGAAGGTCCGCTCCGGCGACCCGCTCACGGTTGACGATGAGGCTGAACTGCAACGTCTGCTCGTGGCCGCCGATGTCGGCGATCAGGCGAGCTTCGATGAGGCCAGCGAACGCCTCGGCTCGCTCGCATTGTTCGTCCGCTCGCTCATCGGCCTCGACCGGGCTGCCTGCCAGGCACGCTTCGCCGAGTTCCTCGACGACAAGCGCTACAACGCCAAACAGATCCGCTTTGTCGAGATGCTGATCAACGAGCTCACCAGCAAAGGCATCGTCGAAGCAAGTCGCCTCTACGAACAGCCCTACATGGGACTCGCCCCCGAAGGACCAGAAGACCTCTTCACCACCGAAGACGCCGACCGACTCTTCGAGAGTATTGATGAACTTGGGGGTCGATGATCATGCCGCTCTTTGAAATCGGAGACAACGAGCTAGTTCCGTTTCGTCGAGTGCAGGCCGGTCCAGAGCTCTACGAGGAGGAAATCGAGGGGCTGCTGTGGGCAGATCTCGAGGCTTTCCTGGGCGAAGCGCTCTTTCCCATCTCCCGACAGCCCCGGATAGCCGATGGCCTTCGGCCTGACATTGTTGCGTTGGACGCTGACGGGCGGGTCGTCGTCATCGAGGTGAAACGCGACATCGATCGGAAGCAGCTCGCGCAGTGTTTGGAGTACGCCGGATGGGCAAGATCTGCGAACCTCGACGAGATCGCCGAGATCTATCACGGTGGCAGCGAAGCATTCTTCCCAGCGTGGGTCGAATTCACGTCCACGAGTTCTCCGCAACTGATCCAGCGGCCGCCTCGAGTGGTGCTCGTCGCCCGCGATTTTGATGAGCGCACCGATGGTGCGCTGAGCTTCCTCACCGATAGTGATCTGCCCATCTCGGTACTCAGGGTCACGGTCTACACCGACCAGGGCGGAAGGCGGTTCATCGACGTCGAGGCAGACCACGAGCCGGACATCGAGACCCCTGATGATTCCTCGACAAAGTCATCTCCGACGCAGTACAAGATCGACGGCCGTCGCGTAGAAGTCGCCGACCTGCTCGATGCGGGGCTGGTTGCTGAGGGAGACGAACTTGTTTGGACGCGCCCCCGCCTGGGGGAGACGTATAGCGCTCGGATACTCGACACCGGTCAGATCCAGATCAGCGATGGCCGCTCATTCGCCACGCTCTCGCGCGCTGCGATCGAAGCAGCGGACGTGCCGGCTTACGACGGCTGGGCGGCGTGGCACCTCTTGGACGGTCGATCCATGAGGGTGCTGCGCGACGAGTTCCTTCGCACCAACGCCGACGCATGAGCGTCGCCGTCGGTGCGCCGCTGTGGACGAATGGGCACTTCAGCCGGGTAGCGGCCCAGGACGACCTTGGAATCGAGGCACTGGGCGCTGCTCTCCTTCGCGAACTCATCCCCGGAGTCGTACAGACGTCGATCAGCGCGGGTTACTACGCCTATTACCCGTTCCTACTCGACGAATTCGAGCGCCAAAATCCAGACGAGACACGACGCTCAGAATTTCAACAGTTCTATCGACGCCAGGAGGCGGCGTTCGCAGTGGCCTGCTCAATGCACACCCACCGCGGCAACCTCCGTGGAATCAACGGGATCAATGCAGCCACTCAGGCCGCCGACGAGTCCTACGCGTCCGGGACTGTCGACCTCGCAAGGCTGGCGGAACCTGGTCGATACATGAAGACGCCACTCGGGGGATACGGGCTGTTCTACAGGCCAGCGCTCGAGGACATCGGCCTAACTCGGCTCGGTAGCGGAAACAAGTTCATAGATCGTGCGACAGAGCTTGGGCGGGCAGCAGCCGAGGGATTTCGTGCGGAGATCGAGGAGACCGACTACTGGTCAGAGTGGGCTGAAGCAGACTCTGTCCCGGTTCAGGTGCTGCAGGATCTTGCTGAGACTGTGTGCCCTTGCGGCGTGCCTGGGCGTCGGGACCATGAACCCGTTCTGGACGCACTCTTCAGTTTCAGAGGAGAGACCGAGCGATGGCATACGCTTCGGCGCTACCGCGTTCAGAGTTTCGGAATGCTGCTCGAGTTCCACGCTCAGCGACCGGATCATGTCAGTGGGCTCGGGGAGTGGCGCCGGGCTTTGCTCAGTGGGCGCATCGGCGGCGACAAGTGGCAAACGAAGTTTCCGAAGCACCGCGATGCATGGCGCGCATATCAGCACCGCGAAACGCTGGTCGCAGCGCTGACAACTGTGTTCACGAATCTGCTCTTCACCCTTGAAGAACTCGGGATCGCGGGTCTCCGCAACATCCAGGAAGAACTGGTTGCCCGATTCGAATGGAAGTCGCTGCCATGTGAACGAAACGATCACTTCGCAACGCTGCTCGAACGCACTGCACAGCACCAGGCAAGACCGGAAGAACTAATCGATCTTGCTGAAGAAGCCATGGAAACCGCTGCCCCGGCGACAATCGGTCGATCTCTCGCTGTGGCGATTCGACTCCTCGCGTCTCTGTCGAGTCAGCCGACAGGCGATGACGAATTTCACGAGCTCCTAGCCCGCGGCGGTCACCAACGTCTTTCACCAACCCACATGGCGGCGTGGTTTCAGGAGAGGTCTAGTTCGAGTGTGGAGTCAGTCGTCGCCGAGCTTGCCGGTGCGCTCTTTCATCGGCATCTCCAGGTTGCTACAGCCAAGCTCTCGGTCACCGACCACCGGGACCCGTTCTGTGTTGCTGAGGAGGAGGACGCTGGCTATCGGGTTATCAGAGACGACGAGCCGTTCTGGACCGGCGCAAGGTTCGCCACTCTGAACCACCTGCTGTGGACCGTCGGTGCGTTGGATGATCCGGATGGTGACGGCCGGCCAACCGAACTCGGGCACTCGCTACTCGCAGAAGTAGCCGCAGATGGATAGCCCCCTCGACGCCATCGATGGCTCATACAGCTCCGCCATTCTGACGACCTTCACGATCGACCTCGCCTTTGTCGACCACTGGTTGTTGCCACGTCTCTCCAGGTGTGGTGTGCGAAACGTCGTCGTCTTCTGTGATCAATCACAGCTTGCCGACCAACTATCGCTGGGAGGCTCACGGAAGGCAGGGCAGCACTACCACCTGGCACCGATCGCAGCGAAGGGAGCTTTCCACCCAAAGCTGATCTATCTGTCAGGACCAGACGGCGAACGACTTTGCGTGTCATCGGCCAACCTCACGGCCGCCGGCCAACTTCGAAACGTCGAATCTGCAGTTGTGCTCGAGTCGAGTTGCGACGACCACGGGCGTGCGATCTTGCAGGCTCGCGAGTTTCTACGGGAGTTGAGCGCCCGTCAGCCCAGCCATGTTGCCGAAGCAATACTCAGCGGAGCTCAGCATGAAGCAGACCTCCAACCAGAAGACACCGGGCCGATCTTCCTTCACAACTTGCAGCAGCCGCTCATCGATCAGCTGCCGGGCGAGGCCAACAGGGGTACCGCTCCCTATGCCACAGCGGATGCGATTCATGAACTTGACCGGCGGTCATCCCGCTTCGTCGCACTCCTCGATGAGCGACGTCGCGACGCTATCGATCAAGCTCGTGGGCTTGGCGATGAGCTCAAGGTCGTGAAATTCGTCGATTCTGAAGGCCAGCAACTGAACCGAGTCGTCCATGGAAAGGCCCTTTGGAGCGACGACGGCTGGTGTGTAGTGGGCAGCCCAAACCTGACTGGCCCGGCGCTTCTGAGGACGGCGGATGCAGGGAACGTTGAGGCTGCCGTCGTTCTCGATGCTCCGGACTTCGAGCCGCCAGAGTGCGTTCCCGTGGACCCTCCGCCGCTCCAACGGTCGCTCGAACCGGGTGCGTCCCCATCCAAAGAGCCAGGATCGGCACTGTTTAGCGCCTTTCTCGACGGAGACCTACAGATTGAAGGTCTACCTGACGGTTGTGCTGTCGAACAGGAGACATCGACTTACTGGGAGCATCTTGGGATCGTGGTCGATGGCGTCGTCCCGCTGCCGGGCGCCTCGCCAGTTGGACGGCTCCGGTCGCAGCTCCCAGATGGCCGTCATGCGTACGCAGTCGTTCACCACCTTCCCTACTTGCGGGCTCGACGCCGCACCCCTCAGAGCCGGCTGGCGCAAACGGTGGAAACGCTGCCGCTCGACGTTCAAGGCGTGCGAGACCTCGAGGAGGTGCTTGGCAATCTGTACGCGCTCGATGATCTAGTCGAAGAACATCGTGCGAATCCTCCAGCGTCTTCGGGCGGACACGATGCACTGACTACGGCGAGCTCGGAAATCGAAACGTGGAAACCTGCTCGTCCAGGGGACGAGCCGCGCATCCCTGACCTCTACCGCCAGGTGTTTCCTGGCGACCCGGACGTTCTCCTCGCCCTTGTGAGGAATGCTCTACGCCTGGACTCCCCGGAGAACGACGAGACCGCAGTCGAGGACAACGAGGAGCTGTCGGATGATGACGCCGACGCAGACCTTGCCGAACGCTCAAGCCAACCTCCACTCGCAGCAGCGCAAGTGGTCAAGCGATACAGAACCTCGATCCTCGCTGCTTTGGCTCGAGGCGCCGAGCGAATCCGCACATGCAAGTCGGACGAGCTGCGCGACCTCACCTACCTTGAAATTCTTCGATTCCACGAACAGTTGCTCGAAACGGAGGTTCGGGTACCGGTGGATCAGGCTGCGCTGCTCGGAATTCACGCCACTGTGGTCGAGACAGAAGACGTCGTGGTGCCGCTGGTCGAGCCGGAGAGTCTGGTGCAACCGCGCTGGGAGCTCCTTCGCTCGTACTTGTCCGCCAAACCACGGCTAGCCGGAGACTGTGGTTCAGTGACGTTCACTCACCTTGCTGCGGCTGTTCATGACCGTGGTCAACTCGATGAGACGAGCAAGCGTCGGCTTGACGATATGACGTACGAGGTTGCGGAAGTCCTCGTCAAAGAAGTCGCTCCGATGCCGTCTCTCGCTTGGATGAGCCCGCAACGGTGCAGTTCTCTCCTGGAGCCATACGCCGAACGCACGGATTGGTTGTCCGTAGTGGAGAACTGTGAAGCAGAAGGTTGGCTCGCGGACGCAGACATTGAACTCGATCCCTATCCGGTCGTTCTGGGTGAGGCGGAGTTCGCCAACTGGCTCGACTCGCCGGCATGGAAGGTGCTCGGCTACTCCTGCATCGCCGGGTACGCCGACTCGGATCCTTTCGCAGCCATCGTCTCGAACATCAACTCAGAAGCTGCGTTCTCGGTGCATTGCCTCATGGTCGAACCAGCAGGACAGAGCATCCGTGGTGATGTGGTCAGGCAGGCGCTCCTGAGGCGAAGCGATGGCGTATGGCTTTGCCGGACATTCAAGGGCTTCCGAAGAGCCTCCGCCGATCGACTGCTCGAGACGGTTGGGGTGCGGCGTCTGCTTGGCGGTACTGGATCGCAAGAGACCGCGCATCCCATTCCCCCCGACTGGCTTGAACCTCTGGTGGAGCCGATCACAAGTCTTCGCGAGGGGCCTGGCTGAAGGCTGTAGCCTCTGCTCGGCGGTTAGGCGGATGTCCATTCCCCATAAGAGCTTTTGGTTGCTGATTCCCGTAAGAGTTCCTGGTTGACGCTGAACATGGAGATAGCAATACTCTCGCCGTTTTCCTCGAGATAAGTCATCTGGCGGTGAACTACGGAGACTTCAGGTGGCAGCAGTCCCGATCGAGAAACACTGGGCTCCGGCTCGACGCATATTGACCTGGAGCGTCAGTGGCGTCGCCCCAGCGCAGTGGGCCTCAGGTGAGCAGTGCGGTGATGACGGCAATCGCGTTGCCGACCAT
>JAHDDK010000098.1 GCA_020629375.1 Acidimicrobiales bacterium
GGCAGCGGCGATCATCGGGTCTGCGGCAACGTCTGCGGCAGACCGGGGGCGAGTCATCTGGCGAGCGTCAGCGGCGTCTTTCCCGGCCTTCACGACGTCCGACTTTGACCCCCAGCGCTTCACGAGCATTTCGCCAGCATGCTCGGCCACTCGCACGCCGTTATCGGCCATGAGTACGAGCCCGACTCCGATGGCTTCGAGTAGGGCAATGGCCGACTCGGCCTCGAACTCCTGGAGATAGTCGGGGTCCGACGTGCGCGCGGCTGACGCCACGCGGGCCACCAACTCGAGCGATGCGGTCAACTCCTCGGGTGTGGCGTTGAAGAAGGCTTCTTCAGCCGCCGTGACCAGCTGCATGTAGCGTTCAGCGGCGGCCGCTTCAGCCGACGTCAGGCGATTCATGGCGAAGTCGACATGATGTTGGCGGACGTGCTGGCCTGCCATGTTGGAGCCCTTGAGCCCGGTGTTATCGAGGTACTGGCGGGTCGGCCCTTCGACGTCCAGCTTCAGGTCTGGCGGCAGATCCTCGATGCGCGCACCGAAGTCGTCGCGGGCTCGCTCGTCCCAGGCGTCGGGCACGTCGCCCAACTGGCGGTCTACGGCGAGTAGATGGTCGTTCATGATGTCAAGGTCCTCGTGTGTCGTTGCTGGGTCTTTGAAGTTGATGCCGGAGGTGGCCATGCGGTCTTTGAGGTCGGCCTTCATCTCGTCGTTCATGGTTCCGATGCGCTCTCGGATGATGGCGATGCGGCTATCGAGCAGGCCGTGGCCGGGGTTCGGTGCGGCGATTGGGTGCTTGACGGCGGTGGCGCCACGCTCCAGCCACGGATGCAGCTCGTGGGCGATTGCCGCCAACTCGAAGACCACCTCTTCCATGCCGGCCGTTTCCACGGGGATGAGCCGTCGCTGGTCGCCGCGAATGTGCATGATGACGTGAGACTCGATCTCGGGCAGCTCGATGCGCTTCCATCCGTCCTTGCCGTCGGGAATCATGGCGTATTCGGCCGCCCCGTATCCGGCGAGCTGAAACGGATATGACGGCCGGACGTCTCTACTGGTCTTGAGGTCCCCGACCGCGACGCCGATACCCTTCGGGAACTCGGCGATGATGTCGAGCTGCCCGGCTATGCCGTGGGTGTCGTTGAAGACGGTCAATTCCTGGTGGATGATGCGTGGCTGCCATTCAGTCATGAACCATCGCAGCGACTCCAGATCCTCCCGACATTCAGGGATGTCGAGCGGCGGGATCAACTGCTCATCCCACGTGCGATCCTGCAGTACCTGATGGAGCCAGTCACCGCGGCGTCCAGCCCGCTCCAGTGTCGCCGGCGGGATCTTGTGGATGTCATTCGGGAACAGCGACAGGACACCCGTCATTGACAGATAGTCGTCCCGTCCGGTCAATGGCTGGCGGTATCGGCGGTTGCCGTTTTCGTCTTCGTAGGCGAGGTCTGGGGTTGTCATTTGAATGCGTCCAAGTCGACCGGTTCGAGCCGCACGGCGCCATCGGGCCAGTGGAAACGAGTTCGCAGGCCGCTTGTCGGAAGAATGCAATCGCCTTCGATCGTGATTGCCCGACGCGGGTCCAAAGCTTGATGGTCGCCCTCATGTCCAAGCCGTCGCTGACACTGAAGGAAGGCGTGGCAACCGGTGGACCAAATCTCGCTGCCGCATTTACTCACCGCAGCACCTCCGTTTCTTCCGCGGCCTCAATGGCGGCGATCACGATGTCGGCGATGTGTTCTTCGGGCAGCCATTCCCATGCGTCGGAGCGTGCTGATGCACGCTGGTCGGCAAAGGCGAGCGCCGCCATGGTTTCGGGGTCGATACTGATGCAGATGCGGGTCATTTCGCGGTCTCCTTTTGGGCGGTCTGTTCATTCACTTGCGCTGCGATGTCGTCGGGTACCATCCACAGGCCCAGGGAGCCGCGATACGGGATCGGGTCGTCCAGTACCTGCACTGAGCCGATCTGCCAGTGGTGAACGTTCACCTCTTCGATGGCCCATGGGTTCCGGGCTAGCGGGGATGAATGGTGTGGGTCATCGGCGGTCTGATCCGTTGCGCATCCAGTCGTCAGGCAATCGGGCGGTGAGTCTGGGTCGACGTAACGGCCAGCCCTATGACTGCCAGTGAGTTCGATGACAGCGACGATCGCACCGAACGACTGACGTCTCCAGAGCCCGTCGTCGCCGATGCCCATGACGAAGCGATCACCAGAGACGACGTTGCAGTCATCGTCGGTGTAGCCGGAGTGTTCAAAAGGCACCGGGCGGCCGTCTGGCCATAAGTCGACCCCAATCAGATCCATCGCTTTGCCTGCGTGCAGTGCGACCCGAACCGGGCCATCCTCCAACAGCTTCGGCGGGATCGGCCAACCGCGGTTTTCTACGTCCTTGCCAGCGTGGCAGATGGCCCACGCCCATGGTTGTTTCACGGTAAGCGCTCTCACTGGGTGGTCTCCTTGACGGTCCCGATGGAGTCGACGACCTTGCCACCGAGGTCACGCCCCTTCCGTGCGAAGCCGGACACCATTGCGCGCCACCGTTCGCCACGGGTGGCCGGCTCGGGGATATGCAGCGGCATGTCGTTGGCGTCTTGGTATCCGATTGGGGGTCGCCCGCGTCGCGCGTTAGCGCGCAGTTCGGCGAGGTCGGCGTGGCGCCGTTCGGTGTCGTCCGTGCGGCCGAGGGGGCTTATGTTCATGAGCGCTCCCCCTTGTCGCTCTGCGTCCAGTGCGTCTCAATTGGAGTTGCGTTGGCAGCTCCAATAAGCACATGCACCCAAAGGCGAGCATGCAATTTGCAGTAGGGACCGCGCGTTATGAGATCGTCCGTGATGGTCTGGGTTGCCAATTCAGGGCAATGCATGGCCACGCAATCTCCTGTGATTTGCTCGGACGGGTCGGCGTGGCGCCATTCGTCATTGTCGGCGTTCACGTCGCCACTCCCATAATTCGCACAACCTTGCGCATCGGATGGAATGTCACTTCACGAATCGCAGTGGGGTCGCCGACTCCGCTGCCATAGATGTAGACCCCCTCGGGCTCGACTTCGACCGCGCCACCTTGAATGGTTGGCTGCCATCCATCCGCTTTCTCAAGAAGGACAGTTGCTTCAGTAATCATCATCGTTTCGTTTCTCCTGCGTAGTGGTAGCCCTTGATGGCTGGGTCGTATCGGTAGCGATGCCATTGGCCATCGCGGTGGGCGCTGTAGTAGGCGGCAATGAAGTCCACGGTGAGTCCTTCACATGGACCGTCAACGAGCGGGAAGCACGGCCGTGGCGCGGCCATGGGTTTGGTCTTGCCGGTCATTACGCCGACTCTCGTTCGATCGTCACGGCAAAGCCGCGGTCGGCCAGCGCCATGGCGACGACGGCCTCCAGGCGCTCCACATGGCGCCGCAGTTCCTCGAGGTTCCTGAGCGTGGCTTCGGCGACCTGTGAACCGGGGATGCCGGCGCCGTTCCAGTCGGTGACCTCGTCGCCGATTACCTCCAGGGATTCGAGGGCGTCGAGCGTGCGGGCATCGATGGCCCGAAGCTTCGTGGTGGGCCTCATGGCTTCTCCTTGTTGGCGGTGAGGGTGATTTGGCCGTCACGGACTTGGCGCAGCGCGAGGGCGCGACCGGCCCAGTGGCCATGCATGGGCGTGTTCAGGTGCGCCTTGCGGTTGGCGTCGGCTTGAGCGATGGCTTCATGGATGTTCACGACGCACCTCCGCTACGTCGGTGCGCACAGCCACACTCGGGGCACGGTCCGTCGAAGACCGGTGCATGGGCGAAGACGTCCCAGTGGACAAAGGCATCCGCCTCGGCTGGCTTGGGAAGTCCCGCCGGCGTGGTCGGTGCGTCCATCTCGTTGACCCAGTCGATATAGGACGGGTCATGGAATGGGGACCGTGGCTCGTTCTCCACTGGCGTGCCGAGTTCGAGTCCGGGCGCGCGCCCTTCTGTTGGTTGTGTTATACTGCCCACTGCGGGGCCTCCTTGTGTTGTACGTCGTTGCTAGGTGTGCTTCTGGTGGACGGTTCCGTATCGCGTTACGCCCCCGGTTTCGGCCGGGGGCGTTTCTGCGTGTTAGCCCAGGATTCCGGTGACGGCGGCGAAGACAATGAACGCCAGCCACACGATTGCTGCGGTCAGTGCCGTGTCGGCGACCGGGTGCTCCTCAAGCCAGCGCTTGGCCGAGTCGCGGTCTCGGGCCGCAGGCCCCATCCGCCGCAGGCGGCGGATCACGACAGCCCCGCAAACGGATCAGCCACGGCGCCGTCGTCGACGACCCGTTGGAACGCGGCCACGACTGCGTCGATGTCTTCGTCGGTCGGCGCGGTGACCTCGGCGAGTTCGGCGAGGTCGGCCCACCATGAGCGGTTGAAGACGCCCAGCGCAGCGAGGCGATCAGGCAGTTCGTCGTAGTCGCAGTCCAGGTGGGGGAGGCTGGCGTTTCGGTAGTGCTCGCTCACGGCAGCCATGAGTGCAGCCCGACGGATGTTGGCGGCCGCTTCATCGTGCATCTGGCGGCGCTGCGAAAGTGAGTGGACGTTGGTCACGCTTGCGTCAGTCATCACGACGGCACCTCCATGCCGGCGTCGATCCAGTCGGCGATCTCGGCGAAAGTCTTGTAGTGACTGTCGTTGAGTCGTGCGGCGTGCAGGCTGATGTCGTCGGTCATCCAATCAGGGCGCGGCTCGGTCAGCATGTAGCCGTCGACAGCGACGTCGCCGAAGACGAAGCAGGCGCGCCGTGCTGGCTTGGCGCCAGCCATCTCGGCGAGGATTCCAAGGCAGCAATTGGCGTCGTTGCTGAGGGTGCGCAGCGCGAAGTATGTCTGCCCCTTCTTCGTGGTGCGCAGTTCGGCGGCCCACTCTGCGGGTGTCGGCCAGTTGATCTCGTTGCCCATCACGCCACCTCGCCTTCGAGGTAAGCGTCGAGCAGTGCCTTGGTGGTGCGGTACTGATGAAAGCCGGGCAGGGTTCGGATGTGTCCGTCGTTGCAAAGCTCGCGGGCTTTCTCCAGTGAGCAGCCGAGCCGGAACGCAATGTCCGAAGTGGTCAGCAGTGACCGTGGTTGGACCGCCTTTGCGGCAGGTTCTGTGGTGTTTGTTGTCGTTGCCATGCGTTGAGTGTCGCATGAGTAAATGCTGGTGTCAAGCATTCGTTTGCTGGTTCGACATTAACGCGGTGTCAAAAACGCGCGTGGGTCTTGTGGACGCCGTTCGTGCGGGTCTATGGTCTCACTTATGAACAAGCAAGCATCGACTGGTCGGGTTGTCGATGAATCTGATATTCGCCAGCGCGTCGCATTAGCACTCGCGGATCTGAGACGACAGCTCGGCAAGTATCAATCAGAAGTGGCCGAGGCCATGGGTAACAGACAGACGTCTGTTTCAGCCGCGGAGCGTGACGGGCTCTCCTCGGTCGTGGCTATCGCCGCCTACGAACAAGCCCTCGGCGCAGCCCCGGGCGCCATCCTCATGCGGGCGGGACTGGTATCGCCGCCATCCGTCGCCGAGATCCTGGCGTGGTCGCCTGAACTGAGCGAGGCCGGCCGGTCGTACATGCTGGCCACCTTCGACATGGTCCAGCGCACGATGCCAGTCGATCGCGCCAGCGACACGATGCCAGTGGACGGCGAACCTGCCGGCGTGCCCGAGTCTTAGCGGCTACTCCACCTCGCCTTCAGTCTGAGAGCGCAGCCATGCGCGACCCTCTTCAGTTTCGGCGACCCATTCGCCGCGCCACGTCTTGACCAGCTCGGGCGAGAGGTTGGCGTTGCGTGCGATCATGTCGAGCCCCTGACCTTCGGCGAAGCACTCCAGCACCTTGCAGCGCATCTGCTTCGTCAGGTCGTCGTGGAACATCACCGCCCTCGAGATATTGGCTGCGATCTCGTGCAGCTCGTCGAGCGCCGTTCCGGTCGTTGCGTCTTGTTCCATAGCGCAGATCATCGCATCGAGGTCGAACCCCGATGCTTCCGCCATTGCGTTCCCCACGTTGAACATTCCTATTCGTTGATTTGATATCGGCACCCACCAACAGCCTCAATGGCTAGCACGCTTCAGTGTGCGCGCTCCACCATAGTGAGTAAATTTCCCCGGATTGGGTAGGTTTACCTACGCGCGCCGGACGGTTATCTCGTGGCTCTCACTTGAGCCGCGACATCACATCGGCCGCACGCATCGCCGCCGAGTCGGTGGCTTCGGCGTAGGTATCGAACAGCATCTTGGTCGACGCATGGCCCAACACTTGGGCGACATCGTTGGGCGGCACGCCGGCCGCAAGCAGCTGTGTCGCCACCATGTGGCGCATCTGGCCCGCCTTCACGCCCGCCTTCGCCAGCCACTTCGTCGTCGTATCGGGGCGCCACGGGACCAGCCCATAGCCGCCACGAGACCAGACGAAGCCGACGTTCGAGAACTCAAGGCCCTGTTCGTGGCACGCATGGCGCTGGCCGTCGCGCATCGATCGCAGGGCGTCGGCCACCTCGGCGCCCGCAACATTGGTTCGCTCGGCGTGCGTCTTGGTGCCCTTCACGAAGACGCCGCCGACGTCGGACAGTGCAGTCTCCACCCGAATCACGACGCGGTCGGCGTGGATGTCCACGTGTCGCCATTGCAGGGCGATCGCTTCGGACTTGCGCATCCCCGTATTGCCGAGCACGAGAATCAGCGCGCGCAGCCCGGGCCGGATCGCGTCGGCATTCTCCAGTGCGGCGCGCCAGTTCTCCGGACTGGCCGCGACCACCTTCGATCGCTGCTTGGGGATCGATGAGACGTTGCTGGCGGGGTTGTGGTTGGTGAGCCAGTCCTGGCGGTTGGCCCACTTGAACGTGGACGTGATGAGGCTGTGCGTCCGTCGGACTGTCGTCGGCCCCACGGACTTGAGCATCGTCCGATAGTGGTGGTCGAGGTCGCTGGTGCGGATCCGCCGTAGCGGCATGGCGCCGATGGGGTGGGTATGGATCCAGCGACGGACCAGCCCGCGGTACTCATGGTTCGTCTTTGGCGCGCGAGTGTGCTCCAGCGTCGAGATGTAGTGGACGACGGCGTTGCCCAGCGGTGTGAATGCGTCGCCGCCACTGGTGCCCACTTCGATCTGCAGCTCGGCCTCGACCAGTTCGGCCTCGGCGCGGGTCGCCGTCTTCGGTAGCGTCCGATAGGTCGTGGCGCGCTTGCCATCCGCGGTCTTACCGTGAACGACCTTGATGCGCCACGACCCTGACGGGCGTTGCTCAATCGTCAAGGGCGTACATTCGGTCGATCCTCTCGACCTCCATGGCGGCGGCGGCGAGTGCCTCGGGAACTCTCGTAATGGGTGCTGGCGATGGTGGCGGCTCCAGTTCCATGACCATGCGGGACATCTCATTCTGCAGCAAGTCAAGCAGATCGTTGACGGCGGAACGCAGGTCGGTCACGTCCTCGGCTCGGTAACCGCTGCCAGTGCCGTCGCCAAGACGCAGGTGTACGTCCCAGCCCGAGGGGAGGCCATGCTTGTCGCGTTTCTCGAATGCGTCGATACTGATGCGATTCACGACGCCACCTCCGGGTTGGCCTCGACCCAGCGGCGCGCCTCAATCGCCGCTTCATAGATGGGCGTTCCTGCGTGGACGACAAGCAGCCCTTGATCCCACGCAGTGGCCAGCGCCCGAGTCATGCGGTCGGCGCGCAGCTTGTCGTCGGTGATGATGATGCCAGCCTCCACGTGCCTTAGCGCGTCATACCATCCCCACAGTTCCCCACCGACGGTCGCCCCGCAGTGCTCGACGTCTGCGATCGCCTCGTCGATGTGAACGGGCGCAGTGCTCTGGTTTGTTGTGTCGTTGCTAGTCATGGGGGGTCACCCAACGTCCTTCATGTTGGCCGATCGATCAGCCCTCAGGTCAGCCAGCCATTCCTCGTGTTCGGTCATCTCCGGGTTGGCGTCGACCCAGCGGCGCGCCTCAATCCATGCGCAGTCGTCGGCGTGGTACATCCACGGTCCAGGCGAAGTCAGTAGAGTGCACGGAACGCCACAGCACGCCCACTCGAAAGTGCCGTCAGCAATTTCGACGCGGTCCGGGGCCATGCCCGCTAGCGCCCGAGTCATGCGGTCGGCGCGCTCCCGGTCTTCATCTCGTAGGCGAGATAGTTCGACCAACTGGTCATGTGCCTTGTTGCGCGACAGCGTCAGTTGCTCCACCTGTCGGCGGCGGCTGGCGAGGCGGCCAGCGATTTCACCGGCGCTGTGTTGCTCAACCCATTGCATGTACCTCTTCTGCCGGATGCTCACGACGCCACCTCGACTTCATAGCTCGACGGAAATCCCACATCCACGAGCTGCAGGAGGTGTGGCAGTTGGGATTTCACAGTGGCCAGGTCCTCTAACTCTTCGGCAATGTCAAATGGATCTCCAACATTGGGGTCGATGCCCCAATTGGATAGTTCGGCCTCAGTGAAATCCAAGTCGAGCCGATACTCAAGGGTGAACTGCCACCGCCTGACCTTCTCTGGCGCAGTGCTCTGGTTTGTTGTGTCGTTGCTAGTCATGAGGGATACGCTATCACAGTCAGTCCGTCTCCGTATCCCCGGCGTATCCCCACCGAAGGAACCACGGAGACGGGAAAAGTTGAGAAATCAACGCAATCCGGGGTAGCTCAGCTGGCAGAGCAACTGACTGTTAATGCGCAGGTTCGGGGGGTTATACCTCGTGAAACGCACGGATACCGATGTCAAGTGCCCCGAACGCTAGCGAATGCTAGTCGGATGGGCGGCGTCCCGTATCCCCGCGTATCCCCGTCTCCCTGCGTCTCCCCGGCGGCGAGGCGGTGGAACGTAACGCGCAACCATGTATGTTGACTTTCATGCATTCGGCACGATGGCAGACCACGAGCACCAGCACCCTTGCGGCTGTAGCTCAGTGGCAGAGCGGCGGTTTCCAAACCCGCGTCGTCGGAGGTTCGATTCCTTCCAGCCGTGCAAATCATCACCAGCGAACCCAGCGGAATCAATCCGTCAGCTGACCCCGTGCGGGCCGGCATCGTCTGCGCCCGTAGCTCAGTTGGATAGAGCGCCCGGTTACGAACCGGGAGGTCCGAGGTTCGAGTCCTCGCAGGCGCGCTGTGGCAGTAGCTCAATTGGTAGAGCGCAGCGTTCGCGCATACTTCCGCAACTGAGCTACCATCACCACGTCGGGTAATCACTCGGAAATTCCGAGGTGGCTGATGAAACGACAGAAGGCCCCGCCCGAATTGGGCGGGGCCTTCGTATTTAGCATCCCGCACAGTTACTCACTGTGCGTGCGATAAACGGGATGCCGTACTAGCGCCCAGCGCTCATCGCGCCGTCACGAGCACCAACGCCGCGGTCGTTGACGTTGAAGTGCGTCCAAGCGCCAACGTAGGCGACGAGCTGCGTCACGAAGACCGTGGCAAAGGTCGTGCCGAGGCCCTGAACAGTGAACGACTCGGCGATGATCTGCTCCAGCACGGCCACGCCGGCGGATGCGACCACGGCAATGAGAGCGCGGGTCTTGTTCTCGGCGTCGGCGGGGGTTCCGAGGCCAACCAGGAGGCTGATGATGGCGCCGATGGGCAGCACCCAAACCTCGGGGAGTGTGATGAGTTCGGTCATGGCAGAGTCCTTAAGGATCTAGGGAGGATTTACCTAGATGGTTCCCTGATGGGGCTACGTCGCTAACCCAACCGCTTCCGAAGCCGCGCCGTATTCGCTTGGATGCGGTCGACGTAGACCTGTAGCTGGTCGCGATCGGCCGTTCCGAGCTGGCGATCAAGTCGCCCCGCGTTGGCCTCGATGCGAGCGAGTAGGCGCGTTACGTCGGGATCAGCATCGGCCTTGACGGGCTTTGCGGGTTCGGGCAGGTACGGCGCCATGAGTGCGTCCAGTGTTTCTTGTGTGGTCCAGTTCAGATCGCACGACGCAGACTGGACGCCGGCAACCTTCCGGTCATCCGACCATTGCCAGATTGACCACTCGCTCCACGGCTGTGGCGCGGGTGGTGGGGTGCTTCTTCCGTACCAAGCCACCCACAGCCGGTAGCGGGCGAGTCGCTGGTCGGTATCGATCAGGAGTTCGCGCGGGTAGAGGCCCGAGCAGTAGATCATCGGCCGGTTGCCGGTGACGGCTTCGACGCGCTCCAGCCATTCGAGCGCCCAGTCGGTGCGCTGACGTCGGGTGAGGTTGTCTCGTGAATGACTCGGCCGAGTCGGACCGGTTTCGAGGTCGAGTACGTGCGGCATCGTGTTCGGGTAGCCCGAGACGACGTCAAGGAAGGCGTCGGCTTGGTCAACCGCGGACCACGTCGGCATGGCGAAGGCGTATCCAGACCATGGCAGTCCGGCCGCGGTCGCGCCCGTGGCGTACTCGTGGAAGCGCGTGTCAGGTCGCCGCGGTCCGCCACGGTATGCACGGAGGATCGCGAACGATTGCGTCTGTTTCACGGTGGGCCAGTGGATGTCGCCCTGGAATTGTGAGACGTCTATGCCACTGATTCTGGTCATCCAGTGAGGTTTGACCAGTGGGGCAATGTGAGGGCATGGAACAGAAAAATGAATGGGATGTTCGCCACGGGAGACTTGTGATGGGCATGTGGGTCTGCGCCTTTGGCATCGTGTCCGCAATCGCACTTCCGATGTTCATCACGGAGTGGCGCAACGAGAACACTGAACGAATCACCGAGACGGAGCGCGTCAACCTGTGCGCTGCGTCCACCGACATCGTCGGATGCCTGGAGGCGTTGGGCC
>JAHDDK010000025.1:0-50691 GCA_020629375.1 Acidimicrobiales bacterium
GAGATGCTCGCCCCCGACCACACCGAGGTCTACCGCAACCCCACCGCGGGCCAATTCGGGTGACTAGCCAATGATGTGGGGTCAGGCACGCATCATGAACAACTTGTCTCAGTTCGCCCATTCATGTCGCAACGCGCACCGCGCTCTGTGCATCGCCGACTCCACCGATTTGTAGGTTCGCTGCTCATTCGTCGCGATCTCGGTCAGCGGCTCACCATCGAGATAGTGCCGAGCGAGGAGCTCCCTCTGTGGTGCCGACACGCGATCGAACTCGAGCACGAACGACCCGAAGGCCGTGCTCTCCGCCGGGGGACTCGTCGAGATCGGTTGCTGCCGCAACGTCGAGTGCAGTCGATACTCCCGGTCGACACGACGCCAGTGATCCGCGATCTTGTGGCGGGCTACCCCAAACAGCCAGCGAATATTCGTCTCGCCGGAGCGTCGATGGTGTCGCAGCGCAGCGACGAACACCTCGGCGACGATGTCGGCAGCGGCATCGTCACCGACGCGTCGTCGGGCATAGGAAAGTAGCTGTCTCTGGCATGCCTCGAACAGGGCGCCGAGCGCCTCGTCAGATGATTCAGTTGTCGACGCCATCTCATGAACCGAGCGACTCGCAGATGTCGAAACGCGGCATGTCTCGTGGACCCCACTGCGTCCACTCGTCGTCGGTCAACGGCGGTCCGGCCGCACTGCACGCGATCGCGGGCCATTCCGACATATTGAGGTTCCAGCGCAAAGCGCTGTCCGCAGACCCGGTCACGAGTTGCAAACCACGCGATCCCGAATTGGCGCCGGCATTGGTGGCCGACGCGCTCGAGAAGGGATCACCGATCTGAAGTCCCGAGTCGATGTCCCACAGTCGTCCGACCCCGTCGAAGTTGGTCAGCAGGGTTTGCTCATCTGGGCTGAAGTAGGCACTGCCGCCATTCCAGGTGTTGCTCAACCCGACGGCACCGGTCATCACCTTGACCACCTCGAAGGTCGCACCGTCCCGGATGATCACCACCCCGGTGGAGTCCGCCGTGGCGACCAGCGAGCCGTCTCGGTTCCAACGAGCCACAGCGATGTCGAGCCCCTCCACGCCCGACGGCTCGATCCGGGACCAATCCGCCGTGCTGTACACGACTGCCGCACCCGTGCCATCTGCAGCGAGGAGCCGCTCAGCGGACGGATCGAACACCACGGTCGTGAAGGTCGGTAGCTCGAAGGGGGAGACGCCTTCGGCTGCGCTCGGTGATGGCAGCGCTCGCACGCGCTCTCCCGACCGCGTGTCGTAGAAGAGCAACTCGGCAGGCCACGCGCCGTACACCAAAAGGTTCTCCTCAGGGAGCCCTGCTGCAGCTGTCGCGGGCGGCGGGTCCTCGATCGACGTGTAGATCTCGAGACTGTCCAGGAGATAGTCGACATCCAACTCGTCGCGTCCGTATCGCACGGAGAACGCAGGAGGGTTGTCCACCATGCCGCCAAAGATGGTCTCGTCATCGCGAAACACGACCCGGTCCTGATCCAGGTCGTAAAGGACCGACGTCCCAGGCGTGCCGAGCGGACCCATGCCGACATGCGTACCTTCGGCGGAGATCGTCAGGCTCGCAGCCGTCGGAGGCCGATCGATTGCGCTAGCCAGTGGACCGGCTTCGAGTCCGACGAGGGTCAGCCGGTCGTTGTAGGTCACCAGCGCCCGGCCATTGACCGTCTCGGTCACCCACTTCGCACGCGCGATCTCCAGATCGACGCGCCCGGTCTGCGCTCCGGTCCGCGGGTCCCACTCCGCAACCGTGCCGTCCTCGAGGACACCACGAACCGAAGCGAGGCTCGCGTCGAGCACCGCCATGATCTTCGGTGCTCCACCGCCAATCGTGCCCTCGGCGAGAAGGATCGCCTCGCTACCACTCGATTCGTCGACGATGGTGAACGTGCTTTGACTGACGCCGAGAAATCCGTTCTCATTCGGAAAGAGTCGGCCGCCCCCCGGCACGATCCCTGTGTCACCTAAGTCGATCGACAGGTATCTCCGCTCGCGAAGCGGATTGCCCGACCAGTCCATGGTCTCGGTCAGTCCTCCGATGTTCGCAACGAGACGATTCGCCGAGCTCCCGAGCTCGTGCGGCACGCCAATCTGTTGGAGAACCTTGTTGACGACGACATCGTTGCCCAGCTGATCGCGGATCAACGCCCCGAGCGTCGGCCAGGACCCGAAGTCTCGTTCGACCAGTAGCTCCCCCGCGCGTGACCAGATGCGCAACGTGCTCTCCGCGCCGATGGCCGCGATCCGCTCCTCGCCACCATCCTCGAATTCGATCGCCTCCACGGCCCCCGGGACGTCGAGCGTGTACAGCACGCTCATCGAGGCGAGATCGATCACGGCGAACGCGCCAGTCGCAAGCGGTACCGCCGCCCGTGTCCCCGTGTCGTTGACGTCGTACGTGATCTCATCCCAGATGACTGTCGACGACGTTCGGACGTCGAGTGGAACGGACCCGACAGTTTCGCCCGTGGCCAGGTCCAGGAGGTCCACTCTCGTTGCCCCAGCGGCGAGGGCGGTGTTCTCGTTCACCCAGAGGGCGATGTGGTAGGGCTCGTCCGGAACGATGTTGACCACGGGTCCGGGTGGCGCCAAGACGCGTTGGAGAGCGCTGAGGGTCGCTGGTCCGGGGTCGCGTTGATGGGCGGCGACTGCAAGCAAGCCGGCAACCCGAGGATTGTCGTCGACCAGGGCCTCGGCCTGCGCGACGAGCCGTCCGGTCTCGGCAGTGAAGGCGGCGTCCTCGGCGCTCGCCCGAGCGTCGGTGGCGAGCTCGCCTGCGGCCTCGGCCTCGGAACGAGCTCGTTCTGCCTGCGCTTGAGCCAGCTCGGCTTCGTTCCGTGCGGCAGCCTCCGCCGCCTCCCGGGTTTGGGCTTCGCTCCGTTGCTGGAGTGCGACCCCACCCGCAACCAGCGCGAGCACGGCTACGACCCCGATGATGGCCACCAGACGCTGGAGGCGTTGGCGGGCGCGCCGGTCGGCGAGCTGCTGTGCATCGCGCCGAGCGGTTCCGGCTGCGAGGAACTCGGTCGCTGGGGCAGACAACGTTCCGCCCGTAGAGGCGAACGCCTCCGCGGTTTCGAGGCGGCCGCCGCGATAGAGCTCCGAGTCGGGCCGTCCCGTGGAGTCCCATTCGGTCGCCGCATGCTCGATGTGGCGCTGCGTTCGCAAACCTTCGCGGTCCTCGTCCAACCACGATCGGAGCCGTGGCCATTCGCGGATCAATGCCTCGTGCGCGACCTCGAGCGTTGGTTCTCGGGTGGTTGGGTCTCGGTCGCTCGTCAGGAGCCGGGCGTTCGTGAACCGGTCGACAGCCCGTTGGGCAGCGTCGCTCGTGGCGACCGTCGATTGCAGCACCCGGCGGCGGGTGTCCTCGGTGCCATCGCCGAGGCTCACGAGCTGGCCGAACATCACCCGAATCGCAGCCTGTTCGTCGTGGTCCGCGGCTTGCCAGAGGTCGTCGGCGGCCTTGGCCAACGCCCCCGACACGCCGCCGAGATCATGGTAGGCGCTGCGCAGAATCAGTCCCGAGACGCGTCGGTCGTAGAGCTCGGTGAGCGTGTACTGCAGCATCGGCAATGCGCCGGGCTGGTCTGCGACGTCGGCAACCAACTCGGACACGAGCCCCGGTTCGAACTCCAACCCCACCTTGTGTGCCGGTTCGGTGATCGCTCGGTCGAGTTCGTCCGCGGCGAGCGGCAGCACGGCAACGGTCGAATCCCGAACGAGGCGACCGACCGACTCGTACCGAAGCGGCCGGTCGTAGAAGTCGGCTCGCAGCGTGAACACCACCCGAATACGAGGCCGTTCTTCGGTGAGGGCCGTAGTGAGACCCGCGAGAAATCGGGTACGCTCGTCCTCGTTCGTCATGGTGAACAGCTCTTCGAACTGGTCGATCACCAAGAGCAGCTGGCCTTCCTCCGGGAGCGCTCGCCGGGTTCCACGCGCCACACCGCGCTCGCCAGACGTGAGGATCGAGTGCAGGTCCGATGTCGACTCGACCGCGAGCCCAGTGAGGGCTTCATCGAGCTCTTCGAACGGATGCGATCCCGGGATCATCGTGGCGACGAACCACGATTCGCTGCCGGGGAGGCGCCCGGCACGAATCGCCGGGAGTAGGCCCGCTCGGACGGCCGATGACTTGCCCGAGCCGGATGGGCCAACCACCGTCAACGTCCGCGACTCGGCGCCGAGCACGTCGAGCATCTGGTCGACCAGTCGATCACGCCCGGAAAAGTCCGCTGCGTCGGCTTCGCCGAAGGCCCGCAGGCCCTTGTACGGGTTGCGATCCTCGGCATCGATCACGGTGGAGAACCCGCGGCCGGTTGCGAACAGGGCGGACTCCCCCAATGCGGCTTCGAGGTCGGACGCGAACTCGAGCACCCCTTGATGGCGCAACGCAGGATCCTTCGACGTCGCACGCTGCAAGACCGCGTCGACCGCGGCGTACTGCGGACGGATCGATCGGACCAACGGAATCGGATCTTCGAGCTGGCGTTGCAACGCTGCGGCTTGGGTTGGTTCGTCCGGGAACGGCAGATGTCCCACGAGTGCTTCGAACACGGCGATCGCCAGTCCATGTACGTCCGCAGCCGGCCCCACCGGTTCTCGACGCAACTGCTCGGGCGAGGCATAGGCGGGGGACCCCGCCGACAACGCGGCGCTCGGATCGTGGACTTCATCGTCCACCAACGCGATCCCGAAGTCGGCCAGATAGGCGTAGCCGTCCTCGTCCAACATGATGTTGGCCGGCTTGACGTCACGGTGGATCACGCCTGCCCGATGTGCCGCGTCGAGAGCGTGTGCGATCTGTTTCGCCATCGCCACCACGCGGTCGGCGTCCCACGGACCGTTCAACAACGCCGATTCGAGATTGCCGCCCCGAAGCAATCGCATCACCAGGTACGCGGCGCCCGGCTCACGCCAGTAGTCGATCAGCGGAACGATGTGTGGATGTTCGACGGCGGCCACGATCCGGGCCTCGGCTTCGAACCGGCGTATGAACTCGGGGCGGTTGGCCAACTCGCTGCGGATCTGTTTGATCGCCACGCCCCGACCAACCGACGGTTGGTGGCCCCGATACACGATCGAGAATGCACCCTCGCCCAACCGGTCCTGGATCTCATAGCCGCGTAACGACCGAGAACTCGACATCAACGATGGGTCGTCCTGGGCAATCCGCTGCTCGAGCTCGACGATGTGGCCGGACGGCTCCAGGCCCGCCTCGGCCAGGTCTGCCCGATATTCCTGAAAGGCCGCCAACGCCTCTGCCTGACGACCGCTTCGATGCAAGGCGATCATCAGCTGACGCCGCAACCGCTCACGGAGTGGGTTGCTCGCCACGGATGAAAGGAGCTCGCTAACCAGGCTCGTCGCCGCTCCCGAGTCCAACTGCGCGCCGTACCAGCCTTCGTCGCCAACGACCCGAAGTTCTTCCAGGCGCAGCCGCTCAGGATCGAGAGATGGAATCTCGCCGGCTCCAGCGAACGGCGGGCCAGCCCACAACTCACGGGCCCGAGCGAAGTGGCCCGCAGCCGTTGCGGAGTCGGCCGCCGAACGTCCTGCTTCGACAGCGGCTTCGAAGTCGTCGACATCAGACCGACCAATGAGCGAATAGCTGTCGTCGAGGGACTCGATCACGGCGCCCTGGTCGTGACGCAGATGGTGGACGTGTACCTGAATCGCCTTCCGAGCCGAATCTGGGGGGTCAGACCCCCACACCGCGTCGATCAGGGCATCGACCGATACGCGTCGACCGCGCGCCGCGATCAGCATCGCCAGGACCTGACGACGTTGGAGCGCGCCGATCGACGGTGAGTCACTGTCGCTGATGACCTCGAGCGCACCGAGCGCCCGATAGGTCACGTTGTCCACCTGTTGATTCGCCATGTTTTGGATCCTGTCGGGACCCGGTTAGCCGCTGGTTAGGCGAGAATAGTGGCCTGACCTGCGGCGCGAGAGGTGTCGACGTCGGTACATGCGACGGTCTCACGGTCAGAGCCATGCGCCGACGGCAGCGAGGGCGATTGCGGACCAGTGACACTCGGAAGAGGTGGTCACATAGGGTGGTGATCCGGACTCGCTAAGGGGTACGGATGTACCCTTGTCGCCGACGTACCCTCGCGGCATGAGACAAGCGTCACTCGCGTGGGGAATCGTGATCGTCGTCTCGGTGGTAGCCGGCACCTCAATCGCGGCCGCAGACACCACCGACACCACAACTTCGGACATCGTCATCGACCAGAACACCGACGTCGATGGTGCGGTGATACCGCCAGGCACTCAGTGCATCGTCACGACCACCGACTCGCTCGGCGCCGAGGATCGGCCTTGCGAGGAGATCGACGTCACCGGCTGGACGCAAGCGCTCACGCTCGCGCCCGATTTCGCCTCGTCGTCGGTGTGGTGTGTCAGCCTCGACAACGCAGGCGGTGCGATGCTCGGCTCGTGCACGCCGATTTCGACCAGTGAGCTCGATGCCCTGTTCGACGCAAACCCGCCGACCGTCGACTGCTCGTGCGGAACCCAAGAACCGCTCGCGGGCACCACGGTCGACCTGCGCCTCACGAACACCCCTGCTGACCACGCCACCCGCGGCGACATCGAGATGGAACTCGTCATCACCGACGCCAACGGTGTCGAACTTGCTCGGACCTCCAACGTCACCGACACACTGACCATCCAGGTTCCGTCCGGTGACAACCAGCAGATCCGCGCCGTCGTCTTTGCTGGTCCACCGGCCGATCCTCAGGTGATCGAGCGAGAAATCTGGATGCGAGGAACCTCGACTTTGGCGCCGGTCGGCCAACCATCGTTCGATGACGACGGAGGCCCGGCGGTTGCGGCCGATGGCCCGACTGCCGCCTCTGCTCCCGCGCTTCCACCGATCACCGACGAGACCCTCACATCAACCGACACGGACCAATTGCAACAAGCGGATGGCGCCTCGGCCGTACAAGGTGCCGACGTCGACGGGGAGCCGGACCTTCAACAGCCGAGCAACTCGTCGACCGCGACGCTTGTCCCCGTGTTGGACCCTGTTGTCCTCCGAAACGAAGCCGAAACCGACGGCCTCGCCGAACGCCTGCTGAATGACCTCCACTCAAACGGTCTGCTCAGTGATGACGACCTCGAGCGGCTGCGCAACGACGGCACGTTCATGACACAACTCCAGGATGCGTTGGAGGCCGGGGTCGGCGAGGTAGACGTCTCGGGCATTCGCGTAATCATCGGGAACGGCGGACCGATCAACGTGGATCGACGCGGCGAATCGGGCCTCCTTGTTCTCCTTGGCGACTTCTCGGGAGGCAAGGTCTCGCTTGGCGGCACCGACACGGACGTCGACATCGTCCGGATGTGGGGCGATTCGGAGAACGTCAACTACGGGATCGACGGTGGACACGTTGGCTTGACTGTGTTCGACGGCGTCACCGAATCCGACATTCGATTCGAGGTCGCCCGCGATGGTTCTGCCGATGTGCATTTCCACGAAGGGTCGGATGTCGACATCGACCTTCGGCTCAACGACGGCGGAAACACGCTCCTGCTCGAAGGCGAATTCAGCGTCACCGGCTTTGGAGGGCGCGGCACCGACGACGTCACCGTCACCGGGTCGGGCGATCTCGACTTCGATCGACGCGACGAGCCGCCGCTGGTGAAGGTCTGGCGACGAGATGACGATGCCGACTTTCTGGGAAACGCGACCTTCGAGGGCACCGAGGGTCCGCCGCTCGGAATCTCCCCGCAAGAACTGATCGGGCTCCTCGTCCAAGACGGATACCTCAGCCGGGACGAAGCCGCCGAGATGCTCACCGACGTGGCCTTCATGACGGAGCTCACCGAACAGCTCGCCAACGGTGGTGGGCTGCTGACCTTCATCCCGTCGGGAACGCGCCGTCTCCAGCAGCTTCTGTCCAACTCCAAAGAGTGGGCGATCGAGACCCTTCAGCGAATCGGCGGGATCGACGAGGCGCTGACCGAACGCGAACTCACCGCCGCCTGGCTCCTCGAACGTGATGCCCTCGGCATGCTCGAATTGCTCACGGCGTTCGTCGGCAAGAACGGCGGCCGCCGACTCGTCTGGGCACCTCCACTCATCGAGACATACGTCGGCCCAAGTGCCGACCGCTGGGACTACTACAACGGCGAAGACGACTTCTTCGAGCACCGAGACGATGAAGGCTGGCTGTACGTCGACTTCGTCGATGAGTGGGAGTTTGAACAGTTCCTCCTGTACGGCATGGCGGGTGTTGCCGGTGGGTCGCAGGTTCGTAATCCGAATGGGACCCTCCAAAAGATCACAGAGGATCCCGCGAAAGAAGCGGCGTACAACGCGTGGCGGGCCCTGCGCTATCAAGACTTGGTCCAAGGTCCCGACGGTCGACTGTGGGCGCGGGTGAAGGTTGACGAGAAGTCGACCGTCATCGACCAAGACGCCCGGTTCAACTTCCAGTGGGGGTATGACGAGGACGATCTGTCAGCTGTCCATGAGACGAAGCAGCTATTGGCGAACTTCCTCTATAAGGCGCCACCCCGAGGGTCGAATCGAGTCAACGAGGGGTACCTGCTGGCGTTCGACAACGTCGATCCCGAGACCTTGATTGCCCTCGGAGTTCTGTCTCCGCGGATTCGCTCCCATCGGGACTACCGAGACGACCGTGACTTTCTGCGAGACCTCGGGTACCGCGACCTTCGTGATTACATGACCGACGAATGGCGCGGCTACTACGACATGCCGACGTTGGCCACACACGACCATGTGAGGGACCTCGACGATTGGGAATCCATCGCCCCCCGCGATCCCGGCTACGGCTACGTGAAAGATCAGGATCGCTGGCGCCACGAAGAGGTCTTCGAGTCGTGGAACAGCCTCCGAAACCATGCCCGCTCGCATCCCCTTCTTCCGTTCGAAGTCTTCTTGGAGAAGCTCGGCCACGACCAGGTGCTCGAAGGGTCGACCACCTTCGTCTTCGGAGAGGGCGAACTCGACTACAACGGCACCCACCTCGGCGACGACACCGTCATCGTCGGCCCGGGTGTCCGAGGCACCATCGACTTCGAAGTCGGCGACTCCACGCTGTTGTCGTTGGGTGGACGAGACGAGCTCGACATCGACGTCCGAGGCGGCACCTTCAACTACCTGCTCATTGGATCGGAAGATTTCGAAGTTGATCTTGCCGCTGGCGGCCATACCGCGTCGGAGATCCTCGTCGATGCCAACAGCAGGCTCGACGGCACGCTGTCGCTCGGTGACCTAGGCAACCGCATCCTCGTCGGCGGAGACGTCGATCTCCGCGGCCGACTCGGCGCCGGCGACGACTTCTTCGCAGG
The DNA here is from genome assembly GCA_020629375.1 of Acidimicrobiales bacterium. Lineage (GTDB taxonomy): Bacteria > Actinomycetota > Acidimicrobiia > Acidimicrobiales > SHLQ01 > SHLQ01. The sequence continues at coordinate 9,356 of JAHDDK010000025.1, forward strand.
CAACGGCAGCGGACGCGTCGACCTCGACTTTGCGGGAGGCGACGACACCTTGTTGACGGGCAACCCCGTCGTCGACGCCAACGGCAACATTGTGCTCGACGCCAACGGGTTCCCCGTGTTCGACGGTCCTGGGGGCATCTACGACCTCTCGGGGACGACCTTCGGCGAAGGCGATGACACGTTGATCGTCGCGCCCGGGTCCGAGGTGACGTCAACCGATCAACGCATTCACCTCGGCAACGGCGATAACACCTTCGCCGTTCTGCAGGACGCCAAGTTCTGGGGCGACGTGATCGCCGGGTCAGGCCAAGACATGGCCTATCTGTTCGGCGAGTTCAACGACTTCACCTACGACTCCGGCAAGTCCCTGTTCGGGACCGATTCGGTCGTCGTCGGCGCCTCGGCCAGAGGCGAGCTCGGCGTTATCGACCAACACGGCTCCTACTACGAAGTCTGGCGAAACCGGCTCAACGACAACGACGCCGTCGTCTTCGTCGGACCCGATTGGGAGATCGACGAGGGCCCCGACGGCCGGATGACCCTCATCCAACGCGATGCCGATGGCAACGTCATTACCGAAACCGTGCTCGAAGGCGAAATCGAACGCGTCATCGTCGATGGCGAGACCGTCCGAAACATCCCGCCCGAGCTTCGAACACGTGGAAACCTGCTCGGCTACATCGGCAGCGCCATCAGCATGATCGGCATGGGTGTCGCCATCGTCGTGTCCGGAGGCGCAGCGACACCGTTTCTCGTAGCCGGAGGAACCTTCCAGCTCGGCCACATGATCGTCAACAACGCCGCTCCCGAGCAGTGGATCCCTGCAGCATTTGCGTTGATCGGATCGGCCGTGGGCGGCGTGAACGGCAAGGCGATGGAGTTCTTTGCCGGGACGATCACGGCCATCGAGAACGAGGACCCCGTCCTCTTCCTTCGCAGCGCCGCGGCGGCACTCACCACCGACGAGACCGGCAAGACCGGCGATATCGGCGCCCTCCTGATCGACAACCTCGATGAGATCGCCGACATCGTCTCCGCCGACTCCGCCGGAGACATCATCGAAGGCATCCTCCGAGTTGGGGCAAACGTCGGAGCGAATCTCGGCGGAGGCATCATCGGAGAAGAGCAGACCCGCGCGATCAACCTCTTCGCTGACGGCATTGCCTTGGCGACCGACTTCAACGCGAGCAACAAGAGCATCTTCGATCTGACGCAGCTCATCATCGGCGCCGGGTACACCCTTTCTCGTTCGCTCGATGGGACTCGCCCATCGGGGGTGTCGGCTGACAACGACCCCCAGAACAAACTCGCCGATACCAACCCGCAGCTGCCGGCTGGGTATACGTTCCAGAGCCCGCGCTCCTTCGCACTTGATCTCGTCCTCGAATCGGTCGACCTCCTCGACGACCTGTTCGACCATGACGAGAACGCCGACTGGTCCCGTGTCCTGTCCGACACGCTCGACAACCTGGCCAACATCGCAGAGACGACTCACATCGGCGAGTACACGACCGGCGACGTGTACCTCCAAGATGTCGACGATCGGGTCACTCACAAGCAGAAGCTCGACACGGTCGACGGGGTCGCCAACGACCTGCCCACACAGATCAGGGCGGTTTCCGACGCGGTCACCCTCCTGGGTGCCACCTTCAACATCGAAGACATCGCTCGCAATGTCGCCGTCAAGACCGAATTCAACAGAGCCGCCAACACCCTCTCTGGGATCCTCGAAAAGAGAGAACAAGGGAACATCGCTGTTGGTCGATCGCAGCTCACTGGGCAGCTTGTGTTCTTGCAACGGACCGAGGTCAAAGACCTCGAGGGCAAGCTCATCCCGGTCACACGCGCCTACAACCTCGACGGCACGCTCATCGGCGAGGACTACGACGACGAGCCCTCCCCCGTTGCGGGCGTGAAGTTGCCCAACTTCGGGGGCCGCGAGGCGGCACTCACCGACGATGGCCGGCTCGTCGCTCTCGACGACGACGGCAACATCGTCCAGACCTTCGAACCCGTCTCGTGGGGGGAGAACAACAGCATCGTTTCGTGGATGCCCGTCGACAACAACCCCGACGATGTCGTCGTCCGGCGGCTCGGACCCGACGGCACGGCTCTGCTCCCAACGATCGTGCCGGGCACCGACATCGACCTCGCCGACTACGTCCGCGACACGAATCCGATTCCCATCGAAACGCTCGATGTCGGCGACGTGCGAACGTTCGACGGCATCGACGTTTCGAGAACGTCGTCGTTCACCGTCGGCGATGCCGACGTGACCGTTCTCTCCAACCCAACCGTCCCCCCGGACACGCAGGTGCCGTCCACAATCGAGACGAGGACCGGTGTCCCCATCGGCGGCGTCGACGCCAACTCCCCGACACACGAGTACGTGGTCCACGTCGACGGCGAATTACCGCCGCCGACGTTGGCGGTGCGCGAAGGCAAGCCCGTCCTGATCGAGTTCGGCGTCAACGACGCAGATCAGGCCGTGATGACCATCAGCGAACAGAACACCGTCGTCAACGGTACGGAGCGCCTTTCGGCCGAACAGACCGTGGCGTACATCGAAGCATCGGTCGATCGGCTCATCGCCATCGACTCCACGGGAGGACTCACCCGCGATCAGCTACTCGTGATCGAGGCCCAGCGGATCAGCAATGTCCAGGTTTCGCAGAAGACCAGTCTCGAATGGGTCGTGGGAGGCGTCGTCCCGTACCAGCTGGTGTCGCTGCCCGACGGTGTCGATCGCTTGCCGATCGACGCGCTCCGCGGAAACGATCAGAGCGGTCTCGGGTACATCGGTGGATTCGGCGGCAACTATGTGATCAACGACGACGGCGCCAACGTCATCGTGTCGTCACTCGACCCCGAGGTGACCGGCCACGACGGGGAGTACCTGAGGGTCTACCAAGGAATCAAGACCAACATCGCCGGCGACTTCGTCGAGATCGACGAAAGGCTCGCCGGTACCGGGATCAAGGCCGTTCTCTACCTGGATCCATTGAAACCGTCCCTTGGTGATGGGGACGCCATCACGGAGATTGTGGGCGGTGCCCAGGCGATTGGTTACAACGGTCCAGGCGACAAGGACATCGCAACGACCCCATTCACCGACGAAGTCGCAACAGCGCTCAACTCCAGCCTCGACGGAGAAGACGTCGCTCCATTTCAGGTCTTGGGCTTCAGTGACGGAAGCCTCCAGACATTGCTCGCGCTCGAAAAGGCTGTCGCCGAAGCGCTCGCAGACGGACATTCGCGGGCTGCGGTCCAAGCCGCGGTCGATCGGACCTTCGAATTCATGTTCATCGGTTCACCGATTCCAGGAACGCCCAACAACGCGATCCTCCCGACGAACACCGTGTTCATCACGCTGGCCGATGACCCGGTTTCGGTGATCCCAACGAACCGGTCTCCAGTCAACCGAGTCGTCGTTCATCCCGAGGATCACGGAAACCGTGTCGCCACAAACCCGAACGCGGCCCCCGGCACACCGTTCTTCGGGGGTGACGTCGCACCGCCGCACAGCATCGAGCGGTACGCCGAAATCTTGCCCGCCGAGATCTTCGCCGAGGGCGGCGTTGCCGCCGTCAACGAACACTTCGGCCTCACCGGCGACTACGGCGGCACGGTCTACATCCAGGAAGCCAACCTCGATTCGGGCATCGTCGACACTCGGTGGATCCACGGACCCGACGGCTCGACCGAAGATCGCCCGACCATCGACCCCCGAACGTCCACGCCATCGGACACGGAGTCGACAACGGCATCCGCAGGTTCCGATCTCATCGACCAGCTCGCCGAGCAAGACGCGAACCAGGGCGTACTCGTTGCCAGCGCTGGAGACACCCTTCCTCTACAGGGAGTGGCACCAGGGGGAGACAACGTTGAAGGCGGTCCATCGCTGAAAGATCTTCTTGGTGGCGTTGTCGATCGGGGCAGCCCAGCGGACGGTTCTCCAGACTCTCCGACGGTCGAGACCTTGGAGCGATCCCCGCAAGACACGCTCATAGAACTGAATCGGCATGACCCGTTCTGGAGTCCTCAGGTCAACGGCGCTGGAAATGGTGCGGACATCGTGCTGAATAGTTGGCGTCATCCCGTAACAACCCCCGATCAACTCAGTTCGAACGCGTACTACTTCGACGAGATTGTTGAACTTTCAGACGGCACCGTTCTCCAGGCAGTCAAGGACGGAGGTGAGCTTGGGTGGGTCGTTCATCGTGGCGAGTTCGCTCCATCCACGTTCTCAGCGATCGAGCATGCCGATGCAACCGTTCACAGCTTTCCTGTCGACTTCGACAACGGTTCACTCGACTTCGGCGGTGGCGATTTCGAGCTTCCTGCCGACACCGTGTCGGATGAGGTTTCGGACTACGTCATCCGAAACTCCGCTCCCGGCCAGCAGATTCAGAGCTACATGTTTTCCGCCGAGGTCGCTGGGCACTTTGATAGGCCGCCGCCGGGAGAGGGTGACTTGAGCCATAAGTTGCTGATCGAGGCGACGAGCCAACTATCCGACTTCGAGGTCGAGATCATTCTGAACCAGTTCGACGGCGAGCCGTACAGCGAAGCGGCGCGATCGGCGATTCAACGGTCGCGTCAGTGAGCTGAATCACCCCACGTGACGGTGCCGGATTCGAGGTTGTAGACCGCGCCGACGACGGCGAGCCGTCCTTGTTCGACGAGGGAGCGCAATGTCTGGCTCTGGTCAGTGATCATTGCCACGGTGCGCTCGACATGGCGCTCCACGACCTTCGTCACGAGCTCGGCGTCGCCGCTCCCCGGCGCCGTCTCGCCGCTCACGTCTTCGACCGCCGGAGTGATCTTCGCCAACAACCCAGTCAGGTGCTCGAGCTCGACTCCGTCGCACGCGCCCTTCACCGCACCGCACGCCGTATGCCCCAGCACCACGATCACCTTCACGCCGGCGACGGCGGCCGCGAACTCCAGGCTTCCCAACACGTCGTCGTCGACCACGTTGCCAGCCGTCCGGGCGGCGAAGACCTCGCCGAGGCTCAGATCGAACACGATCTCTGGCGGCACCCGGCTGTCGATGCATCCGACGAATGCGGCGACCGGAAACTGGCCGCCTGAAGTTGCGGCGACCTCGCCCGCCCAATCGCGATCGAGTTGTTTGCCAGTGACAAAACGCTCGTTGCCTGCCCGAAGCCGGGCGAGCGCAGTACGAGGCGTCAACGCCCCTTGATCGATCTTCGTGGGCACGGGCACTGTCAGGCCTCCGTCGTGTAAGGAGAGGGTCTGACCCCATTATTGCGTCGGATCGAGCGGTCAGACCTGCGCAGTGAGTTGTTCGCCGGGGGCAAGAATCCGCGTCCATCGGGTCACGCCCGTCTCGGTGTCGCGGCACTGCATCTGGACCGGGACCGACGACGGGTTGCTGGCATGAACGACGAAGTCTCCACCGTCGGTCCGCACCAACATCGCGCCGGGGCTACAACTCGCTGAGCCCACCGGCCGAGCACCCGACCACATCGACTCCCACCACGCGCTGATCGTCGCGGGGGTCGTCGTTTCGGCATCGCCGCTCGCCCCATCGAGGACATCGAGTCGGCGGGCGATCGCTGCGTCTGAGCGCAAGAGGTTCGGCCAGAGCTCGCCGCAACCACCGTTCGCTGCACACCACTCCCAGCGTCGCTCGGCGGCGGCGATGTCGTCGGCGTCGCGATAGCGCGAGACGCTCATCGGGCCGAGCGGCAGCAACTTGATCCCGAGCGCCGCCTCATCAGTTGCTGAGAAGAAGGTGTTGGGGTCTTGCTTGCCGCCCCATGCAATCCCGCCCCACGGACGGCCAGTGGCCTCACCCGTCGGCAACATCTCGACCCGAGCCGACTCGACCTCGAGACCATGTCGTCCGAGGTACGGCGCGGCGAGGGATGGCCGGTCGGTTACGACGAACCACCGTGCGGCGGCCCACCACGCGAGCGCAGACTCGCTCGTCGATTCGAGGTTGTTGCCGTCGGCGAAGGGCGCCGTCCCCGACGCCCAGCCGTGGCCCTCGTAGGCGTCCCACGTTCGATGCGTCGGCAGCCGGTCGTCGACCACACCGAGCGCCGCCGTACCGCCGTAGTCGGCGATCAACGTGTCGACCAACGAACCGTTCGCCGCCGCCCACGCCGGATCCCACTCGGCAAGATACGACGCAGCCGCCACCCAGTACGAGTACTGAAGGTGATGGTCGTTCAGATCGGTCCCCGACCCGAACTCGGCAGGCGACACGATCACAGCCCCCCAATTCGATTCGATGGTGGCTCTCGGCTCGGTTCCGTCGGCCAGCAACTTCCAGTGCTCGGCCGCAAGGTCTGCGGCTGTCTCGAATCGAGCTGACTGGCCGTTCGCTCGGGCGAGGTCGGCGAGCATCGCCATCGTCAACGCGTCCTTGCCGCCGAAGTAGCTACCCGTTCGACGAGTCGTTGCGTCGAGGTCACGCTGCCACGCATCGGAGTCGAACGACTCGGCTCCACCCAGCCTCCACAGCACCGGTGTGTCGACTCGGGTCTCGACGGCGTCGGCCGATACGACTGTGCGTCGTCGGTTGCGATCGACCAACTCGCCGACGGGTACACCGTCGACCGGTTGCTGATGATCGAGCAGCAAGAACGGCTGCTTCGCTCCGAAGTCGGCCGATCGTTCGACCCGCAACTCTTGGCGAACGGCGCCGTCCTCCACCGTCATCGTTTCGATCGAATCGACGAGCGGGGCCGCCACAATCGCCGTCACGGCATCCCACCAGGCATCGTCCGCGCCGTCGGGGACGACCCCCACGAGGAGCCGCCCCGACCCGAATCGAGCCGCGGCCGCATCCGCCTCGACGGTGCCTCCGTCGGTGATCAGAAACCACCGTTGCTCGCCGACCGTGATCTCGACCCGGCCATCGCGGGGCTCCACCACGCCGCCCTCGATCACGAGTTCGACCGCGGTGTCGAGTTCGACGAACGGTTGGCCTTTCACCACGTCGACGTCGACCGAGCCCGACGAACCGTCGAGGGAGAGCGAGACATGGAAATCGCCAGCACCTTCGACCGACGTCTCCAACGGAACCGACGGCCGGATTCGGATGACGGGGCCAGGCGGGCTGATCCAGGTGTCGGCATCGAGGAACTGCGCCGGAGCGTTCGCCAACCCGATCGTCCCGTTCGCGTCGATTGACACCGCCAGTGGCCGGGCCCACAGCGGCAAGGACCCGGGGCCGAGCAGCGCGGGAGACCACCACTGATTGGTGGGCACGGCCCCCGACCCCGCCCATTGGTGGCGCGCGGGTGGGCGCTCCGACCCGGGGGTCGGATCCAGGACATCGAGCGCTCGTAGGTCGACCCTCGGCTCGTCAACCGACCGGCTCATCGGATCCTCTTCGGCGATCGCGACGGGCGGACGCGAGTCCGCCTCGTCGATCGCAGTGGTTCGGCGCACGTACACCTCGAACACGGTGACGACCGACAGGACGACGATCGCAACCTTGATCGCGCTCCGACGGCTCACTGCCCTGCGAAGCCGCCCGTGTCGGAGACGGTGTAGATGATCGGTGGGGCATCAGGAGCGCTCGTCGTGTCGATGCGAACATCGAAGCGCACGCCGGGCACCAAGTCGATGATCCCGTCGGTGTCGGGCCGCAATCTCACGTTGACAAGACGAGAATCCGTCGGCTCGTGCTCGGTGCCGAGAAGCGGTACGGCGGAGATGACCTCGGCGGTGATTGGTTCGGCGATCTCGTCGTTCTCGAGCGTTGCCGACATGCCAACCCGCAGTTTGTCGAGCGAGTCTGGACGAACGGTCACAACGACCATCATCTCGGTCGGGTCGTACACGGTCACGACCGGTGCACCTGGCCACGTCACTGCGCCCGGGAGCGCGTCGACCGAAACGAAGCGGGCATCGAACGGAACGATGACCTCTCGGATAGGTCTGATGTCATCGATGATCAGCTCGTCGGTATTGAGCTCGTCGAGGTCTTCGATCACGATTCGCGACTCGTCGAGATCCTGGTAGGCGGCAACGGGGGTGCCCGCCGGCAGGATCTGGCTGCTGCGGTCGTTGGCCTTGACGTACACCTCGGTGACGATGGCCGGCCGCGTCGTCGACAACGGCACCGGTTGTGCGGTCAGGATGCCATCGTCGAACCGAATGGCGTTGACGTCGGTCAACCGGACGTCGACCTCCGGAATGATCAACCAACCGAGGAAGGCCAAGAAGGCGGCCATGATGAACCAACTGAACACGCGCGAGGCGATCTTCGAACCCGGTCGCGGTTGTGGCGTGAAGGGATGATCGACGTCGTCGACCCACGTCGTCTCCAAACCGACCGACGGCCGTGGACCGAACGTCGCCAGATCATCGATCTGCGCGGTGATCCGATTCTCCGACGGGTTATCCGCGGCCCACGGCAGGTTTCCATAGGGGTCACCCGCAGCCGACGGCGAGCTCCGAAAGGTCGGGACTCCGGTCGAGGTGCTGAACGTCGCGCCGGCTACCGCATGTTGTTGCTGGGTCGACGGTTCGCCCGCCGCACGGGGGCGCCGTTCGAAACGATCGATGATCTCGGACACCCCTTCTTCTTCGAGCATCGAGTCGATTGCGAGCGCTTCGCGAAGGGTCGACACACGTGGACGCAACGCGTCGGTCGAGTCGCTGGACGGGATCGGATCCGTGGATCCGGAATTGCTGGGCATTGCTTCCTCGGAGAGTTGAGGCCGTTTCCGGCGGGGTAGGGGACTCATGACGCCATCCCGCAGGCGCGCTCGAGTTCGAGGTATTCGTCGAGTAGTTTCAGGGCTTCCTCGGAGGACGGTTCGTCCTTCGCTGCTTCGCGAGCAAGTCGATCGGCGCGTTCGGAGCCCGCGAGCAGCCAGACCATCATCCCGAGCTGTGTGCACACGAAGGTGATGGCAATGGCCGACGAGGTCGGGTTCTGACCGCCGAGCCGATACCACGCAGCGATCGAGAAGACGTCGAGTAGCACAATTGCCATGTGCGGCTTGAGGTCGCGGATCGAGAAGCCGCCCCCGCCGCCATTGGTGACATTCCAGCTGGCCCGCTGACGCAACGCCGTCGCGAAGAACGCTTTGATGTGTGCGGGTGCCGCAGCGAGCGACACGATGATCGCCGACATTCGGAACTTGCCTGCCTGGACGAAGGGCACCGCAATGGTGAGGAGGTAGAACGGCAGATAGTGGATGACCCAATCCCAGAAGCTCGTGGAGATCGGACTGCGGTCGGTGATCAGATAGATCGGCGACATCATCGCGAAGACCGCCACCGAGAAGCTCAGCGCGTAGTGGCTCGGCACCATCATGTACTGCGCCTTCTGACTCAACGTCAGGCGCGGATCGCGGAGGATCCGTGCCCAGAACAAGATCTCCCAACCGCCCGATGCCCAACGGAACTGCTGCTTGAGAAACGACGTGATCGTCTCGGGAGTCAAGCCCTGGGTCAACACCTTCGGGACGAAGACTGATCGCCAGCCACGACGGTGTAGTTCGAGCGATGTCCAAATGTCCTCGGAGTTCGATCCGACCCAGATACCACCCTTCGGATACTCCTCACCGAGCAATGTCGGGGTCGTCTGATCCGTTAGTGGAGCATCTGCCGACACCCCGGCCTTGCGACGCTCTCGAGAGGTCATCTGCCGTTCGGTCAGTGACGCCAGCGCACGGCGACGGAACACGACGTTCGTACCCACACAGAACGCGGAGTTCGACTGGTTCTTCGCGGGCATGATCGCCTCGTAGAACAACTCCTGGCTGACGGCCGCGCCCTCGGCGACCATTCCACGACCTTCGTAGGTGTACGTCTGCGGCGTCTGCACCATGGCGATCGACGGGTTGGCAACCATGTGGGGGAGCGTGTGCACGAGCAGATCTGGACGTGGCACGTGGTCGGCGTCGAGCACCACCACGTAGTCCCCGGACGTGCGGTCGATCGCCGAGTTCACGTTGCCGGCCTTTGCGTGGCGGTTGTCGGTGCGACGCAGATAACCGATGTCGAGCTTCAGGCACGCGTCACGCAAGTCGTCGTCGCGGCCGTCGTCGCAGACCCACGTGTTGTGCGGGAGGATCATGTTCTTGGCCGCGACCAACGTCGGCATGATCATGTCGAGCGGCTCGGTGGCACAGGTGATGAAGACGTCCACCGGCGGCGTTTCGAGCTCCCCAGTGATCAACGCCCGTCGGACAACCGCCACCTCTTCCTTTTCGGGGATGTCGGGACGGTGGGTCATCAACGTCATCCAGATGCCCAACGTGTGGAAGATCAAGATGCACTCGGCGATCACCGTGGCGATCCACAACACCGGCACGTTCTCGTGCTCTCGATCGAGGATGAAGGTCAGATAGAAACATCCCGCTGCGATGCCGAAGAGCACGACGAGCCGCGTGATCTGCTGGAAGTCGCGCCACGGAACATCGTGCTGTTCGATGCGGGGTGGCGCGTAGCGATGGTTTCGATAACGGGCGCGGAGGCCGGTTGTGGCGTCGGTGCTGCCGACGCCAGATTCGACGATAGACACGTTCAGCCTCCCGTCGATGCCGAACGACGAAGTCGGCGGCGGGCGACGGAGGGGCGTTCCGTGGCGGCCGTGGTGGCAGGAACTGCCTCTTCGACGGCCTCATCTTCGAGGTCGATGACCTCGGCAATCGCGGCACTCGATATCGACGTCAGGTCGACGACCTGTGACGTCCGCGCGGTCTCCAACTTTGCGGCTCGCATCGAGCGGCGCAGGGCAGCAAGAACCGGAAGAACGCGATCGAGCTGTTGGCGGAGATCCTCGTTCTGCTGTTCAAGAAGCGAGACGGCGTCACGAAGGGCGACGTTCTCGGCTTTCAACGCGCCGATGACACGTTGAGCGACGAGCGGGTCGGTCGAACTCGCGACCTGGTGCCCCGTGGCGGATGGGTAGTGCATTGAAATCCTCAAACCCCTCCGCCGGGGTCGTGCTCGTATCGGTTCCCGCTCACATGGGGCTATTCGGCCCACAGCAACAGGTCATGAGGATTCGTGGCAAAAATGACGTTCGTACTAACGCAGCGTGGTATTCCGACTGTTATCAGATCGAATCGGCGTTTCGGCGGTGCGTGGCCGATCGCGGGCGGATCAGTTGATGTCGACGGTGACCGAAGCGGACTCGATCGCCGGGCCACAACTACCGGGAGTCGTGCTCTCGATTCGCAACACGCCAACCCGTTCGCCGTTGGGAGGCAACTGCGCCGTCACCACGTCGAACTCACCAAAGTCGGTATCGACGTCGAACGTCGCCACCTCTTCACCGTTCCATAGGACTCGCCCGGACTTGGCTCGTCCGTCAGCCGTCGTCGCCCCATCGCAGAAGTGGTTCTCGCTCGCAAGGAACGACAGCGTGTACGGAGCGTTGCGTGCCACCCGGAGTTCGGTCTCGATGGCCCCGGGCTCGTTGCCGTTGAGATCGAGAATCTTCTCGCCGCTCGGAGCTTGCGCCCCCGTGTCACGCCACTTGGGAGCGAGGGTCGGCTGCGCAACGCGGAACGGATCAACTGAGCCCTCGACGATGTCCCAAGCGCCGATCGACTCGCCGGCGTTGTAGACCACATAGAACCGATCGTCATCGTCCTCGAACGACTTCGTGGCGGCCGAGGCCGACGCCGTACCGACGCTCGTGTTGGTGTTGGTCGTACCGAATCGGGTCTGCGACGACCCGCCGCGACCGCTGTCGTGCGCCACTGTCGCGGCGTGACTGGTGTCGTTGTCGAGTATGTCCCCGTCCATGACGGCGGCGACGTATTCGGGTGTCGTCGCTCGCCGTTTCTCCAAGTGCGGCAACCGCGCCCACGACGATCATGGCGATCAGCACGACGAGCAGCGAGTACTCGACTACCGATGCGCCTCGTTCATCCTTCAAACCCACCATCGTGTGTCGCCGATCGACGCGGTCCCGGAGGGACTTGACGACATTGAGCCGGACGGCCCACCGTGTCGGTATGTCGACACGGCCGGCGATTCCACATCGGGGCGATCCCACCGCACTCGCAGACCTGCTCGATGTCGATCCTCCCGAGATCGACACGGATCGTCTGCATGCGTATCGCACCGGTCGGCTCCGGTCGGAGATGGTTGACCGCGACCTCGACATGGTGCTGATCCACAATCCGGTGTCGCTCCGATACGCCCTCGACTACCGGTCGTACATGCTCTTTCAGTCGCGGACCCCGACTACCTACTGTTTCATGGCGGTCGACGGACCAACGATCGGCCACGCCGCGTACGGCGAGATCTCCGGTCTCGACGAGATCCGCAAAGGACGGGCTCTCTGCTACTTCGACGGTGGCGAAGTCATGGATGATGCCTCCGAGCTGCTTGCCGACGACATCGTGCGTTACCTCGATGAGATCGGTTCGACCCGTCGCCGAGTTGGTCTCGAGTACATCAACCCGTCGGTGACCCGAGCGTTGCTCGATCGAGGTGTCGATGTCGTCGACGGTATGCCGGTCACCGAGCGCGCCCGCCTCATCAAGTCCGAAGACGAGGTCGCCTGCATCCGCTGGGCGGTGACGGTCGCCGAACATGGCATCGCGCGAGTCGAGGCCGCCCTTCGCCCGGGGATCTCCGAGAACCAGCTCTTCGCGATCCTCAATCAAACCAATCTCGCCAACGACGGTGACTGGCACGACGGCCGCATGCTCAGCTCGGGACCGCGTACCAACCCGTGGCTCCAAGAAGCGAGCCCCCGAAGGGTCGAGGCGGGCGATCTCGTCGCCTTCGACACCGACATGGTGGGCCCCAACGGGTACTTCGCCGACATCTCTCGCACGCTCTTCTGCGAGCCGGGTATGCCAACTCCTCGCCAGCGAGAGCTGTATGCGCTTGCGGTTGCCGAGGTCGAACACAACATCGGCCTCGTCGCTCCTGGCGTCACGCTGACCGAATTTCAACAGCAGGCATTTGTCACCCCCGAAGAGTTTCACGAGCAGGCCTACACGTGCATCGTCCACGCGGTCGGGATGTGCGACGAGTACCCCCGGATCGACCCGATCTTTCGCGGGGTCAATCGCTACGACGACACGTTGGAGACCGGGATGGTCCTGTGCATCGAGAGCTACATCGGTGCCGTTGGCGAACGAGACGGTGTGAAAATCGAGCAGCAGGTCCTGGTGACCGACGACGGTTGCGAGGTGCTGACCACCTATCCCTACGACGAACGGCTCCTCGGCTGATGGAGCCGGCGTCGTCCGGGCGACGATTCGGTCTGGATTTCGGTCTGGATTCAAGGTCTGGCAACTGGTGCCGATCTTCGCGGGGTGACTCGACGTCGACCGACCGTCTTCTTCCTCGCGATGATTCTCGCGGCGCTTGTTGTTTCTGCGTGCGCTGCTGACGACACACCCGATGAACTCCCATTCCGCGATGACACTCCCGTCTCGGACGAGTCGCCGGATGTCATCGATGTCGAACCGGCGGTTACGACGACTACTCCGGTAGTCGACGCTGCGGAGGTCGTCGACGACGCCGTGATTCCGGACGAGCCGATCGAGTTCGCCGACGAGGGAATCGATCCGATCACCGAGGCGTGTTACGCCGAGGTGTTCGCCGATGTGACGGACACGGTCGACCCGTACGAACTGGCCGAGCAGGTGTCTGATCTCGACTACGAGCAGCAGGCCGTACTGGCGTCGTGCCTAGGAGCCGGAGGCGAGTGATGTTGGGGAGCCGGAGGCGAGTGATGTTGGGGAGCCGGAGGCGAGTGGTCGCCGTGTTGTCGGTCGTCGCGCTTGCGATGGCTGCGTGCGGGTCGACGGTGGAGGAACCCGCCGCAGAGGTGGAGATCCCGTCGACGACGGTCGTCGAAATCGAGTCGGTCGATGATGCAGCCGAGGTCGATCCCCCGACCGATTCCGCCGAGGATGTCGACGCGGGCAACGAGATGGGGGACGACACCGTCGATGACGCAGTCATCGAGCGGCCGGTGGATCCTCTCGTAGATCCGACGGAGATCGAGGACACGGTGATCGCCGACTGCATGAACGATGCGCTGGCGTTTGCTCCCGATGAAGACGACGACACGATTGCGTTCGACGAGGCGCAGTTGTCGGATTGCCTCGACCTTTCTCGCTGATCGACCGCCATTTCGACGCTGCCGGCGCGAACGCCGCCACCGTGAGTCGATCGACTCCACCAATCGAGTCGATTAGGGACATCTACTCCCTGCCAGAGGCCGCCGAACCCGGCACAATGGTGCAGAAGGCTTCTCAGGGTGAGAATCATCTGCGCCGAAGTCTCAACCGGTAGTTTCACCAGCGATCGGGCCACGACCGCCCGAGGAGTCAGACAATGCCGTCATCCCGCACCCAGCGAATCATTCGCACCCCCTTCCTCTGGGTGGGCGCTTTGATTTGCGCCCTTGCCATCCCGACGATTCTCCAGGTAGCCAACGAGGCGAGTGTTGCCTCGGCGGGCACCGGGCTCGTACCGGAGCGCGTCCGTACCGACACCCCACGCATCCTCGACGGCGTGGTCGTCGACATGGAACAACTCGGCAACCGGATCATCGTTGCTGGCGACTTCACGCAGGTCGAGCCGCAGGCCGGCCAAGCGGCCGTCGGCCAGAAGTACCTGTTCGCGTACGACCTCGAGACCGGAGCGTTCGACTCGGCCTGGAACCCGCAGATTGACCGCGAGGTCGAGCAGATCATCCCCGACCCCGATGGCAGCGGCCTCTATGTGGTCGGCAAGTTCAACAACATCGATGGAGTCAAGCGGCGCAAGATCGCCCGCCTCAACGCCGACGGCTCGCTCGATGAGGCGTTCAAGGCCAATGCGAACTCCAAGGCCACCGCGGTGGCGATCAGCCCGAACGGCAACCGGCTCTTCGTTGGCGGCGCCTTCACGCAGATCGCGGGCATCGACCGTGCGGGTCTCGCCGAGCTCGACCCGAACACCGGCGCAGTGAAGCCGGGCTTCACCATCGGTATCGCCGAAGGGATCGGCGTCGGCGGAACTCTCAGTGTGAAGGGCCTCGCCGTCACTCCCAACAACTCCACCCTCGTCGTATCGGCGTCGGCTCGCAAGATCGGCGATCAGGTCCGATGGGGTCTTGCCACGATCGACCTTTCGGGCGGCAATGCCACCCTGAGCCCGTGGCGAACCCGACTCTTTGAAGACAACGCCGACCGAGCGGGCGGCCAGTTCTGGTTCCGAGGTTTCGACATCTCCCCCGATGGTTCGTACTTCGTGATCACGACGTCCGGCGGTGACCGCCCACCGACCAACGACGTCGCCATCCGATTCCCGACCGCTGGCGGCGACAACGTCCAGCCCGCGTGGATCACTCGCAACTTCGACTCGACGTACGCCGCGGCCATCGACGACGACATCGTTTACATCGGCGGCCACTTCCAGTACACCGAGGCCCCTGGCGCAGCGAACCCGTATCCGGGTGACCCTGATCGCAGCTACGGCTTCGGCGGCGACGTGGACGCTTCGGTCCTCGGCGACCAGACCATCGCCCGCCAGCAGGTTGCCGCTCTCGATCCGGCAACCGGCCATTCGCTGGGCTGGAACCCAGGCGCCAACGGCTTCAACGGCGTGAACTCGCTCCGAGTCATCGATCGTGGCCTGCTCCTTGGACACGACGGCAACATCGTCGGCGACAAGGAAGTCGGACGACACGGCTTCTTCGATCGCAACAATGCTGGCGGTGGTGGCGACGACGGTGGCGGCGCCGTTGTCCTCGACACCTTCATCGATGCCCCGCTCACCGGCGCTCAGGTCACGACTGGCCAGGTCGTGACGATCGCTGGCCGGGCGAGCTCGCCCGACGGCATCGCACGCGTCCAGGTCACCGTGTACGACCTCGGCAACATGACCTGGCTCCGTCCCGACGGAACGTGGGGCGGCTGGGCCGGAAACAACGCCACTCTCGCCGCAGGGGCCGGCTCGACCGAGTCGGATTGGACGTTCGACGTCACTCTGCCGGTAGACGGCCAGTACGAGATCAAGGCCAAGACCTTCGACAACGCCAACGCCAAGGACCCGAACCAGCCGTCGATCCGCATCCGCTCGAACAGTCAGACTGCGGACGCCAAGCCGAACGGCCTGCTCACCGTCGTCGACGTCGCAGACCCGGGCAACGTCATCACCTTCTCCGGCACGGCAACTGACGATCGTGGTGTGCAACGGCTGCGCGCAGAGTTCGTCAACCTCGACACCGGTCGCTACCTCCAGCCCGATGGCACCGAGGGCGACTTCATCGCCTACGACGCGACGCTGACCAATCCGGGAGAGACCGGAACCAACTGGTCGATCACCAAGACCTTCCCCAACGGTCGGTGGCAGGCGCTGTTCATCGCCATCGACAACGCTGGTCAGCGCGACGACTCACCGGCTCGACGCACCGAGCTCGTGTCGGTTGGCGACGGTGAGCCGATCTCGATCGACATCACCGGGCCCGCGACCCAGACCTACATCCCCAGCGGTCAGGCGTTCCAGATCACCGGCACGGCCGTCGACGACGTCGAAGTGGCTTCGGTCCAGGTGATGGTCCGCAACGACGCCACCCTGTACGGCCTCCAGATCACCGGACTTCCCGGCGAGAACGCGAGGTACACGCCGGCGACACTGATCTCGCCGCAGTCGGCATCGACCGATTGGCGCCTCGACGTGCCCGCCTTGCCCGACGGCCGCTATGTGGTGCGGGCCTACGTCACCGACTTGGCCCAGCAGCGACTTCATGCCACGTGGATCGAAGTCTTCGTGGGCGACCCAAATGACACGCTGCCCGACGGCAACATCACGTCTCCGGGCAACGCCACGCCCGTTGCGACCGATTCGGTCACGGTGTCTGGCAACGCCTACGACGACAAGGGCTTGGGTTCGGTCGAGATCGGCGTGTACTACACCGATCCGGTCAACGGTCAGAACAACGGTTGGGTCCGCCTCGACGGCTCGATCTCCCGGTTCACCGAGATCTGGCGACCAGCGAACATCGCATCGCCGGGTGCAACGGCGTCGACCTGGTCGCTGCCGGTGGCGCTGCCGCTCGAGGGCCAATACCGCTTCTACATGCAGGTCTTCGACGACGCCGGTCAGGCGATCGCCGCCCGCAAGAGCGTCTACGTGATTTACACCCCGGGTGACGTCGCACCGACGATCGAGATCGAGAACTTCGAGACCGACGCCGTCGTCGCACCTGGACCGCTTTCGCTCAACGGGGTGATCCGGGACGACAACTCGGTCCAGCAGGTGCGGTACATCCTCAGCCGGATGTACTACTGGGAAGGTCCGAACACGCACGGCGACAACACGTACCCGCAGTGGATGCAGGGATTCGTGACCCAGCCAGGTGGCGTGCGATCGAACTTCACGATCACCACCCCACCGCTCGAAGGTGGGCGCTGGCGCATCCAGATCGAGGGACGCGATGCCAACGGCCAATGGTCTGAACGGGAGCGCATCGACTTCACCGTCCAGGCGCCGGGCGACGAACTCCCGGTCTCGACGATCACCGACCCGGTTCGCTACACGTCGGACTTCGACTCGACCACCTTCACAGTGTCGGGCACGGCGACCGACGACGCTGGCGTCGACCAAGTGTTCTTCCGGGTGTACCACCAGACGCTGAAGAAGTGGGTCAACCCGGACGGCACGCTCACGGGCGAGTCCGGTGCCGCCAACTGGACGTCGACCCTCGACGCTCCGGGTGCGACCTCGACCGGCTTCAGCGGTGTGATCAGCGTGCCCGAGCCTGGTCGAGTCAGCGTCTACGCCAACGCGGTCGACACCGCCGGCCAGCGCGAGAATCCCGCCTGGGGCCGCAACGTCGTCTGGTACGACGTGACGCTCGGCGATACCAAGCCGACCGGGCTCATCACCGACCCGGCAGTCACCACCAGCACCCAGAACACCCTGCGGGTGTCCGGCACGCTGGAGGACAACGCGAAGATCGACCGAGCGATCATCCGGGCCCTCATCAACGATGACCGCACCCAGGGCATTCGGGTCGACGGGACGATCGGCGACTGGCAGTGGCACCAGGTGTTCGACATCGACGGACGCCACACGACCAACGCCACGTTCACCCATGTGTTCGAGAATGCGCCGGCAGGCGAGTACCTCGTGCAGGTCGTCGTCTACGACGATCAGAACAAGGGCACCTGGCTCCAGAATCGCATCATCACGATTCCGTAGTTCGAGCGACCGCGACGATGGGGTCTGACCCCGTCGTCGCGGTTTCGCGCGTCAGCGGCCGCGTTGTTCGAGGTAGCGAGCGGCGGCTTCACGTCCATCCGGGTCTTGGAGCCCGGCCATCAACGCATGCGCGTCGGCGACGGAACTCTCGAGGTGGACCATTGCTCGGGTCGTCGCATTGATGGATCGCTTCGTGGCCCACAGAGCGTGCCGAGGCTTGGCGAGCAGCTGATCCCGTAGGTCGTTGACTGCAGAGTCGAGCTCGTCCACGTCGACGATGCGGGTGAGGAAGCCAGCGTCGAGCGCTTCGGCTGCGCCGAACGGCCGGCAGGTCATGATCAATTCCTTCGCCCGAGCGGCGCCGATCTCGCGGATCAGGCGGTGCGTGCCACCCCAGGCGAGTGGAATGCCGAGGTTGACTTCGGGAATCGAGAATTGGGTGTCGGCGCTCGCAATCCGAAGATCGCACGTCGCTGCCAGTACGAGACCGCCCCCGACACACCAACCGTGAATGGCCGCAATGGTGACGGCGTTCATCGATTCGATCGCGTCGGCCATCCGCCGTCCAGCGTCGGCCGCCTCATGTGCCGCGAGCTCGCCGAGGCCGTCGGGCCCGAAGCTCGTGAGGTCGGCGCCCGCACAGAACGCCCGTCCCTCGCCACGGACGACGACCACACCGATGTCGTCCTGGTCGTCGAACCAGCGCGCCGCACGTTCGAGGGCCAGCAGGGTTTGCGTCGACAGCGGGTTGAGCGCGTCCGGGCGGGAGAGCACGATCTCGCCTGCTCCCGGGGATGCGGTGATCCGCCGAACTCGAAAGCCGAAGTAGTTGATTTCTGGCTCGGTATCGATGGACATGGGTTCGACCGTACCGGCAGATCTGTCGTGGCTGTGGCGAGCTTGTCATTGAGCCTTCGTGACGTTGTCTCGACGACGGTTCATCAATTCGATCGTCATGTCGATGGAAAAGGGTCTCTTCTTACCGGGCTGGTCTTCCATGTCTTTCGTCGATCGAACATCCATCCGCACGCGACTTCTGGTCGCCGTGCTCAGCACACTCATGATCGGTGCGGTCATGGCGCTCGTGCCGACTGCACGCGCGTATGCGGACGACAATCCCGCAACTCAGGCATTGGCCTCCACCTGTGGGGTCGTGCCCTCGAGCACGCCCGCCGGAATGGACCAGAGTGGCGTGCAGGGTGCCGTGCCTGGCGAATTGGTCACAGTGACGCACACGGTCGAGTTCGACGAGGGGACGATCTTCCAGGACATCCTCGTCCGGCCCGATGGCACGACGTATTGGGCGTCGTACATCGAGACCCTTTCGCTCGACTCGGACCTCGTCGTCGACGGCAGCAGTGCTGCACTCGAGATCGACGGTTTGTCGCAAACACTGGTTGCAGGGACACAACCAGATGCAACGGACTTCGTTCTTGTCACCGACGGACCGACAGCAGGGGTGACCACCTGGCAGGTGCTGTTCCCCGGTGATGTTGGTGGCCAGACCGGAGCGCAGACCGGCTCGGGTGAGCCGTCCTACACGGTGCCTGCGGGCGGCCAGACCTTTGTGTTCTCGTTCGAGGTCATGATGCCAACGGACGCCGCGTGGGGTGAGGTCTTCGACGCTGCCGAGTGCTTCACGTCCGTGTCCACTGGCCCATCGAACCGTGACACCGACCGTACCCGCGCAGCGGTTTCGGCGATCATCCCCGAGCTCGAACTCGTCAAGGAAACACCGCTCGCCAACGCCTACCAAGCCGGTACCGCAGTGCCCTACACGATCACGGCGAACCTCCCCGATCTCGACAAGGCCACGCAGACCCTCCTCGTCGCACCGGCACGAGACGTTGTCGTGGTCGACACTCTGCCCACGACGCTCATTCCGCTCGATGCCGCGGGCAACACCGTTGCCGATGGCGGCACCACCGTTGGAGGCGGCGTGTGGAACCTCGCCGATCGCACGGTGATGTACCCGGCGTTCGATCTGCTCCCTGGCAACACGTGGAGTGTCGACGAAGAGATGCGAATCGTCCCCGGTACTCCGGCGACGACCGAGATCACCAACGTCGTCGAGGCATCCATTTCGTACTTGCCCGGGGTTGCCGTGCCGAACGACACCATTGTCGACCCGGCCGCAACCGACGACGCCACGGTGACCGTGGCCTCCGATGCGCCCGCCGTGAACAAGGAAGCCGACGTCGAGCGCTACGGCACCGATCTTCCGATCACCTACACGGTGACCGTCGACCTCCCTGCGGGGTCGTCGTATGAGAACTTCACGATCTCTGACACGCTGCCAGACGGCATGACATTCATCAGCTATGACACTGCGACGTGCACACCAGTCGGCGCAGATTGCCCCGACCCGATCACCTCGCTCACTCCCACGGTGTTCCCGGGTGGCGGCACCGTCATCGGTTGGTACCCGAACGAGTTGGTGCCGTCGACAGTCGCTCGCCAGTTCGTGTTCACCTATCAGGCCGAGATCGACCCCGAGTACGGCAACGGCGACCCTGTCGAGTTCCTCGACTCGTTCACCAACGACGCCACCGTCTCGTGGAATACCGTCGACCGCCTCGGCGACGTCCCGCCGTCGACCGCTGCCTTGCCCGACTATGACGGGGCAACCAACAGCTCCGATGACGTCATTTATGACCGTCCGATCCTCAACATCGACAAGACCGCGCTGACCTCTGATGGCGACGCCGTTGACATGGAGACCGTGCCATGGGACTACCAGCCCGGTGACACGGTCACCTACAGCGCGGTCATCACGAACGTTGGTTCTCGTGACGCAACGAACCTCGCCATCGCAGATGTGAACGTCGCCGTCGGCATCGACGTGTCGACCGTCTCGATCGACGGGAGTGCCTGTGGCGACTGCGTCGTCGATCCGGCGAGCGGGGCCCTGTCGTTCAGCCATGCCGGTCCGATCGCTCCTGGCGACTCGGTCGTCGTCAACTACGATGCCGAACCGACCGACACCGGCATGCTGACCAACACCATCGGCGTACCCACTTACGACGACGACCTTGGCACGACGTACACCGAGAACCCGGAAGACACGGTCAACATCACCGTGCCCGACCCGGTGCTCGTCATCGACAAGTCGACCCCGTCCTCGGCGCCCAACGCCTACGGCACAACCGTGGGCACCGAGATCGATTTCACCTTCACGGTCTCGAACGATGGGCCAGCCACTGCCTACAACGTGCTTGTCACTGACCTCCCACCGTTGGGGACGTGCAATTTCGGTGGCTCACTTGTTCCTCAGGCTGGCATCACCGAAGTCAGCGATGGCCAATGGCAACTCGACGCGCCGCTCGATCCCGGGGAGTCGTTCTCTTTCGACGCTGCCATCGAGATCTGCGGCGACATCGAGGCGACCGATCATCTCAACGAGGTGCGACTCACCTGGGAGGACACCGGTGACGGTGTCGACTCCGACGGCAACGCCTACGAGGCGATGTCCGATGAGCCGTTCTTGCTCGCCGAGCCGGAATACGAGGTACAGAAGTTCCCAGCCGTCGATGGTGGGGCCACGATCAACTTCACGCTCGATCCGACCAACCCCAACCAGGGCGCCTGGACCATCTGGGTGACCAACACCTCCGAGGTCCCTACTGGCGGTCTCGTGCTCAGCGACCCCATGCCCGAGACCTTCGAGTACTTGCCAGGCGATGCCTCGATCGTCTGGGTCGGACAGCCGGCCGCGACGTTCGAGGACCTCTCTTCGGCATCAGGGACGACCGTTCTCGCTGGCCACACCGAACTCGTCGAGATCGAGATTGGTCAGCTTCAGCCCGGCGGAACCGCCAGGATCACGATCCCGTTCTCGCACAATGGCGTCTCGCCTTCCGACGGTGTGTTCTCCAAGATCAACACCGTCCAGGTCCGCAACGACAACATCGACTTCGATCCCGAGGTCCACGAGGCGCAGGGTGAGTACACACTCGTACCGGTCGAGAAGGGCCCGAATGTCGAGAAGACCACCTCCGAGACCCCGACCTACACCGGTGACGAAGCCGCCGAGGGTGCACCCGGTGCGACCCGCTACTTCCACATCGACCTCACCCTCCCAGGTGACCCGATCAACCCGGCCAATCCGCTGACCGCTCACGACCTCATGGTCGCCGACGTGTTGCCCGACGGCCTCAAGCTGCCCACCACCGAGCCCGCCTACGGTGCCGAGGGTGGCTCGCAGCCCGCCGGCTGGAACGTCGTCTGCATCTCCGGCGCCTGCCTCAGCGGCAACGCCGCCGACCAGCCCGAATTCGCCGGCGCCTACCTCGGGTCGGCCCCGAGCGGCGATGACACCGAGATCCTCTGGTGGTTCGGTGACTACACCAACACGGCCGACTCGGTCTATCGCATCACCTTCCCGGTCGAGATCGAGACCGAGTTCGCCTCCGGCATGGAGGTGATCGACGGCGTGAACGAGCCGATGGTCAACTCGGCCCGCCCGCTGTTCAACCGTGACGTCGACGCCGGTTCCGGCGCCTCTGGCGACGCGATTCCCGGCCTGCCCGCCAGCGCTCCGGACCCACGGACCGACTTCGATCGGGCCTACCCCAAGGACCGGGCCGAGATCGACGTCGTCACCCCGCGCCTCGACATCGAGAAGCAGGGCATCCACGACGGTGCACCCGTGTTCGAGATCGAGGTCGGTGACCTCATCGAGTACTCGATCACGATCACCAACCGCGGCTCGGGCCCGGCCTATGACGTCCAGGTCTCCGACGACCTCGGTGTCGATCTCGGCGTCAACCGCATGACGGTCGACCAGGGCTCCCTCGCCGTCGACCTCGACGGCACCGACATCACGAGTGCCTGTTCGTTCAGTGGTACCACGCCGCTGACCCTCGACTGCGACATCGCCGGCCCCGTCGCCGGTGACCCGGACGGCTTCACCGGACCGGCGCTCGGTGGTGTCATCACCATCACCTACAACGCCACGCCGCTGCCGTCGGCCGACATACTGTCGCCGGTCTCGGCCAACAACTGGGACTCCGACCTCATCCGCAACGAGGTCGTGACGCCCAGCTACTTCGAGGTCCCCGCCGCCGGCCGCCCCGCCGACGCCAACGAGTACTCGACCGGCCAGGCCGTGGTCCGGACCTTCGTCTACACGCCCGCCCCGGAGATCGAGGCCGGTTGCTGGGGTGACACTCACGCGGTGCCGGTCGGCGAGATCGGCCAGTTCCAGGTGATCCTGGGCAACGGCGACGGCCACTACCAGACCGACTACGGCAACTACATCTTCTCGCCGCCGCCATCGACCGATTCCGATGGTGACGGCCGGATCGACGTGGGTGTCGGCTACAACCCCGAGCTCCGTCTCACCCTCCCCGACATCTACACGTTCGTGTCGGCCTCGGCCACCGGGCCCGGCCCGCTCGGCAGCGGTGACGCCACCTATGCCACCTACGGTGCGTTCCCCGACCCCGACCAGATTATCGACAACGGCGACGGCACCCAGACCCTGATCTGGGATCCCGGGACGATCAACGACATCCCGCCGTCGCCCAACAACTACACGCCGTACAACTTCAAGCCCGAGTACCGGGTGCTGATCGACGTCACCCGCGACGCCGCCGGCCCCACGTGGATCGAGGGCAAGCTCTGGTTCGAGGACAACACCGGCGAACGCGAGCGTGGCTCGAACTCGGGTGAGTACTTCGAGTACTACGAAGAGGACCGCAACGGTTGCCCCGGCCCGGCGCCGGACCACCACATCGAGAAGCGCCCCGACGTCATCGACAACGTCCGGATCCTCCCTGACGAGGTGAAGGAGTTCACCATCACCCTCCGCCAGGAGCGTGAGGCACCGGTGACCGGCAACCGCTTCGTCGACACCCTGCCCCACGGTCTCGACTTCGTCGGCGACCCCACTGCGGGCGATCCCGACTACGTCGAGGCGACGATCTCGCCGGTCCCGGCAGGCTGGGACCCCCTCGAGACCTACTTCGTCTCGGCGACGACCGACGGCAACGGCCAGACCGAGATCGTCTGGGACGCCATGCCCGAGCTGCCCGAGGGCAACTACGTCGTGACCATCCCGGTGCGGGGCCAGAACCCGCCGCCATTCCCCAACGACTGGCTGACCAACAACTTCGACTGGCAGTCCGACCAGGGCGATCGTGACGACCCCGGCAACATGTTCTCGATCCCGTTCGGCAACCCCGTGATCGACAAGCGCGTCGACAAGGCCGCCGATCTGTTCGGTGAGTTCTTCACCTACACCATCGAGGTCACGATCCCTGCAGCCTTCGAAGGCAACGACGTCACGATTCGTGACTACATCAACTGGCGTCAGAACCGGACCCAGGCCGACCTCGACGTCTGGGGGAACAACCA
The DNA here is from genome assembly GCA_020629375.1 of Acidimicrobiales bacterium. Taxonomy (GTDB): domain Bacteria; phylum Actinomycetota; class Acidimicrobiia; order Acidimicrobiales; family SHLQ01; genus SHLQ01. Next base: position 33,878 of record JAHDDK010000025.1, read on the forward strand.
GGCCTGGCCCGAAGGCGACAACGCCGTCAACTTCTACGCCGACCGTCATCCGATCGAGTTCGTGTCGTACAACTCGGCGACCTGCCTCACCGGTTGCACCGGGCTCGACGCGGTGTCTGGCGTCGACGACACGATCGCCCCCGTCGGCCTCGCGCCCCTTCCGTTCGTCGACTACGACCCGAACGACGTCAATGCCAGCGCCCCCAACCCTCGCGGCGGCTCCATCGTCTACCACTCGAATGAGAACAACGTCATCGGCTGGTACCTCGGCGACATCGAACAGGACCCGCAGGGTCAGGACCGCGTCATCGAGATGACCTACACGGTCAAGTTCCCCGAGATCTACGACATGCGCGAGGTCTATGCGACGCGCGCCGCAAGCCGAATCACAGCCTTCCCCGGCGGTGCACTCGACCCGCAGTTCGACGAAGAACCGTGGCTCAGTCGACTGTCGGAGTACCACCAGCCGAACATCGTCATCCTCGACCACCACGGCGCCGCCCAGGACACCTGGTTCGACACGGCCGACCTCGCGAACGACGACCAGTGGTGGCGCTTCATGGCCACCAACGCTGTGGCCGAGACCCACGCCACCGCCGCGGTGGCCTACCCGATCGTCGTGCCGACCAAGGACTGCTACGGCCTGAACGGCACGCAGAAGCCCGACGTCACTCCGGTGGGCACCCCCAACGTGGAGTGCACCGTCACGTTGACCAACACCTCACCGGTGCCGGCCTACGACATCACCTTCACCGACACCCCGGACACCGAGTGCAACCGGCGCCTCCGCCACATCGACGGCTGGTGGCACGGCAGCTCGTGGGGTTCCTACGCCTGCGACATCGGTGGCGAGACCGTTAACCACCCCAACCTCGCCACGCCGGCCAACTCCTTCCCGGCCACGTGGGAGGGCATCGAACTCGACCCGGACGAGCAGGCCACCTTCACCTACTCACTCCGAGTCGACGGCTGGACCGAGTGGACCGCATGGGACTTCTCCCACGACTACGAGAGCGGAGGCGGCTGGAGCAACCAGGTCGTCATGTCGCCCTGGAGCGACGAACCCGGCGGTGACACCATCGGCGCCGAGACCACCATCTCCGAGACCGTCGGCTTTGTGAACCCCCGGGTCAACATCTTCAAGTTCCCGTACGTCAACCCGATCCCGGACACCCGTCCGTTCAACACGGACTACGTGTACCGCAACATCACCCAGGATCCGACGGACCCACGGATCGCGGGCGTCTGGCCGTATCTCCACGGGACGCCCGGTTGGCAGGATCCGCTGGGCGGCAACGCGATGGAGGGCGGCTCGACCACTGACTGGCTCCAGCCACCGCTGGACATGGTGGACGAGCACTTCCACTGGCCGTTCCACTACCGGACTCGACAGCGTTTCGCCTTCCCGAGCTGGAGCCAGAGCTCCTGGCTCAACTGGACCGGTGGCGGAGAGAACTCGTGGTACCTCCCGCAGAACGATCCGGCGAGCTGGTCCGAGGACTACCTGGTCGATCCGGGCGAGAGCTACTCGTGGATCATCGACGTCTTCACCGAGCAGCCCGATCGCATCGAGCAGCTGACGATCACCGACACCCTGCCCTACGGGTGGACCTACGTGCCCGGCTCGGCCCGAATGGTCGACGGCACGTGGCTCCTGTCCCGCAACGACGGCCCGGAGCAGGCGTCGGTGGCCGGACTCGATGTCGGCTACGACGAGATCCCGCTCCGCGACCCGGTCGTCACGGCAGGCGTCGCGACCGACTGCAACGCCAGCCTCTACCACGACCGTGGCCCCGAGCTCACCTGGCAGTTCCTCCGAGACGTCCCAGGACAGGACGAGTTCTGGGACATCCGCTACGTCGATGGACGCGATTGGGAGCGCCAGGACGTCCAGGATCCGCTCGGTGACCGGTACTACGAGGCCAACACCTTCGACAAGATCAACGACCACGTCATCATCTTCGACACGATGCCCGATCCGTCGATCGTCCAGTGCGACCCGGACCACACCGACGCCGACCCCTTCTTCATGGAGAACAACGTCTCGATCGCCGCCGTGCGTGACTACGACGGCGTGACGATGAACGACTCGTACGCCCAGGGTGTGCCCGTGCCCACCCCGGTGGCGCTGTCGAAGACCCCGGATGACGATTACATCCAGGACGACACCAACACCGAGTTCACGATCACGTTCACCAACAACCTCGACGTGCCCGTGACCGACCTCACCCTCGACGACACCCTGTCGATCGTGTCGGGCGTCGCCCCGCAGCCGGGCTCCGGCTACACCTGCGGCACCGCCACGGCCGATGGTGGCACCGGCTTCGTCGAAGCCTCGTGTGTCACGACCGGCAGCCCGACCACCCAGTGGGTGATCGAGTGGTTCTTCGACGAAGTCGCCCCCGGCGAGACCGTCACGATCACGATGCCGATCTACGCCCCGGTCGACGAGGCCAACGGTCTTCGCTACGACAACATGGTGTCGACCACGGTCAAGGAGTACCACGACGTCTTCCTCGACGACCCGGGTCGTGTGACGGTCATCAACCCGTCGCCTCCGCAGGTCCCGACGAAGTCGGCCAACCCCAACCCCGCGACGGTCAACGACGTCGTCGAATACACCGTCTCCTGGGTCGCCCATCCGACGATGATCTTCGCCGATCTCGCCTACTACGACCTGCTGCCCGATGGCCTCACCTTCATCGACTACGGCGAGGTGAGCTGCACGGGTCAGTGCCCAGCTGGCTATTCCGCTGACGACGTGATCGAGATGACACCGGTGCCCAACGCCGACGGCTCGACAACGCTCATGTGGTGGTTCGGCAACATGCCGGGTTCGGCAGCGGGCGCAACCTGGTCCATGACCTACACGGCGAGGGTCGACGACGCCTTCAACGATGGCACGACAATCGTCGATGGCGATTCGGTCGACAACGAGGTCATCGGCTACTCGAACGAGGAGAGCCTCCTCGACGAGCCGACGGTCATTCCCGATCCGTCAATCTGGACGACGTATCCGCCGTCCGATCCGGTCAACGAGACGCTCGACGTTCGCGAACCCGAACTCGAGATCCGCAAGGCTTCGGCGCCGTCGAGTACCCCGACCGATGGTTCCTCGACCGTTGTCTACACCGTCGAAGTGGAGAATACCGGCGTCATGAACGCCTATGCCGTCGTCGTGACCGACACGCCGAACGGTGCACTCGAGAACATCACAATGGACGCTACAACGTACGCAGGGTCGTTCGTGACCCGAGGTTGGACGTCGATCGATCCGACCGTTGGCTGGTTCATCGCCGACCTCGCCCCGGGCGACATCGCGACGTTCACCTACACCGCTGAAGTGATCGACGACTTCTTGACCGCCGGCTATCCGGCGGCCGAGAACCTCGTGACCCTCGAATCGTTCCGGGCTCGCCCAGGTCTCGTACCAGAGGATGGCGATCGCATCTACGAACCCGGCCTCACAGCCGATACGTCGATTCCGCTCGTCGGCCCAGAGATCTCGCTCGACAAGTTCGTCGGCGGATGCACGAGCGAGCTCGAGTTCATCGAGCCCAACACGCCGGTCACCTGGTGTATCCAAGTCACCAACGATGGGGCCGCACCCGCGTACGGGCTCGAGGTGCAAGACACCCTGCCGTACCTGTGGGCGTACGACGCTGGTTCGACGACTGGTGCCAACTGGGCGGTCGCCGAGCCGACGACGTCGACGGTTGCCGGAAGCGCCCAGCAACTCGAATGGTCGGTTGGGGACCTGGCAGCGGGCGAGACAGTCGAGATCCGATTCACCGCCCAAGCTGACGACGACGCGCCGCTGAACGTCACGAACTGGGCCTCGGTCGAGTCGTTCACCTCCACCGGCGATCCGCTTCCGGTCGAAGTGACCGGTGCACGCAGCGAGGACCCAGCTGCTGCGGCCATGGGCGACTTCGCGCTCGAGATCGCCAAGCTTCCCGACGTTCAGCAGGACGGTTGGCAGCCTGGCGAGCAGGTGAGCTGGGACATCGTGATCACGAACCCGGCATCGGAGACGACCAACACCAACCTGGTCGTCACCGACTTGTTGCCAGCACCACTGGTCTACGACTCGTTCACCGTCTCGCCTGCTGGCGCAGCCACGCTCAACAATGCTGGGACCGCGGGCGCAGGCGCTGGCGGCACGACCGAGATCGTCTGGGACATAGCGTCGCTCGATGCCGGTGATTCGATCACGCTCACGCTCACGGCGGACGTCCCCGGCGTCGGGGATCCGAACCCCGTCACCTTCATGGAGTGGTACGTCAACGACGTCCAGGTGGTCTCCGACGAGGTTGTCGACCTCGTCGCCAACCAGGCGAAGGCACGCTGGTACGAGCCAGCGTCGCTCGGCGACTACACCTGGATCGACGCAGACGCCGACGGCGCTCAGGACCCGGGCGAGACCCCGGTCGATGGGGTGACCGTCAACCTGCTCGACGCCGCAGGCAACCAGCTCTACCGCGATCCCGCCACCGGAGCCATCACCACCGACGCATCGGCCGGATATCCCGCGATGACTACGGTGACCGGCGACGATCCGTCGACGACGGGAACGGTCGAAGAGGGCTGGTACACCTTCGACAATCTGCCCCCTGGTAGCTACGCCGTCGAGTTCGTCCCGCCTGCGGGCATGACACTGACGTTCAGCGATCAGGGCGGCGACGATGCAACCGATTCGGACGCTGATCGGGTGACCGGCCAGAGCCATGTCGTCACCCTTGCCGGTGGCGATCATGATCCGACCATCGACGCTGGCTTCATCCAAGGAGCCAACGAGGTTGGCGACTACACGTGGATCGACGCCGACCAAGACGGTGTGCAGGACCCAGGCGAGACGCCACTCGATGGCGTCACGGTCAACCTCATCGGTCCGGGACCCGACGGCGTCCTGGGTAGCGGGGATGACATCGTCCTCCAGACCACGACCACCGGCGACGATCCGTCGACGTCCGGTACGGTCGAAGAGGGCTGGTACGAGTTCACCGGACTTCCCGATGGTGAGTACCTCGTTGAGTTCGTGCTCGACGCCACCAATCCCGACCACGACGACCTCGTGCCCACCTGGGAGAACGGCGGCTCTGCAACCACCGGCGATGCCGGCGACGCATCTGATTCGGACGCGAATCGCGGCACCGGTTTGAGCCATGTCGTCGATCTCGACTCCGCGGGCACAGATCCGGATCCGGTTGTGGATCCGACGGTCGATGCTGGCTGGTTCGAGGACGCCGACGCCATCAACGAGATCGGTGATTTCACGTGGATCGACACCGACCAGGACGGCGTTCAGGATGCCGGGGAGGTGCCAATCGCTGGTGTCATCGTCGAGCTGTTCGGGCCGGGCCCAGACGGAGTGTTCGGTGGACCCGACGACGTCCTGTTGGCTACGACCACGACGGACGCCTCGGGCTACTACGAGTTCACGCAACTTCCCGACGGCGAGTACCAGGTCGGCTTCAGCCTTGACCCGACCAATCCCGCTCATGACGGATTCGGCCCCACGTGGTCTGACCAAGGCACCGCCGCAGTCGGCGATGCTGGAGACGCGGAAGATTCCGACGCAGATCGTGCGACGGGTCGTAGTCACGTGATCGACCTCGACTCGGCAGGGACCGATCCTGATCCCGTGGTCGATCCGACGATCGATGCCGGGTTCATTCCTGATGCGGTCAACGAGATCGGCGATTACACGTGGATCGATGCCGACCAGAACGGTGTGCAGGATGCTGGCGAGACGCCGCTCGAGGGCGTGATCGTCGATCTGTACGGACCTGGGCCCGACGGTGTCTTCGGTACAGCGGATGACGTGCTTCTGCAGTCGACGACGACGGATGCGTCGGGGTTCTATGAGTTCACCAATTTGCCTGATGGTGAGTATCAGGTGGACTTCACGCTCGACCCGGCTAATGAGCCGACGCATGCGACGTTGGTGCCGACCTGGGAAAACCAGGGTTCGGCGGCCACCGGTGATGCAGGCGACGCAGCCGACTCCGACGCAAATCGCAACACCGGTCTGAGCCACATCGTCGACCTCGACTCGGCAGGCACGGACCCCGATTCGGTTGTGGATCCGACGGTCGACGCCGGTTGGTTCGACGACGCTGACGCCATCAACGAGATTGGTGATTACACGTGGATCGATGCTGACGGTGACGGTGTCCAGGATGCGGGTGAGGCTCCGCTCGAGGGTGTGATGGTCGAGTTGATCGATCCGGTGACGGGCAACGTGATTGCGACGACGACGACGGATGCGTCGGGGTTCTATGAGTTCACGGATTTGCCTGATGGTGAGTATCAGGTCCGGTTCACGCTCGATCCGACCGACCCGGTGCACGCTACGTTGGCTCCGACTGCGGAGAACCAGGGCGGCGACGATGCGGCTGACTCGGACGCCAACGTGACGACAGGTCTGACCCACGTGATCGATCTGGACTCGGCGGGCGTCTCGGATGATCCGGTTGTGGATCCGACGATCGACGCGGGCTTCGTGGAGGAGCCGGGTGTGAACTCGATCGGTGATTACACGTGGGTCGATGCCGACGAGAACGGTGTGCAGGATGCTGGCGAGACGCCGCTCGAGGGTGTCATCGTCGACCTGTATGCCGCTGGTCCGGACGGGATCATCGGAACGGCCGACGACATTCTGTGGGCCACGACGACGACGGATGCGTCGGGGTTCTATGAGTTCACCAATTTGCCTGATGGTGAGTATCAGGTGGACTTCACGCTCGACCCGGCTAATGAGCCGACGCATGCGACGTTGGTGCCGACCTGGGAGAACCAGGATGGCGATGACGCAGCCGATTCGGATGCGAATCGCCAGTCGGGTCTCTCGCACGTGGTCGATCTCGACAGCGCTGGAGCATCGGATGATCCGATCAACGATCCGACAGTTGATGCTGGCTTCTTCGATGATGCCGGTGCGGTCAACGAGATTGGTGATTACACGTGGATCGATGCTGACGGTGACGGTGTCCAGGATGCGGGTGAGGCTCCGCTCGAGGGTGTGATGGTCGAGTTGATCGATCCGGTGACGGGCAACGTGATTGCGACGACGACGACGGATGCGTCGGGGTTCTATGAGTTCACGGATTTGCCTGATGGTGAGTATCAGGTCCGGTTCACGCTCGATCCATCCGACCCGGCCCACATGGCACTCGTGCCAACGTGGTCAGGGCAGGGTGGCGACGACACCGCAGACTCCGACGCCGACCGCGCAACGGGATTGACCCATGTCATCGACCTCGATTCAGCTGGAGCATCCGACGATCCAGTTGTGGATCCGACGGTCGACGCCGGATACCGGCCCGATCCGGATGCGGTCAACGAGATCGGCGACTACACGTGGATCGACGTCGACCAGGACGGTGTCCAGGATCCGGGCGAGGCGTCACTCGAAGGCGTGATCGTCGACCTCTACACCGCCGGTCCGGATGGCATGTTCGGCACGTCCGATGATGTGCTCGTTCAATCGACGACGACAGATGCGTCTGGCTTCTACGAGTTCACCGACCTTCCGGACGGTGAGTATCAGGTCGAGTTCACCCTCGACCCCGTCAACGAGCCTTCGCATGCGACTCTCGTGCCGACCTGGGAAAACCAGGGATCGTCGGCGACCGGTGATGCAGGCGACGCAACGGACTCCGACACCGACCGAAGCACTGGACGCACAGCCATCATCGACCTCGACTCGGCGGGCACGAGCACGGAACCCGTGATCGACCCGACCGTCGACGCCGGTTGGTTCGACGATGCGGGCGCCGTCAACTCGATCGGTGATTACACGTGGATCGATGCTGACGGTGACGGTGTCCAGGATGCGGGTGAGGCTCCGCTCGAGGGTGTGATGGTCGAGTTGATCGATCCGGTGACGGGCAACGTGATTGCGACGACGACGACGGATGCGTCGGGGTTCTATGAGTTCACGGATTTGCCTGATGGTGAGTACCAGGTCAGGTTCGAGCTCGATCCGGACAACCCCGATCACGACGAACTCGTCGGTACTCGCCCGAACCAGGGCAGTGACGACGCAGCAGACTCCGACGCCGACCCCTTCACGGGTCTGACCGGGATCATTGATCTCGACTCGGCGGGAACGTCGGACGATCCTGTCAACGACCCGACGGTCGACGCCGGGTTCACCGAACCTGCATCGATCGGCGACTACGTCTGGCACGACGCCGATGTCGAAGGTGATCAAGATCCCGACGAAGATCCGATCGAAGGCGTGATCGTCGAGCTCTGGGGCCCAGGCCCCGACGGTGAGTTCGGCGGAAGCGACGACGTCCTCATCGAGACGACCGTGACCGACGCCGACGGTGCGTACGAGTTCGACGAGCTCCCGCCCGGTGACTACCAGGTGCGCTTCGACCCTGACTCGCTACCTGACGGTTGGCTGATCTCGGACTCGTCCGACTGTGACTGCTCGGCCGCCGCAGACTCCGACGCCGATACGACGACGGGGTGGACGAGCGCCGTCACACTCGGACCGGGCGAGCGAAACCCCGACATCGACATGGGTGCTCACAGTGCATCCGATGCCGAGTCGGCTCGGATCCGCAACCTGCCTCCAGGACCGCTGGCTTTCACGGGGCGCGAAACCGACGAGCTCGTCTCGATCGCTGTCTTCCTGATGGCCTTCGGCCTTCTACTGGCGGCGATCGGTGCGAACCGACGGCGTGAAGAAGACGCCACCACATGAGGAGCTGACGAGCGCTGAGACGATGGGAAAAGCCGTCGTCTCGGCGTCGGTGCGTCCGGGGCAGACCTTGCTGAGCCGGTAGCGCCTAGCCCTAGGCCATTGAACTCACGAACACCCAGGCCGAACGGCTTACATTCGACCCCGTCGCACCGACAGCCACATCATGAACGTGAGGACAGGGTTCACGCGCGAAGCGCTCGAATGGCAACTCGAGGGCGCTGAGCGACACTCGACCCGCGGAGTTCGGACAATGCTGAACACGTCGTATCGAATGACTCGCCGGCTGATCGCCGTGATCGCCATCGGGGCGCTGCTCGCCGGATGCAGTGGAGAACCGTCTCCACCAGAGGGTCTACCGCTCGTCGACGGGGACAATCCGTCTGCTGTCGAGACAGAAGAACCCAAGGAAATCGATCAGACCCCGACCACGACATCGACGACACCGGTCGCCGACGCGATCGAGAGCATGGACGTCGAGTCGGCGCTGCAGGATTGCTACACCGACGTCTACGCCGAGTTTGGAATCGATGGTGTCTCGGATCTCGCGGATCTTGCGGACCAGTCCGAAGACGCTGGCCCCGAACTCCAACAACGTCTTGCCGACTGCGTCAACAGCTGATCTTGTCGGTCTGTCGCCGTAGGCTCGGCGGCTATGAGTGCGATCTTCGACCTCTGCGACCGAGCGACCGACGAGCTCGCAGCGACCGACCCGATCATGGCGACGATGGCCGGTATCGCCGGGCACGACGACCGGTGGACGGATCTGTCGCCATCGGGCGTCGCTGATCGTCGTGCGACCTGGGTCGCTCTCCGTGCCGAGGCCGAAGCGATCGACCCCGATACTCCTGTCGATCAGCTGGCGAAGGCGGTCTTCGTGACCGAACTCGATCGGTGGATCGCCGATGCCGACGCCGGTCTGCATCGACGCGATCTCAACAGCATTGCGAGCCCGACCCAAGACTTCCGGATGCTGTTCGATCTGATGGCCTCCGAAACCGTCGAGGACTGGGCGGCGATCGCCAGCCGTCTCGAACGCGTCGAAGATGCACTTGCGGGCTATCAGACAAGCCTTTCCGACGGCCTTGCAGACGGCGACGTCGTCGCACAACGTCAGGTGCGCGAAGTCATCACCCAATGCCGCGACACCCGCGACAAGAACACCTTCGCTGCCGTCGCAGCGCGCTTCGACAGCACCGACCTCCGCGACGACGATCTTCGAGCTCGGCTGGCGTCGGGCGCGGCTCACGCAGAGGCTGCCTATGGGGCGTTCGCGGACTGGCTCGAATCCGAGTACCTCCCTGTCGCACCGGCCGAGGACGGCGTCGGCCGTGATCGATATCTTGCGTCGGCGCAACGCTGGCTCGGATGCGATCTGGATCTCGAGGCAACGTATGCCTGGGGATGGAGCGAGATCGATCGGCTCTGGAACCGAATCGGTGAGCTGGCACCGCAGGTCGACCCCGAAGCGACTGTCGACGAAGTCATGCATCGGCTGATGAACGATCCGTCGATGGCGGCCCCCGATGTCGACTCCTTCATCGCGGACATGACCGAGCGCCAGCACATTGCGCTCGAGAAGCTCTCGGGCGTGCACTTCGATGTTCCCGACGAGATCCGGGCGATCGACGTGAAGGTCGACGAAGCCGGAGGTTCTCTGGCCGCCCACTACACGCCGCCGTCCGAGGACTTCAGCCGACCTGGCGCCGTTTGGTATCCGATCGCCGACCGCGAGCATCTGCCGATGTTCACCGAGGTCACGACCGCTTACCACGAGGGTTTCCCCGGCCATCACCTCCAGGTCGGCATTCAGTTCTGCCGAGCCGATGAGCTGTCGCGGTTTCACCGGATGATGGTTTGGTATCCCGGCTCAGGCGAGGGGTGGGCCTTGTATGCCGAGCATGTCATGGGCGAGCTCGGCTTTCTCGAGAAACCGGAATACGAGATCGGTCTCGTCGTCTCCAAGCTGTTCCGTTCTTGCCGGATCGTGATCGACATCGGCACGCATTGCGGTTTCGCCATCCCCGACGACCAGCCGTTTCATCCTGGCGAATCCTGGGACTACGACCGTGCCCTCAAGCTGCTCCTCACCCGCGGATTCCTGACCGAGCAGGAGGCGAAGTCCGAGGTCGTCCGCTATTTCGGTTGGCCTGGTCAGGCGATCAGTTACAAGATCGGCGAGCAAGCGCTCCTCGACTTGCGCGAAGAAGCGATGGCCACCGACCGCTGGGATCCCAAGGCGTGGCACGACGACGTGCTCGCCGTCGGCGCCGTCGGCCTCGATCTGCTGCGCAGTCAGCTTCGGGAGAAGTGGTGACCAATCCGAGCTCTGCGCTCGTCCTCGACAATCTTCAGCTACGCGGATTTCGCTCACATACCGAACTCGATCTCGAGTTCGCCCGTGGCGTGACTGCGATCATCGGCCCCAACGGTTCGGGCAAGACGAACATCGTCGAGGCAATCGGCTGGCTCGCCACGACCCGGTCGTTTCGCGGGGCCCCGACCGACGCATTGATCCAACGCGGTGCTGACGTCGCGATCGCTCGGGCGACCTTGCACAGCGATGACCGGGAGTTGCTGCTCGAAGCCGAGCTACCCCGCACTGGCCGAGCGCGGATCCAGATGAACCGACAACGGGTGGCACGTGCCCGCGATCTGCTCGGCGTGCTCAACATCACCGTGTTCGCCCCCGACGACCTTGAGCTCATCAAGGGGTCGCCGGGCGAGCGGCGGACCTGGCTCGACCACGTCTTGCTGGGCCAGCATCCGCGCAACGAGGCCGTGCGTGCCGAGGTCGACAAGGTGCTCAAGCAACGCAATGCGCTGCTCAAGGGTTGCGGCGGCCGGCTCGACAACGACGCTGCGTTCACCCTCGACGTGTGGGACTCCAAGCTCGCGTCGGCTGGCGACCAGCTGTGTGCGTTGCGTGCGGCTGCGGTCGCCGATCTGACCCCGCACGTGCAGCGGGCGTTGCATGCGGTGGCTGGCGAGAATCACGAAGTTTCGCTCGTCTATGCCGCACCCTGGTTCGACTCCGGGCTCGGCCCGGCGTTGGAGGCGGCCCGCAAAGACGACGTTCGGCGGGGTGTCACGACGGTCGGCCCACACCGCGACGAGGTCGAGGTTTCCCTCAATGGCATGCCCGCCCGCACCCACGCGTCACAAGGTGAGCAGCGTTCGCTGGCGCTCGCCTTCCGGTTGGCCGGCCACGAGCTCGTCCGCACGACAACGGGTGTCGCGCCACTCCTGATCCTCGACGACGTCTTCTCTGAGCTCGATGACGGCCGCGCCACCGCGTTGGTTGACGCGCTTCCGGATGGTCAGACGTTGTTGACCTCGGCCACTGATCTGCCTCCGCAGGCTCGAGCCGACGCGACGATCCGCCTCGGCGGTACAACATGACCGGGCCCGATCGGCGGCGAAGCGGTCGCAGGTGGGGAGATGGTCCGCGACCGATGGGGCAGGCCGTCGACCGCCTGCTCGGTCACCTCAACGCACCGCGCCGCGACACCGTCGAGGCGATCTTCGAACGCTGGCCCGAGCTCGTCGGCGACGTCATCGGCACGCACACCACGCCGATGCGAGTCGTGGACGGTGAGTTGCATCTCGAAGTCGCCGATCAAGCATGGGTGTCGGAGATGGAATGGATGTCAGAGGAACTTCTCCGTCAGATCACGACCAAGCTCGAGACCGATGAGATCCAGGCAATCAAGGTGCACTTGGCTCGATCACCGCAATAGAGGCGACATCTAAGAAGTCTGTCTCAGTTCGATACGTAATATATAGATCCTCTTCACACCATTTCACTATTTTTCAATGCATGAGAGATTGGCCGCCGGGATGTGTCGGCCGCCACATCGAGACATCGTTTTGAGAATCGCGTTCAGGGGTTGGATTGGGCCTTTGGTACCACTCGGGACCGACAAGGGTGAGTCGTGATCACGAGGAGGAACCACAGATGCGCAAGATGCGGGGTGTAGCTGACCTCAGCGAACGCCAGCAGTTCACTGACGGTGTGGAGGCTGTCGTGCGAGGCGACGATTCTCGAGTCATTGTTGCGATCGGCGATCGAGGGGTCGGCAAGACGATGTGTCTCGATTGGGCAGAGGACCGGGCTCGCGATGGCGGGTGTGCGACGATTCGTCACCACGGTGCGTCGGATGAGCCGAGCGTCTTGATGGCGTCACTTCGCCAACTCGAGTCCGCCCATGCGGTCGTCATCATCGATGACGCTCATCTCTTGACATCGGGCGAAACGGACGCCCTCGTGTCGGATTTTCGACGGCGAGACGGGCTTTCCTATGTGCTTGCGATGGACGCGACCGCTTCGATTCGACGCTCGGTCTTGTCGCGGATGACATCGATCGTCACTCACCTCGACGTGCTCACCTTGGAACTACTCAGCCGTGAGTCGACCGTCGACCTCGCCAGACAGTTCGGTTGGCGAGGAGATGAAACCGCTGGTGATGAGCTCCATCGCGAAACGCAAGGGAATCCCAAACTCATCATTGCGGCATCGACGGATTGGGCACGCCCATTCACGAACCCGGTCTTTGAGTCTGCGGTCGTCGACCTTGCCGGCGTGGACGTGGACAAGGTCGACCCGTTCGTGGCGAGAGCGCTGGCGTGGATGCTGCCAGCTTCTGATGGAGAACTGACGGCAATGGGCGAAGGCCTTGGCATCGACAGAAGAGAATGGGCTCGATCGGTTCATGAACTCGTACTCGCAGGCGCACTTCACGAGGTCGGATGGGGTGACGGCCGGACCGTGCGTTTTACCCTGGAGGCCACCCGCAACATCTTCCGTGGGCGAGCAACGATGGCCGAACTCGAAGAGTTCCGATCTGCCACCTTTTCGCTCGCCGAGGCAGCGAGCGTGTCGGGGGACCCGCGACGTATCTCGTCGGCACTCCGGAGGCTCATCGACCAGACGAAGGACCGCACCCCATTCGCAGGTCGAGAGCAATCCCGCGTTCGCCAGCTACTGATCGATTGTGCGCTCGACTTCCCCAAAGAGGTTCGCACGCTCGCGGCACGTGCATCTCTCGTTGACCGCGAGCTCGATCTCCTCGTCGATCTCGGTGAGGGCGTCCAACGCGATTCGCACTCGAGCACGGGACTCGCCAACCGAGCGATCGCCAGCCTCCTCGGAGAACTCGTACCGGTCGCCGAACTGACTGCGGTCGAACCGTCTCCGATCGTCGATCTCGCAGCGATGCAGAGCAGCCGTCCACTTTCACCCGGCGCCCAGTCAGAGACCTGGCATGCGGGATTCATCGATGCAGTGACCTTTGGGGACCTCGATCGAGTGTTGACCACGGAGGTGGCGTACGGAGTGGCGTCCGGCCTCTCGAGTCGATTGGTCGATGCTGGTCATGATGCAGCGCGAGCACTCCAGGGCCAGTTCTGCGAACTCGACGATGACGACGAGGTCGACCCGGTCGCGTCGGTCGCTGTGCTTCGTTCGCTCAGCGCCACGATCCGTGCCGCTCGCGCTGGTCACCAGGTGCGTCAGCCCGTCATCTCTGTGTTGCCGCGGCTGCGACCGCTCAGCATCTACGCCCACTGCTGGTGGCTCGTGACACAAGACGAGCCGCAGGCGCCCGAGCGCACGATTCTCGACGAGATGCTCGAGGATCCCGGTCCGCATGCACTTGGACTGTCGTTGCTGCTTCGGCACCGCTTTCTCTTCGATGGGACCGATGTCCAAGACATCGTTCGCTGTGAGACGCGGATCCGCCCAGACGAGAAGTCTCTCCCGGGGCCCCAGATCCTGCTCGCCCATGCCGCGGCAGTGAGGGCCCTCAGGGTCCACGGTTCTGAAAGTGGCAAGGATGATTTCGATCGAGCGTTGCAGCTCGCCCGCTCGTTTGGCTTGCATCTCGAAGCACTTGATCTGTCGATCGAGGGGGTCGCCAATTGCTCACTCGATGAGTCTGCTCGACAGCTCTATCGCCAGCTGTCCCATGGCGATGATCAGCATGCGCACGCTCGCTTGCGGACGATCTTCCAGCAGCAGAATGAGCCATTGCCTCGTCGACGACGCAACGATCGCGAAGCTCTTGATCGATCAATCGTGCAAGCGGTGATTGCAGGGAAGACGAATGTCCAGATCGCCGAACAGTTCTTCCTCAGTCCAAACACGGTGCGGAATCGTCTGGCGAAGTTGTACCGGCAGCATGGTGTTGGCAGCCGGCTCGACCTTGCGATGAAGTTCGCAACAACCATCGATGAGGTTGCTGCCGTCGCCTGACCCACATTCTCCCTCCAAGTTTCAGCGAGGTGTGATCGCTAAAGACTTCGTCTGCTAGACCGATCGGCGTGGGAGACCGGGAGGTCTGATGGTGACGCCATTGACGAATCGCGATCGCGGCATCGATCTAGTCGAGCGCCTCTCTTCCAAGGACGAGGCGCTTCGAACCCTTCTCGAAGCGATACGGATGCATGGTCATCGAACCATTTCGATCCGTGTGCTTGCGCGGACCGCGAGTCTGAGTACATCGTCGACCCATCGAGTCTTCGGCGACCTTGGAGGTTTCATCCTCCATGCTCGATTTCTCTTGGTTGATGAAATCTGGTCGCTCGATGTTTCCGAACGGCTACGACTCCTCCAGGAGCTCTGGATCTACGAGCCAAACGTTGCTCGATTCGTTTGTGATCCATTGATTGGCACCGCACCCCTTGTCAGTAGCTGTAGCGATGAGGTGGCGAGCGCCAGCGCCCTGTCGACCCTGTTCGGTCTCGATTGGACGATGACTCTGTCGCCTCGAGATGTGCTTGCAACATGCGGCCGAGATCTTCTCCAAGCTGCCAATCGGGTGGCCGAGCTTCGCGACGATCCGCGGCCCGAGCCGCTGGACGATGGACCGCTCGCATCGGTGGTCGGCGAAGGCAAATGGGGTCAGGCACTGATCGACACCGTCCGTCGTCAGGGGTCGTTCACCATGGATGACGTGGCCACCGAGGCCGGGGTATCGGTGTCGACCCTCTATCGACATCACACACAGGCCACTCTGACGCACGAGATCATCGCCCCGGTTGGCATCGTGCTCCTCGATGGCATCGATCGCATCAGCAATGATCCTGTCGACCGGTTGATCGTCGCCGCGGACCGGTACGAACGTCTTGTCGACGGGCAGCCATGGGTGGGGCGACTCCTCGGTAGCTCGCTGCTCGGTGGTTCTGAACGACGACCGCTACATGCCCGCCGAACACTGTTCACGACGTGGATCGAGGACCAGGTGGCCGAGCTGTACCGCGAGAATCGGCTGACGACGGCCGGTGTACGAATGTGGCCGAGCATCCCGTCGTTCTTGATGGCGCCGATCGTGGCGACCGCAGCCTCCTCGCCCGACGCTCGAACCGCGTGGTGGGTCGCTCATGCTGTCTCGGTCTTCATTCGGTGAGCTGGATGGCGCAACGCCTCGATGGCCATCGTCGTGTCGAACGGCTCTCGAACCGGTCGCAGCTGGTAGAATGACGCGGTTGTAGCTCCCGCCCGAAAGGCGCTGATTTGAGCGAAGAATCTGCTTCCTACAGCGCAGAGAACATCACTGTTCTCGAGGGTCTCGAAGCCGTCCGGAAGCGCCCGGGCATGTACATCGGCTCGACGGGCCCGGCAGGCCTCCATCACCTCGTGTACGAGGTCGTCGACAACTCGGTTGATGAGGCGATGGCGGGCTACTGCACGACGATCGAGGTGATCCTTCATCCCGACGGGTCGGCCGAGGTGCACGACGATGGTCGAGGGATCCCGGTCGGTGAGCATCCGCAATACGAGGGCATGTCAGCCGCCGAGGTGGTGCTCACGGTGCTTCACGCCGGCGGCAAGTTTGGCGGTGGTGGCTACAAGGTGTCGGGCGGACTCCACGGTGTGGGCGTCTCGGTGGTCAACGCGTTGTCAACTCGTGTCGAGCTCGGGATCGACCGTGACGGCAAGCACCACTTCATGGACTTCGCCGATGGTGGTCAGGTCCAGACCAAGCTCGAGGTGCGCGGTGACGCGCCGGACAACCGAACCGGCACGTCCGTCCGGTTCTGGCCAGACGGCACGATCTTCGAAGAGACCGAGTTCCGCGCCCAGACGCTGCTCGACCGA
>JAHDDK010000025.1:50814-51385 GCA_020629375.1 Acidimicrobiales bacterium
CGCCAAGGTCGGCTACTACGAGGTCGAAGAAGAGGACCAAGAGGTCGAGATCGCGTTCCAGTGGAATACGGGCTTCAACACTGACGGTCTCCACAGCTTCGCCAACGGCATCACGACCGGCGAAGGTGGCATGCACGAGACGGGCTTCCGCTCGGCGCTGACTCGCACGGTCAATGCGTACGGTCACGCGAAGAATCTGCTCAAGGAATCGGAAACATTGTCGGGCGACGATGTCCGCGAGGGCCTTACCGCGATCATCTCGGTACGGCTCGCTGAACCGCAGTTCGAAGGCCAGACCAAGGGCAAGCTCGGCAACGTTTCGGTGCGGTCGATGGTCGAAAAAGCCACGAACGAAAAGCTCGCCGAGTGGCTCGAAGAGAACCCGACCGAGGGCAAGCTGATCGTGAACAAGGCGATCGCCGCGCAACGTGCCCGCGAGGCGGCCCGAGCGGCGCGTGACACGATCCGCAACAAGACGGCGCTCGACGGTGCCGGCATGCCCGAGAAGCTCAAGGATTGCTCGAGCAAGGACCCGCGCGAACGTGAGCTGTTCATCGTCGAGGGCGACTCG
>JAHDDK010000099.1 GCA_020629375.1 Acidimicrobiales bacterium
GGGCAACTACGAGCGGGCGATCGTCGACCTGGTCGAGGCGGCGATCCTGAGCGGTCGGGTCGGCGAGACCTTCACCGGACTCGTGACCGGTGTCGACGAGAAGAAGGACCGGATCCGGATTCAGCTGCGCGAACCCGCGGTTGTCGCCTACGCCGACGGCAAGGCCGACCTCGGCGAAGAAGTGACCGTGAGGCTCGACGACGTCGACATCGAGAGCCGTCGTGTCCGGTTCACGAGCAACCTGGGGTCAGGCACGTCTCATTAACAACTTGTCTCGCCGCAGCGGGCGGGGCCTGGTGATCAGCCGACGGCGACGCCGTCGTACATCTGCGCGGCGAACGAACCGTCGCTCGTGACCGTCATCAGCTCGAAGCCATCGTCGGTGGCGATGAGGGTGTGTTCGAACTGGGCGCTGCGGCGGCCGTCTTGGGTGAGTGCGGTCCACTCGTCTTCCCACAGGTAGAGCGACGGGTCGCCGAGGGTGAGCATGGGTTCGACGGTGAACGACATGCCGGTCCGGATCTCTTGGTTTGCCCGAGGGTCGTAGTAGTGCGGGATCTGCAGGCTCGTGTGGAACTCGGTGCCGACGCCGTGGCCGATGAACTCTCGGACGACGCCGAGGTTGTGGCTGCGGGCGTGGCGTTCGATGGCGCGACCGATGTCGTTCACCTTCGAGCCGTTCCGGACGGTCTTGATGCCGGCCATCATCGCCACGTACGTCTCGTTCACGAGCTTCTGGGAGTGTTCGTCGGTTTCGCCAACCACGAACATGCACGAGTTGTCGCCGTGCACGCCGTCCTTGAAGACCGTGACGTCGATGTTGATGATATCGCCGTCGTCGAGCGGACGGTCGTCGGGGATGCCGTGGCAGATGACTTCGTTGACCGACGTGCAGACCGACTTGCGAAATCCGCGGTAGTTGAGCGGCGACGGGTAGGCGCCCCGATTGAGCGTCGCCTCATGAACAACAGCATCGATTTCGTCTGTGGTGATGCCGGGGCGGACCGACTCGCCAGCGATCATCAACACCTCGGCGGCGACGGCGCCGGTATTGCGCATCGCCGCGATCTCGTCCGCGGTGCGGACCGGGCTCGTCACCGAGGGTCCAGGGTCACCGGACTCGGCGTAGGGCGGTTTGGCGATCGTGCCCGGGACCGTGCGACTGAGGCCGATGATGCCTGGCCGCATCGGAGGCTCGGACGGAGGGACGGCATCGATCGCTCGGGCTCGGAGCTTTCGTCGACTGCGCTTAGCCATGCGTCCCTCGTTCCGGTTACGGGGTCAAGTCTGACATAGCAAGAGGTGAGCCTCGTTATCGCCGGGCTGCCGAAACCTCTTGCTATGTCAGACTTGACCCCGTTGAGTGTACGAGAACGAGAGGCTCAGGCGAGGCCCGAGAGTTCGGCGGCTCGCTCTTCGATGCCGGCGACGTTTCGCACCACGATGGTGCGTCCCTTCGTTTCGATCCATCCGAGCTCGCGTAGGCGTGACAGCTCCTTCACGACGGCCTGGCGCGATACGCCGGACCAGTCGGCGAGTTCCTGCTGCGTGAGTGGTGACCGAACTTCGACACCAACGGTGCGGGGTTTGCCGAATCGGTCGGCGAGGTCGACCAGTCGGCGGGCGACGCGTCCGGCGACGTCATCGAGGCTGAGTTCGAGTTGATGGAAGGTGGAGTCTCGGACTCGCTGCACCATCTCGTCGAGCAGTGCACGCGTGAAGGTCGGTTCGTGATCGACCAATGCGCGGAAGTCTTTCAGCGAGACTGCCAATACCTCGGTCGGCGAGGTGAGAGCGAACGCCGATGCCGAACGAGGCGAGTCGTCGATGAGCGCCATCTCGCCGATGACCTCGCCCTCGCCCCGGACTTCGATGAGCACTTCGCGTCCGTCTTGGGCTGCGACGGTGATCTTGATCTGACCACGCCGAAGGAAGAGGACTTCGCCGCCTCGGTCGCCATCCAAGAAGACAACGGCGCCGCGACGGTAGGTGCGAACGCGTGCTTTTGATTCGAGCAGCGTCCGATCGGTGTCGGAGAGCCGATCCAGGAAGCGACCCGTCGACATGCGGCACGAATGTAGCCGGTACTCTCTCAACGTGTTGAAGCGGTCGATCCGAGCCCGGTTGGCACACCATCCCGTTCTCATCGGCCTCGGGTTGGCGGTCGCGATGCTGTTCCTCGCGGCGTGCGGGAGTGAGGAGCGCAAGCCGATCCGAATCACTCCGACGTCGGCGGTGTCGGCCGGGGTGCGCGGGATCGTCGACAACTGTCCGGGACCGGCCACGATCGTCCTGTCTGTCCGAGATGACGTGCTGTGGCAGGTCGAGGCTGCTGAGACCGACCCCGAACCGGGGAGCGACGCCGAATCAGCAGAGACGACAACCACGAGTACGCCGGGGTTGTTGCCGGGGGGCCTGCTCGAGTTTCTCGTAGGCGAGACGCCTTCGGGCTACGACGAGGTGGTTCCGCTCGAGCAACCGGTCGTCGACGGAATTCGGTACACGATCTCGACTGAGCCCGATGGCCAGTCCGTGGACTTCTCGCTTCCCGATTTGTCGTCGGGGTTGGTGTGGGACGGGCTCGGGAATGCGCAATTCAACGACGACCTGATCGACGAACCATGTTCCGAACCGGCCGATGCGGGAGCGTTCGTCGAGGATGTCGCTGTCCTTGCGGCACTCGGGGTCACGACGGCCGCGTTGGTTCTGGTGGGGTTGATTTCGCTGTTGTTCGTCGTGACGCGCCGATTCAGCCGGGTGCGGTCGATCGAGAAGAAGGCGGCTCGTGTCGCTGCGGGTCAATCCGAGCGAGGTCAGCGGCGGCGGAGTCGATCGAGAAGTTGACGACGTCGTTCGACGCGATCGCGTTCGCGGACGATTCGCTGATGGGCCGCCGATGGTGACGGGTCGCTCTGGCCTGCGGCAATAGCTTGCGCATGAGGCCGGTCGATGACGATCGTGTACTCGCCGGCTGCGGCGGCGATCGTCGTCGGGTTGCCTCGGAGGAAGAGCAGGTCCCAGGAGCCCTGGCGGAGACCGGTCGATTGGTCTTGTGCAACCCAGCGAAGTTCGCGGTCGAACAGCGGGAAGCGACACTCGAATTCGTGAGCGCGCTCCGGGTTGTCGGCGGGTACGGCGACGATGCCGGCTTGCGAGTCGAGGTCGAGCCAGTTGGCACGAAGCGTGGCGCGTTTGGGCGCGGCCCACCCGTCGGCTTCGAGTCCGCTCAGCGTTCGGTCGGCGACGGCGCCGGTGCCTTCGCGCCGGACGAGCGGGGTTCCAGAGGCCAGCGCTGCGGCGGCATGGGTGGCGCCTCGGAGCAGGTATCCGCCCGAGCCGAAGACGGCAGCACCGAGGGTCGGTTCACCCGAGAGCACTGCGGCGGCTTGTGCTGCCATGTTTGGTTCGTCGTCGCGATCGGCGAGGCGGTCCGACTCGTGGAGCCAGTCGACGTCGCCGCCGAGTGGTGTTCGTGTTCCGGCCAGGACGTCGATCGCGCAGAGGTGCACGATGACATCGAGCCGGTGAGGCTGAATTGCGGTCGTCCCGAACGCATCACCCGAGAGAAGATTCTCGACCCGCCAGGATCTGGTCGGGACCGAATTTGTGATGGCCACATTCGGTCCTTTGCTTGTCCGAACGCAACCTTAGCGGTGGGTGAACAGAAGGGGAAGAATCTTCACTCTCCGCGCGTAGTCGAATCCACGCGCAGGGTGATCGCAAAATTTGACGGAGATCGCAGGTCAGAAGCTGGGGCTGCTCACACGAAGGCTGTCGCGCGGATTCGACCGGCGAGAACGGATGGACTCGGCACGACTCCGGATGTCGCCCTCGACGGTCCGGGTGGCCGGATGGAAGAGGTCGAATGTTCGGTATCGCTTGCCGATGACGTCGACGCTGTCGCCGCCCAACCAGTTGTCGATGAGTGTGGCGTAGACACGTCGGAAGTCTTCGGTCACTCGGAAGTTGCCTCGATCGTCGAGCCGGTCGATCGGCGGCCGATCTCCGTAGAAGCCTCCCTTGACCCGACGCCCGATCACGAACACCTGATTCGAGGTGCCGTGGTCGGTACCCCGCGAACCATTCGCTTCGGCCCGGCGGCCGAACTCGGAGTACACGAGGACCACGACTCGATCGGCCACGGCAGGAGAGAGCGTGCCGAAGAACTGGTCGAGGCCGACATCGAGGGCGGAGAGGAGATCTGCATGGTCGCCCGTTGTGGCCGACCCAGCGATCTGGCTGTCGTGGGTGTCGTAGCCGTGCTGCCAAACATTGAGCGCTCGCGTTCCCAAACCCAGATTGATCAGCCGGGCGGCGAGCGTCATCGAGTGCGCGAAACGATCCTCGGGGAAGGGCTGTCGGTAGGCGCTCGACACGTCGAAGGCCGTGTCGACGGCAAAGCCGCCCAGCTCGCCGACGCGGTTCACCCAGTCGGCTCGGCCGCCGTCCCATGCACCCATGCGACGGATCGCTTTGTACATGATGCGGTCGCGGGTCTCGGTGCGGTCGGAGCCGTACAGCGAGTTCCCGTCGAAGGGCAGGTCGGTGACACTCGAGTTGGCGCCCCGCATGTGTAGGGGAACGCCACGGCCGCCGATGGCGACGCCGCCGAATTGTCCAAGGCCGGCGTTGTCGAGCCAACGTCCGATCCAGCCGGTGCCCGAGATCCGGCCGTCGACGAGGCCGGCCTGCCAGCGAGCGAGATTCGAGAAGTGCGACAGGTCCTTGAGCGGGTCGCCGACGCCTTCGATCACGGCGACCTCGCCGCGGCGGAATCGAGTGGCCAAACGCCTCAGGCTCGGATGCCAGAACAGGCCGTCGGCCGCCGAGTGTGCGTTGGCGCCACGTTGGGCGAGCGCCCCGCGGAGATCGCGATAGCGCCCGGATTCGAATGGTCCAAGGGTGTTGAGGCCGTCGTTGCCGCCGCCGAGCGTGACGGTGAGCAGGATTGGCCCGTTGGCGTCGGCGGCAGCACCGACGCTGTCGGCGAAGATCGTCGGCACGGCGGCGGTCCCGATTCCGGCCGCAAGTGCGCCCTGCAAGAAGGTGCGTCGTTGAAGCCGGCTGGTCGCCGGGTTTGGGGTGGTCGAGGTTGGGATGGTCGTGGTCATGCGCACTGCACCTCCGGCATGAACATGCCTGCGGCAAAGGGTTCGTAACTGACCGCCCACGGATGCTCTTGGAGGGTCTGCACGAGCACGCTCCGGATCTGGTCTCGGCTCGTGGCCGACACGTCGTAGATCCCGAAGAACTCGACGATGCGTTGGACGGCGACGTCGATCTCTAGTTGGTCGAGTCCTTGGAGGACTCCCCAGTCGTCGGTGTGCCACTTGAGGCTCTGCACCCAGCGCGACTTCGTCCACGCCGTGGCGGTGGACAGCCAGAAACCGTTTTGTCCCCAACCGGCGACGCTGGGCGGGTCGAAGAGGGTCATGCCCATGCCTTGCATGCGCCAGCGGACGTGTTCGTCGGCGGCACTGCGATTGCAGCGGCGCAGGATGTCGACGACGAACTCGACCGGCGACTTCACGAGGTTGTATCGATTCGCCGGATCCCAGAACTGGTCGGTGAGCAGCACGTTGCGGACGAGGCCGTCGATGCGAAGGTTGTCGTTGCGGAACCGCGCGGCCAGATCGTCGACGACGGCCTGCTCGGGACCGGCGTGAACGAAGAACGAGTACATCTTGCGGGCGAGGAAATCGCTTGTGGCCGTCGCCTTCACGCCGTAGCAGAGCTCGTCGAGGGTGTCGGTGGCGTCCCAGTTGCGGGTGATCCCGAACAGCGTCTTCTGTCCGTTGTCGTGATCTTCGGGGCGGAAGATGTAGCTGGGGTCGTACTGCCAGTTGTTGGCCCGGTTGGCGCCGACTGTGTTGTGCCCTGTCCATGCCCGAGCCATGGCCACCACGTCGTCTTCGGTGAATCGCCCGTTGCCGACGGTGTGGAGCTCCATGAGCTCTCGGGCGAAGTTCTCCTGCTCGGCGCCGGCGACATTGGTCTCGTTGTCGAGGTAGATCAGCATCGCCGAGCCGAGGGAGATGCGTTCGAGCAGGTTGCGGAAGCGTCCGAAGCCGTGATTGCGCAACACGATGTGTTGCTCCCACATGAGGCGGGCGTCCTCGACCTTGTCCCGCGCCGTCGCGAAGTGCGAGTGCAAGAAGAGCATGACCTTGTCTTCGACCGACGGCGGCGCCGTGATCATGCGGTCGACCCACCACTCGATCATCTTGTCCTGGGCGACCCAGTCTTCGTAGCCAGCGAAGCGGGACCAGCCGGGCAGTCCGGGCTGGCCGGATCGGTCCATGAGGCGGTCGACGGCGTCGACATGGTCCATGCCGACGAACGAGTCGACGGTGGCGGTGGTTGCACCCATCGCTGCTCTCCGGAGGAGATGCGCTGCTGCGGGTCGATCGAGTCTCACTGTGGTCACACGCTCCCGTATCGCGTTCGTTTACCGCTCCGTTTATGAAGCATCGTTCGACCACCGCAACACCTTGAGCACATTATGACGATTTCATGACAGACCGCAATGCTTTCTGCCATCGACAGGAAGAAACCTCCGCGTTCGCCGCACACAGAGTCCAACTGCCGACCCACGCGCACTGAACGTGGCGGATCTTCGGCGCTGATCGAGCGGGGGCCGCGCTCGCCCATGCTCGATGACGGAACAATATTGTTCTCGCCATCCGATAGAGGTCTGCAGAACAGTATTGTTCCGAAGGGGCTATAGCGTATGGCAGAACGGTATTGTTCCACATTCGAGGTGACGATGAAGTACGAAGTCCGCGCTCCCGAAGATCTCGGCGCAGCGATCGCTGACCGACGGCGAGATCTCGGAAAGACGCAATCGGCGCTCGCGACCGAGGTGGGGTTGAGCCAGCGCTACCTCTCTCAGATAGAGACCGGTCGCACGAACCTCGCCACTCAACACACCTTTCGTTTGCTGCGTCGTCTCGGCGCCACCATCACCATCACGTTCGACGGTGAGGCGACGTGAAAGATCGGCCTCGTCGACTCGCCGTGTGCTTGCACGATCGAGCCATTGCTCATATCGAGGACCGACCGGGTTTGCCTGTCACGTACTCGGACGAAGTCCTCGACGCACTGCGGGGTCGACCGGTGCTTTCATGTTCGCTTCCGGTCAGCAACCGCAGGGTCAGCGGACGAAACTTCTTCGATGGCGTTCTTCCTGAGGGACAGTTTCGTGCGGCGCTCGCTGCACGTGCCAACGTTGCAGCGAACGACACGTATGGCCTGCTCGCGGCGTTTGGGCGAGACATCGCGGGGGCCCTCGTCGTCGACGACGTCGCGCGTGTCGGGTCTGTCGGCAGCCACGGTTCGATCAGCCTTTCCGACGATGACCTCGAACGGGAAGTCGCCGAACTTCCCTCGCGCCCTCTCGGCGTTCACGACGATTCCGAACTTTCGATCGCGGGCCTGCAGAACAAGATGCTCCTCGTCGAGACGGCACACGGTTGGGCTCGGCCCACCGGTGGCGCCCCCTCGACGCACATTCTGAAAGTCGACAGTCAGGTACACCCCGGAGTCGTACGTGCCGAAGCCGAGGCCATGGCATTGGCGCGATTGGTCGGGCTCACGAGCGTCGAGGCCGACGTCGTCACCCTCGCAGGAGTCGAATGCATCGTCGTCGAGCGATTCGACCGCACGGTCGACGAGTCTGGCGATGTACGGCGCATCCATCAAGAGGACATCTGCCAGGCACTCGGCTACCCGCCGACCCAGAAGTACGAGCTACCCGGTCGAGGCCGGCCGGGTCGTGGTGGAGGACCGGAATTCGCCGACGTCGCAATGCTGCTGGATCGGCACGCCGCGAATCCCGCAGCCGAACTGGATCAGCTCGCCCGGGTTGCGACCTTCACCGCGCTCATCGGAAACGCAGACGCCCACGGCAAGAACCTGTCGCTCCTGCATGCCGAGACGGGGCGGGTCACACTTGCACCGCTCTACGACACGGTGCCCACAAACCGCTTCCCGAAGCTCAAAAGTGATGCGGCGATGACGATTGGCGGCGCCGTCGACCTCGAGCACGTGACCCGGTTGTCGCTACGGACCGAGGCGAAGCATTGGAACGTCGATCCCGACCGCATGGTGTCGGTCTCCGAGGACCTGGCCGAAGCGCTACTCGCCGAGGCGCCCCTGGTACTGAGTGAGGAGAGCGCGCTGCGTTCACTCGTCGAGCAGCGAGCGCACTCGTTTCTCACCTCGAAGGAGTCCCACTGAGTTGCCGCTACGTCGCGTAGCCGTCACTCCTTGAACTCACCCAACTGCTGGCACGCATCAGACACAGATGACGAGAGCTCTGGCAGATCGGCGACAGCTAGGCGGCAGAAGTCTGGCTCGGTCCTCGCGATGTGTGCGTGCAGTTCGGAATCTATTCGCCAGCTTCCGGTCGCGAAATCCTCGCGCACCTTTGTCGGCTTGAGCGCCCAGTTCCGACCTCCGAAGTAAAGAGACCAACTCACGGACCCCTCGAAGTGGTTCACTACATCAGGGAGACGCTCCGAAAACAGTTCGTGTTCTCGCTCGAAACGAAACACGATGAACGGTACGAAAGTCGGTGCGTTTGTGTGGTTGTTCAGGCTATGTCGATACCACTGCAACGCTCCCGCATTCGAAAGGGCACGAATCATTTCAACAGCCGCAGCTTGATCACCCGACATCGTTAACCCTCACACTCAGATGTACTCCCTTCGTCCGCGGATAGAGACGTCCTCGTCACTCCGGGCCCGTACGGCCGCAAAGCTCGTCCGAGCGAGACGAGAACTCGCGACAGCGTTGCTCGCCTTGAGGGTCATCACCGATAAAGGCAGTACGAATCTTCCCTCCAGGCGTGCGAATAACAGGCTGAGGCCCTCGCTCACCGTTGACCCGCGACTTCCGACGAAAATCGACCACGATGTCCAGCTCCGCAGGAAACTCACGGCTCCGGAATCGACCTCGCCATGCAATGGACTACCCGCGATTCGAGCTAGCGAGGAGCTATGATCGCACAGCAAAACCCACCTGTTCAACAAAGTTGTCGACAGATGAAGCACTCATATTCAGACCAAGCGAGAAGTCCACATCGGTCGAACACTTCGCAACACAGCGAACACTAAACTCCCAGGGACTCGAGATCTGCGTGAGCTCCTGAGATTCGAAGACCAGTCCCGGCACTCCATCAGACAACCAGAAAGGCTTGCTTCGATCCGATGAAAGCCATCCACACAGATCGGAGATTCGAGAAGCGAGCAACGATAAATCAAAGAGGTGAAGCTCGTGTTGGATCATTTCATCCTCCCTGGATCTCGCTTCACCCCAGACAGAGTAGCCGAAAAATATCTGAAAATCAGATTTGACCCAGGGAGCATTGGGAAGCGGCTCGATGGCGGCCAACTTCAGCCATTCTAACCCCTGATTTGAGTGAAGCAGGAGCGACACCTCGCTTCTCATCAATAACCTCCCAACCTGTTGCCCTTTGGTCGCCGACTATGTTCTTCAACGGCGCTAATATTCCTCTGCCCATCGTGACTTACTCTAGACGACGCGGAATGACCTCCCATATCTCGCCCTGGACGCTGGTCCGGGATTGGACTATTTGGACTGTGATTGCCAGTCTTAAGTGCACGCCGCAACTGAGTTTGCCGCTTGCTCACTTCACGAGGGCTCCAAGGATTCGAGTCAAGGGCGGGAGAACCTCCTGGCGTCCCATCAAAGTACCGGCCGATTCGGCGAACGTACAATCCGGCCATAGCCACGCCACCACCCACATACATGTCGATGGTGCCTTCGGCGACGGCTTCAGTGGCAGTTTTATCCCCAAAGCCCAATGCTGCGCCAAGCGGATTAATGTACGGAGATTGCACTCGACTTGAGCAGAGCCTGACGCACTGATTCTCGTGCACGTACCAACCCGAACCGGTTCCATCATCGTAGTAGAAGACCTCTCCAGCACTCACTGCATCACTGAATATCCACATTGCGACGTAGGCCTCTGCGTAGTAGCTACTCAACACATCATCAAAGTTCCCAGTCTGAATCTGGTTTAGATAATCCGCGATCACAGTGTCATTGAGATTTTCTAGAATCACCGGATTCGACGCGACACTCGCCCGCGTATGAGCAGGCTTCGCTCCACAACGGGTGTTGTCGATCCCACACCGAACCATCCGAGCATCTTCAGAGTTGTGCCCTGTCGGATCTACGAGGTTGACCGGGTTGTTCCGGACATACGTATAGCGGTTGTAGTCCTGACCATCCCACGGGTTCGGGATGATGCTGTCGGGTGAGATGAACCGGCCCACCGTCGGGTCGTAATAGCGGGCATTGTAAAACGCCAGTCCTGTCGCTTGGTCGGCGATCTGGCCGGTGAACG
>JAHDDK010000100.1 GCA_020629375.1 Acidimicrobiales bacterium
AGCTGGAACGGATTGCTGCGGTCGACGGCCTCAGCAAGGACGTCTTCGAGATCGTGCACCGCGCCCTCGCCTGAGCTATTGCTCACAACGCAGCGTGGCGTGCCTGAGCCTTGTCATATCGCAGGGGTCTGTGGTGAGAATGGTGTCGTCGAGTACGTCGGCCCAGGTGCGAGGTCAGCGTCGACGACATCGCTGGTCCCAGCGGCGGGACATCGGAGTCCGATCGTCTTGGCGTCGCCGAACGGAAGAACCTCGATCGACTTCACGAGACGCGCCATCGCGGCTTGGCGGGCCGGGTCACGCCACGCCTGAGCGAGGATCGGGCTGGTGGTGCGGAGCGGTTCGTCCTCGTCACTCGGTGTGAATCTTGAGGTTTCCTCGCCGAAGATCGGTTTCTTCGATCTCCAAAACGATGGCTCCGTCAGAATCTCGGACGGTCAGCGCGAAGCGATCCGGCGATCCCTTCTTGGGAGAGTTTCCGTTTCGGTTGTCGACGACGACCGCGGAGAATGTGTAACCGTCATCTCCGTTGAACCGCCCAGTGCCGGTCCACGTGGCGACGTTGTCGCTGACGGAGAGTGAGGTCACGGTCGTGCCGTGGAATCGGTCCTTGCCCCGATGGGTGTTGAGCTGCAGGTTGCCGCGTAGGCCTTGAGCGTCCTGGATGACGACGAGACCCACGTTGACCCGGCCGTCCGCAAGGTCGATCCGTCCACCGCCGGTCACCTTCGCTCCCTCGGTGGGAGGGGTGGTGGTGAGCGATCCTTCGGTGAGGAAGACCGCGCTGTCGAGAATCGCGTCGCTGGCATCGGCGATTGCGAGCCTCATCGTGTTCACAGCCGGCGCCGGGTTGACCGCCGCCATGCAAGTGAGGGGAACGGTGAACCCGTCAAGCTCGGTTGGGAACGGGTTCGGAATCGACGTGTTGTCGACATACA
Source organism: Acidimicrobiales bacterium (assembly GCA_020629375.1). Classification (GTDB taxonomy): domain Bacteria; phylum Actinomycetota; class Acidimicrobiia; order Acidimicrobiales; family SHLQ01; genus SHLQ01. Next base: position 939 of record JAHDDK010000100.1, read on the forward strand.
GCGCAGGGTTCGTGGCTGTCGTGTCGCCGTCGGGGTTGCCGTTGTTCACCGTGTTGACGGCAACGGGCAACGCTCCGCCGGCGCCGTCGGGGACCGTGGCGCAGTTGACGCCGTTGACGAAGAAGGCGAACACATCGTTGAACTGCGTGTTGACGTATTCGTTGTACTCCTCCGATGCGAATACGTACTCGAAGAAGATGGTCTCTGCGTCGGCCGTGAAGTCGAACGACAGCACGGTCGCGTCAAAGGTGGGGAACCCCGACGCGGCGGTCAGGTCGCCGTCCCCTGGGGTTCCGAGCCCGGTCGAGGTTCCGCTCGATTCGTTGGTCGGACCGATCCAGGTGCCGATGTCGCCGCTGGAGAGCGTCACTCCCGAGTCGATGCCGATCGAGGCGCCGGCGCCGGAGAAGGTGCCTGCGCTGATGTCGCTGCCGACGTAGTCCACGTTCGAGATGGTGACCCCGGGCCCAACGAGGGTTTGAGCAACCGCCTCCGGGGAAGACGCCGTCAAGTCGGTGGTGCCCGTTATCGCATCGAGTCGACCGGGTAGCAGGACCGCGACCGCTGCGAGGAGCGCAAGTGCAATCGCTGGTGTCCGCCGGATGGAGAGTGTTGTCATGGTGCTTCGCCTTTCGCCGTTGCGCGGTAGTCAACCGGTCTGACCGCAACGGCGACGCAACAGTCACTGCTGGTGAGATTCGGGCGTACCTTTGCCGCTGTTGCGAAGGCGTTGCGTCACTTCGCCAAGGATTCCAGACGGCGGCTCGTTCGAACGGATCGCGAGCCCGACCGAACGGAGGAAATCGGTGGCGAGAACATCGTTGCGGCAGAAGTGGTTGGCGATCGCGTGTGCGTTGGCGGTGATCGGGGCAGTGTTGGTTGCCGCCGCGCCTGCGGCGGAGGCGGTGTCGTGTACTGACCCGACGCAGGTGAAGAACCAGGCTGATCTCTCGAAGCGACCTGTGGACTGTCGCTTCTTTGTTAGTGATCCAGGTTTCAACGAGTTGATCGATGGCGACAGTAGCAATCGCGCCTCGCTCCTGGCGTCTGAGCCGCTCTATCTCGCGAATGGCTTCACGCAGAACTTTCTTTGGTATGCGAGGCAAGACACGATCCGTGTACATGAGTCGGGTGACTTGCCCTGGACCGGCTGTAACGCTCGCCATGCCCCCGGGACCGATTGCGAGCCAGCAACTGCCAGCGGGTTGGAGATCGTAACGGAAGGACGAAACGGTCCGTACACCGTCTTCACGTCGATCGCTGGCGCGAAACAAATGAATGGCGGCCCGGGGTATGTGGATCTTGACGTGTTCATACACGACGACATGTGGATCGCTCGAGTGTGCGGCAACTGGCATGCAATCGACTCGCGTCCGAAGCCAGTGCCGACGATTCCGATCGAGAAGTTCGATGACGTGAACCGCAACGGCGAGCGCGATGCGGGTGAAGGCCCGGTGTCGAGCGTGCAGTTCGACGTCCGTCGGGTAACGAGCCGCGTGGGCGAAACTACTGGACCGACCGTCGTGCGAACCGTGACCACGAACGCGACGGGTCGGGCGACTGTGGAGCTCGATGGGCTCGGTCCGGGTCGCTACTCGATCACGGAACAGGTGCCATCGGGCTCGTTCCCCACGACCGACACCGTGCGGTACGTCGATGTGGACTTCGGCCTAGGCGACTCGTCGCTGCCCCTTCAGGTCTTTGGCAACGCAGTGGAGACGGTTGACGTGGCGAAGACCTCGTTCACTGCCGACCTGCCCGACAACTTCGACGCCCGGACCGACACCGAGGTGACGGTCGATGTGGAGATCACAAACCATGGACCGGCCGACCACGTGCCGGTCAGGGACGTGGTCGAACTCACCGGACCAGCCGACTGCACGATTCGTGATGCCCGCCGAGAATTCGAGACGATCCTCGAGGTGGGGGAGACGGAGTCTCGCAGCTTCACGTTCATCGTGAACTGTGACCGACCGAGCTTTCACGAGTTCGAGTTCGACGACGAGCTCACGGTGACCGACAGCCGTCTCACCGACACGAATCCGTCGAACAATCGAGCGAACTTCAAGGAGACGAGACCGGTCTGGGCCGAAACCGATCTGTCGACAAGCGTTGGGTTGGACTGTCCTACCCGAACCGACGTCGACGTGACGGCGGTGTGCACAGTGAGCATCGACGTAACGAACAACGGCTACGGCCCGATTGCCAGCACGAGCGAGACCGTCATCGAAGCGCCGTCAGACTGCACCGTCGTTCCGGCAACCATTGTGCATTCGCAGCTCGAACTCGATGATGGCGATACGTGGTCCATCGCCGAAGAGGTGGCCATCACCTGCTCGTATCGGTCGTTTCATCCGATCTCGGCCGCCGTCGAGGTCGGCGCCGACGACATACACGTGATCGATGTGGACACCTCGAACGACGCCGCGACGGCGGACGACGTGATCGAGGTCTTCCACGACGCTGACCTTCGAGTGGATGACATCTCACTGTTCTGCGACGAGGTGGATGGTGCCACGAGCCACACCTGCACGGCGATTGTCGATGTGTCCAACAGCGGGCCCGCTCCGGATGTGATGTCGCTGGTCGATGCGGAGCTCACTCCGTCTCCGGATTGCACCATCGCACCGTCCGCCCTGCAATCGAAGCCGGTCACACTTGCGATCGGAGTTCCTCAGTCGATCGAGTTCACCTGGACGCTCGATTGCAGCGACACCTCGATGTTGCATCCGAACCGGGTGGAGGCCGACGTCCGAAAGGACGAGCCGCATCCGGTCGACGTACCGGGTCCCGTCACAGACGATTGGATCGTGCCGGTCTGCATGCCGACGGTGAACCCCGACGGTCGCAACGAGCCCGCTGCGCCGGGCAATGGTGGGCAGGGTCAGAATCAGGACGGCTTCTACGAGTTCGGCTCGAAGAGTCTCGACGGAACGGATCAGGTGTGGGTGGAGGACATGGGGACCGGGACAGTCTTCGGCCCCTTCGAGTCGGGCGTGCGGATCAAGTACGTGGAAGCCAATGGAGCGACCCCATCGATCCGTCCGATGGGCGGCAACAATGGTCGCGGTGGTTCGGCGACCGCAGTCGACTATCAGATCAAGGGGCAGGGCGACGCGGCGGCGGTCTTCTTCGATGAAGACGGCAACGTGATCCGCACCGCCTGCTTGGTCCCGCCGTTCCCTCAGTAGTCGGTGGTCCTGGCGTCCTCCATCTCTTCGGGTCGGAGGTGGGGGCGCCGGCGCGCTTGGTCCTCAACGGCCGACCTCGTTTCGCCGATTGGTTCGTATGGGTGTGCAGATCGAATCGGACCGCAACGACATCGAGCGGGTCATTGCTCGAGCGCAGCAGGGGCTGACGGAGCGATCCTCGTTGGTGGAGACGCTGGTCCTTGCCGCGGTGGCGGGTGAGCATGTGCTTGTCGTCGGCCCTCCGGGGACGGGCAAGTCGGAAGCGGTGCGCCAGGTGGCGGCAGAGCTCGGCGGCGAGTACTTCGAGTATCTGTTTGGCCGGTTCACTGAGCCGAATGAGGTGTTCGGCCCGGTCGACCTGCGGCGCCTCCGCGACGGTGTTGTCGAGATCGAGACGGCCGGCATGTTGCCGGAGGCGGAGGTCGCATTCCTGGACGAGGTGTTTCTCGGGTCGACGGCCATTTTGAACACGCTGCTCGGGATTCTGAATGAGCGGATGTTTCGGCGGGGAGCCACCGAGTTGCGCTGCCCGCTTCGGCTGTGTGTCGGCGCAACCAACTCTCTTCCGGACGATGTGTCGTTGGCTGCGTTCGCCGATCGGTTCCTCGTGCGCGTCTTCGTGGAGCCGGTGCCCGATCCGCTGCTCGAGGATCTGCTCGCTGCCGGGTGGCGCACCGAGACGACGTCCACACAGGAGCCGCTCGGCATGGACGTCATCGATCGTCTGGCCGCAGCTCGCCAGGAGTGTGACCTCTCCACCGTTCGCCCGATGATCGGGTCGGCGATTCGGCGCATGCGCGCTGCCGGGATCGATCTCTCGGATCGTCGAGCGGTGCGCGCACAGAATCTGATTGCGGCCGCAGCCGTGCTGGCCGGACGATCGGTCGCGTCCGATGCCGACCTCTGGCCGCTACCGCTGGTCGTCCCCACTGCGGATGCACAGCCGGTTGCCCGAGAGGTGCTGTCGGATCTGCTGGCCCAGTCGGAGAACGCGGCACTGCCGACAATCGCGGAAGAGACGTCGGCAGGCCCACTGGCCCGGATGCGCCGGATGATGCATGCGGCCGGCGAGCTGGAGCCCGTCGACGAACTGGTGGCCGACCGGGACGGTCGGCTTCGGCTGGAGGCGCTGTTGCGCGAGATCGATGCCGCTTTCCTGCCCGAGACGCTGCCGAGCGAGCTCGCGGAGGTCAGAACCCGACTGGCGTCGGCACTGTTGTCGTGACGACGACGCCGGTTCATTGGCATCCTCGTGACCCTCCGCTGGCCGTGGCCGGAGTGCTTGGTCGGGGCGTGGTGGCCAGGCGGTTGGCGGCGACGCTCGTCGATCGGGGTACCGGGGATGACGTGGGCGTCGAGGTCCACCTGGGCCGCGACGTGCTCGTCGCCGTTGGGGCCGAGGGTCGACTGGGTTGGGTGGACGGAGCGGTCTGGCTGGGACGGGACGGTCCGCTGCTCTGCCCGACGGTGCTCCGGCCGATTGTTCCTGCGGGTTTGGTCGCAGCGGCCGTCGCTCGCCGGGCGACGGATCGTGGTTTGGTGGTGGCGACGCCCGACGATGCGTTCGTTCTCGCTCGTTCGGAGGGACGGCTCGACGTGAACGCGCTCCGTTCTTTTGCCGCGGAGGCGGCCCGATGACGGACGGCGCGGCGTCGAGCGTTGCGACTCGCCGTTTGGAGTCGTGGGCGACCACGTTGAACTTCCTCGACCCGGCTGTCGTGCCGGGAGTCGAACGGCTCGCTCGCCGAATGTCGCTCCTGATGGACGGTCGCCGCGACGCCGCCGCGGGCAACCTCGAGCCCAACGGGTATGGCGGGTTGTCTCGCCGGGGAGAGGTTCACCGACTTCTGCTGTCCGACTGGTTGCTCGCCGAGGCCGAGCCTGACGAGTTCCTTCGCCGGGTGACCATGTCCGAGCTGTCCTACCTCGAGGTGGAACGCGTAGAACCACGGCCGCCCGGCCAGATCGCGGCGCTGTTCGACTCGGGGCCGCTTCAGGTGGGTGCGCCGCGGATGGCTCAGCTGGCTGCCCTCGTCGTGCTCGACCGGCGGGCCCGGGCGGCTGGCGTGCCGCTCGTCGTGGGCCATCTGGCGGATCCGGTTGGCTCGTGGACTTCTGGTGCACTTCCCGACCTGTTCGATGGCTGGCTCCGAGCACGGTCGCCGCACATCCCGCAGTCGGCCGCCGTGGAGGACTGGGCGGCAACACTCGATGAGCCCTCGGCCGTGTGGGTGTTCGGGTTGTCGGATTCGGAGCTCGACGGAGTGGACCCGACAGTTGAGCATGTGCGAATTCGCGAAGCGGCTTGGGGATCGGACGGGGCATCCGCCGTCTCGGTCCAGACGGCGACGACGCACGTCGAGCTCGAGCTGCCCGATCCGCCCACGTGTGTGCGGATCCTGCGCGGCCGAGGGCTTCGCCGAGCCGGGTCGGCCGAAGCCGGTGGCCGGCTGGTCGGAGCCGGCGCAGCGTTCGCGAGCTTTCATGGGTCGACTCGACAGCTCATCTGTAGGTCGGACCGTCCCGACGAACTGCTCACGCTCAGGATCCCCGACTCCGGCGAGTCCACGGTGTGGAAGCTGAAACGCAAACGATTCGACGGTCCGGTGCTTGCAGCGTCGGCGATCGGCCGTCGAGTGGTCGGGCTCGTCGTCGATGGCCATGAGCTGCGCGGACAGGTGATCGGTAAGCGGCTGGGTGGAGCGGCCACCATGTCGGTCGACCTCTCGGAGCTGGGCTTGGCTTTGGGTGACATCGAGGAGCTGGCAGCGGGTGAGATTGCGCCACTCTTCTTTCAGTCGGGTGACCTGCTGACGAAGCTGGATGACAGATGGTGGCGCATCACCCGCGACGGTGTTCGGGAGGACCACAACATCGAGACGGTTGCCGCGGGAACGAAGCCGGACGAGCCGAGGGTCGTGCGGCTGCACGAGACCCGGCGAACGATTTCCCACCGGCCGATTCCGAGCACCCGTACTGGCGACCGGGTTGTGGTCGGTCCGGCGAGCACGCATGCCGTTCAGGTGGGCAGCGTGTGGGAACTCTCCAACGGCGATCGGGTTGCCGTGGACGACGATGTGGATGTGATCGGGTTGGTCGAGTGTGCTGGCGAACCGGTGCTCGTGGCGTGCTCGCCCGCCGGGCAGCTGCTGCGGTTGCACGGTGCCGCGGGCACGTCCACCCTCACCAAGTTCTCGGGCGACATCGCCCGGGTCGTCGTGCATCCCACGTTGCCGCTTGTCGCGATCGAGCGGCGCAGTGATCCGCGCGTCGACGTGATCGATGTGGAGCTGCGAGCGCTGGTGGCGACGCTGTCCGGGGAGACGACCTCGTGAGTCGCTCCGAGCTTCTTCTCCGAGGCCGTCACGCCTGTCGCGGCGTCATTCTGCACCCGGAGCTCACCGGGGAGAAGGAAGCGCGGGCTCGCGTGCTGTCGGCGTGGACTGAGGGTGTTCGTCTGTACCAGCTGCCGGAAGGCCCGTGGCTGTTGCGCTTTGCTGCGGTGTTGGAGCTGCGAGGCGATCACGCGGATGGTGTGTTGGTGGTCGACGCGCCCGGCGGTGGGCTTTCGGCGGCTCCGTCAGTCGACGCTGACGACGACGAGGTCGTCTACTGGTGGGGTGGCGAGCTACGCCGTGCAAACGTCGGAACGCTCGATCGGCTCGATCCATCCGAGTGGCTCGAGATTCCCGACCGCGTCGAGGTGCTCACGACACCGACCGTCAACGTCTCGGCGCGGGTGGTCGAGATGGACGCCGCAACCGAACCTGATCTGCGGAGCGGGGCGGGCGTGTCCGGTCGCTCGGCCCGGTCGAAACGAGTCGCCCAGGAGTTGGCGCAGCGACAGATGGCCGAGCGGCGACGGGGGCCGGTGACGAGCACGCCGGGAGGCGGTCGCGGCAAGCAGCGCCGGGGCAACGATGCGCTGGCCAAGCTGCTGCTGCGCTCACCGGCCAACGGGGTCATCGGGCGGAGGCACCAGCGATACCTGGCGGATCTCGAGTCGAAGTTCACGCGGGGGGACTTCGGCGAAGCGCTCCGACATGCCATTCCGCTCGGCGGTGCCGGTGGTGGTGGGCTCTCGCTTCGCCTGCCGACCCGACGCAACGATCTGCGACTCTCGGGTGGGCAGACCGGTGGCGGCTCGCTGCCCTACGGGCCGACCGTGCACGAGCACCTCCGAGCCGTGTACCAGGACGCTGCGAAGCAGCTCGAACAGAGTGGCCGCATCGACGAGGCGGCCTTCGTGTTGGCGGAGTTGTTGCACAGCCCGATGGAATGTGTGGGTCTGCTCGAGCGGCATGGTCGCCATCGGACGGCCGCCGAGCTGGCCGAGGCTCGCAACCTCGACGCAGCGTTGGTGGTTCGGCTGTGGTGGCTCGCCGGCGAGCGTGACCGTGCGATATTGATGGCTCGAAGAACCAATGCCTTTGCGCAGGTGATCAAGCACCTCGATGGGGTGGACCCGGCTGCCGCAACGGCCTTCCGGCTGTTGTGGGTGGACCAGCTGGAGCGAAGCGGAAGCTACTTCGCCGCGATCTCGGTCGGGTGGCCCGATCCGGAGATTCGGCCGGCGCTCGTGAATGTCATCCGACGCGGCATCGAACTCGACAACGAATGGTCGCTGGGGATGAGAGTCTTCCGGGTGGCGCTGCAGCCGTCGGCGGACAATCGCGATGATCTCGTTGCGGAGCTGTTCGACGTTCGGTACGGCGAGTCCGCGCGTTCGTTCGCCGCCGATGCGCTCGTACAGGCAGAAGTTCCCGACGCGGTGATGGATCGCGAGGTCTGTTCGGCGGCGCTTCGCACGTTCGTGGCTCGCCGGGTGCAGGTGAAGTCGTTTCAATCGGCAGTGCATCGGATACGCAGCCGAGCGGATGCGCTGCTCACCGCCGATCTTCCCCCAGCGGCTCGACACCCGCGGCCTTCTGGCCAGATCGAGGTGCCGTCGCTTCCCGATGGTGCTCGGGCGGTGCTCGACGTGGTGCCGTTGCAAGGCGGGCGATCACTCGTGGCCCTCGGCGAGGCCGGCCTACGACTCCTCACCGCCGATGGCCGGACCGCCGCGGAGTGGAGTGAGCCGTGCCATCGACTCGTCGCCTCGGACCACGACACGAGTGTGCTCGTGCTCGCTCAGCGGAGCTCGGTCGTGTACGCGCGGGTGCTCGACCTGGTGACTCGTCAGATGCGGCCGTACGGCCGCGTGGAAACCGATCTCTGGGCGAAGAGCTTCGACGGTGCCACCTGGGTGACACGTGATGCCGACGGACGGTTGGTGTTCTGGGACATGTTGGCGGAGGCGCCGACGGTTGCCTGGCGCGAGCTGTCGACCGGCCAGGTGTGTCACCGGATCGAGCGCTCCACCGGATGGCTGGGGGCGATCGTCGCCTGTGCGCCGGGCGGGTACTTCACGCAGCCCCGGACCGAGGTCTGGCGGTGGGAGCTTCCTCGCCGACGCCTGGGCGTTCGCCGGATGGTTGCCGCGGTCGACGGTTGGACCGATGTGCACGTGCTCGCAAACGCCACCTCCATCTGGGAACGGAGCAACCTGGCGCCGCTCTCGATGAATGAGCGGGGCGACACGGCCGAGCGGCCCTGGCTTCCGCCGTCGGCGACAGTACGAGTGTCGGGTGGTGCCGTCGGGGTCTTGGTGGCCGGTTCTCTGCGCGTGTTCGATCTGGACAGATCGCTGGACCGTGCGCAGGTGGTCTGGGCCGACGCGGGCGAGGTCTCGCTTCGGGCTCACCGCAATCTGGTGGCGATGTGGAACCGCGCCGGTGGGGTGGCGACGGTGGACCTGGATGCGGTCGAGGTTGCCTCGGGCTTCGCGATGCCAGCCTGAATCCCAACAGGTCGGAGTACATGAAGACGCCGGCGTGGGTCTTCATGATCGCTTCATCGTGCCGGTGTCATCTTCGCGGCCATGAAGAAGTTGTCCCCCCAATCTCGTGTCGTTGTCTCGATCGCTGTGCTGCTGGCGGCGTGTTC
>JAHDDK010000026.1:0-5404 GCA_020629375.1 Acidimicrobiales bacterium
CCGGTCGTCGTAGACGACTCGAAGATCGCGTCGAAGTGACTGCGCCACCTCGACGGTTCGGTCTTCGCTGCGACCATCGACGATCAGCACTTCGCCGACGTCGTCGGGCACGCTGCCGAGCACATACGGGAGATTTCGCTCCTCGTTTAGCGTCGGGATGACTACCGTGACGTCGCTCATTGTCCATCGCCGAGATCTCGGATGATGGTGACGCCATGCATCGAGGGACGCGACCGTGGTCGCGCGTTCAATCTTCACTTGTGTTTCCGCCTTTGTTCCGCCGAAATCAACGGGGAGCGTTCGCCTGCTCTCTGCTGATGTGGCCCTTTCGGACCAGTTGGCACACCGCCTTGAGGCTCAGAGCCGCCTTGTCACGTAACGGCAATATTTATTGGACGCGCGTCATGCACTGTTCACTTTGGGACACTCAAGGCCCGACGGCCTACGACCGTAGGTGAAGTTGCTAGGCAATCACCCACGGCTCGGCGGCTTTGGAATCGTGGTTGGCGGGACTTCGTTCGGGCGCTTCGGCGCCCGAACGAAGATGCCTTCAATTAAGTGACGAGGTCGCGGCCTCGTCGTACGCGTAACCCCATGGCTGCTGCGCCCCGACGACACCGAGGCGGCAGTGTCCAACAACATCATTGACTACTTCGTCCAACTACTGGCTGCGCTGGGCGCCTGTGTGAGCATGCTGCTCGTGCCCACGGTCGACCCCGTTCTGCGAGAACGCGAAGCGATTGACGAAGCCCACTGCACGATTGCGGTGCAGGTGGACCCGATTCTCGAATCTGCAACGCATGAGGCAATTGCTGCTCTTGCGCCTGCGTTGACAAACATCGACTTGGTGATCGCATCAGATGGCGAGATCAGCATCGAGTTCGGCGGTGAGTGGCCAACCGAAACACCACAGCTCGGCTGGACAGCCCCGGACCGGCGGCTGGTACTGATCAACCCCGATCATCCACTCGTCGATCGGCACGAAGCGCTGGTGGACGTCATCGCCCACGAGTTCGGCCATGTTTTCATCGGGCCCGACCATGTCTCCGACGGGTCCCTTCTCGATCCACACCTCGACGGCCAGGTCTGGCTCAACGACGACGACCGAAACGCGCTCGCTTCGCTTCGCTGTGGTGACACGTGGTGATTGACGGACGGCCATGACATCACCGGTGCGTGAGCTGCGGTAGTGGACGAAGAACAACTCGTCGGTTGGACGTCCGGATCACGTCCGGTTGCCCTCGGCAACGATCCGTACGTTGATCGACATGTCCTCCGCGTTCCAGAACACTGCGCTGCTTGTCCTTCTCGCCCTCGTCGGCGGACCAATCGCCCTCGCTGCATTCGAGTTCGACCCGACTCCGGTCGAACTCGTCGTTGGCGACGACCCGATCGATGTCGCCCCGTCGTCGAGCATCGCCCCGAGTCCGGTCCAGGCCTCGGCCGCGATCCGGCCCACGACTACCGACATCCAGCCAGGCACCTCCACCGAACCCGCTGGCGAGTCCTCACGAACCGACTCACTTGCGACGACTCAGTCGGCCGCGCTTGCTCCCGCGATTGCGGCGTTGGCCCCGCCGCCCGATGAGCGAACCCCGTCACGGCGACTCCAACGAGGCATCAACATCGCCGGCGATTTCGAGGTCGAGCCTCGCGGCTCGTGGGGATCAGCGATCGTCGACGCCGACTTCGCCGACATCGCCGCACAGGGGTTCGATCACGTCCGCGTCCCGATCCGCTGGAGTGCCCACACCGGTCCGGCACCCGATCACCTCATCGATCCGGGCTTCGTCGCGGAGATCGATGCGCTCGTCGACGCCGCCACTCTGAACGACTTGGGCATCGTGCTCGACGTGCACTTCTTCGAGTCGCTCGAAGCCGATCCGGTCGGAGAGCGGGACCACTTCCTCGACCTGTGGGATCAGATCGCGCGGCGATACCAGGACACACCAGATTCGGTTGTGTTCGAACTCTTGAACGAACCGGTCGGCGTGTTCGAAGACCAGCCCGACGTGTGGAACGCGCTCGCCGCCGACGCACTCAACGTGATCCGCGAGACGAACCCTGACCGACTGGTGATCATCGGGCCGGTCAGCTGGAACCTGGCCTCGCGACTCCCGGATCTCGTGCTTCCGAACGACCCAAACCTGATGACGACGATCCACGTGTACAACCCGTTCGAGTTCACGCATCAAGGTGCGGTCTGGTCCGAGCCCGTTCCGCCCACCGGAGTGATTTGGAATCCCGATGCCGCCGCATTGTCGGATGCCTGGCTCGACATCTCCTGGAGCATCGACCGTCGACCAGCAGCGCGACCCGATGGTGGACCGGCGATGGAGGTCCAATTCGACGAGCCGTGGTCGGCGTTCGCCCTCGGCGCCGATCGAGCAACCCCCCACGATTCGCTCGTCGTCGAACTCGACCGAGCGATCGACGCAGTGGTCCTGTGCAACTTCGATCTGCCCACTGCCCGGATTCTCGAGCCAACCTTCGTGGCGGGAATCACGACCGTCGACGTCTCGGCGTGCGGGCCCATCGAACGCATCGCCCTCCAGGCCCAGGTTGCTGGCACCGAGGTCACGATCGATCGCTTTGCCCTCTGCCAAGCCGACACCTGCCACGAGGCGATCACCACGGAGGCAGGAGCGATCGACGATCTGATCGACGGCGCCGGAGCCTGGGCGGCCGAGCAGGGTGTGGGCCTCTATCTTGGCGAGTTCGGCACGTTGAGCATCGACGGAGACCCGACCGACCCGCAGTCGAGACACGATTGGACCCGCACGGTGCGCGAAGCGGCCGAACGCAATGGTGCTGGCTGGAGCTACTTCACCCTCAACGACGAGATGGGTGCACGCGACCAGCCCGGCGTGTGGCACGACGAGATCATCACCGCCCTCTTCGACTGAGCGGTCACCGCCGGGTCAGGGGACGGCGGGACTCTCGGCGAAGGGGACGAGAAGGCGAGGCTGGGCGCCGGGAGTGATGTCGACAGCCCAGACATCGAATGCGGGTTGGGCGGTCGTGCCCTCGTCGGTGTTCGGGAGGGCGTAGACGATCGTGTCGTCGTCGAGCCACTCGACCTGGTCGTCGACCAGACGGTCTTCGCCGAGCACCGTGCGGGCGCCAGATGCGATGTCGAGGGCAACGAGGCGGAAACCTTCGTCGCCGACCATCTCCTTGGCGACGATGGTCGACCCGTCAGGCGAGATCTCCGGGCACGAGTAGCCCGCGTATCGAACGTCGATCCGAGAGTTGGAGACCCGACCTTCGACGATGAACGTCTCGCCACCCGAGCCCATGGTGGCGTAGAAGTGGTCGCTGTCGACGAACGTGACGCCCCAGTAGTTGCGATCGACGTTGGTGTTCTCCTCGCCGTCGAGATCGTACGTCGTGAAGACCGTTTCGAGATTGGCCCCGATCGTTCGCTCGACATCGATGAGCTGCGTGATCGTCGAGAATTCGCCTGCCGCGAGGTAGCTGTGCCCAACCGTGAACCCCGTCCAGGCAACGACGCCACCGTCGGGAGAGATGGCGGCTCGGCTCGGCCGGTTGAGACCGAATCGTGTGGTCGGCTCGAGACGATTGTCGAGGATGTAGCCAAAGGGGGCTGAGGTCGGACTCTCGGCCGGGGCGAGACAAATCCCGCCGAACAGATTCCAATCGACTCGAACGCACGGGATCTCGCCAATGTGGCGTTCGCCGTCGAAGTCGACCCATCCGACCTTGCCGTAGTCGTCGCCAGCAGCCCGGTTGACGAACACCATGGCTGCCTCGAGCGGATCGAAGACCGGGCCGGTGGGCTCGGGGATCGTTTCGGGCACCGTCGTCTCGGCTTCGAGCGGCAGCGAATCGGGGACCGTCGTGGTCGGCGCCACGGTCGTGGCGTTCTCGTCGAACTCGGTGCTGAACTCGCTCGGGTCGTACTCGCGCAGTGTGTCCTCGGCGCTGTCGGCTGCTGCTTGGGTCTCGCTTTCGGCTCGACCGGCGACACCCACCACGTAGACGAGACCGGCCACGAGCACGACTACGGCGAAGAGAATCAGCGCGAAGCCGGTGGTGCCGCCATCGCCGCTGGACGATTCGGTACCGAGTTCGCCAGCGTCGACCGGCCGTTCGATCGACGGGTCGGTCGGTGGGAGAGGTTCGGGGGTCATGTCGGACATGTCACTCCGGTTGCGGTCGGCGAAGAACCGCTTGGGTCGAGGCGATGCCGAGGGCGACGATGAGCCCACCTGCGGCGATCATGAGCGCTCTATCGGCGCCGAGGGCGCTCCAGATGAGACCGAAGCCCGCGGCACTGAGCATTCGGCCGACGGCGATGCCGGTGGCCAGCGTCGCGAGTCCGCTGGCACGGGTGGCTTCGGGGATGACGCCCGAAGCAAGGGCCGGCAGCACCCCATCGGTGGCGCCGTAGTAGAGGCCGAGAAGCACCAAGACCGAAAGGATGGTGATCGGCGTGGTCGCTCCGGCGAGGAGGAGGCCGTAGACGGCCAACAGCGCAAGGTGGCCGGTGATCCACATCTTGCCGCGCCCGACTCGGTCGGCGAGCCGGCCCAGGGGGGTGGCGGTGGCCAAGAACGCCACGGCGGTGGCGGCGAAGAACAGGGCGAACCATTCCATCCCGAAGCCTCCGACACCGATCTGGCCGACGGTCGCCTGGCGCGACGCATCCCAGATGACGAGGTAGACGAGGGCGTCGCCAATGGTGAACATCGAGAGGCCGAGTCCCACAGCGAAGATCCGCCGGAAGCCCGGAACGCCGAAGTGTGACGTCAGCGTCTTGAGCGAGCTCGACGTTGGCGTCGGACTCTCGATTCGGGGGTTGTGCACTCGGCTCCAGATGACCGAGAAGCCGACGAGCCCGAACCCGAAGCTGACGACGAACACCGCATCGAAGGCGCCCGGTATCTGCCACAACAAGAACGCAGCGATGAGTGGTCCGAGTAGGGCTCCGGCGGCGTCGAGCGATCGATGAACCCCGAAGGCGGTCCCCCACGACTCCTGCGGGGTGGCGAGCGAGATCATCGCATCGCGCGGTCCGGTTCGGAGCCCTTTGCCGAGGCGATCGGCGATCAAGAACGGTACGGCGGGCAGACCGGCCAGGGCCGAGCCGACCAGGCCGGCACGGGTGAGTGTCGACAACCCGTACCCCGCAGCGGCGGTCTCTTTGGGTCGCCGCGTTCGATCGGCGATGGCGCCACCGACCAACCGCAGCGAGGCGTTGGCGAGTTCGTACGCGCCTTGGAACAGTCCGAAGGCGGCAGGCGAGAAGCCGAGCTCGATCGTCAGAAAGAGCGGGATGACCGCCGCGACCATCTCGGAGGAGATGTCGGTGAAGAAGCTCGTGAGGCCGAGCGCGATGACGGTGCCGTTGAAGGCTCCACGACGGGACCGCTTTCCGGCG